>NZ_JBITLS010000005.1:0-602535 GCF_044465465.1 Nonomuraea sp. NPDC049655
CTGAGCCGCCGGCGCCGAAGGGCACCACCCCGTGGTGCCGGCTGGCGACCGCCCCCTGAAAGACCATGCAACCCCGGCTCGCCACCCGTCGGGGGCCGGGCGCCGGCGGGCCCCTCGACGTGTGTCCGGGGGCTCGCGCTAGAGGTCGCCGACGAGCAGGCCGCGGCGCAGGCGGGCGTACTCCTCGAAGGAGATGCGGCCGTCGCCGTCGGCGTCGGCCCGCTGGAAGGCGGCCGAGAGCCCGTCGTCGCGGTTCCACAGCGTGCGGAACTCCGCGGCGGTGAGCTCGCCGTCGCCGTCGTGGTCGGCGAGGTCGAAGGTGGCGCGGAACATGGGGTTCAGCACGCCGTCGAGCGCGCCCGTGCGCACCAGCGCCTGGAAGGACTCGACGTACTCCTCCCTGCTGATCCGGCCGTCGTGGTCGGCGTCGAGGGCGTGCACGTGGACGTCCCAGGTGTCGAGGAACGCCGCCACGACCTTCTCGCCCTCGGGGCTGTCCGGCCGCGCGCCGGCCCGCCGGATGCGGTGGCGGGCCAGCGCGAGGTAGTCGTCCTTGGTCAGGAAGCCGTCGCCGTCGGTGTCGAGGTCGTCGAAGTTGCGTTCCGCGCTGCCGCGCAGGAGCACCGGATCCATCCAAGCCTCCGTTGTCACGGATCGTCATGGTCTCGTGACTCACCGTAACGTGCGGATCCGTGACGGCCAAGGCCCGGTCCCGTTCCGCGCGACCGGGCCCGCGGCTCAGGTCAGCGCCTCCTCCAGCGGTGTCCACTCCAGCCCGTGCGCCTCGGCCACCGGCCGGCTGGTCAGGCGTCCCTCGTGGGTGCTCACGCCCGCGGCCAGGGCGGCGTCCGTGCGGACCGCCTCGCGCCACCCCTTGCCCGCGACGGCCAGCGCGTACGGCAACGTCACGTTGGTCAGCGCGAACGTCGAGGTGTGCGGCACCGCGCCCGGCATGTTGGCCACGCAGTAGAAGACCGACTCGTGCACCCGGTACGTCGGCTCGGCGTGCGTGGTCGGCCGCGAGCCCTCGAAGCAGCCGCCCTGGTCGATCGAGATGTCCACCAGCACCGAGCCCGGCTTCATCCGGCTCACCAGGTCGTCGGTGACCAGCATGGGCGCCTTGGCCCCCGGCACCAGCACCGCGCCGATGACCAGGTCGGCCTCCAGCACGGCCTTCTCGATCTCCAGGGTGTTCGACGCGACCGTCTGGCAGTGGCCCTGGTAGATCATGTCCGCCTGGCGCAGCTTGTCGATGTTGCGGTCGAGGAGCAGCACCTCGGCCTGCATGCCGAGCGCGATGGCGGCGGCGTTCATGCCGGACACCCCGGCGCCGATCACCACGACGTTCGCCGCCCGCACGCCGGACACGCCGCCCATGAGCACGCCCCTGCCGCCCTGCGAGCGCATCAGGTGGTACGCGCCGACCTGCGGCGCCAGCCGTCCGGCCACCTCCGACATCGGGGCGAGCAGGGGCAGCGAGCCGTCCCTGTTCTGCACGGTCTCGTAGGCGATGGACGTGACGCCCGAGTCGAGCAGGGCCCTGGTCAGGGGGCCCGAGGCGGCCAGGTGGAGGTAGGTGAACAGGATCTGGCCCTTGCGCATCCGGTGGTACTCCTCGGCCACCGGCTCCTTCACCTTCATGATCAGGTCGCACGTGGCCCACACCTCGTCGGCGTGCGGCGCGATGACGGCGCCCGCCGCGGCGTAGTCCTCGTCCGGGATGGCCGAGCCGAGGCCCGCCTGCCGCTCGACGTGGACCTGGTGCCCGTGGCGTACCAGTTCGTGGACGCCCGCGGGGGTGAGTGCGACGCGGTATTCGCTGTTCTTGACCTCGCGGGGAACTCCGACCTTCATGGGGTCATCCCTCGTTCGCGTGGAAAGTTGCCGACAACCTGCGTTCTCATTTCCATTTTTCCTCCGATCTCACAGATAGGTGAGGATTTTTCGGCTGATTACCCCGCTGCTGCCCGTCCTCGATAAGCTCACCGGCAGCCCGAACGTCAGGATGGGGTCGTCAACGATGGACAGACCGGTAGAGGCGCCTCCCGCGGAGCCGGAAGAGCCGGAGGAGCCGAAGGCCAGCCGCCTCACCACCATCGTGCTGACCGTCTCGCTGGTGCTCGTCGTCGTCGTGGCGGGCGTGCTCGGCACGGTCGCCGTCCTGATGACCAAGAGCCCCGACAGCCCGCTCCTCGGCGGCGCGCCGCCGCAGCGCCTGGCCACCCCCATCCACTTCGCGCCGGTCAAGGAGACCAAGACCGCGCCCTGTCCGGGCGACCCGGCCGTGCTCGACGAGCAGCAGACCACCTGTTACCTCCTGGAGGACGGTGTCACGGTCGGCGCCGTGCAGCGGATCGAGGCCGTCCGGGGCGCCGACAACTCCTACTCGGTGCGCATCGCGGTCGCGCCCGTCTTCAAGGACCGGCTGGTGCGGCTCATCGACGAGCTCCAGCCCACGCAGCGGCAGGTCGCGATCGTGCTGGCGCCCGAAGGCGAGCAGACGCCGAAGACGGTCCTGGCCGCGCCGGTCGTCACCCAGAGCATGGACGGCGACAGCCTGAGCATCGCGGGCTTCACCAAGGAGGAGGCCGACGCGCTGGTGGTCCGGATGCTCGGCGCGCCGCCGTCCCAGCCGTCGCAGCCCGCGCAGCCGCAGTCGTCCCAGCCGGGCACCGACCAGCAGCCCCAGCAGCCGACGAACCAGCAGCCGACGGACCAGCAGCAGCCCACGAACCAGCAACCCCCCAACCAGCAGCAGCCGAACCAGCAGCCGCAGCAGCCCACGGACCCCGGCCAGGGCACCGCGACCACCGGCACGACCGCCCCCGCGGGCGTCGCCCGCGTCCCCGACAAGCGGTACGCGAGCTGCAAGGAGGCCCAGGCCGCCGGCGACGGCCCCTACACGCGCGGACGGCATGAGGAGTACTCCTGGTATCCCGACCTCGACCACAACGGCGTGGCCTGCAACAGCGCTGACATCCGCTAACCGAACAGGGCCCGGAGGGCGTCGATGCCGAAGTAGGCCAGGAAGACCAGCGAGACGGCCCACAACAGCCACGGGATCTCCGCGAACCGGCCCCTGGCCGCCTTGATCAGCGTGTACGAGATCACCCCGGCCCCCACCCCGTTCGTGATCGAGTACGTGAACGGCATCAGCGCGATCGTCAGGAACGCCGGCACGGCCAGCTCGATGTCGGTCCAGGGCACGTTCTTGGACTGCGTCATCATCAGCGCCCCGACCAGCACCAGCGCGGGCGCCGCCGCGGCCGCCGGCACCACCGCGGCGATCGGCGTGAACAGCAGCGTCAGCCCGAGCAGCGCCCCGGTCACGACGCTGGCCAGACCGGTGCGCGCCCCCTCGCCCACACCGGCGGCCGACTCGACGAAGACGGTGTTGGCCGAGGCGCTGACCGAGCCGCCGATCATGCCCGCGACGCCGTCGACGGTCAGGATGCGGCCCAGCCGCGGCACCCGCCCGACCTGGTCCACGAGCCCGGCCTCGTCGCTGACGCCGATGATGGTGCCCATCGCGTCGAAGAAGCCGGACAGCACCAGCGTGAACAGCACCACGGTCGCGGTCAGCGCGCCCGCCCTGGCGAACCCGCCGAACAGGTCGAACTGCCACACCAGCCCGAAACTCGGCGCCGCGACCAGCGATTCGGGCATGTGCGGCACGACCACCCCCCACTCCTTGGCGGGCACCGGCACCAGCGCGTTGACCAGGACGGCCAGCACCGCGGTGACCGCGATGCTGATGAGGATGGCGGCCGGGGTCCTGCGCACGTACAGGACGATCATCAGCAGCAGGCCGAAGCAGAACAGCGTGACCGGCCAGCCCGTGAGATGGCCGGTCGCGCCGAGCTGCACGGGGGTGCCGGTGCCCCGGGCGACGAAACCCGCGTCCACCAGGCCGATCAGAGCGATGAACAGGCCGATCCCGACGCTGATCGCGTGCTTGAGCGCCAGCGGGATCGCGTTCATGATCAGGGTGCGCAGGCCGGTGACGGCCAGGACGATGATGACCGCGCCCTCCAGCACGACCAGGCCCATCGCCTGCGGCCAGGTCATGTGCGGCGCGGCCTGGTAGGCGACCACCGCGTTCAGCCCGAGCCCGGCGGCCAGCGCGAACGGCGCGTTGCCGACGAAGGCCATGAGCAGGGTGGACAGCGCGGCCGCCAGCGCGGTCGAGGTGGTCAGCTCGGCGATGGACAGCCGGGCGCCGGTGACGTCCTTCGCGCCGGCCAGGATGATCGGGTTGAGCAGGATGATGTAGGCCATCGCCATGAAAGTGGTCAGGCCGCCGCGGACCTCGCGTCCGACGGTCGTCCCCCGCCCGGTCAGCTCGAAGAGTCTGTCGAGCACCACACGTCCCCCTCGTCATGGCGAGGGGAGTGCGGGTCACCTACCCGGCGGGGGACATGATCACGCCTTCTCGTGCCGCCCGTGGCCGACCAGGCCGACGAACTCCTCCAGGCCGATCCGGCCGTCGCCGTCGGTGTCGGCGGCGTTGATGAACGCCTCGATCTCCTCCTCGGAGGCGCCGTGGACCCCCAGCGCCTCGTTGGCCTGCCTGATCTCGGCCGCGGTCAGCAGACCGTCGCCGTCGGTGTCGAAGCGACTGAACTCCGCCTCGGCGGCTTCACGACCGCTTGCCATCGGATACCTCCCCGTGATTGGACAAGGCGATATCTTCCGGCCTGATCGGAACGCGAGTCAACCGGAGCCCGGTCGCGGCGCGTACGGCGGCGGCGACGGCCGGGGTGGAGGAGAGCGTGGGCGGCTCGCCGGCGCCGCGGAGGCCGTACGGTGCGGACGGGTCCGGATTTTCCAGGATTTTCAGCTGCATGGGCGGCATGTCGAGCATGGTGGGGATCAGGTAGTCGGTGAACGACGGGTTCAGCACGCGGCCGTCGCGCACCTGGATCTCCTCCATGAGCGCCAGCCCGAGGCCCTGCGCCGTGCCGCCGTGGATCTGGCCCTCCAGCGCCTGCGGGTTCATGATCTTGCCCACGTCCTGCACCGCGGCCAGCTCCACCACCTTGACCAGCCCCAGCTCGACGTCCACGTCCACCACCGCGCGGTGCACGCACAGCGCGAGCTGCGTGTGCGAGTCGCCCTGCCCGGTCACCGGGTCCATCGGCTTCGTGGGCCGGTGCCGGTACTCGCGGGTCTCCTCGATCGGCCCGAACCTGGCCAGCGCCTCCCGCGGCGGCAGCCCCTCGAACCGCTCGCGCACCGCCTCGCAGGCCGCCTTGACCGCGCCGCCCGTCACGTAGGACTGCCGCGAGGCCGACGACGAGCCCGCCGAGCCCACGGCGGTGTCGGCGGTCGCCACGGTCACGTCCTCGATGCCCAGCTCGGTCCGCGCGATCTGGGCCTGGACCGTGACCAGGCCCTGGCCCACCTCGGCGGCGGCGGTGTGCACGGTGACCCGCGGCTCGCCGCCGACCAGCTCGGCCCGCACCCGGGCCGTGGAGTAGTCGTCGAAGCCCTCGGAGAAGCAGATGTTCTTGATGCCGACGCCGTAGCCGATCCCGCGCCGCACCGACTCGCCGTGCGTGGTCTGCGAGACGCCGCCCGGCAGCGCGCGCAGGTCCGCCCCCGTCCGCGGGGCGGGCAGCGGCATGGCCTCCAGCTCGCGCAACATGCCGGCCAGCGGCGCGGGGGAGTCGATCACCTGGCCGGTCGCCAGCGCCGAGCCCTGGGAGACGGCGTTGCGCGCCCGGATCTCGACCGGCGACAGGCCGCACGCCTCGGCCAGCCGGTCCATCTGCGACTCGTAGGCGTAACACGCCTGCACCGCGCCGAACCCGCGCATCGCCCCGCACGGCGGGTTGTTGGTGTAGACGCCCGCGGCGTCGATCCACACGTTCGGCACCTCGTACGGCCCGGCCCCCAGCGAGGCGGCGTTGCCGACCACGGCGGGGGAGGAGGAGCAGTACGCGCCGCCGTCCAGCAGGATGTCGGCCTTGACGTAGACCAGCCTGCCGTCGCGGGTCGCGCCGTGCTCGTAGCGCATCAGGGCCGGATGGCGGTGCACGTGGCCGAAGAACGACTCCTCGCGGCCGTAGACGATCTTGACGGGGCGGTTCAGGCGCAGGGCCAGCATGCACGCGTGCACCTGCATCGACAGGTCCTCGCGGGCGCCGAACGCGCCGCCGACGCCCGACAGCGTCAGCCGTACCTTCTCCGGCGGCAGGCCCAGACAGGGGGCGAGCTGGTCGCGGTCCACGTGCAGCCATTGGGTGGCGATGTACAGGTCCACGCCGCCGTCCTCGGCCGGGACCGCGAGACCCGACTCCGGGCCGAGGAACGCCTGGTCCTGCATGCCGACCTCGTACTCGCCGGTGACGACGACCTCGGCCTCGAACGTGTCGCCCTTGCGCACCGGCTGGCGCCTGACGTACTCGCGCGACTCGCGCGGATCGGTCACCGCCGGGCGCGGCTCGTAGTCGACCACGATGGCCCGCGCCGCCCTGCGCGCGGTCTCCGGATGGTCGGCGGCCACCAGCGCCACCGGCTCGCCCTGGTGGCGGACCTGGTCGATGGCCAGCACGGGCTGGTCCTTGTGGTCGAGCCCGTAGAACTTCTCGCCGGGCACGTCCTCGTGCGTCAGGACGGCCAGCACGCCCGGCATGCGCAGCGCCGGGCCCACGTCGATCGACCGGATCCAGGCCGACGGGTGCGGGCTGCGCAGCGTCACGCCCCACACCATGCCGTCGAGCCACAGGTCGGAGGCGTAGGCGAACTCGCCGGTCACCTTCAGCGTCGCGTCCGGCCGCCGCGCGCTCGTGCCGACCCCCTCGGCCCCGCCGACGCCTTCGGACCTGGTGGAGTGGACCGTCTCCGTCATCCTCCGAGTAGAGCACCGGCCCGGCCCGGCCTCCTATGCCCGTGACGTGAAATCCCGGTCATCGCTTGACAGAGCGGGCTTGTATATTCCTCCAAGTGCGCATCAGTGACCTGCTGGCGATCGACGAGCTGGGTCTCAGGCTGCTGGCCGGCGACCCGGAGCGCGAGTTCGGCACGGTCCACATCACCGACCTGCCCGAGCCGGGGCGCTACCTGTCCGGCGGCGAGCTGGTCCTGACCGGCCTGATGTGGCGCGACACCGCCGCCGACTCCGCCCGCTTCGTCACCGCCCTGGTCGAGGGCGGGGTGTCCGCGCTCGGCGCGGGCGCGGCCCGGCTCGGGCACGTGCCCGCCGACCTCGTCTCGGCCTGCCGACGGGCCGGGCTGCCGCTGGTCGAGGTGCCGGTCGAGGTCTCCTTCCGCACGCTGGCCGAGCTGGTCGCGCCCCGGCTGTCCGGCGACGTGCGCGACGCGCTCGGGCGTCACCGCAGGCTCGTGGCGGCCCTGGCCGAGGGCGCCGACCTGCGCGGGCTGTTCGAGCTGACCGCCGCCGAGCTGGGCGTCACGGGCGCCGTCCTGTCCGCGTCCGGTGAGGTGGTCGTCGGTACGGCCGCCGATCCGGCGGGGCTGGCCAGGGCGTACCTGACCGCGCCCCGGCTGCCCGCGCTGGCCGGCGGCGCGACGCTCTTCGCCGTCGGACGCGGCCACCGGGCGGCCGGCTGGGTCCTGGCCTGCGACGGCGACCTGCTCGGCCGCGCCGACCTCGGCTATGAGCTGGCCGCCTGCGTGGCACTCGAACGCGGCCGCCTGGAGGAGGGCCGCCGGGTCGAGCGCCGCCTGGCCGGGCAGCTCGTGGCGGCCGCCCTGGCCGACTCCGACGCGGCCGAGCTCAACGCCCGGCTGCGCACGTGCGGCATCGACGCGGACGAACCGTACGCCGTGGTCAGCGCCACCGCCCCACGCCCCGGCGCCACCGCTGCCCCCGCCGCCCCCGCCGCCCCCGCCGTCCTCGGCGGCCGGATCCTGGAGGAACTGCTCGCCCGCGAGGTCGTCGCCGCCCCCGTCCCCGCCGAACCACCTCAGGGCAGCGGCGGCACGGCCGTCGACGGTGGCGGTCGCAGCAGCGGCGGCGGCGGGGCGGTGGCGGTGGTCGCGTTGCGGGGGAGGAGCGTCGGGGAGCTGGCCGCGCGGTTGCGGGCCGGCGCCGCCGTACTGGCCGCGCTGCCCGGCACCCGCCTGAGCGTCGGCCTGAGCGGCGCGCTGACCGGCGCCGCCGCGCTCAAGGGCGGCGTGGAGGAGGCCGGGCACGCCAGGCGGCTGGCCGAGGCCCGCGAGGGCGGCGTGGTCACCAGCGACGAGATCTACACCCACGCGCTGCTGCTGGCCACCGTGCCGGGCGACGTGCGCCGCTCCTTCTCCGACCGGCTGCTGTCCCCGCTGCTCGCCTACGACCGCCGCCACCAGTCGGGCCTCGTGCGCACGCTCGACGTCTTCCTCGACTGCTCGGGCTCGTGGAACGCCTGCGCCGAACGGCTCCACGTGCACGTCAACACGGTCCGGTACCGCATCCGCAGGATCGAGGAGCTGACCGGCAGGAACCTGTCGGCGATGTCCGACCGCGTCGACTTCTTCCTCGCACTCCGCGACACCACCCCGCCCCGCTGACCTCACGCCTCCCGCTCCGCCGCCCCCATCGCCTCCCGCACGGCCGTCAGCTCGGCGTCGGCCCGCCGCTCCCACAGGGCGTTGCCCCCGGACTCCGCGTTGGCCACCGCCTCGGTCGCGTGGGCCAGCGCCTCGTCCAGCCGGCCGAGCATTCTGCAGGCCCTCGACATGGTGATGAGACACTCGACCATGAACCGGTACCCGGTTCTGCCGAGCAGCTTCATCCCCTCGCTCACGTGCTCCAGGGAGAGCTCGGGATCGCCCAGGTCGAGCAGGACCTGCGAGAGCACGACCCGCGCGTGTCCCTCATGCGTCGTGTCACCGCTCCGGCGGGCCGCGGCCAGGGCCAGCTCCAGAGGGTCCCGCGCCTGCGCGTGGTGCCCCATGCCCTGGCGGGCCGTGCCGAGCATCAAGCAGGCGAAGCGGACGCCGACTTCGGAGCCGATCTGCCTGGCGACCGCGAGCTGCTGTTCGGCGTGGGGCAGCGCCTGTTCGTAGAGCTGTCTGGCGACGTAGGCGTTCGACAGGTTCCCCAGCACCCGCATCTGCCCGAAGCCGTCGCCGAGTCGCCTCGCGATGGCCAGCTCGGCCTCCAGGTGGGGGATCCCCTCCTCGGGACGTCCGGTCAGGCGCAGCCCGTTGGCGATGTGGCCGTGGGCGATCTGTGCGCCGGCGTCGTCGCCCAGCCGTTCGCACACCCGCAGTGCCATGGTGTTGAGCGTCAGCATGTCGTGGCCCTCGTGCGACCGCTGCTGATGCCACAACATCGCGAACGTGAGCCGCACGCCGAGTTCGGCGATCCCGTCGTCCGGGGAGGAGAGGGCCTGGACGGCCACCGCGTTCAGGACGTGCTCCTCCGCCCGCAGCCAGGCGAGCGCCTCCTCGGGCGTGGCGAACGCCCGGGACGTCGCTTCGTCCACCGGGCGCCCCAGCTGGACGCGGTGAGGGTCGATGACGACGTTCGCCTGCCGGGCGGAGGCCGCGAAGTACCCGAGCACCCGCAGGAGCGGCTTTTCTGGATCGCGTACGGGCAGGTCGCCGGCGAACAGCCGGACGAGGTCGTGCAGCTGATGACGACCGTCCCCGGTACGTTCGATCAGGTTCGCCTCGGCCAGCCGGTCCAGGGCGCGCCGTGCCTCGTCCGGCGTTCTGTCCAGCAGCACCGCCGCCACGTCCGCGGTCATGTCCGGCACGTGCAGCCGTCCGAGGAGAGGCAGGGCGCCGGCCGCCAGCCGGTCCACGGGACGGCTGCCGCCGGTGAGCCCGTCGTAGCTGGCGGCCAGGCTGGACCGTACGGCCAGGTCTCCCGCGGCCAGCTCGTGCAGCCGTCTGCGCTGGTCCGCCAGCCGCCTGCCGAGGGTGCCCACGCTCCACTCCGGATGATCGGCCAGGCGGGCGCCCGCGATGCGCAGGGCGAGCGGGAGGCCGTCGCAGAGTCGGACCAGCGTCGAGGTTCCGGCCGGGTCGGCGCCCACCCGTCCGTCGCCGGCCAGCTTGGACAACATCGTCGTCGCCTCCGCCTCCGACAGCCGTCCCAGCCGGAGCTGGACGCAGTCGTCGCCGACGTTGAGCGACTCCCTGCTGGTCACGAGCACGCTGACACCGAGCGGCGTGGACAGGAACGGCCGGATCTGGTCCAGCCCGGAGGCGTCGTCCAGGACCACGAGCAGGTTCTTGCCGTGCAACCTGCTGCGCCACATGGCCGCCGCCTCGTCCAGCTCGGCCGGGACGTCCTCGCGAGGCGTCCCGATCCCGCGCAGGAGCCGGCCCGCGAGCCCATGGGCGGACAGACGCGGCACGTTGGGGGTGCTACCGCGCAGGCCCACGTAGAGCTGGCCGTCGGGGAAGCGGTCCCGCACGGCGTGCGCGACCCGTACGGCGAGGGCCGACTTGCCCACGCCGGGCGGTCCGGAGATCACGACGAGCGGATGCGGCGGGACGTCGTCACGGGGAGCCAGCAGCGCTGCCAGCCGGTCGGTCTCCTGCGCCCGGCCCACGAAGCCGATGAGCTCGCGCGGCAACTGGCGGGGAACCGTCTCGGCGGCGACGCGGACGGACGCCCGATCGCCCGCCAGCACGACCCGATGAGCTTCGCGCAGCCCCTGACCGGGGTCGATGCCCAGCTCCTCGGCCAGGCTCACCCGGACGTCCTCGTACGCCCTGAGCGCCTCCGCCTGGCGGCCCGACCGGCCCAGGGCGAGGATGAGCAGCTCGTGCAGACGCTCGCGCAGGGGATGGCGGGCGGCCAGTTCCCGCAGCGTGGCGATGGCTTCGCCGGCGCGGCCCTGATGCAGGAGGAGCTCGGAGCGGCCCTCGAAGGCGACCAGGCGCAGTTCGTCCAGCACGGCGCGTT
This sequence comes from Nonomuraea sp. NPDC049655, assembly GCF_044465465.1. Classification (NCBI taxonomy): domain Bacteria; kingdom Bacillati; phylum Actinomycetota; class Actinomycetes; order Streptosporangiales; family Streptosporangiaceae; genus Nonomuraea; species Nonomuraea sp. NPDC049655. The sequence goes on from NZ_JBITLS010000005.1 coordinate 10,871, forward strand.
CGGTCTCGGCGAAGGGGCCCGTCACCCCGCTCAGCGCCACGCCCCGCCAGAGACCGAGCCCCTCGTCGAACAGGCGTAACGCCTCTTCGTGAGCACCCGTGCCCCGCGCGCGCAGTGCCGCGTTCACCAGCTCGGAGAAGGCGAAGGCGTCCACCTTGTGCGGTTCGACGAGCAGTTGGTAGCCGCCCGCCTTGCTGATCAGCAGCTTCGACCGCTCACCCGGCCTGCGGCCCGGCTCCAGGGTGCGCCTCAGCCCCGCGACGTAGGTATAGACGCTCTGCCCGGCACTGGCCGGGGGCTTCTCCCCCCATAGCCCCTCCACCAGCTGATCCATGGTCACGACCCGGCCCGGCGGGGAGACCAGCATGACCAGGACGGCCTGCTGGCGGGCGGGCCCCAGGTCGAACGCCACCCCGTCGTGGGCGCCGGTCACCGGGCCGAGCAGGCCGATGCTCAGACTGTCGCTCATCCCCGCACCTCGCTCATGCGCCCCGGGCACCCGCGGCCTGCCGTGCCTCTCGTACGGCCTCCTGCTCGCTCCTGGCCTCCTGCTGCCATTCCGAGGCCAGCCTGTCGGTCACGGCCGCGGTCAGGGCCGCGGTGACACAACCGGTGGCGCTGTCCAGCTCGCCCAGAGCCCGGTAGGTGCGTGACAGTCCGAGGAGGCACCGCAGCCGCGACACCCGGTTGCCGGCGGGCTCGATCAGCTTCAGGGCGAGGAGGAAGTTCGGCAGGGCCTGGTCCGGCATGCCCAGGTCGAGGTGGACCTTGCCGAGCACCCCTCGAAGGTGGGCCTGGTGGGTGGTGTCGCCGACCTCCTCGGCGTCGGCCAGGGCCAGGCAGAGGATCTCGCGGGCCTGTTCCAGCCGGCCGCATCTGTGGTGGGCCTCCCCGAGGATGAGCCTCGCGTAGCGGACGCCCACCCGCGCGCCGATCGGCCCCGCGACGGCAAGCTGCTGCTCCGCCAGGACGATCGCCTGCTCGAAGTCCTCATCGTGGTAGTGCACGTTGGCGAGGTTGCCCAGCGCGCGCTGCTCGGAGAAGGCGTCGCCCAGCCGCCTGGCGATCGCCAGCTCGATCCGCAGGTGCTCGACGGCCTCGTCCCTCCTGCCCTTCATCCTCAGGGCCGTGGCCAGCTCGCCGTGCGCGTGCATCGCGATCTCCGCGTCGCCGAGCCGTTCGCAGACCCGCAGCACCATCAGGCCGAGCTCCACCAGGTCCGTCGTACGGTAGGCGCGCTGCAGGGGCCAATGCAGGGCGAAGGCGAGCGCCAGGCCCAGCGCGGCGATGTCGTCGTCGTCGGTGGTGAGCGCCTGGCGGGCCGCGGCCAGCAGCACGGCCTCCTCCTCCAGCAGCCAGGCCGTCGCCTCCTCCCGCGTGCCGACCTGGTGCGTGACGGCTTCGGCGACCGGGCCACGCTGGACGCGGTGCGGGTCCATGACCTGGCTGGCCAGCCGGGCGGAGGCCGCGTAGTACGCGAGCGCGCGCAGCACCGGCTTCTTGGGGTCAGCAGGACGCAGCTCGCCCGCGAACAGGCGGACGAGGTCGTGGAGCTGGTAGTGGCCCGGCCGGGGGCGGTCGAGCAGGTGCGCGTCGGTCAGCCGTTCCAGGGCCAGGTCGGCGTCGGCGGGGTCGGCGTCGAGCAGGGCCGCGGCGGCCTCGACGGTGATCTCGGGCACGTGCAGGAGGCCCAGCAGGGACAGCGCGCGGGCGGCCAGCCGGTCGAGGGGGCGGGGGCTGCGTTCGAGCGCGGTGAAGCTGGCCGCCAGACCGGCGCGTACGGCCAGGTCGCCGGCCACGAGCTCGTGCAGCCGCCGGCGTTCGTCGCCCAGCCGGCCGGCCATCGTGGCGACGCTCCAGTCGGGGCGGCTGGCCAGGCGGGCCCCCGCGATGCGCAGCGCCAGGGGCAGGCCCTCGCAGAGCCGGACGAGCTCGGCGGTGTCGCCCGCGCCGGCCCGCACGCGCTCCTCCCCGGCCAGCCCGGCCAGCATCGCGGCCGACTCGGCGGGGGACATCCGGCCGAGTTCGAGCTGGTAGGAGTCCTCGCCCCAGGTCATGCTCTCGCGGCTGGTCACCAGCAGCGCGGTGCCGAAGGGGGTGGACAGCAGCGGGCGGATCTGCGCCAGGTCGGCGGCGTCGTCCAGCAGGACGAGGACCCGGCGGCCGTGCAGGAGGCTGCGCCACGTCGCCGCCGCCTCGTCCAGGTCGGCGGGTACGGCGTCGGCCGCCACCCCCAGCCCCCGCAGGAACCGGCCGAGCACGTCGAGCCCGGTCAGCGCGGGCAGCTCCGGCGTCGCGCCGCGGCAGTTGACGAACAGCTGGCCGTCGGGAAAGCGGTCCTGGACCAGGTGGGCGGCCTGAGCGGCCAGCGCGGACTTCCCGACGCCCGGCGGCCCGGAGACGATCACCAGCGGCGTCGGCGGACGCCCGCCGCCGGGGGCCAGCCGCCGCTCCAGCTCGTCCAGCTCACGCGAGCGGCCCACGAACCCGGCCAGGTGGCGCGGGAGCTGGTGCGGCACCCCGTCGCCCCGCCACGGCCCGGGCTCCCCGCGCAGAACCAGCTGGTGACACTTGCGTAACCCCTCGCCCGGTGTGAGGCCCAGCTCCTCCAGGAGCAGGACCCGGCCCTCCTCGTAGACCTTCAGCGCCTCGGCCTGACGGCCCGAGCGGTAGAGGGCCAGCATGAGCAGCTCGCGGGTGCGCTCGCGCAACGGGTGGCGGACGGTCAGGTCGCGCAGGTCGTCGGTGATCTCGTGGTGGCGGCCCAGGTGTAACAGGCTCTCGTGCCGCTGTTCCAGCGCGGCCAGGCGTAACAGCTCCAGACGGGAGCGTTCCCGTTCGGCGAACGGGCCGGTCAGGCCGCTCAGCGCGGTGCCGCGCCACATCGCCAGGGCCTCGTCCAGGAGCTGTACGGCGCGGCGGTCGTCACCCTCGCGGCGGCACGTGCGGGCCTCGTCCAGGCGTTCGGCGAAGCACAGGGAGTCGACCTGTACGGGCCCGACGTTGAGGGCGTATCCCGCGCCGGTGCCCGACAACAGCCGCGACGGGGCGCGCCGCCCGCGGTCGGGCTCGAAGGCGCGGCGCAGGCCGGCGACGTAGGTGTAGACGCTCTGCTCGGCGTTGCGCGGCGGCTCGTCGCCCCAGATCCCCTCGACGAGCCGGCTCATCGGGACGGGCCGCGCGGCGGCCGAGGCGAGGACGGCCAGGGCGGCCCGCTGCCGGGCCGGCCCGAGATCGACGGGCCGCGATCCGCGTTCGGCGTGAACGGTTCCGAGAAGGCGGATGTAGATGTCGTCGCTCACGCGTCCTCCCCGTTCACACAGCCCCGGCGTCCCCCTTACCAGGGCAGCGTATTCAGAATCCCGTGGCGGTATGGCGATCACGCGACTGTAGATCAAATGTAGAAGGATTCGGGTACGCTCGGCCCGGTGGTGAGAAGAGGGGGCACATCCGCGGACCGGGCCTCATCGTTCCCTGCTGCTGGAGAGCGCTCGTCCATGGGATCGGTGCGGTTCGGAGCACAGCCACGCGCCGTACCCCCTCTTGCTGCGAGCCTCAGCAGCAGTGCTGATCTTCCTGGAAGGAAGAGAGGGCAGACGTCGCGGCGTTCGCGGCCGTAACATTGCCTCCTATAGTCACCAAGGCGACAATCGCGGTGACTAGCGCGGACAGGGCAATACGCATGCGCATGGGGGGTTCTCCCTCGCCTGTGTGGGGTTGCTCGGACTTCATCATCTCAGGGAGCAACGACTGTGACCACATCTGACCTGGTCGGACTCCGCATCAAGACCGTTCGGCGACAGCGTGGCCTGTCACAGGCACAGCTGGCGCATCCAGAGTTGTCGGACAGCTATGTCTCCTTGATCGAGAGTGGCAAGCGTACCCCTACCCCCGCCGTCCTGGAGCTGCTGGCCCAGAAACTCGACTGCTCGCTGTCCTATCTGATCAACGGCGTGACCGCCGAGCAGATGGAGGACATCGAGCTGGCGCTCGGCTACGCGCGTCTCGCGCTCGAGAACGGTGAGGTCGCCGAGGCCCGGACGCGCTACACCGAGCTGCTGGCGAACAACAATCTGACAGGCTTGACAGCTTTGCGTCAAGAGACCGAATTCGGACTCGCCTTCGCCGCCCAGGCCAGCGGAGACTTCGACGGCGCGATCGCGATCCTGCTCAGGCTGTCGGAGGAGGAGCTGCCTGCCGACCGCCGCGTCGAGATCGCCTCCAACCTGTGCCGCGCCTACCGCGAGAGCGAGCGGCTCACCGAGGCGGTGGAGGTCGGCGAGCAGATGCTGAGCAGCACCACGCGACCCGCGTGGAACGATCTGCTCGTGGAGCTCGGCGCCGGCCTGCTCGCGGCGTACATGGAGCGCGGCGACCTGCTGCGCGCCCGGCAGTTCGCGGCCGAGCTGCTGAACGCCGCCGACGCCCTCGGCACGCCGCGCTCGATCGTGGCCGCCAACTGGATGGCCTCCAACACGGCCTCCGCCACCGGGCACGCGGAGGAGGCGCTGTCCTTCGCCGAACGCGCCATGGCCGTGCAGCTGGAGACCGGTCAGCCGGGCAGCATCGCCCGGATGCGGCTCGCGCACGCCCGCAAGCGCCTGCTGGCCCGCCCCCAGGAGGCCGCGGCCGTACGAGACGTGCTGCGTGGCGCGATCGTCGAGTTCGAGCAGACGGCCACCAGCACCGTCGAGCGGGCGCGGCTCCTCGTGGAGCTGGCCCGTGCCGAGTGCATGACCGGTGACCTCGACGAATCCGTGGAGCATGCCGACAGGGGCAGAGGGCTGGTGCCCAACACCGCCTCCGCCCTCAGGGCCGAGGCGGAACTGCTGCTCGCCAGGGTCTACGGCTCGGTCGGCCGCATGGACCAGGCCGAGCGGCAGCTGTCGTCCGTGCGCGACTCGCTCTCGCCGTTGCCCGACTCCCGCCGGTCGGCCGCCACCTGGTACGCCACCGCCGAGACGATGGAGCAGCTGGGCGACTCCGACGGCGCCGTGGACGCCTACCAGCGGGCTCTCGCCTGCGCGGGGCTGTAGCGAGGTCAGGACCGGGCGGTGGCGTCGGTAGCCTTGGGGGTGCCATGAAGAGTTCCCCGCTCGCGGCACTCACCGCGATTCTCGCCGCCCTGTTCGTGCTCGGCACCGCCACCCCGGCGCTGGCCCACGACTCACTCAAGAGCAGCGACCCGGCCAAGGGCGCCGAGGTCGAGGCCCTCGACGAGGTCAGGCTGGAGTTCACCGCCAAGGTGCGCATGCCGTTCGTCATCGTCCGGGGCGCGGATGAGGCCGTCTTCCAGGAGGGCAAGCCCGAGGTCGACGGCGCGGTGGTGCGGCAGGCGGTCAAGGGGCCGCTGCCGGGCGGGAAGTACACTCTCGCCTACCGGGTCGTCTCCTCCGACGGCCATCCCATCGAGGGCGAGATCCCCTTCACGGTCAAGGCGGCTCCGGCGGCCTCGCCGAGCGCGTCGGCCACCGACGCGGCGTCGGCCGCGCCCTCCACCGCCGCTCCCGCTCCCTCCTCCGCCGCTCCGGTCGCTCCCGCGGCCGACCAGGCGGCGGCCACGCCGAAGGGCGGCTTCCCGACCTGGCTGGTCATCGTGATCGGCGCGCTGGTCGGCATCGGCATCGGGTTCCTGTTCAGCGCGCGGAAGAAGAAGCCATGAGCAGAACGGCGCGGCTCGCGCTCGCGGGTGCGGTGGCGGCGGTCGCCGCCCTGGTGATCGGCATGATCGCCGGCGGCCGGGCCTTCCCCAGGATCATCCCCGGGCTGCCCGACGCCGGAGCGGTGGTCAGGTGGGGCCTGCCGGTGTCCAAGCTGCTGATGGACGTCACCGGCGTGCTCACCGTCGGCCTGCTGCTCACGGCCGCCCTGCTGCTGCCCAACGACAAGGGCATGCTCGGCAAGCCGGGCCTGCTCTACGTCAGGGCCTCGTCCTGGACGGCGCTCGGCTGGGCCGCCTCGGCGTTCCTGGCCATCGTGTTCACCACGGCCGACTCCTGGGGCCGTACGGTCCCGCAGATCCTCAACCGGGAATACCTGACCAGCACCGCCACCCAGACCACCCAGGGCGTGGCGCTCACGCTGGTGGTGCTGTTCGGGGTGGCCATCGCGCTGTTCTCGCGCGGCGCGATCACCGCCGGGGCCGCGGCCGGCCTGCTGGTGTTCGCGCTGGTGACGATGTTGCCGCCGCCGCTGACCGGCCACACCTCCTCCTCGCCCAACCACGACCTGGCCACCTCGGCGGTCTCGCTGCACCTGCTCGCGCTGGCCCTGTGGGTGGGCGGCCTGGTCGTGCTGGCCGCGCACGCGATGCGCGGGCAGCCGCAGCTCACCGTGGCCGCCGCCCGGTTCTCCGCGCTGGCGCTGTGGTGCTTCGTCGCGGTCGGCCTGTCCGGCGTGTTCAGCCTGGTCGCCCGGCTCGGCGCGCTGTCCGACCTGTGGACCACCCAGTACGGCCTGCTGGCCCTGGCCAAGATCGTCGCCTTCGTGCTGCTCGGCTACGTCGGCTACTGGCACCGGCAGCGCACGCTCGTCGACCTGGAGGCGGGCCGGCCCAGGGCGTTCACCCGGCTGGCCGGCGGCGAGACGCTGCTCATGCTGGCCACCGTCGGGCTGGCCGTCGCGCTGTCGCGCACGCCGCCCCCCGAGTTCAGCGTGCCCGCCGACCGGGCCTTCGAGCTGCTCGGCTTCCCCGTCCCGCCGGAGATCACGATCGCGAACGTGTTCTCGCTGTGGTGGTTCGACCTGTTCTTCGCCGCGGTGGCCGCCGTGCTCGCCGGGCTCTACGGCGCCGGCGTCTACCGGCTGATGCGGCGCGGCGACTCCTGGCCGTGGGGGCGCACCGCCGCCTGGTTCATCGGCATCGCGCTGCTGGTGTTCGCCACCCAGAGCGGCCTGGCCCGCTACGCCAAGGTCCTGTTCGACGTGCACATGATCGAGCACATGACGCTGTCCATGATCGTGCCGATCTTCCTGGTCCTGGGCGGCCCGGTCACGCTGGCGCTGCGGGCGCTCAAGCCGGCGGCCAGGCGGGGCGACAGGGGCCCCCGGGAGTGGATCACCACGATCCTGCACAGCCGGGCGGTCAAGGTCCTGTCCCATCCGGTCGTGGCGACGGCCATCTTCGTCGCCTCCACCTACGCCCTCTACTTCACGCCGCTGTTCGAGTCGGCCATGCAGGAGCACCTGGGGCACATCTGGATGACCCTGCACTTCCTGCTCAGCGGCTCGCTGTTCTTCTGGGTGATCATCGGCGTCGACCCGGGCCCGAGCCGGCTGCCGTACGTCGGCCGGCTGCTGATGCTCTTCGTCACCATGCCCTTCCACGCCTTCTTCGGCATCGCGCTGATGATGACCGGCTCGGTGATCGCCGCCGGCTGGTACGAGCCGCTCGGCCGCACGTGGGGCGACAACCTGCTGCAGACCCAGCAGGACGGCGGGGCCATCGCGTGGGGCTTCGGCGAGATCCCGACGCTGCTCGTGCTGCTGGCCATCGCGGCCCAGTGGTACCGCGACGACGAACGGCAGGCCCGGCGGGCCGACCGCAAGGCCGACCGGGGCGGCGCACGCGACACCGAACTCGACTCCTACAACGACTATCTCGCCCGTCTCAACCGCGCTGACAAGGGCGAGTAGCGGTTCGGCCATGGCACCCTATCCTCGGCTCACAGGTCTCAGGACCGCCGGGTAGCCTGTCTCACAGGGGAGAAGGGCATAACCTCATCAGCTAGCGTGCGCAGACCTTGAGGGGGGATTGCGCGACGCGTGCGGGGCGCCGGAGTGGGGACCGGCGCGGGCCCGGGGTGCCGAGGAAGGCGAGACCATTGGCGGAAGAGACACGCATGCGCGGGGGGCAGAGCCTGGCCGAGGCGCTCGAAGGCCTCCTGGCGCAATGGTCGGAGCGGACGGGGATCACCGTCGAGACCTGGGCACTGCCCGGCACCGACGTGCCCTCGCGGGTGTCCGGCGGCGTCATGGAGACGATGCGCGAGGCGCTGTCCAACGTCGAGCGCCACAGCCGGGCCCGTACGGTCGCGGTGGCGGTGACCACGGGCCCGAGCGGCCTGCGCCTGACGGTCAGCGACGACGGCCAGGGCTTCGCCGAGGGCGGCGCGGGGCGCGGGATCGCCCGGATGCGGGCCGCGTTCGCCGAGCTCGGCGGCACCCTGTCGGTCAACGGCGTGCCCGGCGAGGGCACGACGGTGAGCGGGGCGATCCCCAGACGACGCTGACGGCCGGGGCCGGTCAGGGGAGGGTCAGGATCTCGCTGCCCGTCTCGGTGACCACGATGGTGTGCTCGAACTGGGCCGTGCGCTTGCGATCCTTGGTCACCGCGGTCCACTTGTCGGGCCAGATGTCGTAGTCGATCGTGCCCAGCGTGAGCATCGGCTCGATGGTGAACGTCATGCCCGGCACCAGCTCCACCCGCAGCGACGGGTCGTCGTAGTGGGGGACCATGAGGCCGGAGTGGAAGCTCGTGCCGATGCCGTGGCCGGTGAAGTCGCGCACGACGCCGTAGCCGAAGCGCTTGGCGTACGCCTCGATGACGCGGCCGACCACGTTGAGCTGGCGGCCGGGGGCGACCGCCCTGATGGCCCGCATCATGGCCTCGCGGGTGCGCTCGACCAGCAGGCGCGACTCCTCGTCGACCTCGCCCACCAGGTAGGTGGCGTCGGTGTCGCCGTGGACGCCGCCGATGTAGGCGGTGATGTCGATGTTGACGATGTCGCCGTCGCGCAGCACGGTGTCGTCGGGGATGCCGTGGCAGATGACCTCGTTGATCGAGGTGCACAGCGACTTGGGATAGCCCTTGTAGCCCAGCGTGCTGGGGTAGGCGCCGTGGTCGATCAGGAACTCGTGGCCGATGCGGTCGAGCTCGTCGGTGGTGACGCCCGGGGCGATGTGCCGGCCGACCTCTTCGAGCGCCTGCGCGGCGATGCGGCCCGCCACGCGCATGCGCTCGATGATCTCGGGGGTCTTCACGTCGGACTCGCCGGTCGTGGGGCGCTTCTTGCCGACGTACTCCGGCCGCTCGATGTGGGCGGGGACCTTCCGGACGGGCGAGACTCGCCCGGGCTGGAGCAGTGTCGTCATGAAACACGAGTCTACGGGGCAGAATTGACCATGTGAGCGAAGGCCAGTGGTGGTTCTGTCTCAAGCACATGCGGGTCGAGCCCGACCAGGGCTGCCCCAACAAGGACCGGATGGGTCCCTACGCCTCGGAGGAGGAGGCGGCGGGCGCGTTGCAGCGCGCCGCCGACCGCAACAAGGCGTGGGACGAGGCCGAGCAGGAGGACGAGTGACCCCCGCCTACGGCACGACGGCGTAGGCCCGCACGGGGAAGGTGCCCATGCCCGCGATCATCGGGGGCGCGGCATGGAACCTGAACCCCTCCGCGGGCAGCGCCGACAACCCCGTCAGGTGCTCGACGATCGGGATCCCCGCCTTCAGCAGGATCGTGTGGGCGGGGCGTTCGCCGTGCGGCGGGGTGTCGTCGATGTTGAGCGAGTCGATGCCGACCAGCGCCGCGCCCTGCTCGGCCAGCCACGCCGCCGACTCGGGCGCCAGGTACGGGTGGTCGCGGAAGTAGGCGCCGGTGCCGAAGTGGCGGTCGAAGCCGGTGTGGATCAGCACCGCCCGGCCGCGTACGTCGAGCGCGGTGTCGAGCGCGGTGTCGAGCACCACCTCGCGGCCGTCCCCCGAGGCCGGTACGACCAGGCCGGGCAGGTCGGCCAGGCTGCTCAGCGGCACCTGCGCCAGGTCCTGGCCGCCGGCGTAGCGGTGGTGCGGGGTGTCCAGGTAGGTGCCGGTGTTGGCGGCCAGCGTGATCACGCCGATCTCGAACTCGGTGCCCGGGGCGTAGACCTCGCGTGAGTCCTCCCTGCTCAGGTGGGTGCCCAGCGTCGGCCCCGGGACGCCGGGGTAGGTGGTCATGCCCTCGGTGATGCGGTGGCTGAGTTCGACGATCATTTGGCGGCTCCCACCCGGACGAGTCGGACGAGGGCCACCGTGCCGATGGCGGCCCAGACGAGGTTCAGCCCGGTCGAGGGCCAGGCGGCGTTGTAGGCGCTGTTGACCATGAGCCCGAGCGCGCCGAGCAGGTTGACGACCTGGTACGTCGCGCCGTCGCCGGACAGCCGCGCGGACGAGACCAGGGCGTACCCGGCCAGCAGCAGGGCGGCTCCGGCCCAGCCGACGGCGTCGAGGAGGAGATCCATGGCCGATATTCTCTGGATTTTTGGCCTTAAAGCACAAATAAAGAAAGCTAAAGGTAGACGTAAGCTGACCTGCATGGATATTGATCCTCGACGCCTGCGTGTCCTGCACGAGGTCGCCCGCCGCGGCGGCGTGATGCGCGCGGCCGAGGCGCTGTTCCTCACCCCCTCCGCGGTCTCCCAGCAGCTCGCCCAGCTCGAACGCGAGGTCGGGCTGGCGCTCATCGACCGCTCCCAGCGCCGCGTCTCGCTCACCCCGGCGGGACGCGTGCTCGCCGGGTACGCCGAGCGGGTCGAGGAGGAGCTGAGCGAGGCCAGGAAGGAGCTGACCAGGTTCACCGAACGCCTGGCCGGGCCGGTGCGGATCGCCGCCTTCCCCACGGCGATCAAGCACATGCTGGTGCCCGCGATGCGCGCCCTGGCCGAGCGTCACCCCCGCATCACGCCGGTCATCCACGAGGTCTACGGCCAGCCCGCCCTCCAGGAGCTGCGCCTGGGCGCGGTCGACCTGCTCATCACCGAGCAGGACATGAGCCTGCCGGTCCCGGCGCAGCCGTCGCTGAACGTCCGGCCGCTGCACGTGGACGAGTTCCGGGTCGTGCTGCCGCCCGACTGGCCCGAGCCGGAGTCGACGGCCGACCTGATGCGCCTGCCCTGGGTGGCCGCCGAGCCGGACCAGGCGTGCGGGCAGGCGCTCGACCGGCTCGCCGGGATCCACGGCGTCGAGCCGCGCAGGACGCACGTCGTCACCGACTTCTCGCCGGTGCTCGCGCTGGTGGCGGCCGGGCACGGGGTGGCGATCGTGCCCGCGCTGGCCCTGCTCGACGTGCCGGAGGGCGAGGTGCGGGTGAGTGAGGTACGGGAGGTGGGGGCGCGCCGCCTGGACGCGGTCACCCGGGTGAGCAGGACGCGGTCGGGCGAGCCGGACCCGGTGCAGGCGGTGGTGATCGGCGCCATCGAGGAGGCCACCGAGAACCTGCGGGCCGCCCTCGGCCCCCGCCTCGCCGCCCAGCCCTGACCCGCGGCCGTACCTGACCCGTAGCCGCGCGCTACTCCGACAGGCGGGGGCCGCTGACCTTCTCCAGCAGGCGGGCCAGGCGCTCGCGCAGCCCCGCCCGCCGCTCGACCTCACCGGCCGCCGCGCTGACCAGGTGCTGGGCGCCGTCGAAGGTGATCAGCCCGGTGGCCGGGACGGCGATGGAGTCGTGGGCCAGCCCGCTCAGCTCGGAGTCGGCGCCCTCGATCGCCAGGATGGTGGCCCCCGTACGGCGGGCGTCGTCGACGCGTTCCAGCAGCGGGACGGGCGCCGCCTGCTCCGACAGCACGAACAGGGTCTCGCCGCGCCCCGCCTGCCGCAGGCGGTCGAGGCCGACACGCAGGTGGGCGGGGGCGTCGGCGGGCGGCGACCAGCGGATCAGGGTGGGCGCGAGCTGCGGCAGGCCGGAGAACCTGGCCTCGTCGCTGAGGTGGGCGGTGACGTGCCAGGGCTCGTCGTCCGGGGGGCCGACGAGCAGCAGGCCGCCGGGCGAGCGGGTGGTCCGCAGGGCCAGGCCCAGCTCGCGGGTGCGTTCGAGCCAGCCCGTCGTGGCCAGGAGCTCGCGCAGGAATGCCACCGAACCTGAGTCCATGCCTCCATGGTGCACGAGGAGCGCGGCGGAGGTGGCCCGTTCGCCGCCGGGTGCCGCCCCCGGCCTGCGGCCCGCGCCGCCGGGGCTGGCATGATCGGAGCCATGACAGATGTGAACGGGCTCTCCATCGCGATCCTCGGCGGCACCGGCGACCAGGGGAAGGGGCTGGCGCGGCGGTTCGCGCTGGCCGGGCACACGGTGCTGATCGGCTCGCGCAGCGCCGAGCGGGCCCAGGAGGCGGCCGGCTCGATCGGCTCGGGCGCGCGGGGCGGGGCCAACGCCGACGTGGCGGCCGAGGCCGACGTCGTGATCGTGGCGGTGCCGTACGAGGGGCACAAGGCGCTGCTGGAGTCGTTGCGCGCCGAGCTGGCCGGGAAGATCGTGGTCGACTGCGTCAACCCGCTCGGCTTCGACAAGCAGGGCGCCTACGCGCTGCCGGTGGAAGAGGGCAGCGCCGCCCAGCAGGCCGCCGCGGTGCTTCCCGAGAGCCGGGTCGTGGCGGCCTTCCACCACGTGTCGGCCGTGCTGCTGATGGACCCGGCCGTGGAGAAGGTCGACCTCGACGTGCTGGTGCTCGGCGACGACCGCGAGGCCACCGACACCGTGCAGGCGCTGGCCGAGCTGATCCCGGGGGTGCGCGGCGTCTACGGCGGCCGGCTGCGCAACGCCCACCAGGTCGAGGCGCTGACCGCCAACCTCATCTCGATCAACCGCCGCTACAAGGCCCACGCCGGGCTGCGCGTCACCGACGTCTAGAGCCAGCCCGCGTCCTCGGCGACGCGGACGGCGTCGATCTTGTTCCGGGCGCCCGTCTTGGTGATCGCGGCCGTGAGGTAGTTGCGCACCGTGCCCGCCGACAGGTGCAGGCCGGCGGCGATCTCCTCGGCGGTCGCGCCCCTGGCGGCCTGCCGGAGCACGGTGGTCTCGCGGGGGGTGAGCGGGCTCTCGCCGTACTCCATGGCCGAGGAGACCAGCTCGCTCTCCAGCACGCGCAGACCGGCCGCGGTGCGCCTGATGGCCTCGGCCAGGCGGTCGCCCGGCGCGTCCTTGACCAGGAACGCCTCGATGCCCGCGGCCAGCGCCCGGCGCAGGTGGCCGGGCTGCCCCATGGCCGTGAGCACCAGGATCCGGCAGGACGGGAGCCGTTCGCGCAGCTCGGCGGCGGCGGTGATGCCGTCGGTCACCGGCAGGTCGATGTCCACGACCGCCACGTCGGGCCGGACGTCGAGGGCGACCGGCACGATCTCGTCGCCGCGCACGACCTCCGCCACCACCTCGATGTCCGGCTCCAGCCGGAGCAGGGCGGTGAGCGCGGCGCGGATCATGTGCATGTCCTCGGCCAGCAGCACCCGGATCACGCCGGAACCTCCATGGCCAGCAGGAAGCCGCCGCCGTCCGTGGCGGCGGCGGCGCACGTGCCGCCCGCCTGGGAGGCCCGTTCGGCGAGCCCGGTGAGGCCACCGCCGGGCACGCCGGGCTCAGCGCCGGGCTCGCCGCCGGCCGCGCCGTCGTTGGCGACCTCCAGGCGGACCCGGCCGTCCCGCAGCGACGTGGTGATCGTGCAGGTGGTGGCCCTGCTGTGGCGCAGGACGTTGGTGACCGCCTCGCGCACCCCCCACGCCAGCGCCTCCTCGGCCCGCCGGGGCAGCGCTACGTCGGCCAGGTGCGCCTGGCAGCTCACCCCCGACGACTCCAGCAGCGCCGCCGCGCGGTCGGTCTCGCCGCTCAGCGACATCGCGCGGTAGCCGCGGGCCACGTGGCGGACGTCCTGGGCGGCCTCGCGGGCGACGCGTACCAGCTCGCCCACCTCGCCGCGGGCGGAGGCGGGGTCGCGGTCCATCAGGCGGGCGGCCAAGTCGCCCTTGAGCGCGATGGCGGTGAGGCTGCGGCCCAGGCCGTCGTGCAGGTCGCGGGAGATGCGCAGGCGTTCCTTGAGCACGGCGGCGTCGGCCAGCTCGGCCCTGGCCTCCTCCAGCTCGGCGGCGACGCGGACGAGCCGGACCAGGACGTAGATCATCGAGCCGGTGATGGGGACGGCGATCACGTAGAACAGGGTGACCACGGCGTAGTGGGGGCCGATCCACATGATGGCGCCCTCGTACAGCATCATGAGGACGACCAGCGGCACGGCCCAGCGCAGCCCCAGGAACACCAGCAGGGTCCCGGCCAGCAGCGGGGCGGCGATCGACGACCAGCCGCTCGGCAGCAGGTAGTCGCCCGCGTAGGTGACGACGGCCTGGAGCGCCAGCGTGGCCGGGAACAGCGGCGGGCGCCCGCCGCGCAGGGCGGCCCGCATGTTGACGTAGTGGGTGGAGACGACGGCGACCGTCACGGCCGCCGCGAGCAGCCCGATCGCCGGGCCGCCCATGAAGTAGAGCAGCCCGATGAGCGAATAGACGACCGAGACGCCCGTGATGAGCACGCGCGCGAGCCTCTGCGCCGAGGACGAGACCACCACAGCAGCGATTATGTCCGACTCAGGACCGGCGCGGTTCCCAGCGGAACCACAGCCGGATCGCCACCACGCCCGCCACCGCCCACCCGGCCAGGACGAGCGCCGGCACGAGCGCCTCCCCGGTCTTCGCCGCGTGCACCACGGCCGAGGTGGGCAGCAGGTCCAGCACCGGGCTCAGCCACGAGGGCAGCGGGATCGGCCCCATCGCGCCCGCCGACACCGCGGCGACCAGGAACACCGGCATGGCGAACGCCCCGGCCAGCTCACTCCGCGGGATCGCCGCCGTGTACGCCGCCCCCAGCAGCGCCATGACGGCCGAGCCCGCGGCGGTCACGGCGGCGAACAGCAGCGGGTCGTCCGGCAGCGGCACCCCGGCGGCGAACCGCACGGCCACCGCGCACAGCACGATCACCAGGAAGGTCTGCGTGGCCGTGGCGGCGACCTGGCCGGCCAGGATCTGCGCGTCGGTCAGCAGCCCGGCCCGCAGCCGCTTGAGCACGAGCTGGTCGCGCCGGTTGGTCAGGGCGACCGCGATGTTCATGAACGCGGTGAGCGCCAGCACGATCGCCAGCGAGCTGTGGAACACCGCCGTCGCGAACGGCACGCCGCCCCCGGTGACGTGCCGCATCAGCGCCGGCATGCCCACGGTCAGCCCGACGGGGGTGATCACCGAGGCGGCCAGCATGGCGCGGTCGCGCCAGAACAGGCGGGTGCCGAGACGGTAGGTGGCGGTCAGGCTCATCGGGCGCTCCTGGGCAGGTCGAGGAAGAGGTCTTCGAGGGTGGCCGCGCGGACCTCCAGGCCGGTCAGCCGCAGCCCGCGGCCGGCCGCCCAGGTCAGCAGCGTCTGCGCGGCCAGGTCGGGGTCCTCGGCCCGGCAGACGGCGGTGCCGGACTCCACCGTGGCCGGCACCGGCAGGTCGTCCGCGGCGACCCCGGCGGGCAGCCGGAACGTCACCCGTCCGCCCCGCGCGGCCAGCGTCTCGGCCATCCCGCCGGCCGCGACGATCTCGCCCCTGTCCATGATCGCCATGGACGAGGCCAGGCGCTGGGCCTCCTCCAGGTAGTGGGTGGTGAGCAGGATCGTGGTGCCGCGCGCGGCCAGGCCGGAGACGACCTCCCACGTGTTCGCGCGGGCCTCGGGGTCCATGCCGGTCGTGGGCTCGTCGAGGAACAGCACGTCGGGGCGGCCGAGCAGGGCGAGCGCCAGGTCGAGCCGGCGCTTCTCGCCGCCGGAGAGCTGGCGCACCCTGGTCCCGGCCTTGTCCGTCAGGCCGGCCAGGTCGAGCGCCTCCCCGGCCGGGCGCGGCGCGGGGGTGAAGTCGCGCCAGACCGCGACCGTCTGGGCGACCGTCAGGTCGGGGAAGAACCCGGCCTCCTGGAGCATGATGCCGACGCGCTGCCGGACGGCCGCGCGGTCGGACCAGGGGTCGAGGCCGGCGACCCGGACGGCGCCGCCGTCCGGCCGCTGGAAGCCGGCCAGCACCTCGACCGTGGTGGTCTTGCCGGCGCCGTTCCGGCCGAGCAGGGCGAAGATCTCGCCCTCGCCCACCCGGAACGAGACGCCCCTGACCGCCGCGAATGTCCCGTGGTTCTTCCTGAGCTCGTTCACCTCGATCATGTGTCCGACTATGGCCGGACGGGTCAGGGGGCCGACAGTGAAGAATTCACGACTTCCTGGACAGCTTCAGCAGCGCGTCCGTGACCCCCTCGGGGTCGATCACCTGGTGCAGGTGGAGGCCGGGCAGCCGGGTCACCGGCCAGCCGCGCCCGGCCGCGTCGCGGGCCACCTCCTCGTACGGCGGCCCGAACCACAGGCACGAGCACCTGACCGCGTCCCAGCCCGCGGGCACGGGGACGGGCTGCGTGTAGTAGTCGAGGGGCAGCCGCGGCTGCTCGCCCGTGACCAGCAGCCGCTGGGCGGGGTCGGGGAGCATGGCCACGATGTCCTCCTCGTCCCACCAGTCGGTCCAGCGTGGCAGCACGCCGTCGGGGCCCGCCAGGCCGCGCAGGAACGGCAGGAAGCCCTCCTCGGCCGTCCTGACCAGCCCCTGGGACGGCGGCACGTGCGCGTCGGCGAACACGCAGGCCACCACCCGGTCGCCCAGCCCCTCCTTGATCACCGGCACGAAGAACCCGGCGTTGCTGTGCGCCACCAGCACGAGCGGCCCGTCGGAGGGCACGGCCGCGCGCACCGCCGCGACCACGCGCGGCCAGTACGGCGCCCCGCCGGCGGACACGCCGGTCAGGTCGGGGACGACGGCCGCCCGGCCGCGCCGCCCCAGCGACTCGGCCACCGGAGCCCACGTCGAGGGCCCGACGGAAGGGCTGTGCACCAGCACGAAGGTCGTTTCCATGGCCCCCACCCTGTCAGACGACGAGGGCGTGCCGGGAGACGGGTTTCCCGGCGCCGTCGTAGGCCGCCCAGGCCGCCGCGAGGTCGCACACCGCCCGCGACAGCTCCTCCTCGGGGAACAGGAAGTGCAGGCGCAGGTGGGCGGCGTGGCCGCCCAGCGGGTCGAAGGAGCCGCCCGGCGGCACCGCGACGCCGTGCCGGAGCGCCACCTGGGCGAAGGAGCCGGCGTCGCCGCGCGGCAGGCGCACCCAGACGGTCTGGCCGCCCTGGGCCGGCTCGAACGTCCAGGACGGCAGGCGCGCCCGCAGCTCGGCGCACAGGTGGTCGTGCCGCCGGCGCAGGGCGCGTACGCGGGTCTCGCGCACCTCGTCGAGGCGGCGCAGCAGCGCGACGGCGGCGAGCTGGCTGAAGACCTCGCCGCCGAGATCGTGCACGGCCCGCAGCCGGGACAGCCGCGAGACCACCGGCGCCGCCGCGCGGATCCAGCCCACCCGCAGCCCGCCCCACACCAGCTTGCTCAGCGAGCCGACGGTGACGACCCGCTCGCCCCCGCCGAAGGCGGCCACCGGCGCCGGCGTCCCGCCCGAGAAGCGCAGCTCGGCGCAGACCTCGTCGTCGATCAGCGGCACGTCGTGCGCGGCGGCCAGGGCGGCCAGCCGCCTGCGGCCCGGGTCGTCCATGACCGCGCCGTCGGGGTTGCGCGCGGTGGGCACGCCGTAGACCAGCGCCGGCCGCTCGCGCACGGCCCGCCGTGCCTGGTCCTCACCCAGGTCGACGGGCTTGACGACGGCCGCCGCGTGCCGGAACACCTCCAGCGCCCCCGGGTACGTCGGCGACTCGGTCAGCACGGTGTCGCCCGGCGCCACCAGCAGCCCGGCCAGCAGCGTGAGCGCCTGCTGTGCGCCCGTCGTCACCATGATCTGGTCCGCCGTGGTGGGCAGGCCGCGCGCGCCGTAGTAGCCCGCCAGCGCCTCGCGCAGCGCGGGGTGGCCCGCCGGGTGGTAGCCCAGGTCGCGCAGGCCCGCCACCCGCGCCCCCGCCTCCTGGTACGCCTCGGACAGCGCCGGCGGCGGGTCGTCCGGCGCCGCGCAGGTCAGCAGCCGCACGCCGTCGGAGTCGTGCAGGAGGTTCAGCATCAGCGGGTTGGCCGCCACGCCGTCGGCCGTCCTGGTGGCCGGCGGGTCGCCCGGCGCGACGCGGGTGCCGCTGCCCTGGCGGCGCGTCACCCGGCCCTCCTGCTGGAGCAGCTCGTAGGCGGCGACCACCGTGCCGCGGCCGACGGCGAGCCGGTCGGCCAGCACCCGGTCGGGCGGCAGCCGTTCGCCGGGCGGGAGCACGCCGTCGTCGACGAGCGCCCGCAGCCGGGCGGCGAGCAGCAGGTAGAGCGGCCCGCGCCCGGAGGCCCACCGGCCCAGCAGGTGGACGAGGTCATCGGGATTGGCTCTATTCATGGACCAATTCTGCGGTATTGGCTCTGCACCCGCACACCAATCCGGGGGATATTCGATGACATGAGTGATTTTCGCCCTGAGACGCGTGCCGTCCACCTGCCGCAGCCCCCGGTCGAGGGCAGCCGGCCGATCGGCATGCCCATCTACCAGAGCGCCGGGTTCGCCTTCGACGACCCGGAGCTGATGGGCGTGGCGATGACCCGTCCCGACGACGCCTTCGTCTACGGGCGCGACACCAACCCCACCGTGCGCGCCCTGGAGCTGGCGGTGTCCGGCCTGGAGGGCGGCGCCGCCGCGCTGGCCGCCGCCTCCGGCATGGGCGCGATCAACACCGTGCTGCTCGCCCTGCTCAAGCCCGGCGACCACCTCATCGCCCAGCGCTCCCTGTACGGCGGCACCGCCACGATGCTCAACGACCTGGCCGGCAGGTTCGGCATCGCCGTCACCCACGTCCCCGAGAACGACCCCGCCGCGCTGCGCGCCGCCGTCCGGCCCGAGACGCGGCTGGTCTACCTGGAGACCATCAGCAACCCGATGGGGCTGGTCGCCGACCTGCCCGCGATGTGCGCCACGGCCCGCGAGCTGGGCGTCCTGTCGGTGGTGGACAACACCTTCGCCACGCCCGTGCTCTGCCGCCCCCTTGAGCACGGCGCCGACGTCGTCGTGCACTCCGCCACCAAGTACCTGTCCGGCCACGGCGACGTGATCGGCGGCATCGCCGTCTTCGCCGACCCCGACCTGTACGGCAGGGTCTGGCACTTCGCCACCGAACTGGGCGCCGCGGCCGCGCCCTTCACGGCATGGCTGACGCTGCGCGGGATCCAGACGCTGCCGCTGCGCATGGAACGCCACTGCGCCAACGCCGACCTCCTGGCCCGGCGGATCGCCGAGCACCCCGCCGTGTCGGCCGTCCACTGGCCGGGGCTGCCCGCGCATCCGTCGTACGAGCTGGCCGCCAAGTTGCTGCCCGCCTTCGGCGGCGTGTTCTCCTTCGAGCTGGCCGGCGGGCGGGCGGCGGGGGAGGCGTTCATGCGGTCCGTACGGCTGGCGCGCATCGCCCCCTCGCTCGGCGGCGTCGAGACCCGCGTCATGCAGCCCGCCACCACCTCCCACCGCTTCCTCGGCCCCGAGGACCTGGCCAGGCACGGCGTGAGCGAGGGCATGGTGCGCGTGGCCGTGGGCATCGAGCATCCCGAGGACCTGTGGGCAGACGTGGCCCAGGCGCTCGGATAGCGTCGGCTCATGCCCGCCGATCGCGGGCGCACGACCGAAGGAGAGCCGTGACCACCGTCACTTACCAGGACGTCCTCGACGCGGCCGGCCGGATCGAAGGGCACGTGCTGCGCACGCCCGTCCTGGAGATCTCGCCGGGCCTGTCACTGAAACTGGAGTTGCTGCAGCACTCGGGCTCCTTCAAGGTGCGGGGGGCCTTCAACCGCATCCTGTCGGCCGGCCCGTTGCCCGCCGCCGGGGTCATCGCGGCCAGCGGCGGCAACCACGGATTGGCCGTCGCCCATGCCGCCAGGGCGCTCGGCGTGCGGGCCGAGATCTTCGTGCCGGAGGTGACGAACCCGGTGAAGGTGGCCGGGCTCAAGGCGCTCGGCGCGCACACCACCCAGACCGGGGCGATCTACTCCGAGGCCGCGGAGGCCGCCGCCAAGCGGGCCGCCGAGACGGGCGCGCTGGCCGTGCACGCCTACGACCAGGCCGAGGTGCTGGCCGGGCAGGGCACGACCGGGCTGGAGATCATGGAGCAGACCGGGGGCGTGGACACGGTGGTGGTGGCCGTGGGCGGCGGCGGGCTCGCCGGCGGGATCACCCTGGGGGCCCGGGCCGGGGGTGACGCGCCGCGGATCGTGGCGGTGGAGCCGTACGCCATCCCCACGCTGCACGAGGCGCTGCGCGCCGGCCGTCCGGTGCCGGTGCAGGTGGGCGGCGTGGCGGCCGACGCGCTGGGCGCCACGCAGCTCGGCGGGCTGGCGTTCGAGGTGTTGTCGGGGGCCGGGGTGGACAGCGTCCTGGTGGACGACGACGCGATCGTCGCGGCCCGGCGGACGTTGTGGGAGCGGCACCGGCTGGTGGCCGAGCCCGCGGGCGCGGCGGCGTACGCGGCGCTGCTGTCGGGGGCCTACCGGCCCGCGGCGGGTGAGCGGGTGGCCGTCGTGGTCTGCGGCTCCAACACCGACCCCGCCACGCTCTCCGGCGCGGCGGGGTGAGCCCGTCCCGGATGCGCGGGGCGCGCGGCCGGCTGTAGGCGTCAGCAGTAGGTGTGCTCGGGGGCCGGGAAGGCCCCCGAGGTCACCTCGTCGGCGAAGGCCCGCACCGCGCGGTCCATCTCCGAGGCCAGGTCGAAGTAGCGCTTGACGAACTTGGCCGGGCGCGGCGTCAGCCCCATCATGTCCTGCCACACCAGGACCTGCGCGTCCGTGGACGGCCCTGCCCCGATGCCGACCGTGGGGATCGACAGCGACGTGGTCACCCGGTGGGCCAGATCGGCCGGCACGCACTCCAGCACCACCGCGAACGCCCCGGCCCGCTCCAGGTCCTTGGCGTCGGCCATCAGCTCGTCGCCCGACTGGCCGCGCCCCTGCACCCGGTAGCCGCCGAGCGCGTTGACCGACTGCGGCGTGAGCCCGAGGTGCGCCATGACCGGCACGCCCGCCGACACCAGCGCCTCGACCTGCGGCAGCACCCGCCGGCCGCCCTCCAGCTTGACCGCGTGCGCCCCCGCCTCCTTCATGAACCTGGCCGCCGACTCCAGCGCCTGCTGCGGCGACCCCTGGTACGACCCGAACGGCAGGTCCGCCACGACCAGCGCCCGCGACGACCCCCGCACCACGGCCGCGGTGAGCGGGACGAGGTGGTCGAGGGTGACCGGGAGAGTGGAGTCGAAGCCGTAGACGACCATGGCCGCGGAGTCGCCGACCAGCAGCACGGGCACGCCCGCCTGGTCGAACACCCGGGCCGTCATCGCGTCGTAGGCGGTGACCATGGGCCACCGCTCTCCGCGCTCCTTGGCCGCCGCGAGGTCGCGGACGGTGACCCGGCGGCCCGACGCGCCGCCGTACAGCGTGGTGGAAGACGTGGTAGATGACATGGACTACCTCCAGAAACGTCTCGAGGCGTCCCAGTGACGTCCCCGGACTCCTTCGATGATGTCATGAGGGGAAATCCAGTGGCGAAACTGTCGGTGCCTCTTGACACAATCGACGCGGAGGTAAACGACACACCATGGCTCTCGACCAATACCGCAGGCTCTTCCGGCTGCCCGGCGTCCGCACTCTGCTCCTGGTGGGGATGCTCGCGCGCGTCCCGGCCACCGCCATGGGAATGGCGCTCACCCTCCACGTGGTCTTCGGGCTGCGCCTCGGCTACGTCGAGGCCGGCGTGGTGACGATGGCCAGCACGGTCGGCATGGCCGTCGGCTCGCCGCTGTCGGGCCGGTTCGTCGACCGCCACGGGGTGCGTCCCGTGCTCGTCGTCACCACCCTGGCCCAGGCGGTGTTCTGGTCGTGCGCGTGGGCGCTGCCGCTGCCCGCCCTCGCCGTCGCGGCGGCCGTGGCGGGCCTGCTCAACCTGCCGGTGTTCAGCGTGACCAGGCAGTCGCTGGCCGCGCTGGTGCCGCCGGAGCAGCGGCGCACCGGGTTCACGCTCGACTCGATGCTGGTCGAGCTGTCGTACATGACCGGTCCCGCGCTCGCCGCGGCCGGCATCACCACGCTGGGCAGCACGACGACGCTGGCCCTCATCGGCGTCGGCATCACGGCCGCGGGCCTCGGCCTGATCGTGTTCAACCCGCCCACCCGGTCGGCCGTCGAGCTGGAGGAGCCGGTGGTGAAGGTGCCGCGGCGGCAGTGGCTCACGCCGGGCTTCGTCGCGCTGCTCGGCACCACGGCGGCGGCCACGTTCATCCTCACCGCGACCGAGCTCGGGCTGGTGGCCACCATCAACACCGCGGGCGAGACGCAGTGGGTGGGCCTCGCCGTGGCGATCTGGTGCCTCTACTCGCTGGTCGGGGGCTTCGTCTACGGCGGGCTGTCGCGCGGCTTCTCGCCCCTGGTGCTCATCGCGGGCATGGGTCTGCTGACCATCCCCGTGGGCCTGGCCGGCGCCGACTGGCGGTGGCTGATCCTGGCGATGCTGCCCGCCGGCCTGCTGTGCGCCCCGGCGCTGTCCTCCACCGTCGACGTGCTCAGCCGCTGGGTGCCCGCCGCGGCCAGGGGTGAGGCGATGGGCCTGCACGGCACGGCCCTGCTCATCGGCGGTGCCGCGTCCTCGCCGATCGCCGGGGCGATCATCGACGGCAGCGGGCCGACGTGGGCGTTCGTGGTGGCGGGGCTGGTCGGGGTGGTCATGGTGGTGGTCGCGCTGCCGCTGTGGCGGCGGCGTCCGCCGGCCGCCGGCACGCCGGTCGCGGGCCTGCCGGGCGACGCCAAGGAGCACGTGCTGCCTCCGGCGGCGACCAAGAGCTGATCCGGCGGCGGTTCCGGCCTGCCGGCCGTTCGGGCCGGGGGGCCTGTCAGCGGTGTCCGCAGGGCCTTGTGACGCCCTGTGCGGGGGGTGAACGGGGTTTCCCGTTTGTTTCCCCGTGCGCACTCCGCCCGTCAGGCGAAAGTTACGAAACGAGACCGTTGCGTATCGGAATACCTTGCGATACGGTGTCGTTGCGAAACTTGGTCGTATCGAAATTAAGGACGTTCTCATGGATCAGAACGCGGGGCATCCACGCAGGTGGGGCATCCTGGGAGTGCTGGTGTTCAGCCTCCTGGCGGTCGTGCTGGACAACACGATCCTCAACGTGGCGATGAAGACCATCGCCGACCCCCATGCCGGCTTGGGCGCGACGCAGGGCCAGCTGGAGTGGGCGATCAACTCCTACACGCTGGTGTTCGCCGGGCTGCTGTTCACCTTCGGCGTGATCGGCGACCGCACGGGCCGCAAGCGCATGTTGTTCATCGGCATGGCGCTGTTCGGCCTGGCCTCGCTGGCCAGCGCCTACTCCCAGGACCCGATGCAGCTGATCCTCGCCAGGGCGGCGATGGGCATCGGCGGCGCGGCGATCATGCCGGCCACGCTGGCGATCATCTCCAACGTGTTCCCGCCCGGCGAGCGTGGCAAGGCGATCGGCATCTGGGCCGGCGGCGTGGGGCTCGCGGTGGCGATCGGCCCGATCACCGGCGGCCTGCTCATCGAGCACTTCTGGTGGGGCTCGGTGTTCCTGATCAACGTGCCGATCGTGGTGATCAGCATGTTCCTCATCGCCGCCTTCGTGCCCGAGTCGCGTGACCCGAAGCCGTCCAGGCTCGACCCGGTGGGCGTGCTGCTGTCGATCATCGGTCTGGTCGCGCTGGTCTACGGCATCATCCGCGGCGGCGACCTGGGCACCCTGGCCAGCGCCGAGGTGATCGTCCCGACGGTGGCCGGCCTGCTCGTGCTGGGCGTGTTCGTGTGGTGGGAGCGTCGCATCGACAACCCGGTGTTCGACGTGCGCAACTTCAGCAACGTACGGTTCAGCTCGGCCATCGGGATGATGGGCCTGGTCTTCTTCGCGATGATGGGCGGGATGTTCTTCCTGACCTTCTACCTGCAGATCGTGCTGGGCTTCAGCCCGATCCAGGCGGGGGCCCTGATGATCCCGTTCGCCGCCGCGCAGCTCATCTTCGCGCCGCTCAGCCAGCGGGTGAACCAGCTCTTCGGCGCCAAGCTGTCGGCCACGGTCAGCATGCTCGTGGTGACCGCGGCGCTGGGCAGCTACGCGCTGATGGACGTCGACACGCCCGTGGTGCTGATCGAGATCATCTTCTTCGTCCAGGGTGCGGCGATGGCGAACATCATGCCGCCCGCGACCACCGCCATCATGGAGGCGCTGCCCAGGGAGAAGGCCGGTGTGGGCTCGGCCATGAGCAACACCGTCCGCCAGGTCGCCGGCGCGCTCGGCGTGGCCGTGCTCGGCTCGGTCCTGTCCAGCAGCTACCGCGGCGAGATCGCCTCGGCGCTCCCGGCCGGCGCCCCGCACGCCGCCGGTGAGTCGATCATGGCGACGATGGAGTTCGCCGGGAAGCTCGGCGAGCGCGGCCATGCGCTGATCAAGCCCGCCTTCGCCGCCTTCGTCGACGGCATGCACGTCACGGCGATCGTGTCGGCCGTGATCGGCCTGGTGGGCGTCGCGGTGGTGGCCAAGTGGATGCCGGGCAAGGCGCGCCCGGTCCAGCAGGCGGAACAGAAGGAACCAGCGGTAGTGTGAGGCCGCGATGACGATCCAGGATTCAGGGACTGCCCGCCCGGCGGGCCGTCCGCGCAGCGAGAAGGCCGAGAAGGCGATCATCGACGCGACCCTCGACCTGATCGGCGAGGGCATGGGGGTGTCGGAGCTGTCGATCGAGGCCATCGCGTCGCGGGCGGGCGTCGGCAAGACCACGATCTACCGGCGCTGGTCCAACAAGGAGGACCTGGTCGTCGACGCCCTGTCCACGCTGAAGGCGCCGCTCCCGCCGCTGTCCGGCATCTCCGTGCGCGACGACCTGATCGTCCTGCTCGACGCGATGCGCCGGGAGGCGGGCCAGGCCCGCACCCGGTGCGTGATGAACATCGCGATGAGCGAGGCCGATCGTTATCCCCGGCTGATGGAGCGCTTCGTGAAGCGGGCCGTCGAACCGCGCAGGGAGGCGCTGCGCTCGGTGGTCGAGCGCGGCGTCGCCACCGGCGAGCTCCGGCCCGGCCTCGACGTCGACCTGGCGATGGCCCTGTTCTCCGGCACGATGATGTGGCAGTCGAAGTGGGGTCCGGCTGGCGACCTCCCGGCCGACCTGGCCGAACGGGTGGTCGACATGGTCCTGCTCGGGCTGGCCGGAGACCGCGCCGAGCCCTGAACCGCCCTCACCCGTCACGGAGGCGCGTCCCTCGGGACGGCCTCCGTTCGTCGTTCCGGGGGCCTGTGCCCTACTGCCGCGCCATGCCCTGCGCCGCCTGCGCCGCCTGCGCCGTCGGGCCGGGGGCGCTGGTCAGGGTGAAGGGCACGGTGGCGGCCACGCGGCCGTTGACGATGACGTCGAGCTCGCGCGGGCCGGGCGGCTCGTTGCGGGTGGTGACCGGGCGGAAGGAATGGCTCTTGCGCAGCGTGAACGCCGCCCCCTCGGCGGTGGCCGAGCGTTCGCCCAGGTGGAAGACGCGGCGCGAGCCCGCCCGGCGGACGGCGTACTTGAGCACCAGCGGGCCGGGCGCGCCCGCCGTGACCGTGACGGTGAAGGTCAGGCTGCCGCCGACGGCGACCGTGTCGGACTCCAGGGTGAGCGCCCGCGCCGAGCCGCTGCCCGGCGTGGCGCCCAGCAGCGCGAGCGCCTCGGGATGCCCGGACCGCAGCAGCCCGCGCACCGCGTGGCGGACGACCCGCTCGACGTGCGAGCCGCCGCCCGCCCGCCAGCGGGCCAGCACGGCGAGCGCCGCGTCGGGGTGGTCCTTGGCCAGGTCGTTGACGTGGTTGGCGACCGAGCGGCGGACGTATTCGCTCGGGTCGTCGCGCAGCAGGTCGAGCAGGGGCAGGGTGGGGCCGGGCGCCATCAGCCAGCCGACTCGCGGCGCCCACGGCAGGCGCGGCCGGGAGCCTTCGGAGGCCAGGCGGCGCAGGTGCTCGTCGGGGGACTCGGCCCAGCCGTACATGATCTTGAGGGCGTCGTCGCGGTGGCGGTCGAGGTAGGGGCGCACGGCGAACTCGCCCGTCGAGTACGGCGTGAGCGCCGCCAGCGTGGCCATCGCCGCCTCCAGGTGGCCGAGCCCGTGGACGGCGGTGTGGTCGGTGAGCGGCCAGCCGCTCCACAGGTCGAGCTCCCCCCGCGCGGCGCAGGCCCGCACCAGCTCGGCGGCGCGCGGGTAGGGCAGCGGGAGGGCGTCGTGGAGGGCCGCGGAGACGTGCCTGACGCGGCCCTTCAGCTCCAGCGGGCCGAGCCCGGCCAGGGCGTGCTCGGTGAACCGGGCGCGCGGGAACGACGGCCACACGGCGGCCATGCCGCCGGCCAGCACCGAGACGGACCGGGCGTTGATCAGGTCTTTGAGCGGTTGTGCCACGCGCCCACCCTGTCACGCGCGACCGACAATCCGCCCGCCCCTCCGGAGTGGCGGGGGCGGGCGAGCCTGCCGGTCGTCTGCCGAAGAAGGCGGGCGGAGCAGCCCGTCCTCTCGCGGGTGGACGAGAGCGGTGGGTCAGCCGGTCGTCTCCCGCCACCGGTTGGTGATGGGCAGACGGCGGTCGCGCCCGAAGTTCTTCGGCGTGATCTTCGGGCCCGGCGGGTACTGGCGGCGCTTGTACTCCGCCAGGTCCACCAGCCTGATCACCCGCGTGACCAGCGCCGGGTCGTGCCCGGCCGCGATGAGCTCCTGCGAGCCCATGTCCTTCTCCACGTAGTCGTCCAGCAGCCGGTCCAGCACCTCGTACGGTGGCAGCGAGTCGGTGTCGCGCTGGTCGGGACGCAGCTCGGCGCTGGGCTCCTTGGTGATCGAGTTCTCCGGGATCGGCTGCTCGACGGCCATCAGGAAGCCCTCGCAGGTGTGCGCGTTGCGCCACCTGGCCAGCTCCCACACCATCGTCTTCGGCACGTCCTTGATCGGGGCGAAGCCGCCGGCCGAGTCGCCGTAGAGGGTGGAGTAGCCGGTCGCCAGCTCGCTCTTGTTGCCGGTGGTGAGCACCAGGTGGCCGTGCTCGTTCGACAGGCCCATGAGGATCATGCCGCGCACCCTGGCCTGGAGGTTCTCCGCGGCCAGGCCGGACAGCTCGATCTCCTTCTCGAAGGCCGTGACGATCTCGGCGATCGGCGCGATCCTGGAGTTGATGCCCTGCCTGGCCACCAGGTCCTCGGCGTCTGCCAGCGAGTGGTCGGAGGAGTAGCGCGAGGGCATGAGCACGACGTGGACCCGGGACGGGCCGATCGCGTCGGAGGCGATGGCCGCCGTCAGGGCCGAGTCGATGCCGCCGGACAGGCCCAGGATGACCGACTGGAAGCCGTTCTTGGCCACGTAGTCGCGTACCGCGAGCACCAGGGCCGAGTACACCTCGGCGGCCAGGTCGAGCCGCTCGGCGACGGGGGCGGGCGCCGCCGGGTAGGGCGCCACGGGCTCCTGCGAGAGCACCCGGCGCTCCACGGTGATCGTGGTGCCGTCGAGGGCGTCGTGGGGGAACGTCCCGGGCTCGGCGTCGGCGACCGGCAGGTCGAGGTCCACGACCAGCAGCTCCTCACGGAACTGACCGGCCCGCGCGACCAGCTCGCCCGAGCCGTCCACGACGATCGAGTCGCCGTCGAAGACCAGCTCGTCCTGGCCGCCGACCTGGTTGACGTAGGCGAGCGCGCAGCCGGCCTCGCGCGCCCTGCGGGCGCACAGCTCCAGCCGTACGTCGTCCTTCTCCTTCTCGTAGGGGGAGGCGTTCGGCACCACCAGCAGCCCGGCGCCCGCCTGGCCGACGACGGACACCGGCCCGCCCTCCTGCCAGAGGTCCTCGCAGACCGCGATCGCCACGTCCACGCCGTGCAGCCGGAAGATCGGCAACCGGTCGCCGCGCACGAAGTAGCGGTACTCGTCGAACACGCCGTAGTTGGGCAGGTGGTGCTTGGCCGTGCGGGTGACGACCTCGCCCTTGTGCAGCAGCGCGGCCGCGTCCAGCGGCGCGCCCTTGGGCTGCCCCACGCGGGGGGCCAGGCCGGCGCGGTCGACGTAGCCGACGACCACGGGGAGGTCGCCCAGTCCCTCGCGGTCGAGCCTGCGCGCCACCTCCTCCAGGGTCCTGATGCTGGCGTCCACGAAGGACGTGCGCAGCACCAGGTCCTCGACGGGATAGCCGGTGAGGAACATCTCGGTGAAGACGACGAGGTGAGCGCCCCGCTCGGCGGCGTCACGGGTCCACGCGACCAGCCGCTCGGCGTTGGCGGCCAGGTCGCCGACGGTCGGGTTCGTCTGTGCCAGGGCTATGCGCAGTTGTGCCACGTCATTAGCCTAGTACGACCCGATTTTTATCGTCAAAGCGACGAAAAGTGGCCCATGTCGCCAGGAGTGACCAATCCGGACTCGTAGGCCGCCATCACCAGCTGCGCCCGGTCGAACAGCCCCAGGTGGTCCAGCAGCGACTTCACCAGCGCCGACACCTCCTCCTCGGGCAGCGCGAGCGTCTGGCCGATCTGCCGGTTCGTCAGCCCGCGCGCGACGAGTTTGAGCACGTCGAGCCGGGCGTCGGAGAGCCCGGCCAGCGCCGGCGGCGAGGCCGGGTCGGTGCGGCCGGCGAACGCCGAGATCAGCCGGGTGGTGACCGCCGGGTCGATGAGCGCGTCCCCGACGGCGGCCGCCCTGATGGCGGCCAGGAACTGCTCGGGGGCCGAGGTCTTCAGCACGAAGCCGCTCACGCCCGCGCGCAGCGCCGCGTACAGGTTCTCGTCGCTGCCGAACGTCGTCATCATGACGACCTTGGGCGGGCGTTCCCCGGCCAGGATCCGGCGGGCGGCGGCCAGGCCGTCCAGGTGCGGCATCTGGATGTCGAGCAGCACGACGTCCGGCCGGTGCGCGCGCACGCCCGCGATGGCCTCCTCGCCGTTGGCGGCCTCGCCGGCCAGCGCGACGCCGTCCTCGCTGGCGAGCATGGCGCGCAGTCCCGCCCGTACGAGCGCCTGGTCGTCGGCCACCAGCACGCGCAGCACCCGCTCGCCGGCGGCCGCGGCCGGCGCGGCGGACGACGACGCCGGGGACGGCGCTGAGGACGGCGGGGGCGGCGGCTCCTCCAGTCGCTGGGCCAGCATGTCGGCCTCCAGCCGGCGCAGCCCGGCCGACAGGTCGAGCCCCAGCTCGTCCCGCCACACCGCGCGGGCCCGGCGCAGCGCGGCCAGCGCGTCGCCCTGGCGGCCCATCCGGTACAGCGCGAGGGCCAGCAGCCGCCACGCCTCCTCGCGCAGCGGATGGGCCGAGGCGTGCGCCTCCAGGTCGGCGACCAGGGAGGTGGCCCGGCCGAGCGCGAGACCGGCGTCGGCGCGCCGCTCGACCGCGATCAGCCGCAGCTCCTCCAGCCGGCCCGCCTCGGTCGCCGCCCAGGTCAGCTCGGCGAACTCGGCCAGCGCCGGCCCGCGCCACAGCCCGAGCGCGCTCTCCATGGCCGCCCACACCTGCGGCGGCGGCCCCTCGGTCTTCACCAGGCCCTCGAACCGCCACGAGTCCACCTGCTCGGGCGCGGCGCGCAGCGCGTAGCCGGGCGCGGCCGAGACCAGCACCTCGGCCTCCTCACGCGGCGCGCGGCCGGGCTCCAGCGCACGCCGCAGCCGGGAGACGTAGCCCTGGATGGTGGACAGGGCCTGCGCGGGCGGATCGCCCGGCCACAGCTCGTCGATGAGGGTGTGCACGGGCACGGCCCGGCCGCCCGCCACGAGCAGACGGGCGAGCACCGCCCGCTGCCGCTGGCCGCCGAGGTCGAGGGGGACGCCGTCGCTCCAGGCGTGGAACGGTCCCAGTGCGGTGAATGTCAGCATGTCAGGGGTAAGCGTAGAGGGAGAATACGTCCGGGGATATGGCGAATTGTCACAGGGGGAGTTCGGCGTGGACAACCGTGCCACCTTCCGGTCCCGCTCGTACGGCGCAGGTGCCCCCGAGCTCGGCGGCCCGTTCGCGCATCGAGCCCAGCCCGACGCCGGGCCGCGCGTCCGGCGGCAGGCCGATCCCGTCGTCGGCGACCGTGACGCGCAGCCGGTCGTCGCGGCGCAGCGCCACCGTGATCCGTGAGGCACTGGCGTGCTTGCGGGCGTTGGTGAGCGCCTCCTGCACGATGCGGTAGGCCGCGACCTCGACCGCGGCGGGCAGGCCGGTCAGCTCGCCCGACGTCTCGATCGGCGTCCCGGCCAGCTCCTCGATCGCGCCGGCCAGGCCCAGCTCGTCCAGGGCGGGCGGGCGCAGGCCGTAGACGAGCTGCCGGATGTCGCCGGTCACGGCGTCCATGCCGGCGCGCAGCCCGGCCAGCAGCCGGTCGGCCTGCTCGGGGGCGCTGTGCACGGTCAGCCGGGCGGCGTTGATCGACATGGCCATGCCGGTGAGCGACTGGCCGAGCCCGTCGTGCAGGTCGCGGCGCAGCCGCCGCCGTTCCTCCTCCCGCGCGGTCAGGATGCGCTCGCGCGAGCGCTGCAACGCCGCCGTCAGCCGTACGGCGTGCGCGGCGTCGGCGATGTACGGCGTGATCGTGGCGATCACCCGCTCGTCGTGGGCCGCGGGGAACCTGCGCCGGTCCGTCGGCCCGATCAGCAGCAGCCCGACCGGCTCCCCGTGCCACACCAGCGGGACCGTCCTGGCCGCCGCGCCCACCACGCCGGACGTGGTGACCGCGCCGTCGGCCTCGACCGCCACGCCGGTCACCGACAGGCCCTCGCGCAGCACGTCGAGCGTGGCCAGCAGGCCGTGCACCGGGTCGGTGTGCTGGAGCCGGTGCCGCAGCCGCCGGGCCAGCGTGCCGGGGACACCGGTGCTGCCGTACAGCAGGCGGTCCACGCCGCGTTGCAGGCCGCGGCGCATCGGCTGGAAGAACGCCCCGGCGAACAGGGCCGCCGGGATCCCGGCGATCCGGTCCACCTCCGACAGGAACAGGCTGAGCGCCGCGCTGACCGCCACGTACACGAGGGTGATCACCATGGCCAGGCCGGTGCCCACCAGCGCCCTGCTGATCAGCGTGTCGATGCCGAACAGCCGGTAGCGCAGCACCGCCACGGCGATGGCCGCCGGGATCAGCGGAATGGCCAGCGAGGCCACCCACCAGACGTCCGCGCCGAGCATCCAGGGCACCAGCAGGCCCGGCAGGGCCACCAGCAGCCACAGGAGCTGCCGCCGCTCGACCGCGTCGCCGCGCCGGAAGCGCACGACCAGCGAGGCGAAGGCCAGCACCATGCTCGCCGAGAGCGTGCCGTGCCCGGCCTCGCGCAGCTCCGGCCGGTCGGTCAGCAGCCCGGCCCAGTCCAGCGCCTGCCCGGCCACCGCCAGCGCGATCACCGCCCGCCAGCGCCGCGACAGCAGCCTGCCCACCGGGTACAGCAGCGGCAGCAGGACGCCGAGGGTCAGCTCGCAGACGTTCCAGGTCAGGTTGACGACCGGCCAGCGCGGCCCCGGCCGTCCGTCGAGCAGCTGGTAGAGGTTGGCCGACAGGATGTTGGCCGCGGCGCTCGCCCCGCCCAGGCACAGCAGCCAGCCGATGACCAGCCGCGGCCTGCTGTGCACGAGGATCGCGCCGAACACCGGGAAGGCCGTGCCCGCCATGTCCTCCGGCGCGAACGGCAGCGGCGTGTACGGCGACGGCGGCAGCTGGGCGGTCACCCAGATGTCGGCCAGCTCCAGCACGACGGCGAACGTGGCGATCCCGATCGCGACGCGGGGAGTGGCCAGCCTCGTCACCGCCCGGCGCGCCCAGACTGCGTGGCGCATCCCACCATTTCCTTCCGTGATCGGCAGGAAATTATCGGGACGAAGCCAACATCCGATCAAAATTCTCTCAACGGCGGCGGATTCCGTGGGGCGCCGCCCCGGACCTCAGGCCGGCGTCAGCGCCGCCGGATCGCCGGGCCGAGGGCCAGCATGCCGGCCGCCGAGACCAGCGCGACGCCGCCCACGGCGAACCACAGCGTCTTCGGCCCGGCCGCGAGCAGCGGGCCGCCCATCAGCGGCGCCAGCACCGAGGCCAGCGACCAGGCGAAGCCGAACAGCCCCGAGTACCGCCCCCGCAGGTGCTCGGGGGCCAGCGCGGCCACGATCGTCCCGGAGATGCCCGCGGTGATGATCTCGCCGACGGTCCACACCGCGATCGTGACGGCCAGCCAGAACGTCGTGGTGACGAAGGCCGTCAGCGCGAACCCGGCCCCCATGACCGCCAGCCCGAGCGCGAGCGTGCGGGAGGGGTCCCTGCGCCCGAGCCAGCCGGAGACCAGCGGCTGGACGACGACGATCAGCACCCCGTTCAGCGCCATGGCCAGGCCGAACTGCCCCGGCGTCAGCTTCACCACCGACGTCATCGCGACCGGCAGCATGGTCACGGTCTGCAGGTAGACCAGCGCGTTGCCGAGCACGACCAGCGTGAAGGCCACCATCAGCCGGTCGCGCAGCACGACGCCGAACCCGCCGGACGACTCGCGCGCCGCCGGCCGGGTCTCCGGCACCGCCCGCCACACCAGCGCGGCGAAGACCAGGCACGAGACCGCGTCGATCCAGAACAGCCAGGCGAACCCGACGCTGGCCAGCCAGCCGCCGGCCGTCATGCCGACCGCGTAACCCAGGTTGATCGCCCAGAACAGCAACCCGTACGCGCGGGCCCGCTCCGACGGCGACACCAGGTCGGCCACCAGGGCGCTGGACGCCGGCCGGTAGATGTCGATCACCAGCCCGAGCACGAACATGGACGCGACGATCGCCGGCAGCGAGGTGCTGTAACCGAGCGCCAGCATGGTGGCCGCGGTGGCCAGCATGCCGCCCGCCAGCGTGACCCGGCGTCCGATCCGGTCGGTGAGCACGCCGGCGAGGATCTGCGACAGCAGCGAGCCCGCGCCGTAGACGCCCATGACCAGGCCCACGGCGGTCACCGACATGCCGCGGGAGTGGGTCAGGTACACGCCGGTGAACGGCATGACCAGGGTGCCCAGGCGGTTGACGAGGGTGCCGCTCCACAGGGCCCAGAAGGGCCGCGGCAGTCCGCCGATCTGGGAGCGGAGGAAGGAAGGCTTCTCAACAGCGGTGCTAGACACGGACCAAGGGTCAGGTCTGGACGGCCGAGGCGCCATCGATTTAGTGCACACTAAAACCATGGCCGTCACCTGGGACCTCAAGCCGGAGGACGTCGCGCGCATCCGGTTCGCGTTCTCGCCCATGTGGGAGCTGGTCGCGAGCCTGCGCACCCTTCAGGACCCCTCCAGGCAGTCGATCCACCTGCCCTGGGTCAAGGCCGTGCGCCCCCGGCTGGCCGGGCTCGACCTCGACGAGCTGTTCGCGCTGGTGCCGCCGACCGGCTACCTGGCCGACTTCATCACCCCGCCCCCGCAGACGCCCCTGCCCGACTTCGCCGCCGAGCTGGAGCAGGTCCGCGGCACGCCGCCGGAACGCGCCCGCACGGAGGCCGCGACCATCGCGGGCGCCGACCGGGCGCTGCTCGACCGGTTCATGGCGGACCCGGCGGCCGGCGTGGCGCGGGTGGCGGGGGCGCTGGAGACGTACTGGCGGGCCTGCTTCGAGGAGTTCTGGCCGCGCGTCTACGGGCTGCTCGAACGCGACGTGCTGCGCCGCTCCCGCCAGCTCGCCCAGGGCGGGGCCAGGGAGCTGTTCGCCGGGCTCGGCCCCGCCGTGGAGTGGACGGGGGAGCGGCTGCTCATCGACCGGCCCTGGTGCCACGCGGGCGGCCTGCACGGCGACGGGCTGCTGCTGGTGCCGAGCGCGTTCTACTGGCCGTCGGTGGCCGTGATGTCGGCTCCGTACCAGTCGATGCTCGTCTATCCGGTGCTCGGCGTCGGCACGCTGTGGGAGCAGGGGCCGCCGCCCGCCCCCGGCGCGCTGGCCGCGCTCATCGGCCGCAGCCGGGCGCAGATCCTGCTCGCGCTGGCCGAGCCGAGCACCACCTCGGCGCTGGCCGCCCGGATGTCGCTCACCCCGGGCGCGGTCAGCCAGCACCTCGGGGTGCTCAGCGACGGCGGGCTGGCGGTGGGCCTGCGCCTCGGCAAGCAGGTCGTCTACCGCCGGACGGCGGCCGGCGACATGCTCGCCGGCGCCGCCCCCTGACCGGCTCCCCTCCGGGGGGTCAGGCGTACCGGGACGACTCCAGCAGCCAGTCCAGGTGGGCGCGCGGCGCGGCCAGGTAGGCGCAGGCGACCTTGCTGACGTCCCTGGCCGCCTTGGGCGGCAGGTCGTCGAGCGGCAGCCGCCTGGCCGCCCGGTTCATGTCCTGGCAGCGCCCGGCGATCCGGTCGAGCACCCACGCGACGGCCTCGCGCTCGCCCAGCCCGAGCTGCCGCACCGCCAGCACGACCAGGTTGTGCACGTCGCCGCGCTCCTTGGGCCGCGAGGCCACGTCGTTGCACCAGGCCGTGACGTCGCTGCAGGCCTCCACCAGCTCCCGCCACGGGTCGCACTGGACCACCCAGGCCGGCACCTCGACCCGCAGGCACGGCTCCACCAGGTCGTACAGGTAGGGGCCCACGGTGCCCCTGCGCAGGGCCGGGTACTCCTCCAGCGTCGGCATGCGCCCGGCCGCCCGGTTGTCGGCCTCGGTGCGGCAGGCGTCGGCCTGGCGGCGCAGGTTGACCGCGAAGCGGGCCCGCCACTGGTCGCTCATCCGCGCGCTGGTCACCCGCCACAGGTCGGCGAAGGCGGCCTCCAGCGGGTGCCGGGCCGCGCCCTTGAGCATGCCGCCGAAGATGTCCAGTGGGCACGACCCCTCGTCCAGCTCGTCGTCGAGGTGGAACAGCCAGGTCAGCCACTGGGCGAACAGCGCCGCCGCGGCCGCGTCGAACTCGGCGAACGCGCGCCCGGCCATCCGGTGGAAGCCCACCCCGGCGTCGGCGCGCAGGCCCGTCCGCCTGGCCCAGTCGATGACCGCGGCCTCGATGGCGTACACGGCCGGGTGCATCCGGCAGGGCGCCGCCATCGCCGGCACCCGCTCGACGAGCGGCAGCAGCGCCAGCGCGGGCGAGCCGCCCTTGCGCGGCAGCGGCAACATCGGCTTCCAGTGCAGGACCGAGCGGAGCGCGGTGCGCACCGTGGCGAACACGGTGGTGCTCACGGCCGTGTTCACAGCGGACCGTAAAGCCAGTTGCCCGCGGCGTTCGGGTCTGAGCTGCGGTAGTAGTCCTCGGCCGCGCGGATCAGCTCCTCGACGGTGAGCGCGCCTCTGCCCTCCCGGTCGAGCCGGTCGAACGCCTCGTCCACGTCGTCGTAGGCGGTGCCGAACGCGCTGAGCATCGTCCGGAACTCACCCGGCCGGATCAGGCCGTCGCCGTCGCCGTCGCAGAGCTGGGCCACCGCCACCGTCGCCGGCCGGAACACCGGCTCGTACCGGTCGCCGGTGACGAACGCCGCCGTCATCCCGCCGCGGAAGTCCGTGCGCGCGATGCCGGAGTCGCCGTCGCGGTCGAGCGCCCGCGACAACGTCGACCAGATGCCGTCGAAGCTGCCGACGAGCCGGTTGCCGGTGACCGAGGTGGGGGACTCCCCGAAACCCACCAGCAGGCGTGCGCCCAGCCCCAGCAGGTCCTCCCGTTCGACGACGCCGTTGCCGTTCGCGTCGATGTGGTCGAACGCCCGATCGAGCTTGTGATTGAGCAGGTCGATAGCCACCAATGCCTCCCCCGAGACTAACTGCGTGATCACAGTAGATCTGGGCGGCCCCTTTGTCAGTGAGGCTCGCACCGGCACCCCCCGTAACGTGTGCGAAACACGGGCACGGCATGCTGATATCAAGACCCGCACCGTCTTCAACGAGGGGACGCCTTGGACCGCCAGCAGGAGTTCGTGCTCCGCACGCTAGAGGAACGCGACATCCGGTTCATCCGGCTCTGGTTCACCGACGTCCTCGGCTTCCTCAAGTCCGTCGCGATCGCGCCCGCCGAGCTGGAAGGCGCCTTCGCCGAGGGCATCGGCTTCGACGGCTCGGCGATCGAGGGCTTCGCCCGCGTCTACGAGTCCGACATGCTGGCCAAGCCCGACCCCTCGACGTTCCAGATCCTGCCCTGGCGCAGCGAGACGCCGGGCGCGGCGCGCATCTTCTGCGACATCCTGATGCCCGACGGCACCCCGTCGCACGCCGACCCGCGCTGGGTGCTCAAGCGCACCCTCGCCAAGTGCGCCGACATGGGCTTCACCTTCTACACCCACCCCGAGATCGAGTTCTTCCTGCTGAAGAACCGTCCCGAGGCCGGGCAGCGGCCCGAGCCGATCGACTCCGGCGGCTACTTCGACCACACGCCCCACAGCTCCGGCCACGACTTCCGGCGCCAGGCGATCATGATGCTGGAGTCGATGGGCATCTCCGTCGAGTTCAGCCACCACGAGGGCGCCCCCGGCCAGCAGGAGATCGACCTGCGCTACGCCGACGCGCTCACCACGGCCGACAACATCATGACGTTCCGGCTGATCATGAAGGAGGTCGCCCTGGAGCAGGGCATCTGGGCCTCGTTCATGCCCAAGCCGTTCACCGAGCACCCCGGCTCGGGCATGCACACGCACATGTCGCTGTTCGAGGGCGACCGCAACGCCTTCCACGAGGCGGGCACCGACTACCGGCTGTCGAAGATCGGCCGCTCGTTCATCGCGGGCCTGCTGCGGCACGCCGCCGAGATCACCGCCATCACCAACCAGTGGGTCAACTCCTACAAGCGGCTGTGGGGCGGCGCCGAGGCCATCGCGGGGCAGGGCGGCGAGGCGCCCTCCTACGTGTGCTGGGGGCACAACAACCGCTCGGCGCTGGTCCGGGTGCCCATGTACAAGCCGCACAAGGGCGGCTCGACCCGCATCGAGTTCCGCTCCCTCGACTCGGCGTGCAACCCGTACCTGGCCTTCGCGCTGGTGCTGGCCGCCGGGCTCAAGGGCATCGAGGAGGGCTACGAGCTGCCGCCGGCGGCCGAGGACAACGTCTGGACCCTGACCAGCGCCGAGCGCCGGGCCCTGGGCATCCAGCCGCTGCCCGGCTCGCTCGACGAGGCCATCGCCGTCATGGAGCGCAGCGAGCTGGTGGCCGAGACGCTGGGCGAGCACGTCTTCGACTTCTTCCTGCGCAACAAGCGGGCCGAGTGGCGCGAGTACCGCCGTACGGTCACCGAGTTCGAGCTGGGCCGCTACCTGCCGGTGTTGTGAGGCCGGGCGGGGGAGACCCGCCCGGTTCAGCCCTTGAACTCGCGCACCTCGACCGGCAGCACGCCCACGGCGCGGGCGAGCCGGCGTCCCCACTCCAGCGCGGCGTCCAGGTCGGGGGCCCGGATGACGGTGAACCCGCCGACGTGCTCCTTGCCCTCGGTGTAGGGGCCGTCGGTGGTGAACGGCTCGTCCGCGCGCATCCGGATCACCGACGCCTGCCCGGCCGGGGCCAGGCCGCCGGAGAAGACCCACACGCCGGCCGCGCGCATCTCCGTCTCGACCGCGCCGATGTCGCGCATGATCGGCTCCAGGACCGCGGGCTCGGGCGGCGGGCCGTCGGGCTCGAACAGGGTGAGCAGGTACTGCTTCATGGGTCGTGGTCCTTCCTCGTGCGTCCGCATCCCCCGGACGCCGTCAGTCGGCGGGGGCGCGGTCGGCGCTGTCGAAGACGATGTGCGTCAGCAGGTCGGCCTCGGCGCGGGTGAGCACGTGCGCGCTGACGGCCGGGGCCGGGTCGCCGCCG
The DNA here is from genome assembly GCF_044465465.1 of Nonomuraea sp. NPDC049655. Taxonomy (NCBI): domain Bacteria; kingdom Bacillati; phylum Actinomycetota; class Actinomycetes; order Streptosporangiales; family Streptosporangiaceae; genus Nonomuraea; species Nonomuraea sp. NPDC049655. The sequence continues at coordinate 48,322 of NZ_JBITLS010000005.1, forward strand.
GTCACCCGCGCCAGCAGGCTCTCCCAGCGGCGGCGGTGGCGGGCGAACGTGCGGGGCGCGACCACCCGGCCCCTGGCGTGCTGCCCGGCGACCGCCGCCTCCGGCGGCGCGTCGAGCAGCAGCAGGTGGAAGCTCGCCCGCTGCCTGCGGGCCAGCCAGGCGAACCCCTTCAGCACGTACGTGGCGCAGCCCCGGTTGTGCGCGAGGACCGCCCGACCGCCGGCCAGCGCCCGGCTGATGCGGCTCAGGTGGGTGGCGAACACCACGGCGCGGCGCACCGGACGGGGGGCCCAGAGGATCCGGCCGTCCCAGCGCAGGCGGGACTGCCCCGAGTCGATCACGACGACCGCGTCGGCGGCGACGGGCGCGCTCTCGGCGCCGTGGAGGCCGTAGAGGCGGCGCAGCAGCGTGGTCTTGCCGGCGCCGGGCAGCCCGGTCAGCACGACCAGCGACCCGGGCGGAAAGCGTAACGTCGCCCGCTGCACAGACCCACCCCGCCCGATCGGATTCGCTTCGACCCCTGTTCGCGCCAGCATAGGGCGCGGGGGCGGGCGGCGGGCGGGCCCGGCCGCCGGAACGGTCCGACGGGATTCACCGGGAATGGGCCCGGGGCGGGGAAATCACGGGATAAGGTACTGCCGACGCCTTGATCGGTCTCACCCCGGATACAGATGCGGCTCCGGGTTGGGGCCGATTTTCGTTGTTCCTCACCCCCGAGTCACATCCGTGCCATCGACGGCGCCGACCCTGGGAGGGGACGGCCGGGGGCGGCCGGGGAAGTTTCGGCCACGCCTGTGGCGTTATGGCATGAGTCGGCCGTCGCTCAGGGACCCCCAGCATCGTGGTAATCCGGGAGTCCAGTAAAATCGGCCTACTCTTTACGATATTTCCGGACTTCTCGCCTTCTAGGGCGATATTGGAGGGTGTGGCATGACGACGGCTGCCCTGCAGACCGTGTTGACCGTTCCCGAGCGTTTCCGGGGCCCGGTGGGAGTCGCCAACGGCGGCTGGATCGCGGGCACCATGGCAGAGGCGCTGAACGGCGGCCGATCAGCGGTCGAGGTCACGCTGCACGCGCCCACGCCCCTGGAGACCGAGCTGCGCCTGGAGCACGTCGCCAACAGCGTCTCGCTGTCCGACGGCGACAAGGTCCTGGTCGAGGCCATCCCCGTCGCCGAGACCCTGACCGGGCCCGGGTTCGTGCCGTTCACCGACGCCGCCCGCGCCGAGGCCGGGTTCGTCGGCCTGAAGGCCCACCCGTTCGCCGAGTGCTTCGCCTGCGGCCTGCGCGAGCCGGGCGACGGCCTGCGCATCTTCCCCGGCCCGGTGGAGGGCTCCGACCTGGTCGCCGCCGGCTGGCGGGTGCCGTTCACGGTGAGCGGCGAGGACGGCGTGCCCGCCTCGATCGTGGGCGCGGTGCTCGACTGCATCACCGGCTGGGCGCACTTCGGCCCCGGCGAGTCGGCCCTGCTCGGCCGCCTGGTCGTGCAGATCAACGGCCCGGTGCTGCCGGGTGGCCGCTACTCCGTCGTGGCCCGTCCGACCGGCCGCGACGGCCGCAAGATGTACGGCGAGAGCGGCATCTACGAGGACGACGGCACCCTGGTGGCCGCCGCCCGCGCCACGTGGATCGCTCCACGCTGACCCGCCTCTGCGAACGGCCCCCGAGCTCGGCTCGGGGGCCTTTCTCATGCCCCGATGATCCGTTCCAGGACGGTCGTCACCGGCTGCTCGTCGAACAGGATCGTGTAGTGGTTGCAGTCGGGCACGACCTCGTCGCGCAGGCCGGGCACGCGGGCGGTCCAGGTGCGGGCGACCTCGTCGGGGAGCATGCCGATGTCCTGGTTCAGCAGGCCGCGCGGGGCCCTGAGCAGGTAGGTGGGAGCCTTGATCGCGGCCAGCGCGGCGCCGATCTCGGCGGTCTCGGTGCGCATCCAGCGCCCGTCCGCCATCACGGCCTCGCCGACCGCCCGCGAGCGCAGCGCGCCCTCGGGGCCGTCGAGGTCGTAGCGCACGTACGCCTCCACGTCGGGGCTCCAGCGGCCGACGAAGGCCGGGTGGGCCTTGAAGAAGTCCACGTACTCCTCCGGCGAGGCGAACGTCCGGCGCAACCGGGCCAGCGCGGGGCCGAGCGTGGCCGCCAGCGCGGCGTCGGGGTCCTCGCCCTCGGGCAGGGGGAGGGGGAGGCCGCCGTCCACCAGGACGACCCGGTCGAAGTCGCGCCGGGCCCCGGCCAGCACGGCCACGTACGCGCCCATCGAATGGCCGGCCAGCACCGCGTCCGGGCCCGCGCCGACGTGCTCGGCGACGCGCAGGACGTCCTCGGCGTGCCGGGGCAGCCCGTACGGGCCGGGCAGGGAGGCGCTGTGACCACGGCCGCGCAGGTCCATCGCGATCAGCGACCACTCCTCGGGCAGCCGCCGTCCGACCGCGCCCCAGGCCATCAGCGAGGCGCTGATGCCGTGGACCGCGATGACCTTGCGGGGGCCGGTGCCGAACGTGGCGACGCGGAGCCCGTCCACTTCGTCGAATCTCATAGCCGGATCTTAGGGACGCCGTCCGGGGCCGGGAGTCACCGGCCGTCGCGCGGGCACTTCGCACAGCGGGCGTAAGGGCGTTTTCACCAAAAAATGCGGATAAATTACCCGATATGCGCATCACCGTGATCGAGCACGAGGCCGGCGCCGGGCTCGGCCACCTGGCGGACTGGCTGGGCCTGACCTGCGACGTCGTACGGCCGTACCGGGGCGAGCCGGTGCCGGAGCGGGCCGCCGACGGCCTGATCGTGCTCGGCGGCGCCGCGGCCGCCTGGGAGGACGAGCGCAGCCCCTGGCAGCCCGCCACCCGCGCCCTGCTGCGCCGCGCCGTGGCGGAGGGCACGCCCACGCTCGGCATCTGCCTCGGCGCCCAGCTTCTCACCATGGCGCTCGGCGGCACGGTCGAGCGCGGCGGGAACGGCCTGGAGGTGGGGGCGTGCGAGGTGGTCGCGCTGCCCGCCGCCGCCTCCGACCGGCTGCTGTCCGGCGTCCCGGCCCGGGCCACCGCCATCCAGTACCACCAGGACGCCATGACGCGGCTGCCGCAGGGCGCGGTGCCGCTGATGACCGGGGCCCAGTACCCGAACCAGGCCTACCGGGTCGGCGAGCGCGCCTGGGCGGTGCAGTTCCACCCCGAGGCCACCCCGGAGATCTTCACCTCCTGGACGGCGGAGTCGGACCTGGCGGCGGCCGAGGACCTGAACGCCGCCGTCGAGGCCGCCGAGCCCGCCCTGGTCGCGACCTGGCGCCCGGTCGCACAGGCGTTCGCCCAGGTGGTCGCCCAGGCGGCCGAAGCCTCCCGCCCGGTCTGACAGCCCAGCCCGGCCGGCCAGGAGCCGGACGCCGGCGCGGGTCAGAACCAGCGGTCGTGGCCGAGGCCGTCCGTGGCCGATGACTCAGCAGCCGATGGCTCGGCGGCCCGCTCGCGGCGGCGGGCGAGCAGGTGGGCGATCGCGTGCACGCCCCCCACCGTCAGCGGCAGCGCCGCGAGCCCGAACGCGGCCGACCGCCCCGGCGCCGCCACCACCCCCGCCCGCCGCAACCGCCGCCAGGCCCACGCCGAGAAGGGGATCACCACCAGCGGCGCCGTCGCCACCCCGGGCGTGTACCCCCGCGTGGCGGCCGCCTGCGCCAGGTGGACGACCCCGTGCAGCCCGAACCCGGCCAGCACCGCCTGGAACACCGGGCTGCGCCCGCCGCTGCGCGCCCCCAGCGCCGAGGCCCCCGCCACCACGCCGCCCATCAGCCCGATCGCCACGTTCACCCGCGCCTGCGACACCTCCAGCCGCTCCCACGGCACCCCCGGGTACAGCCGCTCCAGCCGGGGACGGGCCCGCCGCGCCCATCCCGCCATGGTCGCCAGCTCCTCGGCGTCGTGCACGGCCCAGGCCGCCAGCAGTCCCCACGTCACCGCCGCGGGCATCCGGCTCATGTCGTCCCCCTCCTCAACAAAACACAACGCTACGTTGCGTTGTACTCTACGGCTTTCCGGAAGCCACCTGTCAAGATGAGCAGGTGCCCAGGATCGAATCGACCGCCGCACGCCTGGCCAAGCTCGGCTTCGCCGACGGTGCCAGAGCCGCCCAGCTGCTCGACCGCACCCCGGCCGACCTCGACGACCTCCTGGAGTTCCTGGTCGCCGTGGCCGATCCCGACCTGGCCCTGGTCTCGCTGACCCGCCTGGCCGAGCGCGAGCCGGCCGTCCTGACCGCCGTGCGCGAGGACGAGCGGCTCAGGGCGCGCCTGTTCGCCGTGCTCGGCGTCAGCGCCGCGCTCGGCGAGCACCTGGTCCGCCATCCCGGGCAGACGGCCCTGCTGGCCGAGCCCGAGCTGGGCGAGGCGCGCGCCGCGCTGCTGCGCGCCGTCGGCGCCGAGCCCGGCGAGCCCGAGCCGCGCGCCGGCGACCCCGACCCGCTGGTGGCGCTGCGGGTGGCCTACCGGGGCCGGCTCATGCACCTGGCCGCCCGCGACCTCACCGGGCAGGCCACGCTCCCGGAGGTCATGGCCGAGCTGTCCGACCTGGCCGGCGCGGCGCTGGAGGCCGCCCTGGCGATCGCCCGCGCCGAGGTCGACGACTCCGAGGCGCGCCTGGCCGTCATCGGCATGGGCAAGTGCGGCGCGCGCGAGCTCAACTACATCAGCGACGTCGACGTGATCTTCGTCGCCGAGCCGCGGGAGGGCGCCGACGAGACCAAGGCGCTGCGGTCGGCGACCCGGCTGGCCCAGGCCATGATGCGGGCCTGCACGGCGGCCACCCAGGAGGGCTCGCTGTGGGAGGTCGACGCCGGCCTGCGCCCCGAGGGGCGGTCCGGCCCGCTGGTCCGCACCCTGGCCAGCCACCTGGCCTACTACCGCCGCTGGGCCAAGACCTGGGAGTTCCAGGCGCTGCTCAAGGCCCGTCCGGTGGCGGGCGACCAGGAGCTCGGCGAGTCCTACGTCCAGGCGGTCAACGACCTGGTCTGGACGGCCGCCACCCGCGAGCACTTCGTCGAGGACGTCCAGGCCATGCGCCGCCGCGTCGAGTCGCACGTGCGCGCCGAGGGGGAGCGGCAGCTCAAGCTGGGGCCCGGCGGGCTGCGCGACATCGAGTTCGCCGTCCAGCTCCTGCAACTCGTGCACGGCAGGCTCGACCCGCTGCTGCGCCGCCGGGCCACCCTCCCGGCCCTGGCCGCCCTCTCCCGCGGCGGCTACGTCGGCCGCGACGACTCGCGCGGGCTCGCCGAGGCGTATTCGTTCCTGCGCCAGGTCGAGCACCTGTTGCAGCTCCACCGGCTGCGGCGGACCCACCTGCTGCCCACCGACGAGGCCGACCTGCGCAGGCTCGGCCGCGCCCTCGGCATGCAGGCCGACCCGGTGGGGGAGTTCACCGCCCGGTGGCGCCGGCACGCCATGGAGGCGCGGCGGCTGCACGAGAAGCTGTTCTACCGGCCGCTGCTCCAGGCGGTGGCCCGGCTGCCGGAGTCGGAGGCGCGGCTGTCCACGGCCGCGGCGGCGGCCCGGCTGGAGGCGCTCGGCTACGTCGATCCCAACGGCGCCCTGCGGCACATCGCCGCGCTGACCACGGGCGTGTCCAGGCGCGCGGCCATCCAGCGCACGCTGCTGCCCGTCATGCTCGGCTGGTTCGCCGACACGCCCGACCCCGACGCGGCGCTGCTCGGCTTCCGCCAGGTCAGCGACAAGCTCGGCAGCACCCCCTGGTACCTGCGGCTGCTGCGCGACGAGACGGCGGTGGCCGCCCGCATGGCCCGGGTGCTCGGCACCGGCCGTTACGCCACCGGACTGCTCATGCACGCCCCCGACGCGGTCGCGATGCTCGGCTCCGACGCGGAGCTGGCCGTGCGCCCGCCCGAGTCGCTGCGCGGCGAGGCGTCGGCCGCGGTGTCCCGGCACGCCGGCGACCCGGAGACCGCGGTGGCGGCCGTGCGCGGGCTGCGCCGCAGGGAGCTGTTCCGCACGGCCGTCGCCGACATCTCGGGGCTCCTCGACGTCGAGGCCGTCGGCACGGCCCTGTCGTCGCTCACCGACGTGACCCTGCAGGCCGCGCTCGACGCCGCGCTGGCCAAGGCCCCCGACGTGACCAGGTTCGCGGTCGTCGCCATGGGCCGGCTCGGCGGCATGGAGTGCTCGTACGCCAGCGACGCCGACGTGATGTTCGTGCACTCGCCGCTGCCCGGCGTGGAGGAGCGGGAGGCCACCGACGCCGCCTTCGCCGTGGCCAACGAGCTGCGCCGGCTGCTGTCGCTGCCCGCGCCCGACCCGCCGCTGCTCATCGACCCCGACCTGCGCCCCGAGGGCCGTCAGGGGCCGCTGGTGCGCACGCTGGCCTCCTATCGGGCCTACTACGCCCGCTGGTCGTCGCCGTGGGAGGCGCAGGCGCTGCTGCGCGCCCGCTTCTCGGCCGGCGACGCCTCGCTCGGCGCCGCGTTCACGTCCGTGATCGACGAGCTGCGCTACCCGGCCGGCGGGCTGCGCGAGGACGCGATCAGGGAGATCAGGCGGCTCAAGGCGCGCATGGAGGCCGAGCGGCTGCCGCGCGGCGCCGACCCCGCCCTGCACACCAAGCTCGGCCCCGGCGGGCTGTCGGACGTGGAGTGGGTGGCCCAGCTGCTCCAGCTCTGCCACGCGGGCGAAGTGCCGGCCCTGCGCACCACCCGTACCATCGGGGCGCTGCGCGCGGCGGCGGCCGAGGGGCTGCTGGACCCGGCCGACGAGCGCGTGCTGGCCGAGGCGTGGCGGTTCGCCTCCCGGGTCCGCGACGCGATCATGCTGGTCAGAGGCAGGCCGGGGGACAGCGTGCCGGCCGAGGCGGGGGAGCGCCGGCTCATCGCCCGTACGCTCGGCTACCCGCCGGACGGCTCGGAGGACTTCCTCGACGACTACCGCCGCGTCACCCGCCGCGCCCGCCAGGTCGTCGAGCGCGTCTTCTACGGGGGTTGATCCCGGTCCAGGGCCGGGTGTATCAAGGCGCAGGTGTTATCCGTTTACGTGGACCTGGCCCTCGGCCTGGTGGTGTCGTTCCTGCTGCTCTCACTGCTGGTGAGCGGGGTCAACGAGGCGTTCGTGCGCCTGCTCGCGATCCGCAGCAAGTTCCTGTGGGCCTACCTCAGGGACACCCTCGACGGCGCCGACGCGCAGGGCAGGTCGTGGCTGCCCGCCAAGGTGCGCGACGTGTTCGCCGCGCTGCCGTTCACCCGTGATCCCCGGCCGGTCCACAGCGACCAGCCCGCCCCCGCCGAGCCCGGCACGCTGCCGGTCGCCGAGCCCAAGGCGCAGGACGCCATGGTCAGGCTGCTGTACGAACGCGTCCAGGAGATCGACCACCCGACGAAGGGCCGGACGAGCATCGCCAACCTCCCGCCGGGGCGCTTCGCCGTCGCCCTGATGGAGATGGCGGCCGCCGAGCCCGAGGGCGTCGAGGGCTTCCTGGCCAAGCTCAAGGAGATGGGCAGCCCCCTGTACGGCCACCTGCGCGGCGTCTGGGAGACCGCGCAGCGCGACCTCGACCGGTTCAGGCAGGGCGTCGAGACCTGGTTCGACGGCGAGATGGAACGCCTGTCGATGTTGTACAAGCGCTACGTCAAGTGGGTGGTGGCCGTCCTCGGCCTCCTGGTCACGCTGCTGTTCACCATGGACGGCCTGGAGTACGGCAAGACGCTGCTGCGCGACAACGCCTTCCGCGCCTCGGTGACCGCCGTGGCCGAGGCGGGCCCGGCGGCCTACGACGAGCTCAAGGCCCGGTGCGGCGGGTCCGACCCCGTGCCGTGCATCACCGAGACGCTCAGCGAGCCCGCGATGGTCCAGATGCTCCAGCACGCGCTGGTCAGCATCGCCATCCCGGCCGAGGGCGACCCCACGCTGCACTGGAACGGCGCCGCCTGGTGGAGCCGGCTCACCACCCCCAGCCACTGGCCCGGCTACCTGCTGACGTACGTGGCCCTGCTGTTCGGCGCCCCCTTCTGGTGGGACGTGTTCCGCCGCATCACCGGCATCAAGGCCCGGCGCAAGGACCAGTGAGCAGGCCGCCGGATCAGGCGCTCATGGCGTACAGCACGTCCCGCAGCGACTCCTCGCGCCCGCGCAGCCAGACCAGGCGCAGGGCCAGCGCGGGCGCCCGGCAGTCCAGCGCGACCAACGCGCCGGAGCCGAGGTCGGCGCCCAGCGCGAAGTCCGGCAGCAGGGCCTGCCCGAAGCCCTGCCTGGCCCACTCGCGGGCGGTGGCGATGCTGGTCAGCTCCCTGCGCGGCACGTCCGGGCCGAACGCCTGGTCGGCCGCGAGCCGGATCGAGCAGCCGGGCGGGCTCACCAGCAGCGGCTCCCGCTCGCCGTCCGGCGCGGCGACCAGCGACAGCGCGACCTCGCCGACGTCGAGGAAGTCCATGCCGGGCGGCGGGGTGAACCCGAGGCCGCCGATCCGCGGGCCGAGGTCGAGCAGGAGCGCCGCGTCCAGGTCGCCGGAGGCCACCTGGGCCAGCAGGTCCTGCCGCATCAGGGAGCGCACGTCCACGTCCAGGTCGGGGCGGCGTTCGGACAGGCGGCGCAGCACGGCCGGCAGCCGGGCGGCGGCCAGCATCTCCAGCGCGCCGACGCGCACCCGGCGGCGCCGGCCGGTGACCGCGCGGCGCACCTCCTCGGCGTGGTCGAGCAGGCCCTGCGCGCGGCCGAGCAGCGCGGCGCCGGCCTCGGTCAGCCGCATGCCCTGCGGCGTGCGCTCGAACAGCGGCACGCCGAGGCTGCCCTCCAGCCTGCGCACCTGCTCCGACACCGACGCCGGGGCCAGGCCGAGCGCGTTCGCCGCGCCGGTGACGGTGCCCGCCCCCGCGACGGCGACAAAACCCCTCAACTGCCGCAAGTCCATATACAGCAGCATAAGGTTTTCCCGAATGCCCCGTACGGCGCCGCCTGTTGAGGGGGAAAGCGGCGTTTGACCAGGCTGTGGGCATGCGAATGTTCGGTTTCTCCCTCGCCTACTTCCTGGTGATCCTCGACACGACCGTGCTGACGATCGCGCTGCCGGACCTGCGCGCCTCCCTCGGCGGCTCGCTGGCCGGGCAGCAGTGGGCGGTCAACGCCTACACCGTCGCCTTCGCCGCGTCGCTGCTCACCGCCGGCGCCGTGGCCGACCGGTTCGGCGCGGCCCGCGTCTTCAAGGCCGGGGTGGCGTTGTTCGGCGCGCTGTCGCTGCTCAGCGCGGCGGCGCCGGACCTGGGTGTGCTGGTCGTGCTGCGCGCGCTGCTCGGCGTGGCCGCGGCGCTGTGCACCGGCGGCTCGCTCGGGCTGCTCGCCGAGATGTTCCCGGCGCCCGCCGCCCGCGCCCGCGCCACCGGCCTGTGGGCGGCCGTCACCGGCTCGGCGCTGGCCGCCGGCCCCCTGCTCGGCGGCCTCCTGGTCGGCCTGTCCGGCTGGCGCGCGGTCTTCCTGGTCAACGTGCCCTTCGCCGTGGCCAGCCTGCTGATCATGCGGAACGTCGCCTCCCCGCGCGGCTCCCGCCGGATCGACTGGCAGGTCCAGGCCCTGGCCTGCGTGCTGCTCGGCCTGGTGGCCGAGGCCCTGATCGACACCTCCGCGCTCGCCGCCGCGCCGGCCGTGGCCGTCCTGGTGGCGCTGGTGCTGGTGGAGCGCCGCAGCCACGCCCCCGCCCTGCCCGGCGGCCTGCTCGCCGCCACCTGGCCGGAGCTGCTGGCCGGGACGGTCGCCAACTTCGCCTTCTCCGGCGCGCTGTTCGTGCTCACCCTCCTCCTCCAGGACACCCGCCACCTGTCCCCGGTCGCCGCCGGGCTCGCCTTCCTGCCGCTCACCCTGCCCATGACGGTGAACCCGCTGCTCACCGGCCGCCTGGTGGCCCGTTACGGCCCCCGTCCGCCGATCCTGGGCGGTCTCGCCCTCCTCGCGGCCGGCCTGGCGGGGGTGGCGTTCACCGACGTGCTCGCGCCCTGGCTGGTGGTCATGGGGTTCGGGCTGTCGTTCGTGTTCCCGGCGCTGATGGCGGGCATGGTGAACGCGGCCCCCGCGGGCACGGCCGGCACCGCGGGCGGCGTGCTGAACGCCTCCCGCCAGGTCGGCGCCACCCTCGGCGTGGCGGTGCTGGGCGTCGTCGGGCGGCCCCTGCTCGCCGCGGCCGTCCTGACGGCGGCGACGTTCGGTTGTTACGCCCTGACCGCCGCCCGCGCCCGGCATGCCGCGCGGGGACGACGGGAGGCCGCCGCAGTATCGTGAGGCGCACGAGTCAGACGACCGGCGAGGTGACAGTGCGTTTCCAGCATTCCGCGGAGATCTGGCGGGACTTCCCCGACCTGGTGCCCTTCGCGCTCCACGTGGCGGGCGTCGACGCCGCCGCCCGCGTCGACGACCAGGTGGCCCGCTACTGCGACCTGGCCGCGCGGCGGGCCGCGCCCGAGAGCGAGCTGCCCGAGATCCAGGCGTGGCGGCGGGCGTTCACCCGGATGGGGCTCAAGCCGACGCAGTACCGGTGCGCGTCGGAGTCGCTGCTGCGCCGTTTCAGGAAGGAGGGCGCACTGCCGCGCCTGCATCCCCTGATCGACCTGTGCAACGCGGTCTCGATCGCCTTCGCCGTGCCGGTGGCGGTGTTCGACGTCTCCCGCGTCTCCGGCTTCGTCGAGGTGCGGTACGCCTCGGGCGCGGAGACGTACCTGACCTTCTCCGGCGAGACGGAGCACCCGGCCGCCGGAGAAGTGATCTTCGCCGACGCGGACGACCAGGCGCACGCGCGCCGCTGGACCAACCGGCAGAGCGGCCTGTCGGCGGTCCGCGACACCACCGCCGACGTGCTCATCGTGGCCGAGGCCCTGCACGAGACGGCCCGCGCGGACGTCGAACGCCTGGCCACGGCCCTCTACGACGAGCTGACCGCCCTGTGGCCGGTGTCGCCGAAGTCGGAGATCCTCACCGCGTCGGCGCCCCGCTTCGACTTCTGACCACGGGGCGGTCCCCGCTCACGGCTCAGCAGGGCGTGAAGTAGACCTTCTGGGTGCCCGACAGGACGCCCCACTCGCCGGCGGGCTGGCCGCAGCCGAACCAGCGCTGGCCGACGAGCTGGTCGCCGTTGAAGTAGGCGAAGACGACGAGGAGGTCGCCACCGGGCGGCGGCGGCGGGATGGCGTGAGCCGGGGTCGAACCGAGACAGAGCGCGCCGGCGGCCAGCACCGCGGCTAACAGCCCTCGTCTGATCCTCATGACGGTCCTCCAGATCCTTCGGGCGCGTTCGGCCGATGGCCGGTTGCGTGATCTGGGATCAAGGTAACCGCGTTCGGCGAACCCCGCCAGAGCCCTCCCAACCGGCCGTTGCGGGGCCGCGGACGGGAGTGAGCGAGAAAGGGCCCGGCGCCGTCAACGGCGCCGGGCCCCCTTCGTTCCGGGTTCTCCCGAGGGGAGAACCGCGGCCTCACACGTCGTAGTACAGCTCGAACTCGTGCGGGTGCGGCCGCAGGCGGATCGGGTCTACCTCGTTCTCCCGCTTGTACGACACCCACGTCTCGATCAGGTCGGGCGTGAACACGCCGCCTTCGAGCAGGTAGTCGTGGTCGGCCTCCAGCGCGTCGAGCACCTCGGGCAGCGAGCCGGGCACCTGCGGCACCTGGCGGGCCTCCTCCGGCGGCAGCTCGTACAGGTCCTTGTCGACCGGCTCCGGCGGCTCGATCTTGTTCCGGATGCCGTCGATCCCCGCCATCAGCATCGCCGAGAAGGCGAAGTACGGGTTGCACGACGGGTCGGGCACGCGGAACTCGATACGCTTGGCCTTCGGGTTGGACCCCGTGATCGGGATGCGCACGCAGGCCGAGCGGTTGCGCTGGGAGTAGACCAGGTTGACCGGGGCCTCGTAGCCCGGGACCAGGCGGTGGTAGGAGTTGACCGTCGGGTTGGTGAAGGCCAGCAGCGACGGCGCGTGCCGCAGCAGGCCGCCGATGTAGTAGCGGGCGGTGTCGGACAGGCCCGCGTAGCCGACCTCGTCGTAGAACAGCGGCGAGCCGTCCTTCCACAGCGACTGGTGGCAGTGCATGCCGGAGCCGTTGTCACCGAAGATCGGCTTGGGCATGAACGTGACGGTGTGGCCGTACTCAAGAGCGGTGCTCTTGATGACGTACTTGTAGAGCATCAGGTTGTCGGCCGTCTTGAGCAGCGTGCCGAACCTGAAGTCGATCTCCGCCTGGCCCGCCGTGCCGACCTCGTGGTGCTGCATCTCGACGTCGATGCCGCACTCGATGAGGTTGCGCACCATCTCCGAGCGCAGGTCGGTGAAGTGGTCCATCGGCGGGACCGGGAAGTAGCCGCCCTTGTAGCGCGGCTTGTAGCCCAGGTTGCCGCCCTCGGCCCGCTTGCCGGTGTTCCAGGCGCCCTCGATGGAGTCGATGTAGTAGTAGCCGGCGTTCGCCTTCGTCTCGAAGCGCACGTCGTCGAAGATGTAGAACTCGGCCTCGGGGCCGAAGTAGGCAGTGTCGGCGATGCCGGTGCCCTTGAGGTACTCCTCGGCCTTGCGCGCCACGTTGCGCGGGTCGCGGCTGTAGGCCTCGCCGGTCAGCGGGTCGTGCACGAAGAAGTTGAGGTTGAGCGTCTTGTGCTGGCGGAACGGGTCGAGCACCGCGCTGGACGGGTCGGGCAGCAGCAGCATGTCCGACTCGTGGATCGCCTGGAAGCCGCGGATGGACGAGCCGTCGAACATGAGCCCGTCGGTGAAGACGTTCGCGCCGAAGTTCTCGACCGGGAAGGTGAAGTGGTGCGTCGTCCCCGGCAGGTCGGTGAACCTGACATCGACGAACTGCACCCCTTCGTCACTGATGAACTTCAGGACGTCGTCGGCGGAGTTGAACACTCTCGAACCTCCCTGAGGGACTGGCCATCATGCCGACGCTAGGTCGCGGCCGTTTCCGTACGGTGTCTCGATTGTTTCGCATGTGTTACGCAGGGTCACGTCCCCTGGGACGTGTCGCAGCCTCCGTCGAAATCCGGCCGGACGTCCAGGTCGTAGGGGTCGGTGGCCGGGCCCGTCGGCGCGACGGAACCGGGCGGGTCGTCCTCGTAGACGGGGTGGACGAACCCGTCGTCGATGTCGCAGTCGGCCGGGGTGCTGCTCATGCCCCAGTCCACGTACACGGCGGGCTTGCCGTCCGAGCGGTAGAGCTGCACCTCGCCGGTGAGCTGCGAGACCAGCCGCATGGTGGTGGCCGGCACGCCGGGGCGGCGCACGGCGTAGACGGCCAGGTAGTTCACGTCGACTTTGACGCCGTGCAGCCCGTCCTCACGGAAGGTGCCGAGGCGGGCGATGCCGTTGATCTTGACCACGTCGGTGGCGAGCTCGGCGCTGCCGGGGGCGAAGCTGTGCACCATCTCGCGGCTGTCGTACTTCTTGCCGCCCAGCTCTTTGTAGAACTCCTCGCGCTGGTCGGCGTCGAGCAGCCCGGCGAACGCCTTGGGCCTGCCGCCCAGCAGCGTCTCGCGGTCGAGCAGGGCCGCCGCCAGCAGGGCGCGGGTGCGCTCCAGGCCCTTGGCCACCTCCGCCTTCGACAGGCCGCCCAGCGCCTTCGCCGCCGGCATCACGAGGCCCGCGGCGCCGTCGGCGTAGCGCTCGGCGGGCGAGCCGGCGAAGGGGTCGTCCGCGTCGACGGGGTTCGCGGGCAGGGACAGGGCCTCCAGGCCGGGGTTCCCGCCGAGCAGGTCGGGGCGGTAGGTGACCACGAGCCCCGCGGCGCCCACGATCGCGCACAACGCGATCAGGGCGACCGACATGCGCCCGAGCCGGCGCGGGCCGTGGTCGACCCGCACGTGATCGGCGGGTAAGCGGTCCCGCCGCGGCGGGCGTGGCGCGCGTTGCCGCGTGACGCCCTCCTTGGCCCCCTTGGCGGCGGACGAGCGCATCCTGCGGCGCTCGCCCTCGTCGATCTGCGCGACCACCTCGTTGAAGCGCGCGTCAAGGTCATCCCCGTGTGGCATGGCGACCATGATGGCGAGGGCAGAGCGCGGTTGGGTCACGATGCCGACCGCCCCGGGGGCCGGATACCGTTGACGGCATGAGCAGCAACGAGCCTCGGTGGACGCAGACCTGGCTGGGCGGCATCCGGTCCGCCGGGATCGACCTCGGGTACCCGGGTGAGCGCCTCGGGCTGCCCGAGGAGGGCAGCGGATCGGTCGCCGGGTGGGGGCGCAGGATCGCCGCGCTCGTGATCGACTGGATGATCTGCACCTGGGTCGTCGTGCAGCTGCTGCTCAGGATGAACCCGGCCGAGTCCCCGTGGGCGCCCGTGCTGGTGTTCGCGCTCCAGTACCTGCTGCTCGTCGGCTTCATGGGCCAGACGTTCGGCCACCGGCTGGCCGGCGTCCGCGTCGCCGCCATGGACGGCGGCGCCCCGCGCCTGCTGCCCGTGCTGGTGCGCACCGTCCTGCTCGGCCTGGCCCTGCCGGCCCTGATCTGGGACCGTGACCACCGCGGGGTGCACGACCGGGTGTCCAACACCATGGTCGTCCGGATGTGACGACCCGCCGGGCCGGGACGGGCCGGTGGTTCGGCCCGCTCATGGTGGCGGCGGTGTGCGTGCAGGCGGCGACGTTCGCGGCCCGTCCGATGGTCAGCTACCGGGCCATCGAGATCGGCGCGGGCAACCTCGGCATCGGGCTCATCACCGCCGGGTTCTCGGTGCTCCCGCTCTTCGCGGCCGTCCCCGTCGGGCGCTGGGTGGACGCCTCCGGCGAGCGCGGCGCGGCCCTGCTGGGCGCCGCGCTGATCACCGGCAGCGCCCTGGCCCTGGCCGTGGCCCGCTCGTTGTGGGCGCTGGTGCTGCTCAACGCGCTGTTCGGGCTCGGGCACCTGCTGTCCGTCGTCGCCCAGCAGGCCGTCATCGCCAACCGGGTGGCCGCCGGGGGCCACGACCGCGCCTACGCGCGCTTCACCGTGTTCACCTCGCTCGGCCAGCTCGCCGGGCCGTCCGCCGCGGCCCTCGTGGCGGGCGGCACGCTCGTCACGAGCGGCGACGCGGGCGGTGCGGCCGGCGTCGGGCCCGCCCTCGTCGTGGCGGCCGGGTTCGGGCTGGTGGCGGGGCTGGCGAGCCTGTGGACCGACGGGCCGGGCCCGGCGCGCGGGCGGGCCGCCGTCCGGCGTTTCCCGCTGCGCGGCACGCTCGGCCAGGAGGGCATGTGGCAGGCCCTGGTCACGAGCCTGGCCACGGTGTCCACGATCGACCTGGTGCTGGCGTACCTGCCGGCCTGGGGACAGAGCCGTGGCGCCGGGGTGGTGGCGGTCGGCGCGCTGCTGGCGCTGCGGGCCGCCACCACCATGGCGAGCAGGCTCGCCATGGAACGCCTGGTCCTGCGGTACGGCCGCCGCGCCGTCCTGGTGACCAGCACCGTCGCCGCCGCGGTCACCGTCGCCGCGCTGCCGCTGTGCGGTACGGCCGCCGCGGTGCCGGTGGTCGCGCTGATGGGCTTCGCGCTGGGGCTGGGCCAGCCGCTGACGTTGTCCTGGGTGGCCGGTCGCGCGCGGGCCGGCGAGCGCGGCACGGCGCTCGCGCTGCGCCTGACCGGCAACCGGCTGGGTCAGGTGCTGGTGCCCGCCGTGGCGGGCGTGGTGGCGGGGGCGACCGGCGTGCTCGGCGTCTTCGCGCTGAGCGCCGCCATGCTCGCCGCCACCGCCGGTCTGGCCGCCCGCGCGCCGATGAGCACCGCGGATTAGAAAACCGTACCGGGTTTGTTTTCCTACCCGGTACGGTTATCGTGGAGCCATGATGGCGGGACTCAGGGAGCGCAAGAAGGAGCAGACGCGGCGGCGCATCGCGGAGACGGCTCTGCGCCTGTTCGCCGAGCGCGGCTACGACGCGGTGACGGTCAACGAGATCGCCGAGGCGGCCGGGGTCGCGAAGGTCACGCTGTTCGCGTACTTCCCCAGCAAGGAGTGCCTGGCCCTCGACGGCGTCACGGAGGACACGGCCGCGATCGTGGCGGGCCGGGCGCCGGGCGTCTCGCCGCTCGGCGCGCTGCGCGAGCACTACCGGACGATGGCCGCCCAGGGGGCGCGGGACGTGGACGTGGAGGGGCTGCTGACCCGCGTCCGGGTGATCGCGGCCACCCCGGCGCTGCTGGCGGCCGTCCAGCAGGCCCACGCGGGGGAGCGGCACGCGCTGGCCGCGGCGCTGGCCGAGGCCATGGGCGCGCCCGCGGGCGGCCTGACCGCCCAGCTCATGGCGGCCCAGATCACCGCCACGATCACCACGCTGCAGGAGACGTTCTTCCACCGGCTCGCGTCCGGGGGCGCGCTGGAGGAGGCGGGCCGGCTGCTGGCGGACGACGTCGAGACGGCCTTCGATCTCCTCGAAAACGGCTTTCCATCCATAAAAGGGGAAAAACAGTGAAAAAAGGGATTAACTATGACACTGGGTTTCTG
This sequence comes from Nonomuraea sp. NPDC049655, assembly GCF_044465465.1. Classification (NCBI taxonomy): domain Bacteria; kingdom Bacillati; phylum Actinomycetota; class Actinomycetes; order Streptosporangiales; family Streptosporangiaceae; genus Nonomuraea; species Nonomuraea sp. NPDC049655. The sequence continues at coordinate 64,741 of NZ_JBITLS010000005.1, forward strand.
AACGGCCCGCAGCTCAGCCGCCGGACCCTCGATCCCGACGTCGTCGCCCGCGAGATGCGGGTGATCGCCGACGAGCTCCACTGCACGGCCGTCCGCGTCTCCGGCGGCGATCCCGACCGGCTCTCCGTCGCGGCCGAGCGGGCCGCGGCGGCCGGTCTGGAGGTGTGGTTCGCGCCCTTCCCCGTGGACGCCACCCCCGAGCAGGCCGTCGCCCTCTACGCCGACTGCGCCGCCCGCGCCGAGTCCCTGCGCCGCACCGGCGCCGAGGTGGTGCTGGTCGCCGGGTGCGAGACCAGCGCGTTCTGCCACGGCTTCATCCCCGGCGCCACGTACGGCGAGCGCCTGCAGGCCATGACGACGGCCGACCTCGCCTGGTGGCAGACGACGGCCGCCGACGTCGCGCCCCGCTTCAACGCCTTCCTGGCCGAGGCGGCCGCGGCGGTCAGGGCCCGGTTCGGAGGCCGGCTCACGTACGCGTCGGGCCCCTGGGAGTTCGTCGACTGGACGCCCTTCGACATCGTCGGCGTCGACGCCTACCGCGCCGCCTACAACGCCGCCGACTTCCCCGCGGAGGTGCGCGCCCACTTCGCCCACGGCAAGCCGGTGGCCGCCACCGAGTTCGGCACCTGCGCCTACAAGGGCGCGGGGGAGCGGGGCGGCTCGGCGTACCTGGTGCCCGAGGGGGCCGTGCCCGACGAGGGCGAGCAGGTCCGCTACCTGGCGGAGTTGCTCGACGTCTTCGAGGCCGAGGGCCTGGCGGCCGCGTTCTGGTTCACCTTCGCCGCCTACAACCGGCGCGGCGCCGACGATCTCGGCTCCTACGGCGTGGTCAGGATGCTCGACGAGACCCGCTGGGAGCCCAAGGAGGTCTTCGCGGCGCTGGCGGCTAGGTATTCGCGCAGGTGAAGATGGCCGTGCCGGGAATGTGTCGGCCGCGCAGCGGGCTCCAGCCGCCCCACGCCCGCTCGTGCCCCTGGGGCCACTCCGGCTCCAGCAGGCCGGTGAGGGTCAGCCCGGAGGCGGCCAGCAGGCCGATCCAGTCGCCCATCGTGCGGTGGTGCTCGACGTAGGAGGGGGTGCCGTCGTCGTCCCGCTCGACGTAGGGCGAGCGGTCGAAGTAGGAGCGGTCGGAGGTGAGCCCGCGCGGGCCGGGATCGTCGGGGAAGGCCCACCGGATCGGGTGGCTCACCGAGAACACGAACCGGCCGCCCGGCCGCAGCACCCTGCGCACCTCGCGGAAGACCGCCAGCGGGTCGGCCACGAACGGCAGCGCCCCGTACGCCGAGCACGCCAGGTCGAAGGCGCCGGACGCGTACGGCAGCGACTCGGCGTCGGCCTGCGCCACGGGCACGCGCAGGCCGGTGTCGAGGTCGATGCGCTGGGAGTGGCGCAACTGCCGGTGGGAGATGTCGAAGGCGGCCACCCGGGCCCCCTGCGTCACCAGCCACCGCGCGCACTGCGCCGCGCCGCAGCCGATCTCCAGCACCCGCCGGCCGCGCACCTCGCCCAGGAGGCGCGCCTCGGCCTCGTCGACGCCCTCGGGGCACCAGACGAACCCGGTGTCCCCCAGGAAGCCGCCGTGCTCGACCTGGTAGTCGTCGGCGTTGCCGTCCCACCAGTGGCGGTTGGCCCGCGAGGAGACCGACAGCACTAGCGCATCTTCGGGCCGCGCGGCATGCGGGCCCCCTTGGGCATCGGGCCCTTGGGCATCGGCAGGTTCTTCGGCAGCGAGCGCAGCCGGTCCTTGACCTCGTTGACCGAGGGCTTCTTCAGGTTGCGCGGCAGCTTCATGATGTGCCGCTGGAGCTTGGCGATCGGCACCTGGCCCTCGCCGTCGCCGCACTGGATGTCGTAGATCTCGACGCCCAGCACCACGCGCGCGACCCGCTTCTTCTCGGCCGCGAGCATCTTGGCCACCCGGTTGCCCGGCCCCTCGGAGACCAGCACGACCCCCGGGAAGCCGACGACGAGGTGGACCAGGTCCTGGTCACGGTTGACCGCGATGGCCGGGGTGACCTGCCAGTTGCCCCGCATGCCCTGCAGGACCGCGGCGGCGGCGCCGGTCTGGCCGTGCAGGATCGAGTACTGGGCCTTCTGGGCGAGCTGGCCGAAGACGACCAGCCCGACGGTGAGCGCGGCCAGGACGCCGATGAACACCGAATACCACAGGTAGTCCGTGACCAGGCCGATCACGACGACCACAGCCAGCGTGCCCACCGCCGAGAGGAAGACGATCGGCATCCCCTTGGGATTGGCCTGCTTGATGATCTGCGCGATCATGCGGAGCTGCTTGATGCGCCCCGGCTTCTCTGGATCCTCGGACTTTGCCATGCTCAGAAGGATACAAACCAACTGGTGCACTATGGAAAACGCGACCGGCCTTTGTCGCTAGATCTTCACCGTGATCGACAGCCTCGGGTCCGCGACGTGGTGCGACGCCTGGACCGTGTACTCGCCCTCGACCGTGCGCCAGCCGTCCTCCCACACCTGGAAGGCGCTGTCGGGCAGGAAGACGGTCGTGATCACGGTCTCTCCCGGCCCGGCCTCGACCACGTCGAACCCGGCCAGGCGGCGGTCGGCGCCCCGGCAGAGGTAGATCTGCACGACCTCGCGGCCGAAGCGGTCGCCGGTGTTGGTCAGCGCGACGGTCACGGTAGCGCCCTCGGCGGCGACGGAGTCGTAGCTCCACGTCGTGTAGCCGAGGCCGTGGCCGAACCAGAAGGCCGGAACCCGCCCCGACCGCTCCCAGGCCCGGTACCCGATGGACGCGCCTTCGTCGTAGGCCACAGCGCCGTCCACGGGGGTGACGTCCGTGACGGGGGCGTCCGCGAGCGTGGCGGGCCAGGTGGTGGGCAGGCGGCCGCCGGGCTCGGCGTGGCCCGACAGCACGTCGGCCAGCGCTGACCCGGCCTCCTGCCCGGGGAACCAGGTCAGCAGCACCGCCGCGACCTCGTCCGCCCACGGCATCTCCACCGGCGAGCCCGCGTTGACCACGACCACCGTGCGCGGGTTGGCCGCGGCCACGGCGCGGATCAGCTCGTCCTGGCGGCCGGGGAGCGCCAGGGTCTCGCGGTCGAAGCCCTCGCTCTCGACCTCCGGCGTGGTCGAGGCCACGACCACCGCCACGTCGCTGTCCGCCGCCACCCGCACGGCCTCGGCGATCAGCTCGTCCGCCCCCGGCGCCGGGTCGGCGTGGCCCAGCGTGTACGCCACGAACGCCATGCCCCCGAAGGCCCCCGCCGGATGCGTCACGCTCAGCTCGTACGACTCGCCCGCGGCCATCTCGACGGCGAAACGCCGCTCCGGCGGCGACAGGAACGCGGCCGCCGGATCGCCCCCTTCCGGCTCGATCGTCGTGTCGAGGACGGTCTCGCCGTTCACCGTGACGGTGAAGGCGCCCACGCCCGCCACCGACAGCTCGTGCCGGCCCGACGTGCCCGGCGTGTACGCCGCCCGCAGCCGCACCGCCCCGAGCCGCTCGCCGTCCACGTCCGGCGGCAGCTGGCCGACCCACCGCGCCTCGGCGGCCGCCAGCGGATGCTCGGCCAGCAGGCCGCCGCCCGCGTCGAGGAACTGCGCCACGACCGGGCAGGCCAGCGGCGCCAGGCGGATCCGCGGGTCGGTCCCGACGGCGTGCCGGACCTCGACGCCCTCCAGCGCGCTCAGCCCGGCCAGCGGCGAGACGATCCGGTCGGGGAAGACCTGGGCGCTGCCACCGCCCATGACCCGGGCCTCGCCGGCCGCCGAGCCGATGAGCGCGAGCGTGCGCACGTCCCGCAGCGGCAGCACGCCGTCGTTGGTGAGCAGGGTGAACCCGCGCGCGGCCACCTCGCGGGCCAGCGCGAGTCCGTCGATGGGGCCGTCGATGACGCCGGGGGCGGGCCGCTCGCCGCCGCCGAGCGCGCCCGTGCGCCGGGCCAGCCGCAGGACGCGCCGGACCTTGTCGTCGACCACCGACTCGGGCACCCGCCCCTCCCGGACGGCGGCCTCCAGCTTGTCCCCCCACGGGCCGAACGGGCCGGGCATGGCCACGTCGGTGCCGCCGAGGGCGGCGGCCTCGGTGCTGCGCACGGCCGTCCAGTCGGACACGACGAGCCCGTCGAACCCCCACTCGTCCTTCAGCACGCCGTTGACCAGGGCGGAGTGCTCGGTCATGGTGGTGCCGTTCACGGCGTTGTAGGCCGTCATCAGCCCCCACGCGCCGGCCCGCACCACCCGCTCGAACGGCCGCAGATACACCTCGCGCAGCGTCTTCTCGTCGACCCGCACGTCCACGGTGAAGCGGTCGGTCTCGAAGTCGTTGGCCACGAAGTGCTTGGGCGTGGTGGCCACGCCGCCCTCCTGCACGCCCTCGACGTAGGCCGCGCCGATCTCGCCGGTCAGGTACGGATCCTCCGAGAAGCACTCGAAGTGCCGGCCGCCGAGCGGGGAGCGGTGCAGGTTGATCGTGGGCGCGAGCAGCACGTGCACGCCCTTGCGCCGGGCCTCCTGGGCCAGCAGCGCGCCGGCCCGCCGGACGAGCTCCACGTCCCAGGTGGCCGCGAGCGCGGTCGGGCTGGGCAGCGCGATCGACGGGTCGGCGGAGGTCCACTGCTCGCCGCGGACGCCGATCGGGCCGTCGCTCATCACGAGCCGGTCGAGCCCGATCTCGGGGATCGGCGGAAGGGACCACATGCCGGCCCCGGTGAGCAGGCGGATCTTGGTGGGGAGGTCGAGCCGGGCGATCAGTTCGTCGAGTTCCACGGCATCAGTGTTCACCAGAAAACCGAGTACTCGATAGGTTTGTGACCTTTACGTTACGCAAAGCCTGTCACCGGGCGAAGAACTCCAGCAACTCCGGCACCAGCGCCTCCGACGTCACGGCGTGGGCCTGCTCCTCCAGCACCCGATGCCGCGCCCCCGGCACGCCCGCCGCGACCGCCAGCGCCGCGCCCGCCATCCACCGGGGGCTCCGCTCCCCGCTCAGCACCAGCAACGGCTGTGCGATCGCGGCCAGCGTGGCGGCCGGCAGCCGGTTGCCCGGCCCGAGGACGGCGGCCTCGTAGGCCAGCGTGCGGGCCACGTCCTTGAGGTGCGCCCACGACGCGTCGGCCCGCATCGCGGCCACGGCCTCGACCGGCACCTCGGCCGCCTCCACCATGAACCGCTCGACCGCCTCCTCCCAGCGGCCCGCGTCCACCAGCGCGTCGAGCTGCGCGGCGAAGTCGTCCGGCAGCGGGGGAGCGTCGTCGTCCACGTGGTACGGCGGCTCCCACACCGCCACCCTCGTGATGCCGAGGCCCCGGGCGGCGGCCTCCAGCACGAGCGCCGCGCCGGACGAGCCCCCGAACACCATGGCCGTCCCGCCCGCCGCCCCGATCACCGCCGCGAGGTCCTCGATCTCCCGCTCGACCGCGTACGGCCGGGTGTCGCCGCTGCCGCCCCGGCCCCTGCGGTCGTAGTTGACGACCGTGAACCAGGGCGCCAGCGCGGCGGCCACGCCCGCCAGCGTGGGGTGCGCCCGGTCGCCGAACGCGCCGTTGACCAGCACGACCGCGGGCCCGGAGCCGTAGCTGTCGTAGGCCAGCACGGTGCCGTCCGCCGAGGTGGCGTGGCCGTTCACGCGGGCTGGACCAGGCAGAGGGCCTCCCAGTGGTGCCCGTCGAGGTCGGCGAAGCCGCGCTGGTAGCGGAACCCGGCCTCCTGCGGCACGCCGGCCGGGGTGGCGCCGAGCGCGAGCGCCTTGTCCACCAGCTCGTCCACCTGGGCCGGGTTCTCCATGCCGAGCACCAGGATGGCCTCGGTGCTGGTGGTGGCGTCGGCGATCTCCTTGGTGACGTACGTGGAGAACGTCGGCTCGGTGAGCAGCATCACCTGGGTCTGCTCGTTGACGAGCATCGAGGCCATGCCCTCGGCCATGCCGTACATCGTGAAGCCGAGCTCGGTGAAGAACTTCTGCGACCGGTCCAGGTCCTTGACCGGAAGGTTGAGGAAGAGCTGCATGTCGTGCTCCTAGGCATCTGAGGTGTTCTGGAACACCTTCAGTCTGCTCCGCACGACCCCGCGCGTCTTGGATCCCCGTGCCAGGACGGTTGACGATCAGCGCACGGGGTGGGCCCGCCGGAACTCGGCCGGCGGCAGCCCGTACGCCCGCTTGAACAGCCTGCTGAAGTGCGCCGAGTCGGGCAGCCCCCACCGCGCCCCGACCTCGCCGACCGGCAGGTGCCGGGCGCCCAGCAGGTCGCCGCGGCAGCGCTCCAGCCGCCGGTGCCTGATCCAGGCGGCCACCGTCGTGTTCTCGGACTCGAACAGCCGGTGCAGGTAACGCACCGAGACGTGGTGCGCCTCGGCCACCATCGCCGGATCGAGGTCGGACCAGCCCAGACGCTGGTCGATGAAGGCGCGCACGCGCAGCAGCAGGGCGCGGCGGCGGGCGTCCTCGGGCACCGCGGCGGCCTGCTCGGCCCGCTCGGCCAGGGCCGTGGTGACCAGGTCCATCACCACCGTCGCCAGCCTGGCCGCGCTGGCCGGGGTGTAGTCGTCGTAGTCCTCGGTGACCCGGCGCAGCAGCGGCACGGCCAGCGCGCCGGCGCCCTCGCGCGCCGAGACGGGCACCGCGGTCAGCCGGGCCACGTCGTCGTACGGCAGCGGCAGCAGCTCGTGCGGGAAGCTGAACACCGCCAGTTGCACGGCCGAGTCGTAGGCCACCTCGTAGGGGCGGGTGAAGTCGTAGATGGCGAACTCGCCCTTGTCCAGGCGGATCTCGCGGCTGTCCTGGCGCAGCACCGGGTTGCCCGAGACGGCCAGCACGGCCCGGTAGAGCTCGGGGTTGTCGCGGTGGATCAGCTTCGCCGTGCGGTGGACGCTGTGCGGCGTGGACGTGCGCACCCGGCCCACGCCCACGGGGCCCAACTGCCCCAGCTCGATCTCGCCCCGCAGCGGCGCGCCGGAATCGATGCGCAGGTCGAGCGGCCCGAGCGTGTCGCAGACGATGCCGCGCCAGGCGTCGTGACGGCTGCGCGCGGGCAGGTCGCTGGTGCGGATCACGGTCGCCATGGCCTCGCCCTCCCTCGGCAGCCCTGCCATGCTAGGGACGCGAAAAGCCCCGGGCAACGGCCCGGGGCTCCGCTCAAGCAGGATCAAGCAAGATCAAGCAGGATCAAACGGGATCGGCCTGGATCAGGTGGTCTGGCGGGCCGCGATGGCCTGCTGGTAGAGCCTGCCCGCGCGGTACGACGAGCGCACCAGCGGCCCCGACAGCACCCCGGCGAACCCGATCGCCTCGGCCTCGGCCTGCAGCTCGACGAACTCCTCCGGCTTGACCCAGCGCTCCACCGGGTGGTGGCGCGGCGTCGGCCGCAGGTACTGGGTGATCGTCAGCAGGTCGGTGCCGGCGGCGTGCAGGTCGCGCATCGCCTCGACGATCTCTTCGCGGGTTTCGCCCATGCCCAGGATCAGGTTGGACTTGGTGACCAGCCCGGCCTCGCGGGCCGTCGTGATCACCCCGAGCGAACGCTCGTAGCGGAAGGCGGGGCGGATGCGCTTGAAGATGCGCGGCACCGTCTCGACGTTGTGGGCGAACACCTCGGGCTTGCTGGAGAAGACCTCCTCCAGCTGGTCGCGGTTGCCGTTGAAGTCGGGCACCAGCAGCTCGACGCCGCACCCGGGCAGCAGGGAGTGGATCTGCCGGGCGGTCTCGGCGTAGAGCCAGGCGCCGCCGTCGGGCAGGTCGTCGCGGGCCACGCCGGTCACGGTCGCGTAGCGCAGGCCCATCTGCTGGACGGACTCGGCGACCCGGCGGGGTTCGTCGCGGTCGTATTCCTTGGGCTTGCCCGTGTCGATCTGGCAGAAGTCGCACCGGCGGGTGCACTGGTCGCCGCCGATGAGGAAGGTCGCCTCGCGGTCTTCCCAGCACTCGTAGATGTTGGGACAGCCCGCCTCTTCACAGACCGTGTGCAGGCCCTCCCGGCGCACGAGCGATTTCAGCTCGGTGTATTCGGGGCCCGTCCTCAGCTTGGTCTTGATCCACGGGGGCTTGCGCTCGATAGGGGTCTCGGCGTTGCGCACCTCCAGGCGGAGGAGCTTTCGGCCATCAGGAGCAACGGTCACCCGTCCAGCTTACGTCCGCCGCAGAACCGGACCGGTCGAGGGTCAGGTGATGAGCCCGAAGCCGCGGATCGCCCTGGTGTAGTGGCGCAGCAGCTCCTCGTCGATCAGCGCGGACCCGGCGGTGTCCAGCAGCTCCGAGTGCGGCGCCGAGGTCAGCACGCCGTCGTCGGTGAGCCGGTGGCGGGCCAGCGCGCCCTGCCTGATGGCCGTGACGCTCTCGCCGCGCAGCGCCGCGGCCTGGATGGGCGCCAGGTAGCCGCCGGCGGCCAGGCCGCGCAGCTCGTCCAGCTCGGCCTCGGACACGACCCGCCGGGCGATCGCCTCCCGCCGCTGCTCGGCACGGGGCCGTCCGGCGCGGGCCAGCGCCGTCAGCGCGTACTCCGCCAGCAGCACCGGGCCGCCCAGCACCCGCCCGATCAGCCGGCCGAAGAACCCCGCCGCCTCGTACGTCGTGCCGGGCTGGTCGATCGCGCCCAGTGACGAAGCGGCGATCTTCGCCTGGGCCTCCTCCCTGATCTTCAGCGGAGGGCTCGGCCCGAGCAGCGCGTCGTGCCAGGCGGCCAGCGTGAACAGGGCGCCGTCCACGATCAGCTCCTCGGCGGCGGGGGTGCGCGCGTACGCGGTGGCCAGCAGCGCCACCCGCTGCCGCGGCGTCAGGGCCAGCCACAACGGCAGCCCGATGACCAGCACCGGCGTGCGCGGCACGCCCACATGGTCATAGACGGTCTCGGTGGCCAGGTCCAGGACCGCGACCTTGCGCGGCCTCTTGACGCGGGCCCGGTCGGCCACGCGGCCGGCCAGCGAGTACAGCTCGCCGGCAGCGGCGCGGTCGAGCACCTCGGCGTCGGCCGGCAGGCGGGGAAGACGGGGCCGCAGCGCCCATCCCACGGCCAGGCTCACGCCGCCGACCAGCCACGCCACGAGGGAGTCGAGGTGCGCCAGCACGGCCCACGCGCCCAGCGCGAGGAAGGCCAGCGTGAGCAGGTGAACCAGGAGCGCGAGAACGAGAGCGGCGGAACGCTTCACACGGCGATGTTAAGCCGGAAAGATCCAGATTCAACCGCTGTTCGATGCCGATTCGGTCACCTGCGCAGCAGATCCTCCTCGTGCAGGTCGAACGGCTCCCTGCCGAGGGCGTCGGCCAGCCGCTTCTCGGCGATCGGGATGACCTCCTCGACCACGATCCGGCGGCCGGTCTCGGCCGACAGCGAGGAGACCCCCGCGTCGGGCAGCCCGCACGGCGTGATCCGGTTGAACCACCGGGGGTCGTTGGCGCAGTTGAGCGCGAACCCGTGCATCGTCACGCCGCGCGCGACGCGGATGCCGACCGCGCCGAGCTGCCGGTCGGGCAGCCCCAGGGCGACGTCACCGGCCGCCCACACGCCAGGACGCCCCGGCACCCGCCGGCCGGTGACGCCGAAGTCGGCGCACACCTGGATCATCGTCTCCTCAAGGGCGCAGACGTAACGGGTCACGTCGGCGACGGCGACGATGGGGTAGGCGACGAGCTGACCGGGGCCGTGCCAGGTGACCCGGCCGCCCCGGTCGGCGTCGACGACGGGGGTGCCGTCGGAGGGGCGGTCGCCGGGCAGGGTGCGCCTGCCCGCGGTGTAGACGGGGGCGTGCTCCAGGATCAGGACCGCGTCGCCCAGCTCGCCGGCGACCCGCTTGCCGTGCATCCAGCGCTGCAACGACCAGGCTTGCTCGTAGGGGACGTCCACACCAAGGCGGACGACGGCCAGCGCGTGGGGATCGTCCCCGTGGATGGGGCGCATGAGCCTATTGTGCCGTTCCCTCACCCGGTCCGGGTAATCAGGGGGTCAACAGGCGTGGCTCGATCCTGAACTCCTTGACGCCGTTGGCGCCGTCGTACTCCAGCCGGTACGCGTAGGCCCGCGGGTCGACGGTGACCGCCTGGATGAACTCGGTGCCCACGTAGTGCAGGGCGACGCCCTCGTCGGCGGCGTACCCGCCGGGCAGCTCGCCGGAGGCGACCGACTCCTGCAGCAGCGGGCGGCGCTGCGGCTCGGCGTTGTAGTGGACCCCGCACGAGTACGGCAGCAGCGCGAGCCCGTCGGCCCACGGGCGCAGCGCCGGGCCGAAGGAGTCGGTGTTGCCGCCCACGTGCCAGCACAGGGCGCCCGCGCTCTGCCCGGACAGCACCACGCCGGCCCGCCAGGCCTCCTCGAAGACCTCGTCGAGGCCGTGCAGCCGCCACAACGCCATCAGGTTGGCCACGCTGCCACCGCTGACGTAGATCATGTCCTGTTCGAGCGCCCAGGCCCGCGCGTCCTCCACGTTGGGCATGGGGAAGACGGTCAGGTGGCTCAGCTCGACGTCCCAGCCGGAGAAGGCGCCGTACATCTTCAGCAGCCAGTCGGAGGAGTCGCCGACGGCGGTGGCGACCAGGCCGAGCTTGGGGCGGTCCTGGCCGGTCAGGTCGAGGCCGTACCGCAGCAACCCGCTCGCCTCGATGAAGTTGTGACGCTCGCTCGGGCGGAACGATCCGCCCCCGATGGCCAGAATGTGCGACTGCCCGGACCTGCTCATGTCGGATCTCCCGCGTGCTGAAGGACGAACGGCACCCTACAGTACGGCGCGCAGCGCCTCGTCGAGACGGGTATGCGTGAAGCCGTAGCCGCTGTCAAGCAGTTTCCGCGGGATCATGCGATGGCTCGGCAGCAGCCCCGCGCGGGCGAATTCGCCCACCCCGATGGACAGGGCGAACGCCGGTACGGGCATGGGGACTGTGCCTTTACGCAGGCATTTACCCAGAGTCCGGGTGAATTCTTCGTTGGTGACCGGAGAAGGGGACCCGAGATTGACCGGACCCTCAATATCCCGATTTTTCAGGATATGTAGTGCGGCGGCCACCCAATCGTCCAAGGAGATCCACGACCAGTACTGCCGGCCCGTCCCCAGCGGCGCGCCCAGCCCCATGCGGAAGATCGGCAACATGCGCCCGAGCGCCCCGCCGTGCCGGCTCAGCACCATCGCCGTCCGCAGCCGCGCGACCCGGCAGCCGGCCTCGGCGGCCCGCTCGGCCTCCCGCTCCCAGCGCTCGCACAGCTCGGCCAGGAACCCCTGGCCCTTGCCCTGGCTCTCGTCGATCTCCCGGCTGCCCGTGTCGCCGTAGAAGTCGACCCCGGAGGCCGACAGCAGCACCTCGGGCGGCTTGCCGAGCGCGCGCAGGGCGTCGACCAGCAGCCGGGTGCCCTCGACGCGGCTGCGCACCAGCTCGCGCTTGTAGTCCGCGGTCCAGCGCCGGTCGCCGACCGAGGCCCCGGCCAGGTGCACCACGGCTTCGGCCCCTTCGAGCGCGGCCCGGTCGATCACCCCCGCCGAGGGGTCCCACAAGGCCTCTCCCGGCCCTGCGGGCTCCCGCCGGACCAGGCGGACGACCTCCCGCCCCTGGTCGCGCAGCGCCCCGACCAGCGCCGTACCGATCAGGCCCGACGCCCCGGTCACGATGATCGCCATGGCCCCACAGTACGCCAAAGGCCGGGCGGCCCCCGAAGGAGCCACCCGGCCTCATGAGCGATGACTACGCGAGCCCGAGCTGGGCCTCGAAGCGGCCCTCCTCCAGGCGACGCTTGATCGTCGTCAGGAAGCGGGCGGCGTCGGCGCCGTCGACCAGGCGGTGGTCGTAGGTCAGCGCCAGGTAGACCATCGAACGCACCGCGATGACCTCGCCCTCGGGCGTGTCGAGCACGACGGGCCGCTTGACGACCGCGCCGGTGCCGAGCATGCCCACCTGCGGCTGGTTGAGGATCGGCGTGTCGAACAGCGCGCCACGGCTGCCGGTGTTGGTCAGCGTGAACGTGCCGCCGGTGACCTCGTCGGGCGTCACCTGGTTGTTGCGGGTGCGCTCGGCCAGGTCGGTGACCTTGCGGGCGAGGCCGGCCAGGTTGAGGTCGCCGGCGTTCTTGACGACCGCCGCGAGCAGGCCGCGCTCGGTGTCGACCGCGACGCCCAGGTTCTCCACGTCGAAGTACGTGACCTCGTTGGTCTCGTTGTTGATCGTGGCGTTGAGCTTGGGGTGCTGCTTGAGCGCCTCGACGGTGGCCATCGCGAAGAACGGGGTGAAGGTCAGCTTCACGCCCTCGCGGCGGAAGAAGTCGTCCTTCGCCCGCGCCCGGAGCTGGGCGATCTTCGTGACGTCGACCTCGACGACCGACGTGAGCTGCGCCGCGGTCTGCAGCGACTCGACCATGCGCTTGGCGATGGTCTGACGCAGCCGCGTCATCTTCTCCGTGCGGCCGCGCAGCGTGGTGTCCACCTCGACCGGCTCGGGCGCCGCGGCGACCGGGGCCTGGGCGGCGGCGGGGGCCGGCGCGGCGGCGGCCGGCTGGGCGGCCGGAGCCGCGGCGGGGGCGGCGGCCTGCGCGCGCTGGGACTTGGCGGCCTCCAGCACGTCCTGCTTGCGGATGCGGCCGCCGACGCCGGTGCCGTTGATCGAGTCGAGGTCGACGCCGTGCTCGTTGGCGAGCTTGCGCACCAGCGGCGTCACGTAGGGGCTGTCGCCCGAGGACGGCAGCGGCGTGGGCTCGGCGGGCTGCTGCGGAGCCGGGGCCTGCGGGGCCGGGGCCGGAGCGGCCTGCGGGGCCGGGGCCTGCGGGGCCGGAGCCGGAGCGGCCTGCTGGGGAGCGGGCTGGGCCGGGGCCGGCTGCGGGATGGAGGAGGCCGGGGGAGCCGGGGCGGGCTCCGGCTCCGGCTCGGGCTCGGGCTCAGGCGCGGCCTGCGGGGCCGGGGCGGCGGCGCCCGGCTGGGCGTTCTCGTCGATGATGGCGAGCTCGGCGCCGACCTCGACCGTCTCGTCCTCAGCCACGACGATCTTGGTGAGGACACCCGCGGAAGGCGACGGGATCTCGGTGTCGACCTTGTCGGTCGAGACCTCGAGGAGCGGCTCGTCGGCCTCGACGCGCTCGCCCTCCTTCTTCAGCCAACGGGTTACCGTGCCCTCGGTCACGCTCTCGCCGAGCTGGGGCATCTGTACGGAGACCGGCATCGTTATTCTTCTCTCGCGTTCTGATCTCGAGGGCTGGACTAGTTGTGTACGTGCAACGGCTTGCCGGCCAGGGCCAGCATCGCCTCACCGACTGCCTCGGACTGGGTCGGATGTGCATGGATGAGCTGGGCGACCTCTGCGGGCAGCGCCTCCCAGTTGTAGATCAGCTGGCCTTCCGTGACGAGCTCGCCGATGCGCCGGCCCACCATGTGGACGCCGACGACCGGGCCGTCCTTCTGGGCGATGACCTTCACCGCTCCGGAGGTGCCGAGGATCTGGCTCTTGGGGTTGCCGGCCAGGTCGTAGACCTGCTCGACGATCTCGATGCCGCGCTCGGCGGCCTGCGCCGACGTGATGCCGACCGAGGCGACCTCGGGGTCGGAGTAGGTGATGCGGGGCACGCCGGCGTAGTCGATCGGCGGCGGGTTGAGGCCGGCGATGTGCTCGGCCACCATGATGCCCTCGGCGAACCCGGCGTGGGCCAGCTGCAGCGTGGGGATCAGGTCGCCGATGGCGTAGACGCCGGGGACCGAGGTCTGGCAGTGCTCGTCGACCACGACGGCGCCGCGCTCGATGGTCACGCCCTGCTCCTCGAAGCCCATGCCGGACGACACCGCGCCGCGGCCGACCGCGACGAGCAGGAGCTCGGCGTCGAGGGTCTTGCCGTTGGCCAGGGTGACGACGACGCCCGTCTCGGTGGTCTTGGCGGAGTCGAAGAAGACGCCCAGCTCGTACTTGATGCCGCGGCGGCGGAAGGCCCGCTCCAGCAGCTTGGAGCTGGACTCCTCCTCGGTCGGCAGCAGGTGCGGCAGCGCCTCGACGATCGTGACCTCGGCGCCGAAGGAGCGGTAGACGCTGGCCAGCTCGACGCCGATCACGCCGCCGCCCAGGACGATCACCGACGACGGCACGCGGTCCATCTTCAGGGTGTGCTCGCTGGTGATGATCCGCTCGCCGTCGATCTCCAGGCCGGGCAGCGTGCGGGGGGCCGAGCCGGTGGCCAGCACGAGGTTGGCGCCCTCGTAGACCTCCGAGCCCACCTGCACGCTGCGCGGGCCCACCAGACGGCCCTCGCCCTCGACCACCGTCACGCCCGCGCCCTTGAGCAGGCCCTGGACGCCCTTCCAGGCCCGCGTGACGATCTTGTCCTTGAACGCGTGCACGCCCTGGACGTCGATGCCCTCGAAGCTCGCCTTGACGCCGAAGGACGCGCTCTCGCGTGTCTCGTCGGCGACCTCGGCCGAGTGCAGCAGGGCCTTCGTGGGGATGCATCCCCTGTGGAGGCAGGTGCCGCCGATCTTGTCCTTTTCGATCAGGACGACCGACTTGCCCAGCTCGGCCGCCCGGAGCGCGCAGGCGTAACCGCCGCTGCCGCCACCTAGGACGACGATGTCATAGGCCACAGGAAGGCTCCTTGTCGGGGTGTTCGTGATGCCGTCATCTTTTCATTTGTTTCAGATGCTCGCGTGCCGCTCTGCGAGTCCGATGAGGGTGCGGGTGATGGCGCCGGTGCCGCCCTTGGGGGTGTAGCCGTACGCCTCGCCCTTGTTGTAGGCCGGTCCGGCCATGTCGATGTGCGCCCAGCGCACCCCGTCGGGCACGAACTCCTTGAGGAAGATGGCGGCGGTGAGCATGCCGCCGAAGCGCTCGGGGTGGAGGTTGGCGATGTCGGCGACCGGCGAGTCGAGGCCCTTGCGCAGCTCCTCCGGCAGCGGCATGCCCCAGGCGCCCTCGCCCGCGGCGGTGGCGGCCTCGACGACCAGCTCGCGGACGGCGTCGTCGTTGGCCATGACGCCCGCGGTGCGCCAGCCGAGCGCGACGATCTGCGCGCCGGTCAGCGTGGCGATGTCGACGATCAGGTCGGGGTCGTCCTCGGCGGCGCGCGCGATGCCGTCCATGAGCACCAGGCGGCCCTCGGCGTCGGTGTCGAGCACCTCGACGGTCTTGCCGCTGTAGCTGTGGATGACGTCGGAGGGGCGCTGGGCGGTGCCGCTCGGCAGGTTCTCGGCCAGGCAGAGGTAGCCGACGACGTTGACCGGCAGGCCGAGCCGGGCGATGCCGACCAGCGCGCCGAGCACGGCGCCCGCGCCGCCCATGTCGGACTTCATCCAGTCCATGGCGGCCGACGGCTTGAGCGACAGGCCGCCGGAGTCGAACGTGATGCCCTTGCCCACGAACGCCAGCGTCTTGCCCGCCTCGGGGTGGCTGTAGGCGACGCGGACCAGGCGCGGCGGGTTGACCGAGCCCTGGCCGACGCCGACCAGGCCGCCGTAGCCGCCGTCCTTGAGCTGCTTCTCGTCGAGGACCTCGACGGTCAGCCCGTGCTTGGCGCCCTCCTGCTCGGCGATCTCGGCGAACTTGGCCGGCCACAGGTCGGACGGCGGCGTGTTGACCAGGTCGCGGACGAGCGAGACCGACTCGGCCAGCACGCCGGCCCGCTCGGCGGCGGACTCGCCCTGCCCGGACAGGACGGTGATCTCGGAGACGGGGGCCTTCGGCGGCTCGCCCGTGCGGTAGCGGTCGAAGCCGTACGCGCCGAGCAGCGCGCCCAGCGCGACGGCCTCGGCCTGGGCGTCGTCGTCGGCCGGCAGGGCCAGCGCGGCGCGCGCGGTGCCGGCCAGCGACCGCACGGCGGCGCCGGCGGCACGGCGGAGGGACTCGTGGTCGGAGGAGTCGCCCAGGCCGACGGCGACGAGCACCGGGGCCTGGACGGCGCCGAACGTGGGCAGCTTGGCCAGCTCTCCGGGTTTGCCGGAGAAGCCGAGCGAGCTGAGGGAGGTGGCGAGGTTGCCGCCGAAAGCCGCGTCGAGGGACTCAGCGCCCGTGGCCGGGCGGGGGCCGTCCTGGCCGGGCCGGAAGCCGACGATCAGGGCGTCGGTGTCGACAGAGACTGGGTCTGCTGAGTTCAGCCGCACAGTGGTCACGTAAACCGATGCTATCCACGGTTTCTGCGTACTCACAAACAGGGGTTCATCCTACAAATGCTGGTCGGACGCATTCCGTTTCATGGTGCTAGTGTCATTAGCATCATGTTGCTCGCGCTCGATCTCAACGACGCACGGCCCCTCCACGAACAGGTGGCCGGCGCCATCCGCCGCGCCATCGGCGAGGGCTCCTACACGCCCGGTGACCGCCTTCCGCCGGCCCGCGACCTCGCCAGGGCGCTCGGCATCAACCCCAACACCGTGCTGCGCGCGCTGCGCGACCTGCGCGACGAGGGGCTGCTGGAGTTCAGGCGCGGGCGCGGGGTCAGCGTCGCGGGCCAGGCCGACGGGCGCGCGCTGCTCGTGCAGCGCGCCCGGGAGCTGCTGGAGGAGGCCGAGAGGCACGGCTACCGCCGTGAGGACCTCATCACCATCCTGGAGGATCTGCCATGAACCCCCGAATCCCCGCGGCCGGGTGGGGCGCGGCCGTCACGGCGGCCCTGCTCCTGGCCCCCATGGGGCTGCGCGACCGGCTGCCGGACCCGCTGGCCACCCACTGGGGCGCGGCGGGCGTCGACGGCTCGGCGTCCTTCCAGGCCCACGTGCTGACGGTGGCGGCGGTGTGGACCGCGGTGTGGATCGTGTTCCTGGCCGTCGCCGCGCGGGGCTGGGCGCTGCGGCACCGGAACGGGCGGGCGCTGTGGTGGGGCGGGCTGTTCGGCGGCGGCGTCCTGATGCTCGGCACGCAGGCCTCCACGCTGGCGGCCAACCTCGACGTGCCCGACTGGACGGCCGCGAGCCTGCCGGGCTGGCACGTCCCGCTGGTTCTCTTCGGCTCCCTCGGCGTGGGCGCGCTCGCCGGCTACCTCGGCAGGGGCGGGCCCGACCCGGTCGGGGCCGTTCAGCCGCCCCCGGCCATGAAGCTGCGGCCCGGTCGCCGTACGGTCTGGGTCAGCCGGCTGGTCAACCCCTGGCTGGTCGCGCTGACGCTGGTGGCCGCGGCGGCGATCGTCGTGCTCTGCGGGCTGCGCCTGGCCGGCGTCGTGCCGGCGGCGACCATGGCCTCCGCCCTGCCCGGGGCCGTGATCGTGCTGGTCGCTGGGCTGGCGACGGCGACGCTGTCCGTACGGGTCGGCGACGACGCGCTCGTCATCGGCTTCGGGCCGTTCGGCGTCCCGGCGCGCAGGATCCCGCTGTCGCGGATCGACCGGGCCTGGACCGAGGACCGCAGGCCGAGCGAGGTCGGCGGCTGGGGCTTCCGCGGCCTGCCCGGCGCGGCCACCATCATGCTGCGCGGCGGCGAGTGCCTGGTCGTCGGCTACCGCTCCGGCGGGCGGCTGGCGATCAGCATCGACGACGCCGAGCGCGGCGCGTCCCTCATCAACGCCCTCGTCGCGGAGCGTGCACGGTCATGAGAAAACAGCTTCCCGTCTTCCTCGTCCTCGCCTTCGGGCTGTCCTGGCTGGTGGCGCTGCCCATCTGGCTCGGCGCGGGCCTGGGCTCGCCCGCGGCCAAGGGGCTGGCCGCGCTCATGATGTTCACGCCGGCCGCCGGGGTGCTCGGGGTGTGGGCGCTGTCGCGCGCGCCCTGGCGGCGCTGGGCCGCCGAGACCGGCCTGACGCTGGGCGAGAGCAAGGGCCGCACCGGCCGGTACGTGCTGGCCGCCTGGCTGGGCGTGCCGCTGCTGATCGCCGTCTGCGCCGGGCTCAGCACCGCCGTCGGGCTGTTCCCGCTCGACCTCGACCGGTTCAGCCTGTTCCGGGCCCAGCTCGCGGCCGGGGGCGTGCAGCCGCCGGCCGACCCGGGCCCGGCGCTCTACCTGCAGATCGCCATCGGCGTGCTGGCGGGCCCGGTGCTGAACGCGGTCCCGGCGCTGGGCGAGGAGTGGGGCTGGCGCGGCTGGCTGCTGCCCCGGCTGTCCGCCACGTACGGCCCGATCGGCGGCCTGGCGCTGTCCGGGGCGATCTGGGGGCTGTGGCACGCCCCGCTCACCCTGCTCGGCTACAACTACCCGAGCCTCGGGTCGTGGGCGGCGCTGCAGTTCATCGGCTTCTGCGTGCTGGCCGGCATCGCGATCGGCTGGCTGCGGCTGCGTACGGGCAGCGTGTGGCCCTGCGTGGTCGCGCACGGCTCGCTGAACGCGGTGCTGCCCGCCGTGCTGCTGCTCGGGGACGCCGCGGCCCCGCCCGACACCGCGGTGTCCGGGCTCACCGGGCTGGTCGGCTGGGTCCCGCTCGCGCTGCTGTGCGTGGTGCTCCTGCGCCGCCTCCCGGCCCGCGCCCCGCAGCCGGCCGCCTGACTCGCCCCCGCTCGGCCCGGATCGCCGCTCAGCCCAGGATCGCGCACACCACCAGCGCGGCCGCCGTGCCGGTCTCCACCAGGGCGCCGAACACGTCCCCCGTGACGCCGCCGAGCCGCCGACGGGCGTGCCGGAGCAGCAGCAGCGCCGCCCCGAGCCCGGCCGCCAGCGCGATCGGCGGCGCCCACGTCCCGGCCGCCAGCCCCAGCCCGGCGGTCACGGCCAGGGCGGCCGCCGTGGCCAGCCACGCCGCCGGATCGCTCACGGTGCCCGCCACCATCGCCCCGAGCCCGCCGGGCCGCGCGGCGGGCACGCCCGCCCGGCACGCCCAGGTGAGCGCCAGCCGCCCGGCCACGCAGGCGGTCACCAGGGCGGGATAGCCGGCCCCGGTCAGCGCCGCCGCCTGGACGAGCAGCGTGATGACCAGCGTCATCACCCCGAACGGCCCGATGTCCGACTTCTTCATGATGTCGAGGGCGTCTTCGGCGGGCCGGCCGCTGCCCAGGCCGTCGGCGAGGTCGGCCAGCCCGTCCAGGTGCAGGCCGCGGGTGAGCGCGGCGAGCAGCCCGAGCGCGAGCGCCGCGCCCAGCAGCGGCGGCCCCGGCAGCAGCAGCGCCAGGCCGGCCACCGCGCCGAGCCCCAGCCCGATCGCGGGGGCCGCCACCATGGCCGGCCCGGCGACCTCCCGATCGACCCTGCCGACCCGCACGGGAACGGCGCTGAGCATGCCGATCGCGAAGCGCAGCCCATGGGTCAGCTCAGCAAGCGGCATAACGACCGATCCTAGGGCCGACTAATGTGGCGGGAATGCACGTGCTTGAACTCGAAGGTGTAGCTGTCCGGGTTGTCGGCAAAACGCTGCTCGACGGCATCGACTGGCAGGTGGCGTACGGCGACCACTGGGTGATCCTCGGCCCCAACGGCGCGGGCAAGACCACCCTGCTCTCGCTGGCCGGGGCGGTGCGCCACCCGAGCGAGGGCGCGGTCAGCGTGCTCGGCCACCGGCTCGGCCGGGTCGACCTGCGGGAGCTGCGCCGCCACATCGGCCTGGTCGCGGCCAGTCAGCGGCTGATCGACGAGGACCTGCTGGAGGAGGAGGGCGCCACCGCCCACACGGTGGTCCTGACCGGCCACACCGGCACGAGCGTCCCGCTGTGGGACAAGTACGGCGACAACGAGCGCGAGCGCGCCACCCGCCTACTGGCCGACCTGGGCTGCAAGGACCTGGTCGAGCGCCCGTTCCGGGTGTGCTCGCAAGGGGAGCGGGCCCGGATCCGAGTGGCCAGGGCCCTCATGGCCGAGCCCGCCGTGCTGCTGCTCGACGAGCCGTTCGCCGGGCTCGACCTGCCGGCCCGCGAGGACCTCATCACCGCGGTCGAGCAGCTGGCCGCCACCCGTCCGGTGCTGACCACGGTCACGGTGACCCACCACCTGGAGGAGGTGCCCGCGACCACCACGCACGCGCTGCTCATGCGCGACTCGCGGCTGCTGGCCGCCGGGCCGGTGTCGGAGGTGCTCACCCCCGGCCTGCTGTCCGAGTGCTTCGGCCGTCCGCTGCACGTCGACCGCCTCGACGGCCGCTGGTACGCCAGAGCCGTACGCCCGTAGTCCCGGCTCCCGGAGGCCACCGGCTCACAGTTCCAGCGGACGTCCCGCGACCACCAGGGCGACGTACTCCGACTCGGCGGCGAGCCGTTCGTTGAGCCTGCCGAGCGCGTCCCTGAAGGCCCGGCCGGCGGACGTGGCGGGCACCACGCCCATCCCCACCTCGTCCGAGACCGCCACGAGCGGCACCGGCGTGCCACGCCAGGCCTCGACCAGCTCCGCGCAGCGCCGGGCGACCGGCGTGCGGTCGCCGTCCCAGGCCCCGTGCTCGTCGAACACCGCCGCCAGCCACGTGCCCAGCCCGTCGATCAGCAGGGGCGTGCGCGCCGCCGCGATGACCCCGGTCAGGTCCGTCGTCTCCACCGTGTCCCAGTGAGCGGGCCGCCGTTCCCGGTGCGCCCGTACCCGCGCCGCCCATTCGCCGTCCGCCGCGCCGTCGCCGCCGGTGGCGACATAGGTGACGTACGGCTCGGCCGCCAGCCGCAGCTCCGCCTCGGCCGACTTGCCCGACCTGGACCCGCCGAGCAGCAACGCCCGCCGCGGCGGGGTCTCGCGGACCGTTCCGCCGCCCTCCAGGACCGTCCCGTCCGGCACGGCCACCGCCCCCCACAACCGCAGCCGCCTGGCCAGCTCCTCCTCCGACCTGATCCGGTGGTCCAGCCACGCGGCCACCACTGTGGTCCGGTCGTCGGCCGACCCGGCGCGGCGCAGCTCGCCGAGCCGCTGCGGGCGGTCCAGCAGGTCGAGCACGACGACGTCGTAGCGGGCGGGACCGTCCGAGGGGGCCTCCCGGCCCGGCGGCAGGCACAGCACCGCCGCGCCGTCGGCCGCCACCAGCCCGAGCCCGCCGCCGAACGCGCCGCCGCCGGTGAAGGGGAACCGCGCCGTGTCGTCCACGAGCAGCTCGAAGGGACGGCGACGGCCCTGGGGGAGCCGGGCGCACGAGGCGCACGGGCACCCGTCCACCGGCCAGCCCGCCGCACCCCCGGTCCCGGAGAGAAGAATCTTCACCGCCCAGAGGCTACCGACCGGCCCGACCCGGGCGACCGGGGCGGCGGCGGGCGGCCAGGGCCGTGCCCGCGCCGAGCAACAACAGCGCCCCCGCCCCGCCCGCGATCAGCAGCGCCGGAACTCCGCCGGGCGCGCTCGCGGGCGCGGCGGCCCCCTCGGCGACGCCCGCCTCCTGGTACGGCCCCGTCCCCGCGCCCTGGGACGGGGCCGTCCCCGCGGCCTGGGACGGGTAGCCGCTGACCGACACCACCTCGCCGCGCCCGTTCACGCCGACCCTGGCCGCGGAGGCCAGGAGCTGGGCGGCGGTCGCGTCCTCGGCGCCGGTCACGCAGCGCAGCAGCGGGTGCGCCGGCGGCCGCTCACCGGACGGGACGTCGCCCTCCCCGTCCCCGAAGTCCACCGCGACCGCCACCCGCTTGTGCCCCGAGCCGGCCGCGTCCTGGACGCACACCGCCGGGAACGACGGCAGCTCACCCCCCGGCGGCTCGCCCACCGACCCGTCGGCCGAGACCGCGAAGCGCCACCCGACGACCGAGCCGTCCGCCGGCTCGTACGCGGCCGTGGACGCCAGCCACGCCGTGCCGTCGCTGCGCCAGACCCCCCACAGCCGCACGATCCCCGGCGCGGGACCGCCGGGCCGCGAGGAGGGTGAGCCGAGCGCGGAGGAGGGGAGAAGGACTACGGCGGCCGCCCCCAGGACGACCGCCGCGGCAACACGGCCCGCGCGCAGCATCGATGGACCTCCGAGCTCGGGAGTAGGGTTCCAGTGCCGTCGGAGGGAAGGCGCCGGCGAACCCGCGGAGAAGGAGCGTATGGCATGACATGGCGGTGGCGTTATGAAAATGCAAATGGTGGTGAGGTGACGGACCGCCCTTTGCCGCGAGAGGTTTTCCCGAGTCAGGCCGATGCGGAGTCCTGGCTCGGGGAGAACTGGCGTGAGCTGCTCGAATCCGGGGTCGAGCAGGTGTCGCTGCTCGACGAGGACCGCGTCGAATACACGGGAATGTCATTGCGTCCGGAGTGATCCGCGAAAAAAGGGAACCCCTTGAGCGCATTGCGGCTCAAGGGGTTTCCGTTTTCCGGTTCACGGACGGATGGCGGGGCTCACCGTCTTGGCCGGGTCGCGCTCCACGACCGTGCCGAGCACGTCGTCGATGCGCTTGAGCACGTCGTCCTCCAGCTTGACGCCGGCCGCCTTGACGTTGTCGCGCACCTGCTCGGGGCGGGTGGCGCCGACGATGGCGCTGGAGACGTTCGGGTTCTGCAGCACCCAGGCCACGGCGAGCTGGGCCATGGTCAGGCCGAGGTCGTCGGCGATCGGCCGCAGCTCCTGGACGCGGGTGAGCACGTCGTCGTTCATGTACCGCGCGATCATGGCGCTGCCGCTCGCGTCGGTCGCCCGCGAGCCCTGCGGAGGCTGCTGGCCGGGCAGGTACTTGCCGGTGAGCACGCCCTGCGCGATCGGCGACCAGACGATCTGGCCGAGGCCCTCGCGCTCGCTCAGCGGCACGACCTCCGCCTCGATGACCCGCCACAACATCGAGTACTGCGGCTGGTTCGACACGATCCGGTCGAAGCCCATCTCGTCGGCGATCTTCAGCGCGCGGCCGATCTGCTCGGCCGTCCACTCGCTGACGCCGACGTAGAGCACCTTGCCCTGGCGTACGAGGTCGTCGAACGTCTTGAGGGTCTCCTCAAGGGGCGTCTCGTTGTCGAAGCGGTGGGCCTGGTACAGGTCGACGTAGTCGGTCTGGAGGCGGCGCAGCGAGGCGTTGATCGACTCGGTGATGTGCTTGCGGGACAGCCCGCGGTCGTTCTTGCCGGGGCCGGTGGGCCAGTAGACCTTGGTGAAGATCTCCAGCGACTCCCTGCGGACGCCCTTGAGCGCCCGGCCGAGCACCTCCTCGGCTTTCGTCCCCGCGTAGACGTCGGCGGTGTCGAAGGTGGTGATGCCCTCGTCGAGCGCCGCCTGCACGCAGAGCTTGGCGGCGTCCTCCTCGACCTGGGAGCCGTGGGTGAGCCAGTTGCCGTAGCTGATCTCACTGACCATGAGACCGCTGCGGCCGAGGTGTCGGAATTCCATACGTTCGACCTTAGAGCGTCACATGAGCCGATTCGATTCGGGATAGGGTGCGCGACGTGCTCAAGCTCGTCCGCCAGGCTCTCACCGCGGCCGTCCTGATCGCCCTCGCGGTGCGGTTGCGCCGCCGGGCCCGCCTGCCGCGGGCCGAGCCGCCGCCGTCCGTCCCGGCGCCCGCGCCGCGGCGCCGACGTGCGGGAACGGTCCTGTCGTGGCTGGTCGTCGCGGTCGTCGTGACGGTGACGCTGGGGTTCGCCCTGATGGGGACGTCGGTGCAGCGCGGCGCCCTGGCCCTCGTGCGCGCCGTCACCGAACAGCAGGAACCGCCCCCGGCGGGCCCCGAGCCCGTGACGCCCCTGACGGCCGTGACCCCCGTGACCCCCGTGGAGCCGCCGGCCGAGGCCGTGGCGACCGCGCAGCCCACGCCCGCCGCCTCCGCCGCCCAGGCGCCCAACTGCGCGCCCCGGCGCCGCCCGATCGACCCCCGCAGGGTCGCGCCCGACGTCAAGCGGGCCGTGGACGCCCAATGGCGGCGCATCGAACGCTGGCTCAGGAGCAACGCCCCCCGCACCTACCGCACGCTCGGCGGCCCGGTCAGGGCGCGCACGATCGCCGTGGCCGAGTCGCAGATGGGCGTGGACTTCCCCGACGCCCTGCGCGCCTCCCTGCTGCGCCACAACGGCGCGCGCGGCGCCGGCGTCCTGGGCTTCCGCCCCGGCGCCGGCGACCATCTCACCGTCCGCGGCATCAGGGACGCCTGGCGCGAGATGTGCGCCCGCCGTCCGGCCGGGTCCTGGGACGGCCTGCTGATCCCGATCCTGTCCTACACGGCCGCCGACGGCGTCACGGCGTACGCCACCGTGAGCTCGGCCGACGGGACGGTGTCCGGGGTCACGGGCAGGCGGCTGCGGTCGTCGTACACGCTGCTGCGGACCGTCGCCGACGCCCTCGAACGGGACGGCGCGATCGACGGACGCCGCCCCGTGGTCACCGGCGGTGTCCTGCGCTGGAAACCGGCCCGCTGAGCGGGGGCGCACGGCGGAAGGCGGGAAGCACGAGTGCCCACCACCGGACGGTGATGGGCACGCGGACGTCGCCGATAAGTCGTTTTCCCGAAAAATCGGGAAAACGGGGCTACTTCTTGGGCGGCGCGGGCTTCCCGCCCGGCAGCACCGTGGGCGGCGGGAACCGCAGCTTGCGGATCTGCAAAGCGCGCATGGCCGCGTAGAAGCCGACGCCCTTCACGCTCTCGTTCGGGAACTTGGCCGCGACCTCCTTCTTCACCTTCCACGCCACGTAGAGGGAGGTGGCCAGGACGCCGACCATCATGATCGGCCAGCCGACCGCGATCACGATGTTGAGCACCTTGGCGCGGATCTCGATCGGCCACGGGATCCAGGTCGCCAGCAGGATCAGTAGCGAGAACGGCAGGAAGTACTGGCTGGGCAGGCGCCGCGAGTCGACCCAGTCGCGCGCGAACTTGCGCCCCGGACCCTTGTCGCGAACCGGAAGATAACGCTCGTCACCTGCGAGCATGCCCTTGCGGGCCCGGTCGCGCTCGGCGGCCTGCTTGGCGCGCATCTGCCGATAGGCCTCCTTGCGGTCCTTCGGCGCGGAGACCGGCTGGCGTCGTCTGCCCTCGGCATCCCGGCGCTTGGGTGTGGGACGACCTTTACCCTGGGGCTTAGGATCGTCAACGGGGACGGGGGTGTCGTCCACGGAGGTTTGGGATCGGCGTCGCAACACACGTCAACCCTACCTGGACTGCAACTTAGTGACGCCCCCGTGCGTTATGCGTAGGGTAATCCCAAGGCGGCTGCGCTGCATTGGGTGAACACCAGCACGACCTAGAAGGGGACGGCCGACGCGCATGAGCGTGATGAAGAGACTTTCGATGATCTTCAAGTCCAAGGCCAACAAGGCCCTGGACAAGATGGAGGATCCGCGCGAGACGCTTGACTACTCCTATCAGCGGCAGCTCGAGTTGCTGCAGAAGGTGCGTCGAGGGGTGGCCGACGTGGCCACCTCGCGCAAGCGGGTAGAACTGCAGATCAACGGCCTGGAGGCGCAGGCCAGGCGCTACGAGGACCAGGGCCGCAAGGCGCTGTCCGTCGGGCGCGAGGACCTCGCGCGCGAGGCCCTGCAGCGGCGGTCCAATCTGCAGGGGCAGATGGCCGACCTCAAGGTCCAGCACGACAACCTGCAGGCCGAGGAGGAGAAGCTGACCACGGCTTCCCAGCGGCTGCAGGCCAAGGTCGACTCCTTCCGCACGAAGAAGGAGACGATCAAGGCGACCTACACCGCCGCCGAGGCCCAGACGCGCATCAACGAGGCGTTCTCCGGCATCTCCGAGGAGATGGGCGACGTCGGCCTGGCGATCCAGCGCGCCGAGGACAAGACGGCGCAGATGCAGGCCCGCGCGGGCGCGATCGACGAGCTGCTGGCCAGTGGCGCGCTCGACGACTTCAGCGGCACCCGCGGCGACGACATCCAGGCCGAGCTCGACCGCATGGGCGGCGGCATGGACGTCGAGCTGGAGCTGGCCCGGATGAAGGCCGAGCTGGGCCAGGGCCCGGCGCCCAAGAGCGCCATCGAGCAGGGGCAGCCCCAGCAGCAGGCCCAGCCGCAGCAGGGTCACACCCAGCAGCTGCGTCAGCCCGGGGAGAACGCATGATCGTCAGAATCATGGGCGAGGGCCAGGTCGAGATCTCGCCGGACGACATCGCGGTGCTCAACGAGCTCGACAGCGAGCTGGAGGCCGCCATCGAGACCGGTGACGAGGGGGCCTTCCGCGTCAAGCTGCACGCGTTGCTCGACAAGGTGCGCCATGTGGGCAAGGCGCTTCCCGACGACAGCCTTGAGCCGTCAGAGCTGATCCTTCCCCCCGCGGACGCCTCGATCGAGGAGGTCCGGGAGATGCTGGGCGACCAAGGCCTCATTCCGGGCTGAGTCCCGTGGGCACGCGGTTCGCGTCCGACAGCGGCCTGACCCGCCGCATGGTCGTGACGATGTTCCTGCTGGGGCTGCTCTACGTGGCGTTCGTCGGCGTGCTGATCGCCCTCGGCGTGCGCGCGCTGACCGTGCTGGTGCTCGCCGGGGGGCTGCTGCTGGTGCAGTACTTCCTGTCCGACCGCATCGCCCTGTTCGCGATGCACGGACGGGAGGTCTCCCCACAGGAGGCCCCCGAGCTCCACGGCCTGATCGACCGGCTGTGCGCGCTGGCGGACATGCCCAAGCCGCGGGTGGCGATCGCCGACTCCGACGTCCCCAACGCCTTCGCCACCGGTCGTAACCAGAAGCGGGCCGTCGTCTGCGTGACGACGGGCATCCTGCGCCGCCTGGAGCCTCAGGAGCTCGAAGGCGTCCTGGCGCACGAGTTGTCGCACGTCGCCCATCGCGACGTCGCCGTCATGACGATCGCCTCGTTCCTCGGCATCGTCGCCGGGCTGATGACGAGGTTCGCCCTGTACGCCGGCTTCGGCGGACGCCGGGACAACGGCCAGGGCGGCGTGCCGGTCGGGCTGATCATCATGTTCGTCTCGCTCGTCGTGTACGCCGTCAGCTTCCTGCTCACCAGAGCCCTGTCGCGCTACCGCGAGCTGGCCGCCGACCGGGCCGGAGCCCTGCTCACGCAGCGTCCCTCGGCCCTGGCCAGCGCGCTGACCAAGGTCACCGGCGACATGGCCCGCATCCCGACCACCGACCTGCGCGAGGCGGCGCCGTTCAACGCCTTCTACTTCGCCCCGGCCCTGGCCAGGGGGGAGACGCTGGCGAACCTGTTCTCCACGCATCCGCCGCTGGAGCGCCGGCTCGAACTCCTCGCGTCCATCTCCAAGCAGCTCGGAAGGGGCTGAGGTGCGCATGGGCTGGCTCGACTCGCTGCTGGGCCGGTCCAAGCCGGTCAAGCCCAACCTCGACGCGCTGTTCGCGCTGCCGTCCGCCGCCGTGACGCTCCAGGCCGCGACCGGTCTCGTCCCCACCGGTCTCGGCTCGGTGTCGTTCAGGGCCGCGGAGGGCGGCGCGTTCGCCACGCTGGAGAGCGACGTCAAGGCGCTGCTCGGCGGGCGCGTCGAGGAGTCCGACGACGGCTACGGCTACACCTGGCTGCTGGTCCGCCGCGCGCCGGACGACGTCAGCGACCTGGTCACCGAGCTGCACGCGGTCAACTCCTCGCTGGAGTCGGCCGGGTTCGGGCCCTCGCTGCTGTGCTCGCTGGTGTCGTTCGCCGATCCGGCGGGCAGGCGGCTGGCGGTGGTCTACCTGTACAAGCGCGGCACGTTCTACCCGTTCGCGCCGCTGCCCGGGAACAGGCGCGACAACGCCCTCGAACTGCAGGCCAGAGGCGTCCTGGACGGCGAGCTGCCGCTGGAGGCCGACCTCGGCCGATGGTTCCCGGTATGGGGTGCTCCGGGCCTTTGACCACGGATGGTGTTCTAATCATCACGTGGAGCGAAGGTTGTTCGTCGCCGCGGCCTCGGCGCTCATCGTGGCGGCCGTGCTGTACAGCGCCTGGATCACCGGCCAGTTCACCACGCCCGCCGTGGACAGGACCGACGGCTACGTGAGCGAGCTGGCCGCCCGCGACCAGCCGTGGACGCGTCTGTTCCGGGTCAGCGACGTGCTGTCCGGGCTGGCCTGCCTGGCCGCCGTGGCGACGCTGCCCAGGGTGGCGCGCGAGTGGGCCGGCTGGCTGGCGCTGGCCGCCTTCGGGCTGCTGACGGTCGTCTCCGGCCTGGTCCCGCTCGACTGCGCCGTGCTCAGCGACCCCGCCTGCCGCGGCGAGACGGTCTCGCACCGGCTCCACATGGTGGCCGGCGCGCTGGCCACGACGGCCGTGCTGACCGCCATGGCGGTGCTCTCCGCGCGCTGGCGCTCGTGGGTGTCGTGGTTGTTCACCGGCCTGAACGTGGGGGCCACCGGGCTCATGCTGGCCGCCCTGGCCGCCGGGCGGCTGGCCGGCGTCGCCCACCGGATCCAGCTCACGATGGTCGCCGTCTGGGTCGTGTACGTGGCGCTCAGGCTGCTCGTCCACGACGACGACGAGGCCCCCTGCGGCCCTCCGCACGTCCTCGACCAGGGCGCGGGCCCCGGCGTGCTCATCACGGCGGGCCTCGGCGGCGCCTGGTTCCATTGGGACGCCGTGGCCGCCGGCCTGGCCGCCTGCCACCGGGTCGTCCGCTTCGACCGTCCGGGGCTCGGCCTCAGCCCGCCCGCGACCGACCGGCCCACCCTGTACGGCGAGGTGGCCCGGCTGGCCGCGCTGGCCCCCGCGCAGCCGTCCCAGGTCACCCTGGTCGCGCACGGCCTGTCCTGCTGGCACGCCGAGGCGTTCGCCCGGTTGCACCCGCTCTGCGTGGCCAAGCTCGTCCTGGTGGACCCCAGTCCGCCGCCCGTGCGCCGGCCGCTCGCGCTCGCCGCCGTCCTGGGCGCGTGGCTGCCCGCGCTCGGCGGCACGTGGGGCGCGAACGTGCTGGCCCGCCTGACCGGGCCGCCGGCGCACCGCCTGGTCACGGGCATGGGCGACCCCTTCGGCGTGTACCGGATGGGCAAGGTGCCCGCGGCGGTGGCGGGGGAGTGGCTGGCCCGCCGCGACATGGCCGCCGACCTCCGTGACATCCGGGCCGGCCATCCCTTTCCCGACATCCCGGTCACCGTGCTCGGCGCGGGCGGCCGGGACGCCCGCAGGCAGAGCCTGGCGGCCCGCCTCGACGCCAAGCTGGTGCTGCTGCCCCGCTCGGGGCACCAGGTCGAGCTGGACGATCCGGGCGCGATCGTCGACGCTGTCTGAACCGCTGTCTGAACCGCTGTCTGAACCGCTGTCTGAACCGCTGTGTGAGCCGGCCGTGGGCGGGGGCAGGACACGCCCGTAGGATCGAGGCGAACCCAGTCTTAGGGGGCAGGCGTGGACATCTCCGTCGTCGGTGAGGGCAGTGTGCAGGCCGCGCCCGACGTCCTGCGGTTGCTGGCGGGCGTCGAGGTGCGCAGGGCTTCGGCGTCCGAGGCGTTCACGGCGGTCAGGGCCGCCGCGGCCCGGCTGGCCGACGCGCTGGCCGGGGTCGGCGTCGCGGCCCACGACGTGCGCACGGTCGAGCTCTCGCTCGGCCCCGAGTACGAGGTCTATCCGAAGGTCTCCGCCTACCGGGCGGCCCAGGGCGTCGAGGTGGTCGTCAGGGACCTGTCGCGGGCCGACGCCGTCATCGACACGGTCGCCGGCGTGGGCGAGGAGGCCAGGCTCAACGGCGTGACCTTCGAGCTGTCCGACCCGGCGTCGGTGCTCGGCGAGGCCAGGGCGAGAGCGTTCAGGGACGCCGCGGCCAAGGCCGCCCACTACGCCGAGCTGGCCGGACGTCCGCTCGGCCCGGTCGTGTCGATCTCCGAGGAGATCAGGGGCGGCCCCCAGCCGCTGGTCGCGATGGCCGCGGCGGCCGAGAGCGCGTCCTCGGTCAGCCCCGGCCGCCAGACGCTCACGGTCGGCGTCCGCGTCGGCTACGACTTCGCCTGACCGAGCCGCAGCCGCAGCCGAGCCGCAGCCGGAGCCGGAACAGAGCCGGGCCCGTGGCAAGGGCGGGCGCTCCTCGCCACGGGCCCGGCCCGTCGGGGGAGGGCGTTACGGGAGCGCCAGCATGCGGTCCAGCGCCACCCTGGCCCAGTGGGTGGTGTCCTCGTCCACCGTGATCCGGTTGACGACGTCGCCCAGCACGAGCGACTCCAGCGCCCACACCAGGTGCGGCAGGTCGATCCGGTTCATCGTGGAGCAGTAGCAGACCGTCCGGTCCAGGAACGACACGTTCTTGTCGGGGAACATCGTGGCCAGCCGCTTGACCAGGTTCAGCTCGGTGCCGACGGCCCAGCTCGACCCGGCGGGAGCGGCCTGGAGGGTCTTGATGATGTGCTCGGTCGAGCCCACGTGGTCGGCCTTGAGCACCACCTCGTGCCGGCACTCGGGGTGGACCAGCACGTTCACGCCGGGGATGCGCGCGCGCACGTCGTCGACGGACTCGGCCGTGAAGCGGCCGTGCACCGAGCAGTGGCCCTTCCACAGGATCATCCGCGCCCGGTCGAGCTGCTCGCGGGTCAGCCCGCCGTCGGGGCGGTGGGGGTTCCAGACCACGCAGTCCTCCAGGGACATGCCCATCTCCAGCACCGCCGTGTTGCGCCCGAGGTGCTGGTCGGGCAGGAACAGCACCTTGCGGCCCTGCTCGAAGGCCCAGTCGAGCGCCCGTTCGGCGTTGGAGGAGGTGCACACCACCCCGCCGTTGCGCCCGCAGAACGCCTTGATGTCGGCGCTGGAGTTCATGTACGTGACGGGGACCACCTCGCCGGCCAGACCGGCGTCCTCAAGGGCCTCCCAGCACTCCTCCACCTGGTCGAACGTGGCCATGTCGGCCATGGAGCACCCGGCGGCGAGGTCGGGCAGCACCACCTTCTGGGCGTCGCCGGTGAGGATGTCGGCGGACTCGGCCATGAAGTGCACGCCGCAGAAGACGATGAATTCCGCCTCGGGCCGCGCGGCGGCCTGCTGGGCGAGCTTGAAGGAGTCGCCGGTCACGTCGGCGAACTGGATGACCTCGTCGCGCTGGTAGTGGTGGCCCAGCACGAACAGGCGGTCGCCCAGCGCCTCCTTGGCCTTGCGGGCGCGTTCGACCAGGTCAGGGTCGGACGCGGGCGGCAGCTCGCCGGGACAGTCGACGCCCTTCTCGCTGTGCGGATCGGTGCCCTGCCCGAGGACGAAGAGCGGCAGCCCAGTCTGGGTGGCCATCGCCATACCCCCTTATCGTCGTTTTGACGATACTCACTATGACACATGGACGAACGTGGTTATTCCGGGGGTAGGGGACCCGGGAATGTGTGGCATGGGCGAGGTGTTGGTAGCGTCATCAGTAGGACGTCGGAAACAGACAGCCGGGTTAGGGAGTCAGCAGATGACGGTTGAGAGCAGCGAGACCACGACGCAGGGCCTGATCCTGACTGACGCGGCCGCCGCGAAGGTCAAGAGCCTGCTGGAGCAGCAGGGTGAGGAAGGTCTGCAGCTGAGGGTCGCCGTGCAGCCGGGTGGTTGCTCCGGCCTGCGCTACCAGCTCTTCTTCGACGACCGTTCCATGGACGGTGACGTGGTGACGGACTTCGGCGGTGTCAGCGTGGTCACCGACCGCATGAGCGCGCCCTACCTGATGGGCGCCAGCATCGACTTCGTCGACACGATCGAGAAGCAGGGCTTCACCATCGACAACCCCAACGCCACCGGCTCCTGCGCCTGTGGCGACTCGTTCAACTAAGGGGTCACGGCTTCGGCCTGTGGGGTCCCGCCCGCCTTTGTGCGAGCGGGACCTTCGCGTATTCTCGTGGGGCTCATTGGCCTGCTGACAACGAGGAAGAAGAATCCCGTGCGCATCGCCGTAACCGGCTCCATCGCGACAGACCACCTGATGACGTTCCCAGGAAGCTTCGGCGATCAGCTCATCGCCGAGCAGCTCGACCGGGTGTCGCTCTCGTTCCTGGTCGACGACCTTCAGATCCGTCGCGGCGGCTGCGCGGCCAACATCGCCTTCGGCATGGGCTGTCTCGGCCTCAAGCCGATCCTGGTGGGCGCCGTCGGCAACGACTTCGCCGACTACCGCTCCTGGCTGGAGCGCCACGGCGTCGACTGCGAGTCCGTGCACATCTCCGAGACGCAGCACACCGCGCGCTTCCTGTGCACCACCGACGAGCACCACAACCAGATCGCCTCCTTCTACACCGGGGCGATGGCCGAGGCGCGGCTGATCGAGCTGCAGCCGGTCGCCGCCCGGGTCGGCGGCCTCGACCTGGTGCTGATCAGCCCCAACGACCCCGACGCGATGCTGCGGCACACCGACGAGTGCCGCCAGCGCGGCATCCCCTTCGCCGCCGACATCTCCCAGCAGCTCGCCCGCATGGAGGACGAGCAGATCAGGCAGCTCGTCGACGGCGCCGCCTACCTGTTCTCCAACGACTACGAGAAGGGGCTCATCGAGCAGAAGACCGGCTGGTCCGACGAGGAGATCCTCGACCGGGTCGGCGTCCGCGTCACCACGCTCGGCCCCAAGGGCGCCGTCATCGACCGCAAGGGCGAGCCGTCCATCCAGGTCGCCCCGGCCCCCGAGCGCGGCAAGGCCGACCCCACGGGCGTCGGCGACGCCTTCCGCGCCGGCTTCCTGTCCGGCCTGGCCTGGGGCCTGCCGCTGGAGCGCTGCGGCCAGATCGGCAACCTGACGGCCACGCACGTGCTGGAGCGCGTCGGCGGCCAGGAGTACGAGCTGGGGCAGAAGGTCTTCCTGGAGCGCTTCACGGCCGCCTACGGCGCCGAGGCCGCGGCCGACATCGCCGGCCACGTGCGCTGCTACCACCCCTGACACGCGTACGCCCCGCCCGCCGCAGGCGTGGCGGGGCGATCCCCGTACGGGTGTCAGCGCTTGGCGTACACCCGGTGCACGAACTCGGCGAGCTGGTCGTCCGGCAGGCACCGGGCGAGGTCGGCCTCGCTGATCATGCCGACGATGCGCTCGTTCTCCAGCACCGGCAGCCGCTTGATCTGGTTCTGCTCCATGCGCGACAGCGCCTCCTGCACAGTGGCGTCCGCCGTCACCCAGACCAGGCCGGTCGCCAGCTCGCCCGCCGTCACCTGCGCCGGGTCGTGACCGGCCGCGACGCACTTGATCACGATGTCGCGGTCGGTGATGATGCCGGTCACCCGGTCGTCGGGGCCGCACACGGGCAGCGCGCCCACGTCGTTGCTGCGCATCATCTGAGCCGCCCGGTCGAGCGTCTCGTGCGCGGCGATGCACTCCGCGCCCGTGCTCATCACGTCACGGGCGGTCTCGTTCCCCTTGGCCATGGTCTCCCCCGAATGTCGATGTGCCGTCAGGGGAGGGCCCTACCCACAAACCGTCAGTAGTTGCGCATCACGTGGATGGCCCAGCCGCCCTCGGGCAGCTCGTACGAGGCCACGTGGCGGTGGGACTTCAGCCGGCACCACGCCGGCACGTCGGTGTAGGCCGCCGGATCGTCGGCCAGCACCGCCACCACGGCGTTGAGCGGCACGTGGTTGATCTGCTCGGCGAGCATGATGATCGGGATCGGGCACTTCTTCCCGAGCGCGTCGATCGTCAATGACGGCTGAGTTACCTCGGTCATGCGACTCCTGCGTCGTGCCGGATGCGGCGCACCAGATCGGGCAGCACGGCCAGGAACCGGTCGACCTCGGCCGCGGACGTGCCCCTGGGCAGCGACACCCGGACATTCCCATGCGTCAGCACGCCCATCGCTTCGAGGACGTGCGATGGACGAAGCGTACTAGCGGTGCACGAGCTTCCGGACGATACGGCGAATCCCGCCTTGTCCAGTTCGGTGAGCAGCGCCTCGCCGTCGACGTAGAGACACGAGAAGGTCACGATGTGGGGCGCCCGCCCGACCGGGTCGCCGATCACCTCGACGTCCGGCACGACCTTCGGCACGGTCTCCCTGATCCGGGCGACGAGCGTGGACAGCCGGGCCTGCTCCTGCGCCGCCTCGGCGCTCATCGCGCGCAGCGCCGCCGCCGCGGCCACGATGCCCGGCACGTTCTCGAAGCCGGGGACCCGCCGCCGCTCGCGTTCGTCCTCGGGCAGGAACGAGCGGAACCGGGTGCCCTTGCGCACCGCCAGCACGCCCACCCCGGCCGGGCCTCCCCACTTGTGGGCGCTGGCGGTCAGCACCGACCAGCCCGGCGGTATCGGCATGCGGCCGGCCGTCTGGGCGGCGTCGACCAGCAGCGGCACCCCGCCCGCCCGGCACGCGGCGGCGGCCTCGGCGACCGGCTGCACCGTGCCCACCTCGTGGTTGGCCGTCTGGAGGCAGGCCAGCGCCGTGCCGGGACGCGCGACGGCCTCGGCGAACGCGTCGAGGTCGACCCGCCCCTCCAGGCTCACGCCCACGGTCTCGACCGTGCCGCCGTCGCGTTCGTGCACGCCGGCCGCGTGCAGCACGCTGGAGTGCTCGACCGCGCTGGTGACCAGATGACGCCCGACCCTGCGCCTGCCGTGTAGGGTGCCGAGCACGCCGAGATGCGCGGCCTGCGTGCCGGACGAGGTGAAGGACACCTCGTCGGGGCGCGCGCCGAGCGCCTCGGCCACCTCCGTGCGGGCCTGCTCCAGCAGCAGGTGAGCGCGGCGGGCCTGGGTGTACAGTCTCGCGGGGTCGGCCCAGCCGACGTCGATCGCCGCCAGCAGCGCCTCGCGTGCCTGAGGGTGGAGCGGCTCGCTCGAGGCCGCGTCGAAATACGCCACGAGACTCATCGTCCCACTTGCGGCGCCATCGAGGGGTCGCGCGGTAGGGCGGGACACCTGCACGCTAATGTGTCTGCAATCAGCTGTGCATTTGGAAATACGAGCACCCAAGGGAAAGACTCTTGGGCTTCATCTGTGGGGTAGGCGATCCGTGAGTCCGACTCGCCGTACGACGCGGCGTTCGTTGGCCCGGCGCAGGGTGCCGCGCGCCGCCGCTTTGGCGTTGCTGCTGGCCACTGCTACGGCGTGTGCTAATGACGTTCCCAAGTTCGACTGGTCCAACGGCCTGCTGCCCGAGGGCGTGACCGAGCAGGCCAAGGTCGTTCAGCATCTGTGGAACGGGGCCTGGATCGCCGCACTCGCCACGGGCGTCGTCGTCATCGTCCTGATCGTCTGGGCCGCGATCTTCCACCGCAAGCGCAGGGGGAAGGCCGAACTGCCGCCCCAGGTGCGCTACAACCTGCCGATCGAGATCCTCTACACGGTGGTCCCGCTCGTCATGGTCTCGGTGTTCTTCTTCTTCACCGCCCGCGACAGCAAGGCCCTCACGGACGTCGCGGGTGACGCGCCCGTCAAGGTCAAGGTCGAGGCCTACCAGTGGAGCTGGCGCTTCACCACGACCTACAACGGCAAGACGACGCAGCCCGTGTCCGGCATGCCGGTGCACGACTACCACCAGGGCCCTCAGCTGGTCCTGCCGACGAACACCAAGGTCGAGTTCGACCTCTCGACCGACGACGTGATCCACTCGTTCTGGGTGCCCGAGTTCCTGTTCAAGCGGGACATCATTCCCGGCATCCCGGAGGGCAACCCGGGGCGCAAGTTCGAGATCAAGACGCTCGGCGACGACCGCGTGGGCGTCTACGCCGGCCGGTGCGCCGAGCTGTGCGGCGTCGACCACAGCCGGATGCTGTTCTCGGTGAAGCTCGTCAAGCAGGCTGAGTTCGACCAGTACATCGCGACCCAGGCTGGGAGTGCCCAGTGACCGCCATCCAAGAACCGCTTCGGGCGCCGGTCCGGCCCGTCACCAAGGGCCAGATCATCGCCAAGTGGATGTCCTCGACCGATCACAAGATCATCGGGCACATGTACCTGATCACGTCGTTCGCCTTCTTCCTGATCGGCGGCGTCATGGCGCTGATCATGCGGGCCGAGCTGGCGCAGCCGGGGCTGCAGATCACCAGCAACGAGCAGTTCAACCAGCTGTTCACCATGCACGGCACGATCATGCTGCTGATGTTCGCGACGCCGCTGTTCGCCGGCTTCGCCAACGAGCTGATGCCGCTCCAGATCGGCGCCCCCGACGTGGCGTTCCCGCGCCTGAACATGGTCAGCTACTGGCTCTACCTGTTCGGCAGCGTCATCGCCGTGTCCGGCTTCCTCACCCCGGGCGGCGCGGCCTCCTTCGGCTGGTTCGCCTACACGCCGCTGTCGAACGCGATCCACTCGCCCGGCATCGGTGGCGACCTGTGGATCATGGGCCTGGCCCTGTCGGGCCTCGGCACGATCCTCGGCGCGGTGAACTTCATCACCACGATCATCTGCATGCGCGCCCCCGGCATGACCATGTTCCGCATGCCGATCTTCACCTGGAACGTCCTGCTGACCAGCATGCTCGTGCTGATGGCCTTCCCCGTGCTGGCCGCCGCGCTGCTGGCGCTGGAGGCCGACCGCAAGCTCGGCACCCACATCTTCGACCCGGCCAACGGCGGGCCGATCCTGTGGCAGCACCTGTTCTGGTTCTTCGGCCATCCCGAGGTGTACATCATCGCGTTGCCGTTCTTCGGCATCGTGACCGAGATCCTGCCGGTCTTCAGCCGTAAGCCGATCTTCGGCTACATCGGCCTGGTCGGCGCCACCATCGCGATCGCCGGTCTGTCCATCACGGTCTGGGCGCACCACATGTTCCCGACCGGGCAGGTCCTGCTGCCGTTCTTCTCGTTCATGACGTTCCTCATCGCGGTGCCGACGGGCGTGAAGTTCTTCAACTGGATCGGCACGATGTGGCGGGGTCACCTGTCGTTCGAGTCGCCGATGTTGTTCTCCGTCGGCTTCCTGATCACCTTCCTGCTCGGCGGCCTGACCGGCGTCATCCTGGCCTCGCCGCCGCTGGACTTCCAGATCAGCGACACCTACTTCGTCGTCGCCCACTTCCACTACGTGGTCTTCGGCACGGTGGTGTTCGCCATGTTCGCCGGCTTCTACTTCTGGTGGCCCAAGTTCACCGGCAAGATGCTCGACGACAAGCTGGGCAAGGTGCACTTCTGGCTGCTGTTCATCGGCTTCCACACCACCTTCCTCGTCCAGCACTGGCTGGGCATGGTCGGCTTCCCCCGCCGGTACGCCGACTACAGCGCGGCCGACGGCTTCACCGACCTGAACATGATCTCGTCGGTCGGCGCGTTCATCCTGGGCGCCTCCACGCTGCCGTTCTTCTACAACGTCTGGAAGACCTGGCGGTCGGGGGGCAAGGTCACCGTCGACGACCCCTGGGGCTACGGCGGCTCGCTCGAATGGGCGACCTCCTGCCCGCCGCCGCGGCACAACTTCACCTCGCTGCCGCGCATCCGGTCCGAGCGCCCGGCGTTCGACCTGCACTACCCGCACATGTCCGCCAAGTCCGCCCAGGAGGTGGAGGCCTGATGAAGGTCCAGGGTTGGCTGTTCCTGCTGTGCGGCCTGTTCTTCGCCGGTGTCGACGTCGGCTACTGGTTCTGGACCAAGGCCGCGACCGGCCACGGTGAGCCCGTGGGCACCACCGCCATGGCGATCTCGGTCGGGTTCGCGTTCATGGTGGGCTACTACCTGATGTTCACCGCGCGGCGCATCGGCGCCCAGCCGGAGGACGACAAGCAGGCCGACATCAGCGACGGCGCCGGCGAGATCGGCTTCTTCAGCCCGAGCAGCTGGTGGCCGCTGTTCCTGTGCCTGGCGGCGGCCTTCGCCTTCGCCGGGTTCGTGATCGGCTTCTGGATGTTCCTGATCGGTGTGTTCCTGATCATCATGGCCATGATCGGGTTCGTGTTCCAGTACTACCGGGGCAACTTCTCGCACTGACAAGCGGCTCGAAGCGGGCGTCCTTCCCATAGGGGAGGACGCCCGCTTTTTCGTGTTCTTTACCAGGTCACGGATGTCGTGAATAGATCACTCAGGGTAATAAGGGAGGAGAAGGTTGGATCTTGGGCGAGGGGGTCACTCGTGAGACGCGTGGCGAATGGATCGGCCGGCCTGCTGGCCCTGGCGCTGCTCACGGCGTGCTCGCTGAGCGGCGCGGCGAACGAGACGAAGGAGCTGACCGCGGTCGCGCGGCAGCCGGCGGTGGGCGTCACGCCCCAGGACAAGGCCGTGAACGTGGCCACCGACCAGCCCGTGGTGGTGTCCGCGCACGGCGGCACGATCAAGAGCGTCCGGGTGGACGGCGGCAAGGCGGGCCGGCTGAAGGGCGTCCTGAGCGGTGACGGCACCCGCTGGCGCAGCACGACCACCGCCCGGCCGAGCGCCGGCTACACGGTCACCGTCGTCAGCGTGGACGCCTCGGGCAAGCGGAGCGAGACCTCCAGCACGTTCACCACGGTCAAGGGCGACAAGACATTCGACATCCAGACGATCACTCCCAACAAGGACGACACCGGGCTGACGGTGGGCATCGGCATGCCCGTCATGATCGCCTTCGACAAGCCCGTGAGCGACCGGGTGGCCGTCGAGCGCAACCTGACCATCCGCAGCTCCAAGCCGGTGGACGGGGCCTGGCACTGGTTCGACGACAGCCATGTGGACTTCCGGCCGGAGGAGTACTGGCCGGCGTACACGAAGGTGCGGCTGGAGGCGAAGCTGGCCGGCGTGCGCGGCGGCCCCGGCTTGTACGGCAAGCGCGACGTCACCCTCGACTTCAAGATCGGCCGCTCCCAGATCACCAGAGGCAGCACCGACGAGCACGTGCTGACGGTCCGCCGGGACGGCAAGCGCATCCGCACCATGCCGATGAGCGCCGGGCAGGGCGGCCAGTGGAAGTACTACACCACCTCGGGCGTGCACCTGGCGATGTCGCGGGAGCCGGTGACCGTCATGACCTCGCCCGGCATCGGCCCAGGACAGTCGGGCTACTACCAGCTCACCGTCTACAACACGGTGCGCATCTCCAACAGCGGCGAGTACGTGCACAGCGCGCCCTGGTCGGTGGGCTCCCAGGGCAACTCCAACGTCAGCCACGGCTGCGTGAACGTCAGCCCGGAGAACGCGGCCTGGTTCATCAAGAACACCCTGATCGGAGACCCGATCATCATCACGGGCTCGCCGCGCAAGCTGGAGCCCACCAACGGGTGGGGCCACTGGCAGGAGAACTGGAAGGACTGGCTCAAGTGGAGCACGCTCAAGGACGGCCCGAGCATCACCTTCTGACCGTCACCCGGCCCTGAGCAGGCCCTGGAGGCTCTGCCAGGGCTCTCGGGCACCCGCGTACCGCCGAAGGAGGTGAGCGCGCCTCAGGGGCGCGCTCACGGTCACGACGGGCGGTAGGAGCTGCTGACCTCGATCCAGCGGCGCAGCGTGTCGGCGGCCGCGCCGGAGTCGATCGCCTGCGTGGCGCGCTCGTAGCCCTTGATCATCGCCGTGTCGAGGTCGTCGCCGGCGCCGTCGTGGGCGACCAGCGCGGCGGCGGTGTTGAGCAGGACGGCGTCGCGCACCGGCCCCTTCTTGCCGCCCAGCACGTCGTGCACGGCCTGGGCGTTGAACTGCACGTCGCCCCCGCGCAGCGCGTTCGCGTCGGCCCGGGGGATGCCCAGGATCGCGGGGTCGAACCTGGCCTCGGTGGCCGTGCCGTCGCGGACCACCCACACCGTGGAGGTGCCGGTGATGGTCAGCTCGTCGAGCCCGTCGTCGCCGCGGAAGACCAGGGCGGACACGCCGCGCTCGGCGAAGACGCCGGCGATGACGGGCAGCATGCGGGCGTCGTAGACGCCGATGGCCTGGGCGCTGGGCCGGGCCGGGTTGGTCAGCGGGCCCAGGAAGTTGAAGACCGTGGGGACGCCGATCTCCTTGCGCGCCGGGCCGGCGAACCGCAGCGCCGGGTGGTAGACGGGGGCGAAGCAGAAGGCGATGCCCGCCTCGCGCGCCACCCGCGCGGTCTGCTCGGGCGTCAGGTCGAGCCTGATGCCCATGTGCTCCAGGACGTCGGCGGCCCCGCACAGCGAGGAGGCCGAGCGGTTGCCGTGCTTGACGACCCTGGCCCCCGCCGCGGCGGCCACGATGGCGGCCATGGTGGAGACGTTGACGGTGTGGGCACGGTCGCCGCCCGTGCCGACGACGTCGAGGACGGGCCCCTCGACGGTCAGCGGCGTGGAGAACTCCAGCATCGTCCGGGCCAGGCCCACCACCTCGGCCACCGTCTCGCCCTTGGCCCGCAGGGCCAGCGCGAAGCCCGCGATCTGGGCGGAGGTGGCGTTGCCCGAGAAGATCTCCCGCATCGCCCAGGCCGTCTCGTCGGCCGACAGGTGCTCGCCGGAAAGGAGCGCGGAGAACAGGGCAGGCCAGGTCGTCCGGGAGTCCATGGGCACCTACTTCGCGTTGAGTCGGGTGGCGGAACGGCGGCGCATCAGGTCGGCGACGGTGTCGGCCAGGACCATGGGCTCGATGGGCTGCGGGACGACGGCGTCGGCCTTGGACCACTCGGCCAGCCAGCGGTCGTCACGCCTGGCGATGATCAGGCAGACGGGCGGGCAGTCGTAGACCTCGTCCTTGGCCTGACGGGAGACGCCCATGCCGCCGGCGGGCTGGGTCTCGCCGTCGAGGACCGCCACGTCGATCTCGCCGGAGCCGAGCCACTGGTGGACCTTGGGCTCGGTGGCGCACTCGATGATCTCGACGAGGGGCAGATCGGCCGCCGGCCGCCGGCCGATCGCCTGGCGGACCTCGGCCCGGGTGGTCGCGTCGTCGCTGTAGACGAGGACCCTCATCGTGTCGTCGGTGCTCCCAGAGGACGTCACTGTCGCGCTCACTATCGGTCGAAGCTGTATGGTCACCTGGATCGTACCGTTGCGCCGGGATGCAATCCCAGGCCACCGGGTCTGACAGGCGTTTTGTCCCAATTATCCCAGGTTGATGGCCGGTTTGTTCCTCCTAACGGGGGGTCGTTGGCCGGACCGAACACCGGAGCCGCAATAATGCTGCCCGTGGCGACAGCATCCGCAATAACTTCGACGACGACAGCACAGTCGTACCGACGGCCGAACCTGGTCAGTGTCGGGACGATCGTCTGGCTGTCCTCTGAGCTCATGTTCTTCGCGGCGCTGTTCGCGATGTACTTCACCATCCGGTCGGTGAGCGAGGGGAAGGGCATCGAGTGGGGCCCTGCCTTCCTTCCTGCAGGCGTTGAGGCAGAAGGCGCTCACCTGAACATCCCGTTCGCGACGGTCAACACGATCATCCTGGTC
The DNA here is from genome assembly GCF_044465465.1 of Nonomuraea sp. NPDC049655. NCBI lineage: Bacteria > Bacillati > Actinomycetota > Actinomycetes > Streptosporangiales > Streptosporangiaceae > Nonomuraea > Nonomuraea sp. NPDC049655. Next base: position 105,465 of record NZ_JBITLS010000005.1, read on the forward strand.
CTGTCGAGTGTGACGTGCCAGCTGGGCGTGTGGGCCGCGGAGAAGGGGCAGGTCGGCAAGCTCCGCTTCTGGTACATCGTCAGCTTCCTGATGGGCGCGATCTTCGTCGCCGGTCAGCTGTACGAGTACGGCGAGCTGGCGTCAGAGGGCGCGACCCTGTCCGCCAACGCTTACACCTCGGTGTTCTACCTGACGACGGGCTTCCACGGCCTGCACGTGACCGGTGGCCTGATCGCGTTCCTGTTCATGCTGGGACGCACGTACGCCGCGAAGCGCTTTACGCATGAGCAGGCCACCAGCGCGATCGTCGTGTCCTACTACTGGCACTTCGTAGACGTCGTCTGGATCGGTCTTTTCGCGACCATCTACATCATTCGTTAAGGAACGGGATCTCTGTGACTAGGATCACCGCTTGGCGGCGGCATCCCCTCGCGAGATACGCCGTCCTGATTTTGGCGTTGGCGCTGGTCGGGATGGTATACGCCGCCTTTGTCCAGGCGGGCAAGCCTGCCGACGCGGCGCTGGCGGCAGGCAAGGTCGACGACGTGGCCGAGGGCAAGAGCCTGTTCGTGGCCCACTGCTCGAGCTGCCACGGCATGAACGCGGAGGGCACCAACACCGCCCCCACGCTCGTCGGCGTCGGCGCCGCGGCGGTCGACTTCCAGATGAGCACCGGCCGCATGCCCGCCGGCAACCCCGGCCCGCAGGCGCCGCGCAAGCCCCTGGCCCACTGGGTCAACGAGGACACGACCCGTCAGGTCGCCGCCTACGTGCAGTCGCTCGGCGGCGGTCCGCAGGTCCCGGGCAAGGAGCAGGTCGACCCGAAGCTCGGCGACGCCGGCAAGGGCGGCGAGCTGTTCCGGGCCAACTGCATCCAGTGCCACAACTGGGCGGGCGCCGGCGGTGCCCTGACGCAGGGCAAGTACGCGCCCAACCTCAACGAGTCCTCACCGACGCAGATCTACGAGGCGATGGTCACCGGCCCGCAGGCGATGCCGGTCTTCAACGACTCGACGATCACGCCTGAGGAGAAGCGCAGCATGATCGCGTACATCACCCAGGTCCGTGAGCAGAAGGACCCCGGAGGGTTCGGCCTCGGGCGCATCGGCCCGGTCACCGAAGGTCTCGTAGCGTTCGTGGTAGGCATCGCCGCCCTAGCCCTCGCCGCCATCTGGATCACCGCGAAGAAGCGACAGAAGTCATGACAGACAACGAGCACGAGATCGAGCAGCCGGACGAACGCGTGCCCAAGCGCGTCATCGGCACTCCCGCGCCGGGCACGTCGATGCTGGGCGCCGCGGAGAAGGAAGACGTCGCCGACCGCGACGTCCCGGGCGTGACGCTGCAGGACGAGGCGAAGGCCGGCAAGGCCGAGAAGATCGTGGCGCTCTGCTTCGCGATCACGTTCCTGGCCGGCATCGCCTTCCTCATCTCCTACGTGGTGTTCCAGGTGGGCAGCCCCGAGGCGACGGGGGTCTCCAACCTCGCCCTCGGCGGCACGCTGACCCTGGCCGTCCTCGGCCTCGCGGTCGGCATCGTGGTCTGGGTCCGCCAGATCATGCCGAAGTACGCGCTGGTCCAGGAGCGCCACACGATGGCCTCCGACGAGGACGACCGCGAGGTCGTCTCCGAGACCTTCCTGCAGGGCGCCAACGAGAGCGGCTTCGTCAAGCGCAAGCTGATGCGCCGCACGCTGCTGCTGGCCGCCGCGCCGCTCGGCCTGGTGCCGCTGGTGCTGCTGCGCGACCTCGACAACTCCAAGATGCCCGCCGCGAAGTTCAACAAGCTGCTGCGCCACACGGTCTGGGGTGAGAAGACCAAGGAGGGCAAGCCGCTGCGCCTTGTGGTCGAGGGCACCGGCCAGCCGATCCGCGCGGCCGACTTCAACTCGCCCGGCGGCATCCTGTCGGTGGTGCCCGAGGGTTACGAGCACGACCTCAACGCGCTCGCCAAGGCCACGCTGATCCTGATCAAGTTCCGTCCGGAGGAGCTCAAGAGCGGCGTCAAGCAGAACTGGACGCACGACGGCATCGTCGCCTACTCCAAGATCTGCACGCACGTCGGCTGCCCGGCGGCGCTCTACGAGCAGACCACCCACCACATCCTGTGCCCGTGCCACCAGTCGACCTTCGACGCGGCCGACGGCGCGAAGGTCATCTTCGGCCCGGCCGCCCGGCCGCTGCCGCAGCTGCCCATCACCGTCGACGGCGAGGGCTATCTGATCGCCCAGGGTGACTTCAACGTGCCCGTCGGTCCCAGCTACTGGGAGCGCGGCGACGCCGAGGCCGAGGCCAGGGAGAAGGGAGGCCAGGCATGAGCGACCTGAACGCCGTACCGAAGGCCATCGCCGGGCCGTCGACCTTCCTCGACGACCGTCTGGGCGGGGCGAACTTCCTCAAGCGCAACCTGCGCAAGATCTTCCCTGACCACTGGTCGTTCCTGCTGGGTGAGATCGCGCTCTACTCGTTCATCATCCTGCTGCTCACCGGTACGTTCCTGACGCTGTGGTTCAAGCCGAGCATGGGCGAGATCGCCTACGACGGCTCGTACGCGCCGCTCAAGGGCGTCATGATGTCGGAGGCCTACGCGTCGTCGCTGGAGATCAGCTTCGACGTCCGGGGTGGTCTGCTGATGAGGCAGATGCACCACTGGGCGGCCCTGCTCTTCGTGGCCGGCATGACGGTGCACATGCTGCGGGTGTTCTTCACCGGCGCCTACCGCAAGCCGCGCGAGCTCAACTGGATCATCGGCGTGCTGCTGCTGACCCTGGCGCTCGCCGAGGGCCTGACCGGCTACTCCCTCCCCGACGACCTGCTCTCCGGCGCCGGTCTGCGGATCACCGAGGGTGTGGCGATCTCGCTGCCGCTGGTGGGCACGTACATCACGTTCTTCCTGTTCGGCGGGGAGTATCCGGGCGAGGACGTCATCTCCCGGTTCTACTCGCTGCACATCCTGCTCATCCCGGGCATCCTGCTGGCGCTGGTCTCGGCTCACATGGTGCTCATGTGGGTGCAGAAGCACACGCAGATGCCGGGCAAGGGGCGCAACAACAAGAACGTGGTGGGCGCGCCGTTCTACCCGGCCTTCATGGCCAAGGCGGGTGCGTACTTCCTGTTCACGCTCGCCGTGGTGTCGGGGCTGGCGACGTTCGCCCAGATCAACCCGATCTGGCTGTTCGGGCCGTACACGCCGGCGGACATCTCCGCCGGTTCGCAGCCCGACTGGTACATGGGCTTCCTCGAAGGCTCGCTGCGGCTCATGCCGCCGTGGGAGTGGAACCTGTTCGGCACGGCCCACGCGGGCACGTTGCCGATGAGCGTGATCATCCCGGCGCTGGTGCCGATGGGCATCATCATGACCGGTCTCGCGCTCTACCCGTTCATCGAACGGTGGGTCACCGGGGACAACCGCGAGCACCACGTCGCCGACCGTCCGCGCAACAACCCCCACCGCACCGCGATCGGCATCTCGGCGATGACGTTCTACGGTGTGCTGTGGCTGCTCGGCGCCAACGACGAGATCTCGGCCAACTTCCACGTCAGCCTCAACTGGACGACGTACATCGGCCGGGTGCTGGTCTTCGTCGGGCCGGCGCTGGCCTACCTGATCACCTACCGCATGTGCCTCGGCCTGCAGCGCAGCGACGCCGCGGTCATCGGGCACGGTGTGGAGTCGGGTGTCATCAAGCGGCTGCCGCACGGTGAGTTCATCGAGGTGCACACGCCGCCGTCCGACGACCTCGAGGCCCACATGCGGGGCAAGGAGGCGGTGGCGGCCCTGCCCGTGGACGAGGACGCCTCCGGCATCCCGCCCAAGGGCATGCGCGGCCCGCTCGGCAAGCTCCGCGGCCGGATGTCCAAGGCGTACGGCGGGGAGAAGATCCCGCTCGACGACGGGCACCACGGCGAGCACGGGGAGCACGGCGAGCACGCCGCGATCGGTTCCGGCGACGACCGGAGCCTCACCCACTAGGGTTTCGCCTGATCGTGATCGGCCCGGACGGGGTTTCCCCGTCCGGGCCTTTCCGCATTCGGGCCCACCGGCCGGGGACGATCGGGCCCGGGAACGCGTCGGGCCCGGCCGAAGGACGGCCGGGCCCGGAAGACGGACACCGAGGAAGGACGCCCAAGACGGGCGCCCAAGACGGGCACCGAAGACGGACGCCCAAGGTGGGCACCCAAGATGGACGCAGAAGCAGAAGCGGGCGCAGGCGCCGACGCCGAAGCGGATGCGAGGGTTTACGCGGGGACCGCGGGGGAGCGGGTCAGTCGGATTCGGGGAAGCCGATCGAGAAGGCGGCGTCGAGATCGTGCCTGGAGTAGGTGCGGAAGGCGATGTGCGTCTCGGTGTGCTCGACGCCGTCGACCTTGTTGACCCGCCCGGGGATGACCTCGGCCACCTCCTCGTAGCGGGCGACCCTGACCATGGCGAGCAGATCCCATTCGCCGGTGATGGAGTAGACCTCGCTGACCCCGTCGATCTCGGCGATCGTCTGGGCGACCTCCGGGATCCGGTCTACCTCGGCCTTGATGTGGACGATTGCCGTGACCATGTATTAACTGTATCCGGTCATCGCAAAGGACGTCCCTCTCGGTCGCGCCGCTGATCAAGCCCGCGGTAGGCCAGGTCGATGCGGGCCTTGTGGCGGGCGGCGCCCCGGGCGGGCATCGACCACACGCCGTCGACCTCGACCAGCCGCACGCCCGGCGACTCCAGCCAGCGCAGGATGCACTCGGTCTCCTCGGCGCTGGCCGCGTGGACCGGGCCGGGGCCCGGGATGACGGCCTCGGCCATGGCCTTGAGCGAGGCGACGAACGGTGTGGGATGGGCGCCCTTCGGCATCACGCCCGCCGCGGCCAGCCGCCCGTAGCGGACGACGTGGATGTCCCAGCCGCCGTCGAAGGCCGGGCTGGCGGCCACGAGCTCGGGGATGCGGGTGATGGCGCTCAGGCGCTGCATGCGAGCCGCCGCCCGGACGAACGCGGCCAGCCGGTCGCGGTCGACGGACGCCTCCTCGTAGCGCTGCTCGACCGACAGGCGCTCCATGCGGGCCGAGACGGCGGTGTAGACGAGCGAGGCGTCGGAGGTCATGGCCCGGCGGGCGCTCTCGACGTGCGCGGCGTACTCCTCCGGGCTCTCCTTGCCCGCGCAGGGCGCGCCGCAGCGGCCCATCTCGTGCAGGACGCAGGCCGCCCGGCGGGTGCGCAGGCTGATCGGCTGGGTGCACTGGCGCAGCGGCACGGCCTCGTGCAGGGCGATGCGGGCCTCGTCGGCCAGGCGGGAGCTGCTGAACGGGCCCAGGTAGGTGGCGTCGTCGTCCTTCAGCTCGCGCACGATCGACAGGCGGGGGAAGGGGCCGGGGGTGAGCTTGAGCCAGACGACCTTCTCCGGGAAGCGCGAGCGGCGGTTGTAGCGCGGCTTGGCGCCGCCGATCAGCCGCAGCTCCCTGACCTCGGCCTCCAGCCCGGTGGCGCAGACGACGTGGCGCACGCGCTCGGCGATGCCGATCATCTCGCGGATGCGCGGGCGGGTCTCGGCGGCCGTGAAGTAGGAGCGCACGCGGTTGCGCAGGTTGGTGCTCTTGCCGATGTAGAGCACCTCGCCGCGGTCGTCCTCGAAGAAGTAGACGCCCGGGGCGTGCGGGACGGACTCGGCCAGGTGGCGCTTGCGCTGCTGCTCCGGCGTGGGGGCGCGGACGAACGACTTCAGCTCCTCCAGCGTGTGGACCTGGAAGGAGCCGGCCCGCTCGATCAGCCCGTGGAGCACGTCTACGGTGGCCCTGGCATCCTGCAGGGCGCGGTGGCACGGCTCGGTGGGGCTGCGGAAGAAGCGGGCGAGCGTGGACAGCTTGGCGTTGGGCGTCTCGTCGCGGGTCAGCACCCGCCGGGCCAGGTCGACGGTGTCGACGACCGGGTTGGCGGGCGGGGGGTAGCCGTGGGCGGCGCAGGCGGCCTTGACGAAGCGGGTGTCGAAGCCCGCGTTGTGGGCCACCAGCGTGGAGCCCTTGATGAACTCGAGGAAGCTCGGCAGCACCGCCTCGATGCGCGGGGCGGCCACCACCATGGCGTCGGTGATGCCGGTCAGCACCGAGATGAACGGCGGGATCGGCCCGCCGGGGTCGACCAGGGTGGAGAACTCGCCCAGCACCTCACCCGCCCGCACCTTGACCGCGCCGATCTCGGTGATCGAGTCTTCGGCCGGCGAGCCGCCGGTGGTCTCCAGGTCGAACACGACGAACGTGACGTCGCTCAGCGGGGTGCCGAGCTCGTCGAGGGTGCCTTGTACCGCGTCCACGTTCCAAGACCATAGAGAGGGGGACCGACAGTTACTCCGCCGGACCACGCCGGAGCGCGGGCAAGGGGGCCCGGGACGGCATGGGGGGACGTGCTCGAATAACCATCCTTCTTGATCCTTAGTTACCCTTCCCTTTATGTCCGCGGGAAGACTTGCCGGCCGCTACGCCCTGCTGCGCCCACTCGGCGCCGGCGGCATGGGGAAGGTGTGGCTGGCCAAGGACGAGATGCTCGACCGCGAGGTCGCGGTCAAGGAGCTCACCCTGCCCGAGGGCATGCCGTCCAAGGATCGCGCCGACGCGGTCACCAGGGCCGTGCGCGAGGCGCAGGCCACCGCCCGGCTGCGCCATCCCGGCATCGTGGCGCTGCACGACGTCATCGTCGAGCACGAGCGGCCGTGGCTGGTCATGGAGCTGCTGCGGGGCCGTACGCTGGCCGACACCGTGCGCGAGTTCGGCCCCATGCCGCCCGAGTACGCCGCCCGCGTCGGCGCCGACGTGCTGGAGGCGTTGCAGGCCGCCCACGCCCAGGGGCTGCAGCACCGCGACGTGAAGCCGGGCAACGTGTTCCTGACCGACAGCGGCAGGGTGGTGCTGACCGACTTCGGCATCGCCCGGCAGGAGGGGCAGGCCGCGCTCACCGAGCAGGGGCTCATGATCGGCTCGCCCGGGTTCATCGCGCCCGAGCGGCTGGAGGGCGAGCCCGGCGGCCCGTCCAGCGACCTGTGGTCGCTCGGCGCGACCCTGTTCGCCGCCGTGACCGGCGGGAACGCCTACCAGGGCTCGGTCGCCGAGCGGGTCAGGGCGACCGTGACGCAGCCGGTGCCGGTCGCGCCGGGGCCGCTCGGGCCGCTGCTGGCCGCCATGATGGCGCGCCATCCTGACGCCCGTCCCGATCCGCGCAACGTCGTGCACGCGCTCAGGCAGCTGGCCGCGGGCGGCCCGGCGCCGGTCCTGGCGGCCGGCGAGCAGGCCACCGCGCCCCGCCGGGTGGGGCGGCGCGGGCGGCCGCTGCTGCTGTGGGGCGCGGTCGCGGCCGTGCTCGTGGTCGCCGCCGGAGCCACCGGCTTCGTCGTGCTGCGCGACGACGACGGGCCGCCGGCCGCGTTCACCGTGCCGATGGACGTGTGCACCCTGCTCACCCCGCAGGACGTCGGCGGCCTGCTGCGCACCCAGAGCCCGCCCAAGGCCCAGCCGGACAGCAACGAGGTGGGCCCCGAATGCGGCTGGCCGACCGCCGGCACCGGCATCGGGCTCCAGGTGCAGAAGGACTCCGACACCGTCGATCCCTGGTCGATGACCGCCGCCACGGCCCGGACCCTGTTCCAGAACCAGAAGCGCTACTGGGCCAAGTACGACCAGATCGACTGGACCTGGCCGGAGATCGGCGTCAAGACCGACATGCGCTCCACCCGCACCCCCGTCCACGACCTGGCAGGCCTCGGCGAGGAGGCGTTCGCGTTCGAGCTGAAGGGCAAGACCGGCCGCGTCCACTCGGCTCACGTCTACTACCGGATCGCCAACCTGGTGGTGGCCGTCCAGTACGCCACCCTGGCCGACAAGCCTACCGACGAGGACGTCCGGCAGGCGGCGATCAAGGCGGCCCGGTCGAGCGAGCAGGCGTTGCGCCGTGCGAAGTGACCACCACCTGCTGGCCGGCCGCTACCGGCTGGTCGAGCACCTCGGGCAGGGCGGCGCGGGCACGGTGTGGCGGGCGCTGGACGAAATGCTCGACCGCGAGGTCGCCGTCAAGCAGGTGCGGGTGCCGCCGGGGCTGAGCCCCCACCAGCGGGCCGAGTTCGCCGACCGCGCCATCCACGAGGCCAGGTCGGCCGGACGCCTGCGCGACCCGGCGATCGTGCTGGTGCACGACGTGGTGCTCGACGGCGACCAGCCGTGGATCATCATGGACCTGGTCACCGGCCGGTCCCTGGACAAGGTGATCAGGGAGAACGGGCCCCTGCCGCCCCCGTACGCGGCCCGCATCGGGCTGCAGGTGCTGTCGGCGCTGGAGGTCGCGCACTCCCACGGCATCCTGCACCACGACGTCAAGCCGGCCAACATCCTGCTCGACGCCGACGGCTCGGCCATGCTGACCGACTTCGGCATCGCCGTCCCCATGGGCGGTCAGGGCGACGGCGCCGGCAGCGGCGGCTCGCTCGGCTACATGGCGCCCGAGCGGCTCAACGAGCAGGCGCCGGGCCAGGAGTCCGACCTGTGGTCGCTGGGCGCGAGCCTGTACACCGCCGTGGAGGGCCGGGCGCCGTTCGAGCGGCAGCTGCCCGCGGCGGTCGCGGCGGCGGTGCTGCTGCACGACCCGCCCTTCCCTGAGCGGGCGGGCCGCGAGTTCGGCGGGCTGCTCATGGCGATGCTGGCCAAGGAGCCCGCCGCCCGTCCCACGGCGGCCCAGGTCCGGCAGGTGCTCAGCGGCGCGCCGGTGCGCTCCGGCCCGGTCCCCGGGCGTCGCCGGCGGTGGTTGCTGCCGGTGGCCGTCGCGTCCGGCGTCGCGGTGCTCGGCGCCGGCTGGTACGCCGTGGACGCCCTGGCCGGTCAGCCGGAGACCGGCCGGTACGCCGCCGCCCCCGACCCCTGCCGCCTGCTGAGCGACGCCCAGGCCGCCGAACTGGCGAAGGGCGCCGTCCGGCGCAGCGCCACGCGGGACGGCGAGTGCCAGTGGGTCGCGGGGCTGGAGGAGCGGCGGGGCCGGCGGATCACCGTACGGACCTGGGTCGAGAAGCCCGACGGCGACCTCGGCGGGCCGCAGGTGGCCGCGCGCCGGTTCGCCAGCGAGAAGGGCACCAGGAGCGCGGCGCGGGGCACCCGGGCGCGGACGGCCGCCGGTGAGGTCGTGGACGTCGCGGGGGTGGGGGAGGCGGCGTTCGTGCAGAACCGGTTCGAGCTGTTGATGTCCTCCAGCACGGTCGGCCGGTTCGACAGCATCGTGCTCTTCCGGTCCAGCAACCTGCTCGGCGAGGTGATCTGGCACCGCGACGAGGTGTCGGTCAAGGCGCCGGTCGACAAGGAGACGGCGCTGCGGATCGCCCGGGTGGTCTCCGGGGCGCTGCCGGGATGATCGTTGTGCGTGCTGCAAGGGGCGTTCCGCCATGTCTCACCGCAAGTCAGGGCAATCTCAGGAGTCGCAGTGAATCCCGGTAGCGAGTACGAGCCGCCGACCACCCCTCATCCGGTGCCGGGCCGGCGGTTCGAGCCGCAGGGAAGGCCGCCGACACCGCCGCCCGGCCCGCCCCCCGGTCCGCAACCGGGCCCGCCGCCTCACCCGCACCCGGGCCCACAGCCCGTTCCTCAGCCTGTTCCTCAGTCCGGTCCACAGTCCGGTCCTCAGTGGGGGCCGCCGTCGGGGCCGCAGTGGGGTCCGCCGCCGGAGCCGCCCACGGGGCCGATGGGCGGCCCGCCCGCCGGTCGGCCCGGACGCCGCCCGGCGTGGTTGCTGCCCACCCTCGCCGCGGCCCTGGTGGTGGTCGTGGCCGGTGGCGGCGTGGGGGCCTACCTGCTGCTGTCCGGCAAGGGCGGCGGCGGGACGGCCGCCGGGCCGTCGTCGTCGGCGGCGCGGTCCGTGGCGCCGGCCGCCGCCGCGCCCGGCCCGGACGCCTGCTCGATGCTGCCCGCGGACGAGGCCGAACGGCTGGCGCCCGGCGCGACGGTGACCAGGTCCTCCAGGGACTCCGACTACACCGTCGCCTTCACCTGCAACTGGCAGAACCAGCGCATCTCGTTCGGCGAGTTCTGGCGCAGCAGGGAGATCGACGTCAGGATCGAGCAGCACAAGGGCGAGGGCGCCAAGACCGGCCGCTCGATGGCCCAGAACTCCTACGAGATGGACTACCGCGGCGCCAAGTACGGAGCCACCGCCAAGCCCTCGCTCGACCCCGACGAGAAGGAGTACGTCTCCCCGGTCAAGGACGTCACCGGCGTCGGCGAGGGGGCGTTCGCCCAGTACACCTGGCGGCGCGACGGCAAGCTGCTGTGGTACTCCTTCGGCCAGGCCCACGCCCAGGTCGGGGACATGACGATCCGGGTCAAGTTCCAGGCCGGGCAGCAGCGCAAGGACGCGCAGATCCTGTCCAACGAGAGCACCAGGTCCATCACCGAGGAGAACGCGATCCGCGAGGTCAGCGGCCTGATCGCGTACTTCGCCAAGGGCGTGGCCGCCTGGCAGGCGCAACACCCCGGCGTGCTGGCCAAGGCCGACCAGGCCCCGGCCACCCAGAGCCCGGCCGCCCGCCCGACGCCCTCGCCCACGGAGCTGGCCGCCTTCCCGCCCGCCTGCCAGGCCGTCACGGAGGCCGCCACCCGCCTGGTGCCGAAGCCCACCACGAGGGCGCGCGCCACCGAGTCGGGCAACGACGACGAGACCGAGTGCCGCTGGCTCAACCTCGACCTGCCGGGCACGGCCGGGAACGTCAGGATCCGCAGCATGCTGATCACCACCCACCGCTTCACCAACCGGGCGGGCGCGATCGACCCGGGCGCGGCCAAGGCGTACTACGCCGGCGAGTACGGCGGCGACAGGAAGACCGCCGAATCGTCCATCGGCGGCATCACGTGGGGCGAGCTGCGCGACATCGAGGGGCTCGGCGAGCAGGCCTACGGCCAGTTCGTGCAGACCAGGCAGGGAGAGGTGTCGGCCTCCAGCGGCACGGTGATCGCGCGTACCGGCGCGCTGGTGGTCAGGGTCGACTACTCCGGCGCCGAGCGGCCCAAGGGCGAGCCGGCGAACTCGCCCAAGGCCCGGCTCATGCCCCGCAAGGAGGCGCAGGACGGCGCGCTCGCCCTGGCCAGGGCATACCTGGCCGAGCTGGCCAAACAGCCGACCGGAAGCTGATCCCGCGCGGCGAACCCCAGGGCGCGGACGTGGGGGCGTGGAGCTCAGGGCGTGGGCGTCAGGGCGCGGGCGTCAGGCGGTCCGCACGCGAGCGTCAGGAGGCCCTCACGCGGGTCTCACGCGGCCCTCAGCCGGACGTCACGCGGGGGCCTCACGGAGCCGTTCGACGCGGATGCCGCGCAGGAGCAGCTCCGACACCACCCCCGCGACCAGCAGGCTGACCAGCAGGCTGACCAGCAGGGCCGCGCCGACGACGAGTGCGACCGGCACCGCAGCGACCCCGTGCGGGAGTGGCGGCGTGCCCGGCGGCACGGTCAACTGCGGGATGCGGCCCAGCGCCACCTTGGCCGCCGTCAGCCCGGCAGCGAGCCCGGCCTGCGTGCCGGCGGCCACCGTGATCACCTGCTCCAGCAGCTGCCACGCCGACGGCCTCCTTCGGCGGGCGGCCCGCGGCCCGCAGGGCGACCTCGACGTTCTCGGCGGCCGTGAGCAGGCTCAGCAGGCGGTAGGACTGGAAGACCAGCGCCGGCTCGGCGCGCAGGGCGGGCTGCTCGTCGAGGGGCACGCCCCTGACCATCACCCTCCCTTTGGCGGGCGGCAGGAGCCCGGCCAGCGTGGTGAGCAGGGTGGTCTTGCCCGAGCCCGACGGGCCCATCAGCGCCACCCGCTCACCCGGGGCCAGCTCCAGGGTGAGGTCTTCGATGATCGTGCGTCCGCCGGCGCGGCAACTCAGCGCCCGGCACGACAACGCCGGTCCTGGCACCACGCGGGGATCACCCTCCCGGCGGGCGATCTACGTCAACGGTCAACAAGGCTGCAACTCGGTTGCAAGCGCGACAAATAGCGTATTGACCAGAAAGCCGCCGGGCCGCGCGATCACGGCTTGTCCGCTACAGGGGCATGGGCAACCGTGGTGGATCACGCGGCCTGCCGTCGCCGCCCCGCCCGCCGCCCTGTCCGCCGCCCTGCCCGTCGCCCCGTCCGTCGCCTCGTCTGCCGGTCAGGAACGGCTCCAGCAGGCCCGGCACCGCGCGTGCCGCCAGGTCGAGCCCGTCGCCGCGGCCCACGTCCAGCACCTCGTAGTGGCCGCCGCCCGCGGCCGTGCAGGCCGAGACGGTCAGCAGGCCCGAGCGCCGCTGGAAGAACGACTGCCGGAACGTCCAGCCGGTGATGCCGGCCCGGTCCAGCGCCACCGTACGGCGGACGAGCGCGCCGCGGCGCGTGACCAGGTGCCGCGGGCCCAGCGCGTGACCGAGAGCGCGCCGGCTCTCGGCGGCCAGCCACAACCCCACCGGGAGCGCCAGGACGGGCGCCGCCCACACCCACGCGCGCGGCCACGACGCGGGCAGCAGCCACCAGGCGAGCCCCGCGCCCGCCGTCAGAACGACGGTGGCCACCAGCGCCCGCACGACCCGCCGCCGCCCGGCCGCCACCGGATGCACGACCAAAGACGCGACCCCCGCGCCGATCCCCGCACCTGCGCCGATCTCCGCATCCGCGTCGATCCCCGGGCCTGTCCCGGCGCCCGCCGTCGTGTTCGCGATCGCGGCGGCGACGCGGGTGGCTTCGGCGCGGGGGAGCGGCGGGGTGAGGGCGGCCACGTCCTCGGTCTCGTCCTCCGTCTTGGCCAGGCCGGTCGCGACGGCCTTGACCCGGGCGCCGCCGCCCAGCCGCAGCAGCAGCGGCTCGCTGATCTCGACGCCGCGCAGCCGCCGTTCCTCCAGGGTCAGCGAACGCGTGGTCAGCAGCCCGCGGCGCAGCCTGAGCCGGCCGGGCTCGCGTTCCAGGCGGTAGCGGCCCCAGGACTCGGCGTACAGCAGGAACGCGCCGAGCGCGCCGACGGCCGCGTTGAGCGCCAGGACCAGCGGGACGGCGAGCCACGGCTGCGCGCTCACCCAGCCCCACAGGCCGCTCGCCGCCCGGTCGGTGAAGTCCTTGAGCCCGACGGCGCCGAGCCCCTTGTAGGCCGCGCCCAGGACCACCGCCGCCCCGGTGAACGTCCAGGCCGACAGGGGCGCGTACCGGATCCACGACCAGCGCAGCTCGGCCAGGGGACCGTCCTCGGGCGCGGGCGCGTCCTGGCGCAGCAGCGTGCGGCGCAGCATCTCGGCCGAGTGCCGGTCGAGGGCGTCCAGCACCAGCTCCGAGCCCTCGGCCGCGCGCTCGCCCGTGCCGACCTTGACCACGGTCAGGCCGAACGCCCGGCGCACCGGGTCGGCGCGCAGGTCCACGCTGCGCACCCGGTCCAGCGGGACCGCGCGGTGCTGCCGCACGGTCACGCCCGAGCGCAGTTCGAGCCGGTCGGACGTGAGCCGCCAGGCGGTCGTCCGCAGCCGGGCCGCCTCGTAGGCCACCGCCCCCGCCACGATCAGCACGGCGGCCCCCGCGCACGCGGCGACGACGCCGCCCGCCTCCCAGTCCCGGCCCACCAGGAACCGCGCCAGCGCGGCCACGGCGCCGGCCGCGAACGCCAGCGACCTGGCGGCCGCGTTCCACAGGCCCCGGCCCGACAGCCGCTGCCAGCCGGTCACGTCGCGTCCCCGGGCGTGGCCTGGGTGCGCGCGGTGAGCCGTTCGGCCAGGTCCGCGGCGAGCCGGTGGTCCAGCGCCGTGATCTTGACGGCTCCGGCGGAGGAGGCGGTGGTCACGGTGACGTCGGCCAGCCCGAACAGCCGCTGCACCGGCCCCCGCTCGGTGTCGACCCGCTGGATCCGCGACATCGGCGCCACCTTCCACGTGTGCGTCAGCCACCCCTGGCGGACGTAGACCGCCTCCTCGGTGACCTCCCACCGCTGCACCCGGTAGGCCGCCCGCGGCTCGGCCAGCGCCACCAGCAGGCACGCCGCCGCGAACGCCACCGCCGCCACCCCCAGCCCCGGCGTGCGCGGCGTGAACACCAGGTACGCGCCCACGGCCGCCGCCGCCACGGGGACCATGAGGACGAGCCACTGCACCGTCCACCACGCCACCGCCCGGCGGTCGGGACGGTGCCGCGGCGGACGCAGCGCGGTCCCGCTCATCGGCCCTCCTCCGCCCCGCCGGCCGTCCGCCCGGCCGCGCCGGCCACCGAGAGCAGCGCGAACCCCAGCACGCCGATCACGACGGCCGCGAAGACCTCGTAACCGTCGAGGAAGGGCAGCACATTGACGACGAGCAGGCCGTGCGCCCACCCCCACCAGCCGAACAGCGTGTTGAGCAGCCCGCCGACCCCCTGCAGGATCAGCAGCCAGCCGAACACCTCCACCACCGCTTTCATGCCGTCCACTCTCGCCGCCGCGGCGGCCCGCCCGCCTCGGCCATCGGTCTGCGGCGACACCGACTTTGGTCGCTGTCGCCGGCTCCCGCGCAGGGCATAACCTCGACGAATGTGAGGGAACTGCGGGGGGAGGGCGATCCGGCCCTGGAATACCGGTGGGCGTTGCCGTCCACGCTGCTCGGCGACGGGCGCGGGGGCCGGGTGCGGCGCTCGACCCTCGACTGGGTCTCCGACATCGCGCTGTTCCTGCTGGCCTGCGGCGTGACGTTCATCAGCCTTGAGGAGATCAGGAACGAGCCCGAGCCGCTGCTGGCCGTCGAGCAGATCGTGGGGGCGCTGGCGTGCGCGGGGGTGTGGCTGCGGCGGCGCTGGCCGGTGGGGTTCGCGCTGGTGACGATCCTGCTGTCGTCCTATCTGGAGCTGGTCGGCGGGGCCTCGCTGGTGGCGCTGTTCACCGTGGCGGTGCACCGGCCGTTCAAGGTGTCGGGGCCCGTCACGCTGCTGGCGCTGGTCACCCTGGCCCCGTACGTGCTGCTGCGGCCCCAGGAGGACCTGACGCCGCTGTGGGGGGCGGCGTTCGGGGTCACGATCGTGCTGACCATCTACGCCTGGGGCATCGTCATCCGGGCCAGGCGGCAGCTCGTCTGGTCGCTCAGGCAACGGGCCGAGACCGCCGCCGAGGACGCCAAGCGGCTCGAACGCGAGCGCATCGCCCGCGAGATGCACGACGTGCTGGCCCACCGCATCTCGATGCTCAGCCTGCACGCCGGGGCGCTGGAGTTCCGTCCCGACGCGCCCGCCGAGGACGTCGCCAGGGCCGCCGGCGCGATCAGGAGCAACGCCCACCTGGCGCTCCAGGACCTGCGCGAGGTGATCGGCGTGCTCCGCCACACCCCGCCGGGGGCCGCCGACCCGGTGCCCGACCGGCCGCAGCCGACGCTCGCCGACCTGCCCGCGCTGGTCGAGGAGTGCCGCCAGGCCGGCATGGACGTCCGCCTCGACCTGGGCGCCGCCGACGGCGTCCCGGCCGGGGCGGGCCGCAACGTCTACCGCATCGTGCAGGAGGCGCTCACCAACGCGCGCAAGCACGCGGACGGCGCGCCGGTGGCCGTGGCCGTGGCGGGCGAGCCGGGCGAGGGGGTCTCGGCCGAGGTGCGCAACCCGGTGTGGTCGCGGCACGGGCCGCGCATGCCGGGGGCGGGCGCCGGGCTCATCGGGCTGACCGAACGGGCCGAGCTGGCCGGCGGCCGGCTGGAGCACGGCGTGACCGGCGGCGAGTTCCGGGTGCGCGCCTGGCTGCCGTGGCCGCCGGAGCAGGACGGGGAGTGACGTTGACCGACGGAGGGCAGATGGACGCGCCGATCAGGGTGCTGATCGTGGACGACGACGCGATGGTGCGGGCCGGGCTGTCGATGATCCTCGGCGGGGCCGCGGACATCGAGATCGTGGGCGAGGCGGCCGACGGGGCCGAGGTGCCGCCGCGGGTGGCCGAGCACCGGCCGCACATCGTCCTGATGGACATCCGCATGCCGGGCGTCGACGGGCTCACCGCGACCGAGGCGCTGCGCCGCACCGTCTCGCCGCCCGAGGTCGTGGTGCTGACCACGTTCCACGCCGACGCCCAGGTCGTGCGGGCGCTGCGCGCGGGGGCGGCCGGGTTCCTGCTGAAGGACATCCCGCCGGGCGATCTGGTCGACGCCGTCAGGCGGGTGGCCGCGGGGGAGCCGATCCTGTCGCCGGCGGTGACCCGGCAGCTCATCTCGCACGTGTCCGACGGGGGCGGCCGCGACCGCACCGAGCGGGCGCGGGGGCTGCTCGGCCGGCTGAGCGAGCGGGAGCGCGAGGTCGCGCTGGCCGTGGGGCAGGGCAGGTCGAACGCCGAGATCGGGCGGGAGCTGTTCATGAGCGTGCCCACGGTCAAGGCGCACGTCTCGCGCATCCTGACCAAGCTCGACCTGAACAACCGGGTGCAGATCGCGCTGCTGGTCTACGACGCTAGCGGGTGAGCAGCTCCTCGATGGCGGCCCGGTGGAGCACCAGGTCGTCGGGGTCGTCCGGCATGGGCTGCTCGCCGAAATGGATCCTGCGCTGCCACACCCGGGCCATGATGACGCCGTGGCGGAGGGCGGCGTACATCTCGTAGAAGTCGAGGTCGCGGGGCTCGTAGCCAGTTATTTCGCAATATTTCTGGCAAACGTCGTCGCGGCGCATGAAGTCCGGCATGCCGGGCAGGCCCATCGTCACCGCGAGGTCCTGGAAGAAGCGGTGCAGGAAGATCATCCAGGAGAGGTCCAGCTCGCGCGGGCCCACGGCGGCCATCTCCCAGTCGAGCACCGCCACCGGCGTGAAGTCGCGGTACATCACGTTGCCGATCCTGGCGTCGCCCCAGGTCAGGACGTCGGGGCCGGGGTCGTCCGGCCAGTGTGAGCCGAGCCAGTCGAAGGCCCGCTCCAGCACGGGGATCGGCCGGGCGCCGTGCGCCCACCGGTAGTAGGCGCGCTGGGCCTCGACGTGCGCGCGCAGGCCGTCCGTGCCGCCGGGGGCGAGCGGGCCGAGCACCGCGACGTCCTGCCCGGTGTACGGCGTCTCGTGCAGCGCCGCCACGAGCCCGACGCTCGCCTCCTGCAGCCGCCGCCGGTCGCCGGGGGAGGCGTCGTGCAGCCAGCCCCCGAACGTGTACGGCATGACGTCCGGCGGCACGTCGCCCTCGGCCCGCTCCATGACGAAGAACGGCGTCCCGAGCGGCGCGGGGTCGGGCTCGAACCAGAGCGGTCTCGGCGCTGGGATCCCAGCTTTCTCCCTGGCCAGCCGCATGACCTCGAACTGGGCCCGCAGATCGTAGGAGGGGAACACCGGAACGGCTTCCGCCGCAGGTGCGAGCCTGGCCACGCACCGCCGGGTCCCGGCGGCCCAGGTGGCGGTGAAGAACAGCGTCTCGCTCGACATGCCGTTGCCGGAGGGCCGCGACAGCTCCGACACCGTGGCGTCCCCGCCGACCCGTCCGCGCAGCCAGCGGGACGCCCGCTCGCGCAGTTCCGCCAGGTCACGCGTGGACGTGCGCATCTGTTCCGTCACCGCTCACCTCCAGGCCGCACCGCTGCCCCGGCTCAGTCGTATACCCCCTACCAAGCGCTTGTCTAGGTTCAAGGGACCGTTACGGTCAGGTACGCAAGAGCCGTACCCTTGTCTGAAAGGGCATGTCACGAAGGGACAAGTGGGATGAGTTCAGCGGGTGAAGGCCTGTCTCGCCCGCTTCCCGAGCAGGTGCGCCTCAACGTCGTCGACCTGGCCGCGCAGGTTCTCGGCACGATGCCCGCCGTCTCCGTGCCGCCGCCGCTGCGCGGCATCGCGAAGTTCGACCCGCGCAAGCGCGCCAAGCTGGGCAGCGCGCCGATCGCCGCGCAACTGGAGAACGACAAGAAGTTCCGCGAACTGGTCGCGGAGTCAGTCGCCGCCGGATGGCCCGAGCTGGTCGCCGCGCTGGCCGAGGGCAGTGTGCCGCCCGCCGCCGACCCCGTGCTGGTGGCTGCCGCAGCCTATCTCACCAGGCCCCCCGGCTGGGCGGAGATGATCGAAACCGCCCGCGCCGACCTGGAGCAGTCCGCCGTGGCGGCCGAGGGGTCCGAGCGCGAGGAGGCGGTGACGCGGCTGCGCGAGCAGCTCGCCGCGCAGAAGACCGCCGCCAAGGAGGAGGCCGACCGGCTGCGCGAGCAGATCAAGGCGGCCCGCGCCGAGAACTCCGACCTGCGGCGCAAGCTCCACGACGCCCGCGAGCGGGCCAAGGCCGCCACCCGCAGGGCCGAGGAGATGGAACAGGCCGCCGACGACGCCCGGCACGCCGCCTCTGCCGCCGGCAACGCGGGCGAGGCCGAGCTGCGCCGCCTGCGCGAGCGCCTGGCCGACGTGGAGCGGCAGCTCGAAGCCTCCCGCCGGGCCGCCCGCGAGGGCCGCAGCATCGAGGACGCCCGCATCAGGGTGCTGCTCGACGCCCTTCAGGACGCCTCGGCCGGGCTGCGCAGGGAGCTGGCGCTGCCCACCACGATCAGCAGGCCCGCCGACTCGGTCGCGGCCAGCACCGGCGAGCGTCCCGGAGTGCGCGGGGTGCCCGCGCGGGCCCTGGCCGACGACGACCCGCAGCTCCTCGACCAGCTCCTGGCGCTGCCGCAGGTCCACCTGATCATCGACGGCTACAACGTCACGAAGACCGGCTACGGCACGCTCACCCTCGCCGACCAGCGCAACCGGCTGATGACCGGCCTCGGCGGGCTGGTCGCCCAGACCCGGGTCGAGGTGACGGTGGTCTTCGACGGCGCCGAACTCAACGCGCCGGTGCAGGTGGTGGCGCCGCGCGGGGTGCGGGTGCTGTTCAGCGCGCCGGGGGAGATCGCCGACGACCTGATCCGCCAGCTCGTCCGGGCCGAGCCGCCCGGCCGGGCCATGGCCGTCGTCTCCTCCGACCGCGAGGTCGCCGAGTCCGTACGCCGGATGGGTGCCAGACCGGTTCCGTCCGGTCTGCTGCTGCGCCGGTTGGGCCGCGCATAAGTTACGAATTAGCACTATTGGCGAGACCCCACCCGCCACTTCTGTACTATTTCGCCCCAGGTGTAATCCCTGGGAGGCGACGCTGTGAGGTTTGGCCGGGTGACGGTGGCCGCGGGTCTCGCGATCGGACTGATGACGGTCCCGATGGGTGCGGCGCTCGCTGATCCCAAGCCCACCCTCAAACAGGCCAAGGCCAAGCTGGAGAAGCTGAACGACAAGGCCGACAAGGTCGTCGACCGGTACAACACGGCGACCGAGAACTACAAGAAGGCCAAGGACGCCTACACCAGGCTCAACGACCGCTACAAGCAGAAGCTGCAGACGGTCGCCGACCTCCGCGCCGAGATCATCAGGGTGGCGGTGGACTCCTACAAGCTGGGCGGGGACGTCACCTCCCTGCCCGGCATGGTCGGCGTCGACGACCCCGAGAACCTGCTGGCCGGGCTGGCCATGGCCGGGCAGCTCTCGCGCGAGCGGCTGGAGAAGCTGGCCGCCTTCGACCGCGAGAACAAGGGGCTCAAGGCCGAGCGCGACAACGCCGAGACCGCGCTCGCCGACGCCGACAAGGAGCGGGACGCCGTCCAGCGGGAGCGGGCCGAGGTGCTGAAGCTGGTCGGCCAGCAGAAGAAGCTCCTGGACAAGCTGGGGGCCTACAACCCGGGCAATCCCAACAGCACCGGCATCAAGTACACCGGTCCCGCCTCGGGCAGTGCGGCGGCCGTCCTGAACTTCGCCTTCGCCCAGGTGGGCAAGCCGTACATCTACGGGGGCACGGGCCCGCGCGGCTACGACTGCTCAGGGCTGACGCAGGCAGCCTGGCGCGCCGCCGGCGTCTCCCTGCCGCGTACGACGTGGCAGCAGTGGGCCTGGGGCGCGAGCCGGAAGGTGGACCTCAAGGACCTCCAGCCGGGTGACCTCATCTTCAGCGAGGGGCTCGGGCACGTCAGCATCTACGCGGGCGGCGGCAAGATCGTCCATGCGCCGCAGACGGGCGACGTCGTCAAGGTCGTCCGCCTCGCCGACTACGGTCGTCCGCTCGTCGGAGCCATCCGCCCCTGACTCGGTCCCCGCCCGAAATCTCGGGCGGCTGCGGCGTGCCCGTGGGCGCTGAGGCGAAGCGGGACAAACGGGGCGAAAGTGCCCTGACAATCGGGTGTGCCGGGAAGTGTGAGAAGGGTCACAAACCGGTAACGGAACCCTGGGGTCCAGCAGGGGTTTCACCCTTTACTTGCATCTTTATCTGATCTTTACAGGCCGAGTCTCCCTTTGCCAAATCTTGACCCCTCGGCGTAGTTTCTGGCGTCGCGGTCAGCAAGCCATGCGCACCGCGGATCGACATCGGAACCCCGATGCGGACCAGATGAAAATCCAGCGGTCGCCGCCGATATCCCCGTTCAGGCACAACCATCGGGCGGCGACCTGCCGAGTCCGTGCAGCCAGGAGCACGGAGCCGGGGACCCAAAGATCCCGTAATCCCCCGGGATCAGGGGTGAATCGGCGCGTCTCGCGCCGTAGGGCGACTTCCAGGCCCGAATCCGTCAGCTAACCCGGTAGGCGTTCGTGGAAGACACAAGGAGAAATCCTGTCTACCTCCCTGCATAACCCCCGTCTGTCCCGTCTTGCCCTGAGGGGCGTCGCACTCACGATGACCGTGACGGCCGGAGGTGCGGTTCTCCATGCCGCGCCGGCCGGGGCGCAGACGGTGAGCGAATCGGCCGCCAGGCTCACCGCGGTGTCCAGCACCGCCAAGGCGGCCACTGCGAAGTCGGCCAAGTCGGCGAGGACCGTCAGGTCTGCCAAGTCGGCCAAGGCCGCGCGGCAGGCGTCGAAGGCCCGCAGGGCCGTCGCCGTCGCCAAGCATCAGGTCGGCGACCCGTACCGGTACGGGGCCACGGGCCCTGGTGCGTTCGACTGCTCCGGACTCGTCCAGTACGCCTGGAAGAAGGCCGGGGTACGACTCCCGCGCGTGACGAACAGCCAGTTCGCCCGCATCAAGCGCAAGGTCTCCTGGCGCAATCTCAAGCCGGGCGACCTGATGTTCTTCAACGGGCTGGGCCACGTCGGCATGTACGTCGGCCACGGCAAGATGGTCCATTCGCCGCGGACCGGCGAACGGGTGCGCATCGACAAACTGGGCGGATGGCGGAAGTCGTCGTTCGTCGGCGCGGTGCGTCCCGGCGCGTGACAACGGGCCCCGCCCGGACCCTCCCCGGTCCGGGCCGGGGCCTGTCGCATGCCCGGCCCCGAGCAGCGCCCGGTCCGGCGAAGGGCCCGGCTCCGCGACGGGGTCGGTCCGGCGGAGGGTTCGGCCTCGGGAAGGGGCCGGGAGGGGCGTGGGCCTACTAGCATCGGGCCGTGTCCTCGCAGGTGCGTCCGTCCCTTCGCGGTCCGCGGCTGCTCCTTTCGGTCCTGCTGCTGTCGACGGCGGTGCTCGTGGTCGCCGACGCGCCGCCCGCCGCCGTCCTGCCCGCCGGGGCGCGCGGGTTGTGGAGCGACGGCGGTCAGGTGGCCCGCGGCGCGCGGTCCGTGGTCGTGGGGCACCGCGCAGAGCCCGGCGTGCTCGCCGATCTGGCCCGCCGCGCGGACCTCGCCGGACGGCGGGTGTCCGCGGTGCTCGGCCGGCCGGTGCGCGCGCTGGTCGTCGTGCCGGACTCCGACGCCGAGGCGGCCGGGCTGGCGGGCACGGGCCCGCTGGACGGGCTGGCCGCGGTGGCCGACGGCGCCAGGGTGATCGTCGTGCCCGGCTCGTTCGCCCGGCTCACCTCCACGGGACGCGACGTCGTCCTCACCCATGAGCTCACCCACGTCGCCGCGGGCACCGACCGGCTGCCCGTCTGGCTCTACGAGGGGTTCGCCGACTACGTGGCCTACCGCGACGCCGGGCTCCCCGTCGGGACGGCCGCCGCCGAACTCGCCGCCGACGTAAGGGCCGGCCGGCTGCCGAGCGAGTTGCCCGGACCTGCGGCTTTCGCCCCCACGGCCGCCGATCCCGGACGGCTCGCGCGGGCGTACCAGGAGGCCTGGATGGCGTGTCGCTTCCTCGCAGACCGGTTCGGTGACGGGACCCTGGTACGGCTCTACCGTGATGCCCGCGTGGCCGGCGTCGATCAGGCGCTCGCCTCCGTGGGGCTCACCGCCGAGACGCTGGCGGCACGGTGGCGCGAGTACGTACGAGAGCAGCTCGCGTGAAG
Source organism: Nonomuraea sp. NPDC049655 (assembly GCF_044465465.1). Classification (NCBI taxonomy): domain Bacteria; kingdom Bacillati; phylum Actinomycetota; class Actinomycetes; order Streptosporangiales; family Streptosporangiaceae; genus Nonomuraea; species Nonomuraea sp. NPDC049655. The sequence continues at coordinate 127,588 of NZ_JBITLS010000005.1, forward strand.
GGGAGGCAGATGAGCGAGCGGAACGACCCGCCCCGGGAAGGGGACGAGCCCGCCGGAGCGGTCGCCAGAGGGGCCGACGAGCCCGGCACGGCGGTCGTGGCGGCCCACGGCGGCGGTGTGGCCATCAGGGACGACGGCGCGGACCGTCCCGGCGACGGTGCGCCGCCGGAGCCGTCCGGCACCAACGAGCCCCCCGAGTCCCCGGGCCACCCCGACGACCCGGACTATCCGGACGCCCGCCCCGACGCGGACGCCGACCCCGACACCGAGGACCCCCGTCACCCCCGGCCCCCCACCCCCGACGACCGCCCCCACGCGACCCGCGCCGACGCCCCCGCCACCGACGCCCGGACCAGCGCGCAGGCCGCCGATGGCACGGACACCCCCGGCAAGAGCCCCGAGGCCCCCGACGACCCGGGAACGGGCGGCAAGGGCGGCGGCAAAGGCGGCGGCAAGGGCGGCGGCAAAGGCGGCGGCAAAGGCGGCGGCAAAGGCGGCGGCAAAGGCGGCGGCGAGGGCAGGGGCCGTGGCAAGGGCGCGGGCGATCCCGTCACCCCCCTCGCCGAAGGCGTCGAGGCCCGTCCAGGAACCGGCAAGCTGACGGGAACGGCGGAGCACCTGATCGCCCGCGAACGGCAACGCGTGGAATCCCGCTCCAGGCGCGCCGCCGGCGCCGCCCTGGCCCTGGTCGGCGGCGTGATCCTGGCCGTGGTCGCGTTCACCACCCCCTGGCGGGTCCTGGCGGCGGGCGCGCCCGCCGTCGCCCCCGACCCCGCCCGCGACTTCAGCGCCGCCCAGATCGCCAGGGCGCAGGCGTTCGACGCGGCCACCACCCTGCCCGGCTACATCTCGCTCGGCCTCACGGTCCTGTTCGCCGGGCTGCTGGTCCTCACGCCGTTCGCGGCCAAGGTGCTGGGCGTGCTCAGGGGCCCGTGGTGGGTGCGGGTGATCCTCGGCGTGGTGGTGCTCACCGCGATCACCGAAGTGCTGAGGTGGCCGCTCGGCATGTGGTTCGAGACGATCCTGCGCGACTACGGCCTGTCCACCCAGGACTGGGCGGGCTGGGCCGCCGACCGGCTCAAGAACACCGGCGTCAGCGTGCTGCTGATGGCCGTGATGCTGCTCGCCCTCGTGGCGCTGGCCCGCAAGGTGCGCCGCTGGTGGATCCCGGCCGCCGTGGGCGCGTTCGCGCTCACCCTCGGCGTGTCGTACGTCTACCCGGTGGTGTTCGAGCCGCTGTTCAACGACTTCACCTCCATGCCGCAGGGCTCGCTGCGGTCGGAGCTGCTGGCCATGGCCGAGCGGGACGGCGTCCCGGTCGAGGACGTGCTGGTCGCCGACGCCTCGCGGCGCACCACGGCGCTCAACGCGTACGTGTCGGGCTTCGGGGCCACCCGCCGGATCGTCGTCTACGACACGCTGCTCAAGGCGCCGGAGTCGGAGGTCGAGCTGGTGGTCGCGCACGAGCTGGGCCACGCCAAGCACGCCGACGTGCTCGACGGCACGCTGCTCGGTGGCCTGCTGGCCGCCTTCGGGGCGATCGGCCTGTTCCTGCTGGTCGGGCCGCTGCGGCGGCGCACGGGGATCGCCTCGGTGGCCGACCCGCGCGCCATCGGCGTGCTCATGGGGCTGATGACGCTGGCCTCGCTGGTCTCCGACCCGGCCCAGAACCTGATCACGCGGCACGTGGAGGCGCGGGCCGACGTGCACGCCCTCGACCTCACCAGGGATCCGGCCACGTTCGTCGCGATGCAGAAACGCCTCGCCATAACCAACATTTCCGACTTGTCGCCGGATGCGGTGGAATATGTGCTCTATGCCTCCCATCCCTCCAGCCCCGAGCGCAACGCCCTGGCCCGCTCGTGGGCGAGACTGAACGGCGTCCCCGAACCGTGACCGACGTGGTCTTCGTGACGAACGACTTCCCGCCCAGGCCGGGCGGCATCCAGTCGTTCGTGCACGGACTCGCGCTCCGCACGCCGGGGGTGGCCGTCTACGCCCCCGCCTGGCCGGGATGCGAGGAGTTCGACCGGCGTCAGCCGTACCGGGTCGTCCGGCACCCGACGCGGCTGATGCTGCCCACCCCGGCCGTCGCGCGCAGGGCGGCCGGGCTGGTGGCCGAGCACCGCGCCGAGACCGTCGTCTTCGGCGCGGCCGCGCCGCTCGGCCTGCTCGCGCCCCGCCTGCGCGCGGCGGGCGCGCGGCGGGTGGTGATGCTCACCCACGGCCACGAGGCGTCGTGGGCGGGCGCGCCGGGCTTCCGCTCGGTGTTGCGCAGGATCGGCGCGCACGCCGACGTGGTGACCTACCTGGGCGACTACACGCGGCAGCGCCTGGCCGCGGCGATCCCCCCGCACAAGCTCGTACGCCTGGCGCCCGGCGTCGACGTCGACCAGTTCCACCCGCGGGCCGCCAAGGCGGCGCTGGGCCTCGACGGCCGGCCGGTGGTGGCCTGCGTGTCCCGGCTGGTCCCGCGCAAGGGCCAGGACCAGCTCATCCGGGCCTGGCCCAGGGTGCTCCGCGCGGTGCCGGACGCGGTGCTGCTGCTCGTCGGCGGCGGCCCGTACCGGTCGAGGCTGGAGCGCCTGGCGGGCGGGCACGAGTCGATCAGGTTCACCGGCACGGTCCCCGCCGCGAGCCTGCCCGGCTACTACGCGGCGGCCGACGTCTTCGCGATGCCCTGCCGCACCCGCTGGAACGGCGTGGACGTCGAGGGACTCGGGATCGTCTTCCTGGAGGCGTCGGCGACCGGCCTGCCGGTGGTCGCGGGCAACTCCGGCGGCGCGCCGGACGCCGTCCGGCCCGGGGAGACGGGCCTGGTCGTGGACGGCGCGGACGTCGCGGACGTCGCCCAGGCCGTCGTCGACCTGCTCTCCGATCCCGCGCGGGCACGCAAGATGGGCGCCCGCGGCCGCGACTGGATCACCCGCGAGTGGACGTGGGAGCAGGTGGCCACCCGCTTCCACGCCCTGCTCCGACCCTCCTGACCTTGACCTAGCCCTTGGTCGAGCCCAGCGTGAGCCCGGCGACGAACTGCTTGTGCAGGAGCTGGAAGACGACCAGCGTGGGCAGCGCCACCAGCAGGGACCCGGCCGCCAGCAGGTTGTAGTCGGTGAAGAACTGGCCGCGCAGGTTGTTCAGCGCCGAGGTCACCGGCAGCTTGTCGCCCGAGGACATCAGCACCAGCGCCCACAGGAAGTCGTTGTACATCCAGGTGAACTCCAGGGTGGCCAGCGCCGCCAGCACCGGCCTGCACAGCGGCAGCGTGAGCCGCCAGTAGCGCTTCCACACGCTCGCGCCGTCCACGAGCGCCGCCTCGGTGATCTCCTCCGGGATCGTCCGCATGAAGTTCGCGATGACGAAGACGCAGAAGCCGAACTGGAACGCCACGTGGATGAGGATCAGCCCGAGGTAGGAGTCGTAGAGCGACTGGGAGTCCGACAGCCAGGCGGGCAGCGGCACCAGCGTGTAGAGGGTGTACAGCGGGGTGATGAGCACCTGCGGCGGCATCAGGTTCCCGGCGGTGAACACGATCAGCAGCGCCTTGCGCCCCGGGACGCGCACCCGCGCGACGGCGAACGCGGTGAACGAGGCCAGCAAGAGCGTGACCAGCACCCCGGGGACGACGATGATCAGCGTGTTCAGGTAGTAGCGGGGCAGCTCGGCCCGGCTCCACGCCTCGGCGTAGTAGCCGAGCGTGAGGTGCTCGGGCACCGACAGGTAGCCCAGCCGGGCCGTCTCCGCGTACGGCCGCAGCGAGGCGTAGACCGACAGGGCCAGCGGCAGCACCCAGCCCAGCGCGACCAGCGCGAGGAAGACGTGCAGCAGGACGCGCAGCGGCCGCACGGGCCGGCGCGCGGGCGGCCGCCGGTCCTGGGCCGGGGGAGCGGCGGCGGGCGCGGTGAGCGTCATCGCTCCTCCTTGAACAGCTGCGACAGGTACGTGACGATGAACCCCAGTGAGATCACCAGCAGGATCACGGCGATGGCCGAGCCGAAGCCGATGCGGCCGGCCTCGCCCACGATGTTCTCGGTGACCAGCACCGACAGCAGCTCCAGGCCGTTCCTGCCCTTGTTGACGGCGTAGACGACGTCGAACGCGCGCAGCGCCTCGATCACGGTGATGACCAGCACGATCACGTTGACCGGCCGCAGCGTCGGGAACACCACGCGGAAGAAGGTCTGCGCCTCGGTGGCCCCGTCGATGGCGGCGGCCTCCTTCAGCGCCGGGTCCACGGCCTTGAGCCCGGCCAGGTAGATGATCATGACGTAGCCGACGTGCCGCCAGCCGGCCGCGACCATCACGACCCAGATGTTGATCGACCGGTCGCCCAGCCAGTCCACGGTCAGGCCGGTGACCGCGTTCAGCACGCCGTAGTCGGAGGAGTAGACGAGCTGGGCGATGAAGCCCACCACGGCCAGCGACAACACGACCGGCAGGTAGAGCGCGCTCTGGTAGACCCGCGACCAGCGCAGCCGCCGGTCCAGCAGCACCGCGCAGAACAGCCCGAACGGCGTCGCGACCAGCCCCAGGAAGCCCAGCCACAACACGTTGTTGCGCACCGCCGACCAGAACGGCGGGTAGGCGGTGGCCAGGTCGTGGTAGTTGCGCCCGCCCACCCACTCGATCGGCCCGATGCCGTTCCAGTCGGTGCCGGACAGCGCGACGGAGGCCAGCGCGGGCCCCCAGATGAGGCCCACGTTGACGATGACGGCCATCCCCAGCCCGATGACCAGCACGGTCACGTCCCGGGCGGAGTAGCGACGGGTTTTGACGGTCATCAGCGGAAGATGTTGGCCTTCTGCTTCTCGATGCCCGCCAGCAGCGAGTCGATCTCGTTCGGCGCGCCGACGAACGCCTGCAGGGACGGGATCATCACGGTGGAGGCGAAGTCCGGCCGGGTGTCGCGGTCGAGGAACTGCGCCAGGTGGGTGGCCTGGGAGACCAGTTCGGCGCCGCGCTTCTGCAGGGCGCTGTAGCCGCTGGTGTCGGCCTTGGAGCTGGACGCCAGCGTGCCCGGGTCGAGCTTGGTTGCCTCGTTCTGGGACGAGCCCTTGGCCAGGTGCTTGAGCAGGGCCTTGGCGCCGTCCACGTTCCGGGCCTTGGCCGAGATCATGTAGCCGTCGATGGGGGCGTCGATCGAGTCGGTGCCGTGGGCGGGGTCGATCTCGGGGAAGGTGAAGAAGTCGAGGTCGTCGCGGTCGGCCTCGGGGAACTGCTGGGCGACGAACATGCCGAGCAGGATCATGCCGGTCTTCTTCTGCGCGAGCGACTGCCCGGCCTCCTGCCAGGTGCGCCCGAGCGCGGCCGGCTGGTGGTACTCCATCAGCCCCCGCCAGGTGTCGAAGACCTGCCTGACCCGGGGGTCGGTCCACGACTCCTTGCCGGCCATGAGCGAGATGTGGAAGTCGTAGCCGTTCGTGCGCATGTTCAGGATGTCGAACGTGCCCATCGCCGGCCAGCCGTCCTTGTCGGCGAACGCGATCGGGACCAGCCCGTCGGCCTTCATCCTCCTGGCCAGGGCGGTGAACTCGTCCAGGGTCCTCGGGGGCTCGTACCCTTTGGCCCGCCACAGGCTCTTGCGGTAGAAGACGGCCCACGGGTAGTAGGTGAACGGCACGAAGTACTGTTTGCCGTCGGTGCCGGTCGACTGGTCCTTGAACGCCTGCGTGTAGTCGCCGCCGATCTCCCGCCACACGTCCGAGATGTCGGTGGCCAGGCCCTGTTCGGCGAAGAAGCGCATCCGGTAGCCGGCGAACCAGGTGAACACGTCGTCGGGCGTGCCCTTGAGATAGCGGTTGATGTTCTCCTGGAACGTGTTGTGGTCGACCGTGTTGACCTTCGGGACGGCCTGGGTGAAGCCCTTGAGCACGGTCTCCAGGGCCTTCTTGGGCACCTCGTCGGAGGCGTTCGAGCCGATCGTGACCGTGCCCGTCCCGCCGCCGGACGACCTGCCCGGCCCGGTGGCGGGGCTGCCGGACCCGCACCCGACGAGGACGGCGGGCACGCCGAACGCGGCGGCTCCGAGGAGTAGACGGCGGCGGGAGATCGGCATGTGTCGGTCCATGGTGGTTCCTCCTTGCCGGACCCTTCAGATTCCCCCGAGTTCGCTCACACCCATTCATCGAAAGACGAAGCCCTACCGCTGTCAACGCACTGTTTCATGACGTTTTCGACGCATTCACCGGGTCGGTGTCATGTCATGATGCGGACGGGATGTGTCGGAATCTGTTGGGATCTGGTGATGCGATGCTCGCCCCGCAGCGTCAGCAGGCGATCCTGGACCTCGTCCGGCAGAACGGCGGCGTCAGGGTCGTGGACCTGGTGCGCACGTTCGGCGTCTCCGACATCACGATCCGGCGCGACCTGGAGCTGCTGGCCGAGCGCGGCCTGCTGGCCAAGGTGCACGGCGGCGCGACCACCATCGGCTCCACGAACGAGCCCGGCTTCGCCGCCAAGTCCGTGCAGCAGGAGGCGGAGAAGCAGGCCATCGCCGGGCACGCCGCCGCGCTCGTCCGCCCCGGCACGGCCGTGGCCCTGTCGGCCGGCACCACGACCTGGACGCTCGCCCACCACCTGGGCCAGGTCCCCGGCCTCACCGTCGTGACGAACTCCGTCCGCGTCGCCGACGTCTTCCAGCACGCCGGCCGTCCCGACCAGACGGTCGTGCTCACCGGCGGCGTGCGCACCCCGTCCGACGCCCTGGTCGGCCCGGTCGCGGTCGCCGCGATCCGCCGGCTCAACGTGGACCTGCTCTTCCTGGGCGTGCACGGCATGACCGCGAGGACGGGCTTCACCACCCCGAACATGATGGAGGCCGAGACCGACCGCGCGCTGGTCGAGGCGGCCTCCCGGCTCGTCGTGCTGGCCGACCACACCAAGTGGGGGACCGTCGGCATCAGCACGATCGCCGAGCTCGGCGAGGCCGACGTGGTCGTGTCCGACACCGGCCTGCCGGAGCCGGCCAGGCAGGCGCTGTCGGAGCGGGCGGGCCGGCTCGTCCTGGCCGAGGTGAGGCCCGTCCCGCGGTGAGGCCCGTCCTTAGATGAGGCCCGTCCCGAGATGAGGTCCGTCGCCGGCTGCGGGGTCGCGCCGCGCCCCCGCTTCCGGACGGCGGCCTCAAGCGACCGCCGCCGACAGCCGGTCGTACTGCTCGTCGGAGAGCTCGACCGACAGCGCCGCCACGTTCTCCTCCAGGTGCCCGATCGAGGAGGTGCCCGGGATCGGGATCACCGTGGGGGAACGGCGCAGCAGCCAGGCCAGCGACGCCTGGGCCGGGGTGACGCCGATCTCGGCCGCCACCGCCGCCAGCGGCGTGCCGGGCCCGGCGTGGGAGCCCGCCGCGATCGGGAAGAACGGCAGGAACGCGATGCCGTGCGCGGCGGCGTGGTCCACGACGTCCTCGTGCTGCCGGGTGGCCAGGTTGTACATGTTCTGCACGGCCGCGATCGGCGTGATCTCCGCCGCCTGGCGCAGCTCCTCGGCGCTCACCTCCGACAGGCCGATGTGCCGGACCTTGCCCTCGTCCCTGAGCTGCGTGAGCGCGCCGATCTGGTCGGCGAGCGGGTAGGCCGGGTCCAGGCGGTGCAGCTGGAGCAGGTCGATGCGCTCCACCCGCAGCCGGCGCAGGCTCAGCTCGGCCTGCTGGCGCAGGTAGGCCGGATGGCCGAGCGGCACCCACTCGGCGGGCGAGGGCCGCAGCACGCCGATCTTGGTGGCCACCGCCACGCCGTCCCCGTACGGGTGCAGCGCCTCGGCGATCAGCTCCTCGTTGGCGCCGAGCGCGTAGGAGTCGGCGGTGTCGAAGAGGTTCACGCCCAGCTCGGCCGCCCGGCGCAACACGGCCACGGCGCCCGCCCGGTCCGCCGGCGCGTCCCAGATGGGCGCCTCCATCGCCGAGCGCGCGGGGTCGGGGGCGTCGGCCAGCCGCATCGAGCCGTAGCCGATCCGGCGCACCTCCAGGTCTCCGCCAATGGTGAACGTCTGTACAGTTTCGCGAGGAATTTCTCTCATGGACGTCACGCTAGAAGCTCACATCGATGTGAGATGCAAGCGGTGTGAGGAGCATCACGTGAAGATCGGCGCGCTCTCCGCGGAGACCGGGGTCAGCCCCCGGCTGCTGCGCTACTACGAGGAGCAGGGGCTGCTGACCTCGTACCGGGCCGACGGCGGCCACCGGCGCTACGGAACGGACGCGCCCGTCGTGGTCCGGCGCATCCGCACGCTGCTCGCCGCGGGACTGCCGACCAAAGTGATCAGGGACGTGCTCCCGTGCGCCTCCGGCTCCGGCGAGGTGCTGGACGCGTGCACCCTCGATGCCCTCCGCGGCCGGCTCACCGGCCTGGACGAGCAGCTGGCCGAGCTCCAGGCCACCCGCCACGCCCTGGCCGCGATCCTGACCGCGACCGAGCGGGCCGGCGACCCGGCCGACGAGCCGGCCGGTGAGCTGGTGGGGGCGGCCTGACGGCTAGTGGCCGTAGAGCTCGTCGATCTCCTTGGCGTAGTCGCGCATCACCAGGTTGCGCTTGACCTTCAGCGTGGGCGTCAGGTGGCCGCTCTCCTCGGTGAGGTCGGTGTCGAGGATCGTGAACTTCTTGATCTGCTCGGCCTTCGACACCGTGCCGTTGGCCCGGTCGACGGCCTCCTGCACCTGCGCCAGGATCGCCGGGTCGGTGCGCAGCTCGGCCGCGCTGCGGCCGGCGGGCGTCGCCTCGGGGTCGAGCGTGACCAGCGCGGCGACGAACGGACGGCCCTCGCCGACGATCATGGCCTGGGACACCAGCGGGTGGGCGCGCAGCGCGTCCTCCAGCGGGCCGGGGGCGACGTTCTTGCCCGCGGCCGTCACCAGGATCTCCTTCTTGCGGCCGGTGATGCGCAGGTAGCCGTCGGCGTCGAGCTCGCCGACGTCGCCCGTGTGGTACCAGCCGTCGGCGTCGACCGCCTCGGCGGTGGCGGCGTCGTTCTTCCAGTAGCCGTGGAAGACGTTGCGGCCCTTGGCCAGGATCTCGCCGTCGTCGCCGATGCGGACCGAGACGCCGGGCAGCGGCTTGCCGACCGTGCCGATCTTGTTCCCGCCCGGCATGTTGACCGAGATGGGGGCGGAGGTCTCGGTCAGGCCGTAGCCCTCGAAGACCTCGATGCCGACGCCCCGGAAGAAGTGGCCGAGCCGGTCGCCGAGCGCCGAGCCGCCGGAGACGGCGGCCGACAGCCGGCCGCCGGTGGCCGCCCGCAGCTTGGCGTAGACCAGCCGGTCGAACAGCAGGTGACGCAGCCGCAGGCCGAGCGGCGCGCCGCCGGACGCCTCCGCCTTGCTCCAGGCCACCGCCACGTCGACGGCGCGGGCGAAGATCTTGCCCTTGCCGCCCGCGGCGGCCTTCTGCTCGGCGCCGTTGTAGACCTTCTCGAACACGCGCGGCACGCCCAGCAGGAACGTCGGCTTGAAGTCCTGGAGGTCGGGGGCGACGTTCTTCATGTTCGGGGTGTGCGCCATGATCGCGCCGGCCTCGACCAGCACCACCTGGATCATCCGCGCGAAGATGTGCGCGAGCGGCAGGAACAGCAGCGCCGCCGGGGCGTTCGAGCTGAACAGCCGGTCGAGCGGCCCGCGCAGCACGTTGAGCGCGGTGAACAGCAGGTTGTCGTGGGTGATCCGGCAGCCCTTGGGACGGCCGGTGGTGCCCGAGGTGTAGACGATCGTGGCCAGGTCGGCGGCGACGACCTTCTTCCTGCGCTCCTCCACGGCCGAGCCGGGCACGCCCTCCGCGTCGAGCCGCCCCTCGACCCGCCAGACGGCCTTCAGCTCGGGCGCGGCCTCGCGGACGGTCTCCTCGTGCGCGTCGAGCTCGACGAAGGCCGCCTTGGCCTCGCTGTCGGCCAGGATCCACCGGACCTGCTCCACCGACGAGGTCTCGTAGATGGGGACGGTGACCGCGCCGACGGACCAGAGGGCGTAGTCGACCAGCGTCCACTCGTAACGCGTGCGCGACATCAGCGCGACCCGGTCGCCGTGCTCGATCCCGGCCGCGATGAGCCCCCTGGCCACCTCGACCACCTGGTCGCGGAACTCGCCCGCGGTCACGACGGGCCAGCCGTCGTCGGTCTTGCGGCGCATGATCACGGTGCCGGGCTCCCGCTCGGCCCGGTCGAAGACCGTGTCCGGCAGGCTTGCTGAGGCAGGCACATCGACCAGGACGGGGACGCTGTACTCGCGCACGAACTTTCAACTCCTCTACGGGGACCGCCTGGACGTTACCGCCTTAAGTTACGCGCCGGTAGCATCGTCATGGGAGCGTTATGAAGGGCGTTCATCACGCTAGCAGCCGTCCCACCTAGGATTTCCCCATGAGGGTCCACGTGGTGAGTGACGTGCACGGCAGGGCCGACGCGCTGGCCCGCGCGGGCGAGGGCGCCGACGCGCTGGTGTGCCTGGGCGACCTGATCCTCTTCATCGACTACGACGACCACGCCAACGGCATCTTCGCCGACCTGTTCGGCGCGGAGCGGGCCGCCGAGTTCATCGCCCTGCGCACGGCCAAGCGCTTCGACGAGGCCAGGGCCATGTCGGCGCGGCTGTGGGCCACCCTCGACGGCGACCCGCGCGAGCACATCGAGCGCAACGTGCGCGCCCAGTACGCCACCCTCTTCGCCGCCATGCCCACCCCCGCCTACCTCACCTACGGCAACGTGGACATTCCCCGCCTGTGGCCCGAATACCTCAAACCGGGCCATCAGGTGCTCGACGGCGAGGTGGTGGAGATCGGCGGCCTGCGCTTCGGCTTCGTCGGCGGCGGTCTCAAGACCCCCTACCGCACCCCGTACGAGATCGGCGACGAGGAGTACGCCGCCAAGGTCGAGGCGATCGGCGAGGTCGACGTGCTGTGCTGCCACATCCCGCCCGCCCTGCCCGAGCTGCTCTACGACGTCGTGGCCAGGCGCTTCGAGCGCGGCAGCGAGGCCACGCTGGCGGCCATCCGGCGCACCCAGCCGCGTTACGCCCTGTTCGGCCACGTCCACCAGCCCCTCCACCGCCGCGCCCGCGTCGGCCGCACCGAGTGCGTGAACGTCGGCCACTTCCGCGGAAGAGGTGAGCCGTTCGTCCTGGAATGGTGAGCCGGGCGGCCCGTGACCGGCGCTCCGCCGCAACGGGCGGATTCTGCATTACGGTGGTCGCATGGCTGATCGCACCACTTCGAGCACCACCATCGGCGCCGGCCGCGCAGAGGTCATGGCGGTCATCGCCGACTTCCCCGCCTATCCCGAATGGGCCGGATCGATCAAGCGCGCCGAGGTCGTCAGTACGGGCGCCGACGGGCGGCCCGAGCAGGTGCGGTTCGTCCTCGACGCGGGCGTGATCAACGACACCTACACCCTGGCCTACACCTGGGACGGCGACGACAACGTGCGCTGGCAGGTGGTCGAGCCGGGCAAGATGGTCGGCGACCTGCGGGGAAGTTACCAGCTCGCCGAGACGGGCAGTGGCACCGACGTGACGTACGAGCTCACCGTCGACCTCACGGTGCCCATGATCGGGATGATCAAGCGCAAGGCCGAGAAGGTGATCGTGGACACCGCGCTCAAGGGGCTGAAGAAGCGCGTCGAGGGCCGTACCCGGTGAGCCCCCGGGTCCTGCTCTTCACCGGCAAGGGCGGCGTGGGCAAGACCACCGCCGCCGCCGCGACCGCCACGCTGGCCGCCGAACGCGGGCTCAAGACGCTGATCGTCTCCACCGACACCGCCCACTCGCTGGCCGACGCGCTCGCCGTCGAGCCCGGCGAGATCGCGCCGGGCCTCCACCTGCACCAGGTCGACACGCAGAAGACCCTGGAGCGCCACTGGGGCGACCTGCAGCACTACGCCAGGGGCGTGCTCACCGAGCTCGGCCTCGACGAGATCACCTCCGAGGAGATCACCGTGCTGCCCGGCGCCGAGGAGGTCATCGCCCTGCTCGAACTGCGCGAGCATGCCCGCCACGGCGCCTGGGACGTCATCGTCATCGACTGCGCCCCCACCGCCGAGACGCTGCGGCTGCTGGCCCTGCCCGAGGCGCTCGACTGGCACGTCACCAGGCTCATGCCGGTCGGCCGCAGGCTGGTCAAGGTCGTCTCGCCGTTCATGCGCAGCGTGGCCCGGGTCAGCGCGCCGGGCGACGACGTCATGAACGCCGCCGAGCGGTTCCACCGCGGGCTGATGGAGGTGCGCGAGCTGCTCACCGGCGACAGCGCGTCCGTGCGGCTCGTGCTCACCCCCGAGGCCGTGGTGCTCGCCGAGGCCAGGCGCACCCTCACCTCGCTCAACCTGTACGGCTACCGCGTCGACGCCGTCATCGCCAACCGCGTCTTCCCGGCCGGCGGCGCCGACGAGTGGCGGGCCAACTGGGTGAGCGCCCAGGCCAGGCTGCTGGCCGAGGCCGAGGAGTCGTTCGCGCCGCTGCCCGTCCACACCGTTCCGTACCTGGCCGCCGAGCCGGTCGGCCGGCGCGCGCTGGCCGAGGTGGGCGCCTCCGTCTACGGGGACACCGACCCGTTCGCGGCGCCCGCCGTCGAGCCGCCGCTGCGGCTGAGCGCCGACGAGCTGACGCTCGCCCTCCCAGGAGCCGACCACGACGACGTCGACCTGGCCCGCAAGGGCGACGAGCTCATCATCACCGCCGGCCCGTACCGCAGGATCCTGGCGCTGCCCGCGGCGCTGGCCCGCCGGAAGATCGGCTCCGCCGTGCTCCGCGACGGCGCGCTGAGAATACGGTTCAGTGTGGGGAGCGAATCCGGCTCCGAATGAGTTGAGCAGGATGAGCGAACCATACGCAGGGAGGGCCAGATGACCGAGAACCACGACAGAGATCCCAGCAGGGACCCCATCGGCACCGTGGCCGACGAGGCGCGCAAGCTGTTCGAGACGATCCAGGGGCGCGCCACGCGCCAGGTCGGCAGGACCGTCTACAACTCCTTCACGGGCGGCGGCGCCCGCAAGGAGCGGGACGTGTGGAGCGAGGCGGTGTCCGAGCCCCACGACGAGTACATCTGCCGCGCCTGCCCGGTGTGCCGGGCGATCGCGGCGCAGCGGGAGTCGGGCTCCGACGTGACCGGCCACCTGGTGGCCGCGGGCGGCGAGCTGTTCGCCGCGGTGCGCGGGGCGTTCGACGCGCTGAGCAGGCCCGCCCCCCGCGGGCCGCGCGACACCCGTGACCGCGATCGCGGCGACGTGGAACACATAGATCTGGGATAGGGAGACACGCGGCATGCTCACGATCGGTGTCGACATCGGCGGTACCAAGGTCGCCGCGGGCGTGGTCGACGACAACGGCGAGATCGTCGAACACACGCTCAGGCCGACCGCGGCCGACCGGCCCGACGTGGTCGCCGACACGGTCGCGGACGTCGTCCGCGAGCTGTCGCAGGGCAGGGACGTCGAGGCGGTCGGCGTCGGCGCGGCCGGGTTCGTCGACGAGACCCGCTCGATCGTGCGCTTCGCCCCCAACCTCGCCTGGCGCGAGGAGCCGCTGCAGAAGAAGATCGGCGACCTGGTCGGCCTGCCCGTCGTGATCGAGAACGACGCCAACGCCATGGCCTGGGGAGAGACCAGGTTCGGCGCCGGGCGCGGCCAGTCCCACGTGGTCTGCCTGACGCTCGGCACCGGCATCGGCGGCGGCATCGTCATCGACGGCGCCCTCTACCGCGGCCGCTGGGGCATGGGCGCCGAGCTCGGCCACATGCAGGTCGTGCCCGACGGACGGGTGTGCGGCTGCGGCAACATCGGCTGCTGGGAGCAGTACGCCAGCGGCCAGGCCCTGGTCAAGGAGGCCAGGGAGATCGCCGCCCGGCAGCCCGACCGCGCCGAGATCCTGCTCGGCCTGGCCGGCGGCCGGATCGAGGGCGAAGAGGTGACCGAGGCCGCCCGGCTGGGCGACAAGGCCTCGCTGGCCGCCTTCCGCAGCCTGGCCGACTGGCTCGGGCAGGGCATGGCCGACCTGGCCGCCGTGCTCGACCCCGGCTGCTTCATCGTCGGCGGCGGCGTCTCCCGGGCCGCCGACCTGTTCCTCGACGAGGCCCGCGAGGTGTTCGCCAGGCAGCTCACCGGCCACGGCCACCGGCCGCTCGCCGAGATCCGGCTGGCCGAGCTGGGCGCGTCCGCGGGGGTGGTCGGGGCCGCCGACCTGGCCAGGCGGCGCTAGCGCGTGCCGGCCGTGGTTCCCTCGTCCGGCACGCGGGGCATGCGCGACGGCGTGCTGGTCAGGGTCGCCTCGTACAACGTGCGCAGCATGCGCGACGACGTGCCCGCGCTGCGCCGGGTGCTCGCCGCCATGCGGGCCGACCTGGTGTGCGTCCAGGAGGCGCCGAGGTTCGCCCGGTGGCGGGCCAGGCGCCGGGCCCTGGCCGAGGCCGGCGGCCTGCGCGTGGCCACGCCGGGACGCGCCGGCGGCGTGTGCGTGCTGGCCGGGCCGCGGGCCCGGGTGCTGGAGGCGCGGCTGCACCGGCTCAAGGCGTTCCCCGGCCTGGAACGCCGGGTGCTGGCCGTCGCCGTCGTCGAGATCGGCGGCGCGCGGCTGGCCGTCGGCTCGCTCCACCTCGACCTGCACCTCGCCGCCCGGCTGCGGCACGCGGGCGAGGCCATGTCCCTCATGGAACGGGCGGCCGCCGCGCACGACGCCGCCGTCGTCGTCGGCGCCGACGTCAACGAGCGGGGGCACCAGCCGGCCTGGCGTCTCCTGGCCGCCCGGCTGTCCGACTGCCACGCCGTCGCGCCCGCGGGCGCCGGGCTGACCTTCCCCGCCGCGCGGCCCGCCGAGCGCATCGACGCGGTGTTCGCCGCGCGCGAGGCACGCGTCCTGTCCTGCGGGGGAGTGGCGGCCGGGAACGCCGATCTGGCCGGGGCCAGCGACCATCTGCCGGTGCTCGCCGAGTTGCAGGTTGGACTCTGACGGGCGAGCCGCCCGGGCCAGCCCGTAGCATTTGTTCATGACCCGTCGCTCTCAGCGGCGTGCGCTCTCCGTCCTTCTGGCGACGTCCGTGGCCTTGCCGCAGGTCACGCCCGCCGCGCATGCCGAGCCCCGCCCCGCCGCCGAGGCGTGGCAGAAGTCGACGAGCGCGCGCCTCGACGCGGACGGCTCGCTCTCCGACGTGCTCGCCGTCTCGCCGGGCGACGTGTGGGCGGTCGGCCAGCAGGAGATCTGGGACGTCTGGAAGAACCGCGGCACGATCCGCCACTGGAACGGCACCTCCTGGAACGAGGTGGCCGTGCGCGACGCCACCGCCGCGGGCAACCTGCGCGGCCTGGCCGCCGCCGGGGCCTCCGACGTGTGGGCGGTCGGCGACGGCCACGACGGCCTGCCCTACCTGGCCCACGGCGACGTCACCGGCTTCGACCGGGTCCGGCCGCAGGGGCTGCACGCCGGCGACTGGCTGGGCGGCATCGACGCCAAGCCGGGCCGGGTGGTCGCGGTCGGCAGCCGGGAGAAGTCCGGGCTCATCCTCAGCGGCCAGGGCAACACCTGGACCGTCCAGCAGACCAAGGAGAAGGGCGCGCTCTACGCGGTCGCCTCGGGCTTCGCGGTCGGCGACACCGGCGGCGCGCCGCTGATCATGCACTACACGTCGGGGGCCTGGAAGTCGATGTCCGTGCCCGCCGTCCCCGGCGGCTACCTGCGGGACATCCAGGTCGACAGCTCCAAGCGGGCGGTGGCCGTCGGCGGGGTCTACCACGGCCCCGGCGAGATCTCGCCGCTCGTGCTCACCTGGAACGGCAAGCGCTGGCAGCGCCTGGCGATCCCGGCCACCGGCGCCCGCCTCTACGGCGTCACCGGCGACGGCAAGGGCCGCTACTGGATGACCGGCTACGACCCGGAGCAGGCGGCCCAGCCGTTCGTGATGCGCTGCGAGAAGGACGCCTGCCAGATCATCCGCGGCGCCGCGGAGAAGGGCCGCAGCAGCGTACGCCTCCAGGCGGTGGCCTACCTGGCCGGCAAGGGGGCGCTGTGGGCGGTCGGCCACGCCGTCGACGCGGCCGACCGCTACACCGACGTCGTGGAGTCCTTCGCCCCCCGCACCACCACGGCCAAGTCGTAACGGGCCGGGCTACAGGACGGCGCCGTCGTCCCAGCCGGAGTCGTTGGGCGGGCCGTCGCCCATGCGCACGACCAGCGCCACGAACCCGCCGATGAACGCCGCCACCGCGGTGAACAGCGCCCACCCCTCCATCTGCCAGCTGGCCATCGCCGCCACCAGCAGGTAGGCGGGCCCGCCGAACAGCGCCACCCAGGCGAGCTTGGTGGGCAGGTCGAGCTTGGGCAGCGGCGGCGGGGGAGGCGGCTCGAAGTGCCCCTCGTCCTCGTCGTCGTCGCGGGCGGGTTCGTCGCGGTCGTCGAGGTCGTCGCGGTCGGGCGCGTCCTGGTCGAGTTCGGGCTCCTCGGACGGTTTGACCACCCTGCGGGTGGGCTCGGCGGGCACGTTCTCGCTGTCCGGCCATGGCTGGTCGGCCGAGTCGCGCTCGGCTGTGTCGTTGAAGGACGCGACGATCTGCCGCCAGACCTCGTCCTCGTCACTCTGGGGCGTCACCTAGATGGGCCTCTCCGCAGCGATCGCGACTTCCCCCTGGGTGCGATCAGTCCCTCTGCAAGGGTACCGAGGCATGTGTCCGGATGAAGTCGAGGCTACCGGCAAAGATCCTGTCGGCATCGTTGTCAAGCGTCGCAACATGGTAGCTGTCCGTGAGCTCCTCGATCGTGGCCTGCGGGACCTTCTGGCGAATGATCGCCACACTCGTCGGTTTCACCACGTGGTCGTCGCGGCTGTGGAAGACCAGCAGCGGCTGGGTGACCTTCGCCAGGTCGGCCTGCACCAGCGACCACAGCCCCGGCAGCGACGCGGCCGCCTTGACGGGCGTGCGGGCGTAGGCCAGCTCGGTCACGCCGGGCTTCTTGACGTCGTTGGCGACGCCGGGCACCGACGGCAGGAACCACTTCAGCAGCGGCGCCAGCCTCAGCAGCGGCACGTCACTGGCGATGGACGGGTTGACCACCACCACGCCCCTGACGGCGTCCCCGTGCACCTCGGCCAGCCGCAGCGCCAGGCAGCCGCCCAGCGACAGGCCCGCCACGAACAGCTCCGAGCAGCGCCCCTGGAGGTCGGCGAACGCCTTCTCCACCTCGGCGTACCAGTCTTCCCAGCGGGTGCGGTTCATCTCCTGCCACGTGGTGCCGTGCCCCGGCTGGCGGGGCAGCGAGACGCTGACCCCATGGCCCGCCAGGTACTCGGCCCAGGGCCGCAGCGACTGCGGCGTGCCGGTGAACCCATGGCACAGCAGCACACCGACCTGACCCGCTCGGTGGTGGTAGGGCTCCGCGCCTGGCATGAGCGGCATAACAGCTCCTTGACGCAATTTCATCCCGGAACTGCCCGATCGTCGCACGTTCAGGGGTGATTGTGCGAGAGCTGGTGTAGTTGCATCTCGCCAGGGATGGGAAGATGACTCTGCTCTATCACGATGTCCTGGGGAAGAGGTGGCCGGGTGTTCTACTGGGTGGTCAAGGCCATCTTGAAGCCGATCCTCATGCTCTTCCGCCCGTGGACGGAGGGCGGGGACAACGTACCCAAGCAGGGTCCCGCGATCCTGGCCGGAAACCACCTCTCCTTCGCCGACCACTTCTTCGGCCCGCTGCAGATCCGCCGCAAGGTGATCTCGCTCGGCAAGGCCGACTACTTCACCGGCACCGGCATCAAGGGCTTCTTCACCCGGCTGTTCTTCAGCGGCGTCGGCACCGTGCCGATCGACCGCTCCGGCGGCAAGGCCAGCGAGGCCGCGCTCCGCACCGGCCTGCGCATCCTGCGCGAGGGCAACGTCCTCGGCATCTACCCCGAGGGCACCCGCTCGCCCGACGGCCGCCTCTACAAGGGCAAGACCGGCGTGGCCCGGCTGGCGCTGGAGTCGCGGGTGCCGGTCATCCCGTGGGCGATGGTCAACACGTACGAGATGATGCCGCCCGGGCGGCTGTTCCCCAAGCTCGGCATCCGGCCGGGCGTCCGGTTCGGCAAGCCGCTCGACTTCTCCCGCTACTACGGCATGGAGGACGACCGGCTGGTCCTGCGCGCGGTCACCGACGAGATCATGTACGCGCTGATGGAGCTGTCCGGCCAGGAGTACGTCGACAAGTACGCCGCCAGCGCCCGGGTCGAGATGGAACGCGCCCGCCGCGCCGCCGCCAAGACCGGTTCCTGAGGGCCTTTCCGTTTTCGCGGTCAGCTCCTGAGGGCCTGTCCGTTTTTCCGGGCGGTTCCTGGCGCTCTCGCGGTCAGCTTCTGAGAGCCTGTTCGCTTTTCGTCATCGCGCTGGTCAGTGAGGTCAGCTCCGCGCGGGTGAGCCGGTCGATCAGGTAGTCCCGCACGACCTCGACGTGCCCGGGAGCGACGCGTTCCAGGCAGCGCTCGCCCGCCTCCGTGAGCACCGCCAGCACCCCGCGGTCGTCGGACGGGCACGTGGCGCGCTCCACCAGCCCCGCCTTCTCCAACTGCGTGATCTGGTACGTCAGCGCGCTCTTCGACACCACCACGCCCCGGGCCAGCTCGGTCATGCGCATCCGGCGCTCGGGGGCGGCCGACAACCGCACCAGGATCTCGTACTGCGGGTGCGTCAGCCCGGCCGCGGCCTTGAGCTGCTCCTCGATGCGCCGTTCGAGCAGGTGGGAGGCCGACAGGAAGGCGCGCCAGGCGGCCATCTCCGTCTCGTCGAGCCAGCGGGTGTCCGTCACGTCCCAAGTGTACTTGTTGTTCAGATTTGAACTACCGGTAGAGTGGTTGTTCAAATCTGAACGACTCCCTTTGGAGGGTCCATGATCGATCAGGCGCGTCCCATCGCCCTGCTGCTGGCCAGGATCGCCATCGGCGTGATCTTCTTGGTGCACGGCTACCAGAAGTTCGCCGACATGGGCATCGCGGGCACCACGAAGTTCTTCGAGTCCGCGGGCATCCCCCTGGCCGGGGTGGCCGCGCCGGCCGTGGCGGTGCTGGAGGTGGCCGGCGGCATCGCGCTGATCCTCGGCGCCGCGCTGCCGATCGCGGGCACGCTGCTGGCCCTCGACATGATCGGGGCGATCGTGTTCGTCCACGGCTCCAGCGGCTTCGGGGCCGGTGAAGGGGGCTACGAGTTCGTCCTCGCGCTGGCGGCGGCGAGCCTGGCGGTGGGATTCACCGGCGGCGGCGCCCTGGCGCTCGACACCCTCCTCGGCCGACGCCGCACCACGGCTCCGGCCGCCGCCTAGCGACCCGCCCGTTCCGGCCGCTCAGGACCTCCGCGCGCCCACGCGTGGGGGTCCTGCGGCCTTGCTTTCGTCCGTACGGCGGCCGGGGGCGTCGGGTGTGCCGGTGACGTCTCGCCTGGGCTTGGGCCTGGGCCTGGGGCGTCAGGTCAGGTGGGCGCGGATCTGCCTGATGTGCTCGGGGGTCGTGCGGCAGCAGCCGCCGATCAGCGACGCCCCGGCGCGCTCCCACTCCTTGGCGGCCAGCCCGTACTCCACCGGGTCGGACAGGCCCAGCCACCGGCGCTGCTCGGCGTCCCACGTCTCGCCCGAGTTCGGGTAGACCACGACGGGCAGTCCGCCGGACAGGCGGGCGACCAGCCCGGGGATGTGCCGCGGCGCCGTGCAGTTGACGCCGACCGCCACCACCTGCGGGTTTCCGGAGAACAGCGCGGCGGCCCGGTCGATCGGGGTGCCGTCGTTGATGCGCTCGGCGTCGCGGCAGGAGAAGCTCACCCACGCCTTGACCCCCGGCGTGGAGGCCAGCAGCCCGGCCAGCGCCCGCGCCTCGGCGAAGGACGGGATGGTCTCGCAGGCCAGCAGGTCGGCGCCGGCGGCGGCCAGGATCTCCCAGCGCGGACGGTGCCAGGCCAGCAGGCCGTCTTCGTCGAGGTCGTAGTCGCCGGTGTACTCGGCGCCGTTGGCCAGATAGGCGCCGTAGGGGCCGACCGAGGCCGCCACCAGGCCGCGACCGGCCTCGTCGCGGGCCTGCCCGGCCAGCTCGACAGACAACCTGATCAGCCGCTCGGCCTCGGACCGGTCGAGCCCGCGCCGCTGGAAGCCGGGGATGGTGGCCTGGTAGCTCGCCGTGGTCGCCACGTCGGCGCCCGCCGCGTAGTAGTCGGCGTGCACCCGCCTGATCAGCTCGGGCTGCTCCAGCAGCAGGCGCGCCGACCAGAGCTCGTCGCGCAGATCCGCGCCGAGCGACTCCAGATGCGTGGACAGGCCGCCGTCCAGGACGAGTGTGCTCACCCGTCCAGAATAGGAGGCCGCGGGGGATGGTGGCACATGGGAATGGCACGCCTTTTCCCGGGGACGCCTGAATATCGCGGCGGAGATATCGCCGGGCGTGGAATTCATAATGGGTCGCGGGGGCATTCGCGCGCCGGTACGCGGGTGTGCCGGGTCGTTCGCGACAGCGGGGCCCGTCATGGCGTGCCATCGTTCCCTGGACGCCCGTCACGGCCCATTACGCCGGGCTCGTAGATGATTAGGCAGCGAAATCAGGAAAGAATCCAGAATCCCCGCCTTTGGTGGCAACGGCGGTTCTGGAAACGGCGCTACCACCAAGTCCGGTGCGGCACGATTGGACCTGTCAGTGGCCGATCAGCCATTCGCCCCAAGTGTCCGTGAACACGAGCCTCCGCCGATCATCGCCCAGCCGCCCCCACCCCACCAGCCCGCCGCCCGGCCCCCGGCTACTGTCCGATGCCGCACAGCCGCGCCGCCGTGCTGCCCGCAGGTGGGTCGTCGGGCTGCCAGGCAGCTGGGCGCGCGTGCGGTGGGGCGGGTGCGGCCGCGCTGCGGCGCGTCCCCGCGTCGGGCCGCTCCCCGGTGGAGGTGGCGGCGCTGCGGGGTGGTGCAGCGCCGCCGGGGTGTCAGGTGGGCGTCAGCCTCGTTTCCAGAAGGGACGGTGGCGCTTGCCGGGCTCGGGGTCGCCTGGAGCGAGCGGGCCGTCCTTGGGCAGCGGGTCGCCTGGGGCGAGCGGGCCGTCCTCGGGAAGAGGGTCGCCCGGCGCGATGGGGTCGTCCGGGAGGGTGGGGTCGGTCGGGGTGTGGTCGGCGGGGGTGCCGGTGAGGGTGGCCAGCGCTTCGACGGCGTGGTCGTGCAGGGCGCGCAGGTCCGTGCCGGGACGTTCGGCCGCCTCCAGGTCGCGGGCCAGCGTCGCCAGCGCCTCGTTCCCGCCCAGGTACGCCGCCAGCGCCGCCAGACGCGAGCCCAGGTCGGCCAGGTACAGCGCGTCCGGCACGCGCATCGCCCTGAGCCGGTCCAGTTCGGCCTTCAGCTGCGGCCTGACCGACTCCAGCCGGTGCGCCGGGCGCGGCGACGACGGAGGCGCGAACTTGGGTGAGGCTCCATGCCCAGGGCCGCCACCGGAGCCGGGTGCGGACGGCGCAGGACCGGCAGGGCCGCCCGTGAGAGGCGGGGCCGGGAAGGGGGCGTCGGCCGGGGAGGGGCCGCCGAGCGAACCCGGCGCGCCGAAGCCCTGGTCGAGGCTCCGGTCGAAGCCCTGGTCGAAGGACGACGGAGCCGGCGGCATCATCCGGGCGGCACTCGCGGGACGCGCCATCGTCATCGCCTGCGCCACGAACCCCCCGCCCATGGACGGGTTCGGCGGCAGCTCCCACCCGCTGGGCGGCTCGACCGGCTGGATCACCCGGTGCTCGGGCGCGCCCTCCGCGACCTGCCTCGTGTCGATCGCCACGTACGCCGTGAACCTGCACAGAACGCCGTTCTCCAGCGAGACCTCGACGATCCGCGACTCCAGGCCGTGCTCGCCCATGGCGTACCGGTCCTCCAGCTCGCGCAGGTGGGCGCGGGCCCAGACGGCGCGGAGGGCGGAACTGTCGGTGGTCACCCCCGTGACCCGCTCCTCCCACGGCCCCTCGGCCGACGTGCCGCGCACGGTGACGGCCTCGGCGCCCTCGCGGCACCGTCCGTACACCCGGAGCGGGACCCCGGGGAAGATCGAGCCGAGGTGGGTCACGGTGCCGGGCTCGGTCTCCAGCCCCTTCAGGGACAGGTCCGTCACCAGCGGCGCGCCGATCCTGCGGTGGATCTGCTCCATCGCCGCGTCCAGCCGGTCCTCGGACTCGACCAGCTCGCACCGGCCGGCGCCCAGCCCGGCGAGCCGGCCGAGGAAGCCGGCGTTCACCGCCCGGTCGATGCCGACCGTGTGCACCCGCATCGCCGACAGCGCGCCGCCGGTCTGCTCCAGGATCTGGTCCTCGTTGCCCACCTGGCCGTCGGTGACCAGCACCATCACCCGCTCCCTGTCGCCGGGCGCGCCGAGGAGGGCGATGGCGCGGCGCAGCGGTTCGAGCAGCTCGGTGCCGCCGCGCGCGTCGACCCGCGCCAGGTGCTCGACCGCGCGGTACCGGTTGCGGTCGGACGCCTCCACCAGCCCCTCGAACGCCGCCTCGACCACCGAGTCGAACGTCAGCACGTCGAAGCGGTCGTGCGCGGTCAGCGTGTCGACGATGCGCGCCGCCGCCCGCCGCGCCGCGACCATCTTCCAGCCGCCCATGCTGCCCGAACGGTCGAGCACCAGCACCACGTCCCGCGGCGCGCGGGCGGCCTGGAGGGCGGGCGGGACGACGGTGAGCGCGAACGTCCCCCGCCCGTCGAACTGCAGGGACGTGGACGCCTCGAACGACAGCCGCAGGATGAAGTCACGGTCGAGGCGCTCGCCCGGACGCAGGCGCACGGTGTGGCCGTCCTCCTCGACCACGTGCAGGCTGGAGGCCACCTCCCGCAGGTCGAGCCCGGAGGCGTCGACGCGGGCGGTGAGCGAGAGGCGCACGGGGCTGGGGAAGCCGGGCAGCAGCACCGGCGGCGTGATCCTCGACGCGTCGGGGACGGCGTCGGTGTCCGGCGCCACGCCGGAGCCCGCCGGGTCGCTGTCGAGCGGGGTGCCCGGGACGTACCGCGGGGCCACGACGAGCGGGAACCGGAAGGTCGCCGCGCCGTCCTCGTAGGGGAGGGGCTGGCTCATGGTCAGCCTGATCGAGACGCGTTCGCCGGGCAGGATGTTGCCCACCCTGATGGTGAAGACGTCGGGCCGGTCCTCCTCGGCGATGGCCGCCCGCCTGCCCTCGCGCAGCGCCTGGTCGTAGTCGGCCCTGGCCTGGCCGCGCTCCTTCAGCACGCCCTCCACGACCCGGTCGTCGGCCTCCATCCTGAAGGCCGTCACGGCCGCCCGGTCGGGCAGCGGGAAGACGTAGGTCGCCTCCAGCGTGACGTCGAACGGGTTGCGGAACCCCTGCTCGACCTCGACCCCGGCGACGAGCCCGGCGATGTCGGCGTGCACGTCCACGCTGTCCAGCGGCAGGTTGCCGCGCTCGGTCAGCAGCGCGCCGAACCCGGCCTCCGGCACCGGCAGGCACCGTGCGGGCTCCAGCGAAGTGATCTTCACAGCAGTCTCCTCTCTACGAGCACCGCGAGCAGCGGCCCAGCCGCCGCCAGCACCGCCTGAACGTCGTCCTCGGACGGAGGCCGCCCCCCGTCCCACACAAGGCGCACCCCGTCCGCGAGCACGACCCCCGCGGCCGGCCCGCCCCCGGCATGCCCCGCTCCGGCGTCGGCGGGGCGTTCGCTCCCGGCGGGGGCGCGGCGGGCCGGCCGCTCGGCCCAGAATCTCTCACGTCCCGGCTCGCCGCCGCCCGCGGCCCGCCCGCCCGGCGGGCGTCCCGCCGCACGCGCCTGGCCGTCGAAGGCCCCGTTCGCCTCGCCGCCGGACGTCACGTTCGTCGTCGTGGCGATGACGGACGCGGGCCCCGCCGAGCGCGGGCTGTCCGGCGGAGAACCGGGGACCGCCCGCCCGTCACCCACGGACGGCACGTCGGCGAGCCCGGCGGCCGCCGCCAGCGTGGCGTTCGTCGCGCCGGCCAGCGCCGTCTGGATCTCGGCGATCGAGTGCCCCGCCGCCTGCATGCGCTTGACCGCCACCAGTTGCAGCAGGTGCCGCCGGCCGTAGCGGGCGATCCTGCCGCGCCGGGTCAGGGGCGGGTCCACGAGGCCGATGGTGGTGTACCACCTGATCAGGCGTTCCCCGGGCACGTCGCGGACCCGGCCGTTGACCGGCTGGGCGCCCGCGCGCAGCGCCCGCGCCGCGTGCTCGGCCAGCTCGCCGATGGTCCAGGTGTCGCTCATACCTCCACAATGACACTGTCACTATTACACTGTCAACGACCGAAAGATCGGAAGAATCCAGCCCCGGCTGGCGTTCTAAATAGGCATAAGCACCACTGAAGGGGAGGAAATACGACATGGCTACGATCACCGGTCCGCTCTCGGGTGAAGCCAAGAACACTGTCGCCGAAGCCCTGCAGGACGCCCTGGTCGATCTGATCGATCTGTCGCTGATCGCCAAGCAGGCGCACTGGAACCTTGTCGGCGCCCATTTCCGCCCGATTCACCTCCAGCTCGACGAGCTGACCGACCTGGCCCGTGCCCACATGGACACCATCGCCGAGCGGGCGGTCGCCCTCGGCGTGAACCCCGACGGGCGCTCGGCGACCGTCGCCAAGTCCACCCGGCTCCAGCAGCCCGAGCGCGGCTGGCTGGAGGACGGCAAGGTGGTGGCGACGATCACCGACATCCTCGACGGCATCAGCAAGCGCATGTACGAGCGCATCCGCGCCACCGACGAGGCCGACCCGGTCAGCCAGGACCTGCTCATCGCCGTGACGCAGGACATCGACAAGCAGCACTGGATGTTCCAGGCCCAGCGCTGACCGCGCGCGGCCGCCGGCCGCACCACCCGAAAAGCCCGGGCACGCCCACAGTGCCCGGGCTTTCGCGTGTCCGCCCCCAAGGTGGGCGATCTTCCGTCCGGTGGGTACGGACTGTCACGCATCGTCCAGGGGCCGACGGCGATCTCACGCCACGACGGAGCGCGGGGTTTGCGCAGAGTTTGATGTCACGAGTCCTTGCCATTCATGTCGGTGCGGTCGACTAGCGTGGCACCTAGAGGGAGGCCCCACGATGTCCCACAAGACTCTCCTCCGCACGGGCCCGCTCTTGCAGGGCGGCATCAGCCCGTACGGGCCGCTCACGCCGGCGTCCGCCGACGGGCTCGCGCTCCCGCCGGGCTTCACCGGCCGGGTGGTGGCCCGGTCGGGCGACAAGGTGGCCGGGCTCACCTGGCACGCCGCGCCCGACGGCGGCGCCTGCTTCCCCGACGGCGCAGGCTGGATCTACGTCTCCAACTCCGAGCTGCCCCTGCTCGGCGGCGCCTCCGCGCTGCGCTTCCACGCCGACGGCACGGTCGCCGACGCCTACCGCATCCTGTCCGGCACCGACCTCAACTGCGCGGGCGGCGCCACGCCGTGGCACACCTGGCTGTCGTGCGAGCTCGGCGACCGCGGCCGCGTCTTCGAGTGCGACCCCTACGGCGCCCGCGCCGCCCGCCCCCGCCTGGCCATGGGCCGCTTCCGGCACGAGGCCGCCGCCTGCGACCCCGAGCGGCGCGTCGTCTACATGACCGAGGACGAGCACGACGGCTGCTTCTACCGCTTCCGTCCCGGCGACTGGGGCGACCTGACGGAGGGCACGCTGGAGGTGCTGTGCGCGTCGGGCGGGTGGCGGCCGGTGCCGTCCCCGGCCGCGCTGCTCACCGCGGCCCGCCACCAGGTCGAGGACGCCCGCCACTTCGACGGCGGCGACGGCTGCCACTACGCGGGCGGCGTCTGCTACTTCACCACCAAGGGCGACACCGGCCTGTGGGCCTACGACGCCCACACCTCCACGCTCGACCGGCTGTGCGAGGGCGTGCGCGCGATCACCGCCGCCCCCTCGGGCGACCTCTACGTGGCCAGGGAGACGACGGAGATCGACGTCATCGCGCCCGACCGGGCCGTCACGCCGTTCCTGCGGCTCACCGGGCACGAGGGGGCCGAGCTCACGGGGCTGGCGTTCTCGCCGAGAGGCGACCGGCTCTACTTCTCGGCCAGGCGCGGCCGCACCGAGGGCCACACCTTCGAGGTCCGCGGCCCCTTCCGCCCCTGACCACGGGGCTCAGGTCAGGTAGCGGACCAGCATGAGCTTGAGCTCGGCCACGAGCTCCGCGCCGCGCTCGGGCGTCGCCGGCCCCAGCATGGGCAGCACCGCCTTCACCATGGCCAGCGCCATCGTCGCGTTGAGCAGCGCCCGCTCCTGCGGCAGCTCGGGCGAACGCCGTCGCAGCAGCGCCGCGATCCGCTCCGCCAGCGAGGCGTGCAGGCGCTGGGAGGCCGCCGCGAGCCGGTCGCCGGTGGCCGACCCGTACAGCAGCGACCAGTACGCCGGTGAGTCGGCCTTGAACGCCACGCTCTCGTCCACGAGCTGCCCCACCAGTGCCTCCAGCGGGACGTCCGGGGTGATCGCCGCCAGCCGGGCCGCCCAGAACTCGTCCCGGTCGTCGGTGTAGCGGGACACCAGGCCGTCCAGGATCTCCTCCTTGTTCCGGAAGAACTGGTACAGCGACCCGGGGGAGAGCCCCGCCCGCGCGGCGACCTGGTTCGTCGTCATGTCCGGGTAGCCGATCTCGGCGATCACCGACTCCGCGGCGTCGAGGATCTCGGCCATCCGCTTCAGGCCGCGCGCCTGCCTGCGGACCGTGCGTTCAGGCATGGGCCACCTCGTTGACAAATACGAGCATTTACTTGTATTTCTGGTTCGACAGCGAAACACGAGTAGTTTACCGAGTTTTCCGGAGATCCCTTGCGAACCTGCCCATCAGGCCCGGCGTGGGCGGTGCCCGCGTGGCCGTGAACGTCGCCACCCGGGGCCCGCACGCCGCCGCCGAGCCGCCGCTGCGCAGGCTGGGCCACTTCCTCGTCCGCCGCCGCCGGCTCGTGCTGGCCCTGTCCGCGCTCCTGCTCGTCGTCGCGGGTGTCCTGGCCGCCGGTACGGTCTCCCGCCTCTCCCTGGCCCGCTTCGAGGCGCCGGGCTCGGAGTCCGACCGGGCCCAGGCCGAGCTCGTCCGCCGGTTCGGCACCGGCAGCCCCGACCTGGTCTTCCTGGTCACCCCCAGGTCGGGCACCGTCGACGACCCCGCGGCCGAGGCGGCGGGCCGCGCCCTCACCGACCGGATCGGCCGCTCGGACGGCGTCGCGGAGGCCTCCTCGTACTGGACCAGGGGCAGGCCCGCCACCCTGCGCAGCCGGGACGGCCGGCACGCGCTGATCGTGGTGCGCGTCCCCGGCGACGCCGACCACGTGCGGGCGCGGGTGCTGCCCGCGCTGGTGCCGCGGATCGTCGGCGAGCAGGGCCCGCTCCAGGTGCGGGCCGGCGGAGGGGAGGAGGTGTTCCGCGAGACCGTGCCGCTGGCCAGGCAGGACTTCGTCCGGGCCGAGCTGGTCATCTTCCCGGTGGCGTTCGTGCTGCTCTGGCTCTACCAGCGGCGCGTGCTCGCCGCCCTGGCGCCGATCCTGGCGGGGGTGCTGGCCATGGTGGTCGGCCTGGCGCTGCTGCGCGGCGTCCTGGTGTTCGCGGAGGTCTCCACCTTCGCCCTCAACCTCACCCTCGCCATGGGCCTCGGGCTCGGCATCGACTACTGCCTGTTCGTCGTCCAGCGTTTCCGCGAGGAGGTGAGCGCCGGACGCGACCGCGCGGCGGCCGTCGCCGGAGCCGTCGAGCACGCCGGGCGGACCGTGCTGTTCAGCGGCCTCACGGTGGCCGCCTCGCTGGCCGTGCTGTTCGCGCTGCCCTTCGACTTCCTGCGCTCCTTCGCTTTCGCGGGCATCGCGGTCGTGGCCGGCGGCCTGTTCGCGGCGGTGATCGTGCTGCCCGCGGTGCTGGCCTCGGCCGGCGGCGCGATGTCGCCCAGGCCGGGGCGTCCCGGGCGCGGCGGAACCGAGGCCCGGGGAGCCGGGTTCTGGCACGGCCTGGCCGTCCGGGTCATGCGCCGGCCGGTGGTGTTCGGCGGCCTGGCGGCGGCGCTGCTGCTGGTGCTCGCCTCGCCGTTCCTCGGCCTGCGCTTCGGCCCGGCCGACGACCGCATCTTGCCGCCGGAGGCGTCCTCGCGGCAGACCCAGGAGGTCATCCGGCAGACCTTCCCGGCGGAGGAGACCGACGCCATCCAGATCGTCTCGACGGGTGCGGCGCGGGCCGCCGACGTCTCGGCGTACGCGATGCGGCTCTCGCGGGTTCCCGGGGTCGCCCAGGTCGACTCCGCCGCCGGCGCCCACGCGGCCGGGCGGCGGGTCGGCGACGGCGACCCGGCCCGCTTCCGCGGACAGGGCGCGTGGTTGTCGGTGGTGCCCTCCGCCGAGGCGCTGGCCGGTGATCCCGTCCGGCTGGTGGAGTCCGTACGGGCCGTGCCGCCGCCCTTCGAGGTCCTGGTCGGCGGCTATCCCGCCGAGCTGGCCGACTACCGCGCCTTGGTCGTCGACCGCCTGCCGCTGGTGCTGACGCTCATGCTGGGCGTCACGTTCGCCGTGCTGTTCCTGATGACCGGCAGCCTGGTGCTCCCGCTCAAGGCGACCTTGCTGAACGTCCTCAGCCTCGGCGTCATGTTCGGCGCCGTCGTCTGGATCTTCCAGGAGGGCCACCTGCCGGGCCTGCTCGGCTTCACCTCGACCGGCACGCTCGACCCGAGCATCCCGATCCTCATGCTCTGCGTCGCCTACGGCCTGTCGATGGACTACGAGGTCTTCCTGCTGTCCAGGATCAAGGAGGAGTACGACAGGACGGGCGACACCGGGCAGGCCGTCGCCACCGGCATGCAGCGCGGCGCGCCCCTGATCACCGCGGCGGGCGGCATCCTGGCGCTCACGTTCGCCGCCTACGCCACCGCGCGGGTGGCGTTCGTGCAGATGCTCGGGGTCGGCATGGCCGTCGCGGTGCTGGCGGACGCCACCGTGATCAGGGCGGTGCTGGTGCCGAGCCTGATGCGCCTGGCCGGGCCGCTCAACTGGTGGCCGCGAGGTCGAGCGACCACATCTCCTCGGTGACCTCGGCGCCGTTCTCCACGCCCCGCTCGGCCGACTCCAGCTCGAAGCCGGCCGTCTGGTAGATGCGCCGCGCGCTCACCAGGCAGTCGCGCGTCCACAGCGTGACCCGCCGGTAGCCCCGGTCCCTGGCGTGGCGCAGGCACTCGGCCACCAGGCGCCGCCCGATCCCGAGGCCGCGCGCCGACGGCTCGACCAGCAACATGCGCAGCTTGGCCGTCGTGTCGTCCTGGTGCACGCAGAACACGCACCCGGCGCGCTCGCCGTCGACCTCGGCGATCCAGCCGGCGTCGCGGGCGGGGTCGTAGGCGCCCACGATCCTGGCCACGAGCTGCTCGAACTCGGTGCCCCAGCCGTACTCCTCGCTGTAGAGGGCGCCGTGCCGGTAGACGACCCAGCCCAGGTCGCCCGTCCGCGGGGGCCTGATCACGTACGAGCGGGCGGCCGGCTCGCCGAGCAGCCGCCGGATCGTCGCCATGCTGCCGACCAGCAGCGCCCGGTCGGCCTCGGGCAGGCCGTCGAGCAGCCGTTCGATCTCCTCGGCCGAACGGCGGTCGAGCCCGGCGAAGGTGGCCGCGCCCGTCTCGGTCAGCCGGACGAGCTGCTTGCGGGCGTCGGCGGCCGACCGCTCGCGGGCGACCAGCCCGTCGCCCTCGAAACGGGCCAGGATCCGGCTCAGGTAGCCCGCGTCGAGGTCGAGCAGGCCGCGCAGCTCGCCGGTCTCCATGCTCTCGGCGTGCGCGAGCTCGAACAGCACCCTGACTTCCGTCAGCGAGTAGGGCGAGTCGAGCATGCCTGCCTGGAGGACGCCGATCACTTTCGTATAGAACCGGTTGAAGGCTCTGATCTCAGAAACCCTTGCCTCCGTCAACGAATTCATTGCCCCAGTCAACCATAAGAAGGATCGCGTTGTGAACCTCTACATAGGCGGTTACGGCCCCGGCATCGTCACGGTGGGCGGCGAGCTGACCCGCGTGGCCTCGCCGTCGTTCCTGGCCGCCCACCCCACCCTGCCGGTGCTGTACGCGGCCGGCGAGCTGCAGCGCGGCTGGCTCACCGCCTTCACCACCGAGGGCGGCCTGTCCCCGCTGGACGAACGGTCCAGCGACGGCGACAGCCCCTGCCACGTCGCCGTCCACCCTTCGGGAAGCCTGCTGGCCGTGGCCAACTACGGCGACGGCACCGCCGGCCTGCACCACCTGGACGAGCGGGGCGCCTTCACCGGCGACCCCGTCGTCCTGCGGCACGAGGGCTCGGGCCCCGACCCCGACCGCCAGGCCGGCTCGCACGCCCACATGTGCGTCTTCCACGACGACGTCCTGCACGTCTCCGACCTGGGCACCGACGAGATCCGCCGCTACCGCCTGGACGGCTCCCCGCTCGACCCCGTCACCCTGGCCCCCGGCACCGGCCCCCGCCACTTCGCCTTCGCCGGCGACCGCCTGTACGTGGCCGGCGAGCTGGACGGCACCGTGACCCTCGTCGAGGGCGAGCGCCGCACCGTCGTGCCCGCCTCGCGCGCCGGGGGCGACAACGCGCCCAGCCACCTGCAGCTCGACGGCGACCTGGTCTACGTCGCCAACCGCGGGCCCGACACGGTCTCGGTGCTGCGCGCCGCGGACCTGTCCCCGGTGGCCGAGGTGCCCTCGGGCGGCGCCTGGCCCCGCCACTTCGCCATCGCCGGCGACCGCCTGTACGTCGCCAACCAGAACTCCGGCGAGGTGACCGTGTTCACCCTGGAGGACGGGGTGCCCGAGCCGGCCGGCCAGTCGTACGAGGTGCCCAGCCCGTCCTGCGTGCTGCCCGCATAGAACGCCTGGCGGGAAGCGGCCCGGTGTAAGGATCTGGCCAAGTCGTGGCCCGGCCCCGTGGCGGGCCACGACGATGGCCGGGTGCGCAAGCTCCTGCTGCTCCTCACCCTGTTGATCGCCGTCCTGCCGGCCGCCGGATGCGGCGGCGGCCCCGTGCGGCCGGCGCCGTCCGCGTCGCCCGCGCCGCCCGTCCCGCAGCCGTCGGAGACGGGCCGGCCGTCGCCGCCGCCGGTGGACGCGGGGGAGTCCTGGCGGATCACCACCCGCGGGGCCGACCACGAGATCGAGGGCTACGCCGACCACGTGAGCGTCCTGCCCGGCCAGCCCTTCGCCCTGCACGTCTCCACCACCGCCCCGCGCTTCACCGCCGGCGCGTTCAGGATGGGCGCGCACCCGGCCAAGGTGTGGGAGTCGCCGCAGGTGGAGGGCGTGCGCCAGCCTCCGGCCAGGACCGTGCACGGCACGGTGACCGCCGCCCACTGGAAGCCCTCGCTCACCGTGGACACCCGCGGCTGGACGGAGGGCGCGTACCTGATCAGGCTCGACGCCTCCACCGGCGCCCAGCGGTACGTGCCGATCACCGTCCGCTCGGCCTCCACCCGGGGCCGCGTGGTGATGGTGAACGCGGTCACCACCTGGCAGGCGTACAACCTGTGGGGCGGCCGCAGCCTGTACCTGGGCCCCGGCGGGTTCGCCGATCGCTCGCGCGAGGTCACCTTCGACCGCCCGTACGACGGCGGCGGCGCCCGCCTGTTCCTCGACTTCGAGCAGTCGGCCCTGGCCGTGGCCGAGCGCAGCGGCGTGCCCCTGGCCTACCTCACCAGCCTCGACCTCGGCCCCGGCGTGCTGGACGGCGCCCGGGCCGTGGTCTCGCTCGGCCACGACGAGTACTGGTCGCCCGCCATGCGCACGGCCGTCACCAGGGCCAGGGACAGCGGGACGAACCTCGCCTTCCTCGGCGCGAACGCCGTCTACTGGCGCATCGCGATCAAGGGCAGGACGGTCGCCTGCGACAAGGAACGGCTGTGCCCGCTGTGGCGGGACTCCCGCCCGGAGAGCGCCCTGGTGGGCCAGATGTACGACTGCTTCCCCGCCCAGGGCGCCTACACGGTCCGCCGGCCGGGCCACTGGATCTTCGCGGGCACCCGGGGGCGGCGCTTCCCCGGCATGGTCGGCCCGGAGACCGACAAGGTCTCGCACGGCTCACCGAAAGGCGTGGAGGTGCTGGCCGACTCGCCGTTCTCGTGCGGAGGACGCGGGACGACGTCGCAGAGCACGTACTACACGGCGCCGAGCGGGGCCGGGGTGTTCGCCTCGGGCACGATGCGCTGGGTGTGCGCGATGCGCGGCAAGCGCTGCGGCCACGGCGTCCCGGAGTCCGCGGCCGCCTTCACCCGCCGCGCCACGGCGAACGTGCTGACCCGGTTCGCCGCCGGCCCGGCAGGGCGCTCCGGTCAGCCCGCCCACCCTCCTCAGGGCCGCGCGGGCCCGCCGGGGAACGCCGCCCCCGGGGCCGGCCCGAGGGCGGCCGGGGGGCGGCCGTGAGCGACTCCCGGGAGCGGCCCGCGGGCAGCCGGTCGCGGCTATGAGCGGCGTTCGCGCAGGATCGCCGCCAGCCGCTCCCTGATCTCCCGCTCGGCCGCCTCCTTGTGCACGCCGAGATCGGCCAGGGCCCGCACCACCGGGCCCTCCTCCAGGGAGAGCACGCCGAGCAGCAGGTGCTCGGTGCCGACGTAGTTGTGCCCGAGCCGCAGGGCCTCGCGCAGGGTCAGCTCCAGCGCCTTGGCGCACTGCGCGGAGAACGGCAGGGTGACGGGCGACTGCCCGCCGCCGGGCGCCATGGCCGCCGTGACGGCCTCCCTGACCGCCTCGGGGGAGGCCCCGAGCGTGGCCATGGTCGATGCGGCCAGCGCCTCGGGCACGTGCAGCAGCCCGAGCACCAGGTGCCCGACCTCGATGTGGTCGTGCCCCGACAGGCGCGCCTCCTCCTGTGACTTGACCACCGCGACCCGGGCCTTGTCGGTGTAGCGGGCGTAGTTGCGCAGGTCGTCGGCGAGCGAGCCGCCCTCCTTGACCACGAACCGCTTCTGCGCGGCCTGCTTGGTCACGCCCATGCTGCGGCCGATGTCGGTCCAGGAGGCGCCGGAGTGGCGGGCGTGGTCCACGAAGTGGCCGATCAGGTGGTCGGCCACCTCTCCGAGGTGCTCGCCCAGCGTGACGGCGTCGGAGAGCTGGCCGAGCGGGTCGCCGTCCGGATGACGGCTCTTGATGGCGGCGATGAGGTCGTCGAGACGTACGGTTTCGTCCATGCGTCAACCATAGGTTGACGCTGGCGCGCCGTCAACCCCGGGTTGACGATCGCCGCTTCCAGGAAATGATCGAGGGCCGCGCGTTTGGTCTAGACCACTGAGCGTCGCGGCGGGCACAATGCGAGCTGTCACCGAGCAATGGTTCGTGAACCCCATCGGGAGGAACCCGCCATGCGTATAGGAGTGCTCACCGGAGGCGGAGACTGTCCGGGTCTCAACGCCGTCATCAGGGCCGTGGTGCGTAAGGGGGTGAGCACGTACGGCCATGAGTTCGTGGGCTTCCGCGACGGCTGGCGCGGGCCCCTGGAAGGCGACACGATGCCGCTCGACATCCAGGCCGTACGAGGCATCCTGCCGCGGGGCGGCACCATTCTCGGATCCTCCCGCACCAACCCGATCAAGATCGAGGGCGGCGTCGACCGCATCAAGGAGAACCTCGCCGCCACCGGCGTCGACGCCCTGATCGCCATCGGCGGCGAGGACACGCTCGGCGTGGCCAAACAGCTCTACGACCGCGACGTCAAGGTCGTGGGCGTGCCCAAGACCATCGACAACGACCTGTCCGGCACCGACTACACCTTCGGCTTCGACACCGCGGTCAACATCGCGATGGAGGCCATCGACCGGCTGCACACCACCGCCGAGTCCCACCACCGCGCGCTGATCTGCGAGGTCATGGGCCGCCACGCGGGCTGGATCGCGCTGCACGCGGGCATGGCCGGCGGCGCGAACGTGATCCTCATCCCCGAGAAGCCGTTCGACATCGACCGGGTCTGCGAGTACGTCGAGTCCCGCTTCCG
Source organism: Nonomuraea sp. NPDC049655 (assembly GCF_044465465.1). Lineage (NCBI taxonomy): Bacteria > Bacillati > Actinomycetota > Actinomycetes > Streptosporangiales > Streptosporangiaceae > Nonomuraea > Nonomuraea sp. NPDC049655. The sequence goes on from NZ_JBITLS010000005.1 coordinate 161,443, forward strand.
CACCCGCTACTCGCCGATCATCGTCGTGGCCGAGGGCGCCCACCCGATCGAGGGCCAGATGGAGCTGCAGACCGGCACCCTCGACGCGTTCGGGCACGTCCGGCTCGGCGGCATCGGCGAGGTGCTGGCCAAGGAGATCGAGAAGCGCACCGGCAAGGAGGCCCGCACCACCGTGCTCGGCCACATCCAGCGCGGCGGCACCCCGACGGCCTACGACCGGGTGCTGGCCACCAGGTTCGGGCTGCAGGCGATCGACGCCGCGCACGAGGGCGACTACGGCACGATGGTCGCGCTGCGCGGCACCGACATCGTCCGGGTCGGGCTCGACGAGGCGACGGCCGAGCTGAAGACCGTCCCGGCCTCCCGGTACTCCGAGGCCGAGGTGTTCTTCGGGTGAGGCTCTCTACGGCTGGCTGAAAGCGGCTTGCAAGCGCCGGGCCGTACTTTCTGGGCAGCGGGGTTACCGCTTACAACCCCCCTCGGGGTACGGCTTGGGGCGCAGCGAGTCGGCGGCCCACTTTGCGCCGCAAGCCGTACCCAGGAGATAGCTCAATCGCGGGGCGCGCCGAGGTGATCCACCTCCGGCGCGCCCTCGTCGCGTCCGGCCCCGTCCGGACGCTCGTCACCGCGGGCTATCTGCGGGGCGCGCGCATCATCCGCTGCTGTTGCGGGCGGGGGGCGGCCTGCGGCGCGGGGTAGGCCAGGCGCTGCTGCTGCTGGGCGGCGCGCCGGCGCAGCTCCAGGCGGGCGACCATCTCGGCGTCCTCGTGCAGCTCCTCCTCCGAGGGCGCGAGGATCACCATGAGCAGCATGGTCAGCGTGATCAGGCTGATCACGGTCATGAGCGGGACGAGGAAGTCGAGGGCGTCCGCGCCGGTGACCATGCCGGGCTCGGCGTCGACGGTGACCCGCATGGCGTACATGCCGGTGTAGTGCATGCCCGAGACGGCCACGCCCATGACCAGCGCCGCGCCGGTGATCCAGACCGGCTTCTTGACCCGCAGCGTGAACCAGAGCGCGGCGGTCGCGGCCACGACGGCGATCACCACGGACCCGGCCACGATCGTGCGGTCGTAGGAGACGTGGGCGCTCATGTTCATCGCGTACATGCCGAGGTAGTGCATGCTGGCCACGCCGAGCCCGGTGAGCAGGCCGCCGCCGAGCAGCGCCGGCGCCCGGCCGCGGCCGTAGGAGACCAGGAACAGCCCGGTGCCGACCACCACCACGGCCACGGCGGCCGAGGCGACGGTGAGCGGCACGTCGTACTTGATCTGCGTGCCCTCCACCGCGAAGCCCATCATCCCGACGAAGTGCATGACCCAGATGCCGGTGCCGCCGATGGAGATGGCCGCGCCGATCAGCCAGCGCACCCGCGACGCGCCGCGGCTGGCGTGCGCCTGTGCGGTGAGCCGCAGTCCGAGCATCGAACCCAGGCACGACATCAGGTACGCCAGCAGCGGTGTGAGCGGTCCGTGGGTGAAATGATTAACAGCGGTCATATATCGACATTCCTTGTGATTAGGGGTTGACGGATTGTGTCATCCGGCCTGTCCCTTCCGCATGGATAACGCAACTATCTGTCAACCGGCGTGTCGGAAACATGAGAGGGTCTCATGAGCATCGAGGGGCCCTTCTGGCGCGCGATCGCCGTCTTCCGCGCCGCGTCGTTGCTGTACGCCGCCGTGCTGATGGCCCAGTACCGCGGGTACGAGCAGCCGGTCGCCGGATGGCTGGTGATCGCCCTGATGGCGTTGTGGACGGCCGCAGCCACGTACGCGTACGCGTCGGAAAGGCTGCGCGGATGGCCGCTGCTGGCCGTGGATTTGTTGGTGGCGCTGGCCTGCCTGCTGGCGTCCCCGTACGTGGAGGGCCCCCGTCAGGGCGTGGCGGGCACCATGCCCGTGCCCGCCACCTGGGTCGCCGCGCCCGTCCTGGCCTGGGCCGTGCACGGCGGCAGGCGCGCGGGCGCGGTGGCGGCGGCCCTGGTCGCCGCCGCGGACCTGTGGCTGCGCGTGCGCGCCCCGGAGGCGCCCGTGATGATCAACGGCGCGGTCCTGCTGTTCCTGTCAGGAGTGGTTGTCGGACACGTGGCCCGGCTGGCCAAGGAGGCCGAGGAGCGCATGCAGCGCGCGGCCGAGATGGAGGCCGCCCAGCGCGAACGCGACCGGCTGGCCCGCGACCTGCACGACTCCGTCCTGCAGGTGCTGGCCCTGGTCCAGCGGCGCGGCCGGCAGATCGGCGGCGAGGCGGCCGAGCTGGGCCGCCTGGCCGGCGAGCAGGAGGCCGCGCTGCGCGAGCTCATCGCCGCCCGCCCCGCCCCGACCGGCGCCACGGACCTGCGCTCGCTGCTCATGCGGCACGGCTCGCCGCTGGTGACGGTCTCCACCCCGGCCACGCCGCTCGTCCTGCCCACGCCGGCGGCCGAGGGCGTGGCGGCCGCGGTCGGGGCCGCCCTGGACAACGTGCGCGAGCACTGCGGCGCTGACGCGCGGGCCTGGGTGTTCGCCGAGTCCTGCGACGACGTGGTCATGGTGACGGTGCGCGACGAGGGCCCCGGCATCCCGGAGGGGCGCCTGGAGCGGGCCGCCGCCGAGGGCCGACTGGGCGTCGCGCAGTCCATCCGCGGGCGCGTCGCCGACCTGGGCGGGACGGTCGCCGTCGCCTCCACGCCGTCCGGGACCGAGATCGAGATCAGTCTTCCCTGCGGACGGGCGCGGATAGGCGGGGACCGGCCCGGTTAGAGTGACGTCATGGTGCGGGTCATGGTGGTGGACGACCATCCCATGTGGCGCGACGGCGTGGCCAGGGATCTGTCCGAGGCGGGCTACGAGGTCGTGGCCGTGGTGGGGGAGGGCCGGCAGGCGATCAGGGCGGCCGCGGCGGTGCGCCCGCAGGTCGTCGTGCTGGATCTGCGCCTGCCCGACATGTCCGGCGCGGAGGTGGCCGCCGGGCTGGCCGGGGCCGAACCGGCGCCCAAGGTCCTGGTGTTGTCGGCCAGCGCCGAGCAGGACGACGTGCTGGCGGCCGTCAAGGCGGGCGCGTCCGGCTATCTGGTGAAGTCGGCGAGCCGGGAGGAGTTCCTCGACGCCGTCCGCCGCACCGCCGAGGGCGACGCCGTCTTCACACCGGGCCTGGCCGGGCTGGTGCTGGGGGAGTACCGCCGGCTGGCCGCGCGCCCCGCCGCCGGACGCGCCGACGACGACGGCCCGAGGCTGACCGAGCGCGAGACGGAGGTGCTGCGGCTGGTCGCCAAGGGCCTGACCTACCGGCAGGTCGCCGACCGCCTGGTGCTCTCGCACCGCACGGTCCAGAACCACGTGCAGAACACGCTGAGCAAGCTCCAGCTGCACAACCGGGTGGAACTGGTCCGATATGCGATCGAGCAGGGCCTCGACGCGGACTAAACTCGACAGGTCGCGGCGTTGCCTTCCTAGCGGCCGCGCTTTCCCCGTCTTCCCCGGAGGTTCCACCATGACGATGTCCGCCCTGGGCGAGCCATGCGTTCTGCTCAAGCTGGGCGAGATCGTTCTCAAGGGCAAGAACCGTGAGCTGTTCGAGCGCCGCCTGATCGACAACATCCGCTTCGCGCTCCAGGATCTCGGCCTCAAGACGGACGTCCGCCGGCGCCACGGCGTCGTCGCGATCTTCCTGCCCGAGGGGTCGGACGTCGAGCAGGCCGACGCGGTGGCCCGGCGGGTCGCCGACGTGCCCGGCCTGGTGTGGATCCACCGCGCCTGGCGGGTGGCCAAAGACCCCGACGCCGTGCTCAAGGCCGCCCTGGAGCTGATCCGCGACCGCGAGGAGGTGGCGCGCAAGGCCAGCTTCGCGGTGCGCTCCCGCCGCCGCGACAAGCGCTTCCCGCTGCGCTCCAACGAGCTCGACCGGCTCGTCGGCGGCGCGATCAACGACGAGTACCGGCTGCCCGTCAGACTGAAGAACCCCGAGCTGACCGTCTTCATCGAGGTCGACCGGGACGAGGTGTTCGTCTTCACCGACGGCATCCCGGGCCAGGGCGGCCTGCCGGTCGGCAGCAGCGGCCGGGCGCTGGTGCTCATGTCGGGCGGCATCGACTCGCCGGTGGCGGCCTACCGGATGATGAAGCGCGGCCTGCACGTCGACTTCCTGCACTTCTCCGGCATCCCCTTCACCACCTCCGAGTCGATCTACAAGGCGTACGCGCTGGTCAGGAAGCTCGACAGGTTCCAGGGCAGGTCGCGGCTGTGGGTGGTGCCGTTCGGCAAGGCGCAGCAGTCGATCCGCAACTCGGGCCAGGACCGCCTGGCCGTGATCGCCCAGCGGCGGCTCATGCTGAAGACGGCCGAGGAGGTCGCCCACCGCATCCGCGCCGGCGCGCTGATCACCGGCGACGCGCTCGGCCAGGTCTCCTCCCAGACGCTGGCCAACATCACCGCCCAGGACAACGCGGTCGAGCTGCCGATCCTGCGCCCGCTCGTGGGCTGGGACAAGACCGAGATCATGGCCGAGGCCCGGCGCATCGGCACGCTGGAGATCTCGGAGCTGCCCGACGAGGACTGCTGCTCCCTGCTGGCTCCCAAGCGCGCCGAGACGCGGGCCAAGATCGACGACCTCAAGCAGATCGAGAAGCGGCTCGACGCCGAGGAGCTGTGCGTGCAGCTCGCCGACTCGATCCAGGAGTACACGCTGTAGCTCAGGCCGCGTCGACCTTGAACGGGTCGTGCTCGGCCAGCAGCTTGTCCAGCCTGGCCTGGTCCACGCGGTTGGTCACCTCCGCCAGCTCCTGCCGGTCGCGGACGACCTTGCACAGGTTGACCGTGGAGGTGACCACGTACAGCAGGCCGAGCGCGAGGAACGCCCTGATCCAGCCGGAGGCCGGCAGGTAGATCAGGGCGATCACCACGGACGACACGGAGACGGCGAACGACAGGACCGCCTGGACGTAGAACGCGGCGGTCTGCGTGGGACGGATGGGCTTGCTCATGAGTTCATGGTGATCTCGCAGGCCAGGCCGTCGCATGGGCTTTCGTACTCAAGTTACTAATGAGTACGAAAGGCCCGGCCGCAGCCCCGGACGCGGGGCGCGGACGGGCCGATGGCAGGATGGCCCAAGACGCGAGATCGGTGAGGGGAGTGATCGTGGAGGAGTCGCGCCTGCCTCCGGGCCAGTACGTCCCGCGCGGCCGCCCCGTGATCCACTACGGCAGGGTGCCCGCGTTCAAGCCGGACAGCTGGGACTTCCGCGTCTTCGGCGCCACGGCCTCCGGCGAGGAGCACTGCCTGACGTGGGCGGACTTCGAGCTGCTGCCCCGGGACACGCGCATCGCCGACTTCCACTGCGTCACCAAGTTCTCCCTCATGGCCAACGAGTGGCGGGGCGTCACCCCGGCGACGATCATGGAGCTGGCGCCGCCCGACCCCGGCGTGCGCCACGTCATGATCTGGGCCGAGTACGGCTACAGCGCCAACCTCCGCATGTCCGACTTCGCCGCCCCCGACACCCTGTTCGCCACCGAACTGGACGAGAAGCCGCTCAGCCCCGACCGAGGTTTCCCCGTGCGCATCGTGGTCCCCCACCTGTACGCGTGGAAGAGCGTCAAGTGGGTGCGGGCCGTCGAATACCTCCTGGAGGACCGGCGCGGCTTCTGGGAGGAACGCGGATACCACAACCTGGCAGATCCCTGGCGTGAACAGCGCTACTCCTACCAGGAGGAACCCGGCGAGGGCCCCCCGTAGACTTCGCTGCGGGTTTCCACCCGAACACGACCGGTTATTGGCTACGGTTTGGCGCATGCAGACCACCGCATGCGTGGCGCTCTCCCTCCTGCTCTTCCTCCTCGGCTACGCCTGCGCCAGGACGCGCCGCCCGGCGCTCCCGGAAGGCGGCGGCAAGCACGAGGCCACCTTCACCGCGTTGCACGTCGCGGGGCTGGCCGCGCCCGCCCTGCGCGGCGGGCTCGACCGCGACTCGGCGCGCAAGGCCGTACGTCACCTGCACGCGCTGCTCGGCACCCGCGCCGTCGCGATCACCTCCACCGACGCCGCGCTGGCCTGGAACGGCCCCTGCACCGACGACGTGCTCACCTACGCCCGCACCACCCTGGCCGCCGGGCGGGCGCAGGTGTTCGCCGGGCGGCCGTACGGGGCCGTGGTCGTGCCGCTGACCGTGGACGACACGGTCGTGGGCACGCTGGCGGCCTTCGACGAGGAGGTCAGCGCGGCGCTCGTGCGCGCCGTGACCGAGCTGGGCCGCTGGGTGTCGGGGCAGCTGGAGCTGGCCGACCTCGACGCCTCCCGCAGGCGGGCCCTGGAGGCCGAGATGCGCGCCCTTCGTGCCCAGATCTCGCCGCACTTCGTCTACAACGCGCTGACCACGATCGCCTCGTTCGTCCGGACGAACCCCAAGCGCGCCCGCGAGCTGCTGCTCGACTTCGCCGACTTCTCCCGCTACGCCCTGCGCCGGGCCCACGACTTCACCACCCTGGCCGACGAGCTGACCTGCGTCGACCGGTACCTGCTGCTGGAGCGCGCCCGCTTCGGCGACAAGCTGCGCTTCAGCCTGCAGGTCGCGCCCGAGGTGCTGCCGGTTCCGGTGCCCTTCCTGTGCCTGCAACCGCTGGTGGAGAACGCCATCAAGCACGGCATGCGCGGCCGGCGCGGCGGCGGCGAGGTGCGGGTCGTGGTCCGCGACGCCGGCCCCGAGGCCCACATCACCGTCGAGGACGACGGCACCGGCATGGACCCCGAGTGCGCCAGGCGCATGCTCGACGGCGAACCGGCCCGCGAGGGCGGCGGCATCGGCCTGGCCAACGTGGACCTGCGCATGCGCCAGATCTACGGCGACGGCTACGGCCTCGTCGTGGAGACCGCGCTCGGCGCGGGCACCCGGGTGCGGCTGCGCGTCCCGAAGAAGCAATTTACCTCATTGTAGTCAATTCCTTACGCTGAGCTGGCGTGTCGCTTGTGACCTCTGCTTTCATACGGCAGCGTGGAGCCCATGCTGAGGGTCCTGGCGGTCGACGACGAGCTGCCCGCTCTTGAGGAGCTCGCCTACCTGCTGCGCCAGGACACGAGAATCGAACACGTCGCGACCGCGGCCGACGGCGTCACCGCGCTGCAGGACATGGTGCAGATGATCGGCGGCGGCGAGCGGCTCGACGCGATCTTCCTCGACATCCGCATGCCGGGCCTCGACGGGCTCGACCTCGCCCGGCTGGTCGGCGGCTTCCCCAGCCCGCCCAAGCTGGTGTTCGTCACGGCGCACGAGGAGTGCGCGGTGCAGGCGTTCGAGCTGGAGGCCGTCGACTACCTGCTCAAACCGGTCCGGGCCGAGCGCCTGGCGGAGGCGGTCAGGCGGCTGGAGGCGGCCTCCGCGCCGCTCGCCGAGCCGAGCCAGGACGACGTGATCCCGGTCGAGCTGGGCGGGCGCACCAGGTTCGTGCCGCAGCAGGCCATCTGGTTCGCCGAGGCCAAGGGCGACTACGTGCGGCTGCACACCGGCGACGGCAGCTACCTCGTCCGCATGTCGCTGGCCGCGCTCGAACGCCGCTGGTCGGAGGCGGGGTTCATCCGCGTCCACCGCAGCACCCTGGTCTCGGCCCGGCACGTCAGCGAGCTGCGCTTCGAGGGCGGCCGGGTCACGCTCACCGTCGGCACGGAGACGTTGCAGGTCAGCCGGCGGCACAGCCGTCAGGTGCGCGAACAGCTCGTCCGCCAGCATCGCGGCGCCTTCTCCTGACCGCCGTTGCATAGGGGCTGGTGCCGATGGGTGGGCGTGAAGCTGGGCGTGTCCGGCGGGCGCCGGGCGGGCGCCGGGCCCCGGCCGCGGGCGGTCTGCCGCCGCGATGGTAAAAGATTTCCCAGGTCACGTCGGGGGTGGGCCCTTGGCGCCGGTTCCCGCGATGCCCTCCAGGGGCCTGCCGGTCGCTGGGAGGACCCATGAACCAGCCGTTCGTCGCTCGCCGGCGACCGCTCGCCGTCCGGCCACCCTCCGTATGTCGATGACTACAGACCGTTCAGCGAGCTGGCCGTGAACAGGGTTTCGCCCACAAGATCGCGACCGTAGTGTTTCGGCATCGGAAGCCACCCGGCGCATCGGGGGGGACGGGCCGCAAGGCCCAAGCAAGGGCCTGATGCGTCGGCTTCACCGGTGACCACCAGGTCACCACGGCTGTCGGGCCTTTGACCGGGGGGTAGGGCCCGCCTGCCGATCAGGTGAGGGGGCGCCTGCGGAGGCCACGGACCCCGGCCCCGCGATCCGGCCTTCGGGGGCGGCCGGATCGTGCGAGCAGGCGCCCCTATCACGATTGCTGACCAGGACGGGCTCTCATCCCCGTCACCGGGGATCGCCGGGTCAGCCCTCGTCGCGGAGCTTCTTCAGCAGCTCGATGTCCTCGCGGTGCTTGTCGGCCTTGCCGGGCGTCTCGATGCAGATCGGCACGCCCGCCACCGCCGGATGCCGCATGATCTCGGCGAACGGCTGCGCGCCGATGTGGCCCGCGCCGATGTTCTCGTGCCGGTCCTTCTTGGCCCCGCACACGTCTTTGCTGTCGTTGGCGTGGATGAGCTTGAGCCGGCCGGGCGCGATGGCGTGCAGGGCGTCGAACGTCTCCCGCACCCCGCCCTCGGCGGCCAGGTCGTGGCCGGCGGCGAAGGCGTGGCAGGTGTCGAGGCAGACGCAGGCCCGCGGGTGCCAGTCGAGCGCCGCGAGATAGGGCTCCAGGTCCTGGACGGTCGCGCAGAGCATCGCGCCCTGGCCCGCCATGGGCTCCAGCAGCAGGTCGGGACCGCCCTCGGGGATCTCGTCGAGCAGCGGCAGCAGGGTCTCGCGGATCTGCCGCAGCGCGTCGTCGCGGGACTGGGTGACGGCCGAGCCGGTGTGGACCACGACGCCCTTGGCGCCGGTCTCGACCCCGCGCCGCAGCCCGTGGCGGACGACGGCGATGGAGTTGGCCAGCGTCTCGGGGTTGGGCGAGCCGAAGTTCACCAGGTACGGCACGTGGATGAACGCGGTGACGCCGGACTCGGCCAGCTTGGCGTCCTCGGCGGGCTTGCCGTCGTTGAGCGCCCAGCCGCGCGGGTTGGTGACGAACACCTGGACCATCTCGGCGCCGATCTCGGCCATGTACTTCAGGCCGCCGGTCGCCAGGCCGCCGGTGACGGACACGTGCCCGCCGATCAGGGATGTCAAGGTCATGATGGCTCCCAGTGTAGGCGCAGCTCAGGGGCGTCCCGGCCGCGGCCGGGTTGGAGCATGACACGAAAAGTCCTGGCCATCCCGTTGCGTACTTGGGAGTTCTCACGGATGGACCGGGAACCAGGCCCGTGTGTGTACTGCTGACATGTCCAACTCCCTGGCCGGGTTCAACCGGCGGCCGCGCGCGGAGGCGGAGGCGGAGCTGCTGGCCTGCTGCGCCTCCCGCGCGTTCGCCGCGGCGGTGGCCGCGCGCAGGCCCTACGCCGCCCGCGAACGGCTCGCCGAGGCCGCCGAGACGGCGGTGCGCGAGCTGACGTGGCCCGACGTGCTGGAGGCGCTGGCGGCCCACCCGCGCATCGGGGAACGCCCGTCCGGGGACGGCCGGGAGTCGCGCTGGTCGAGCCAGGAGCAGGCGGGCGCCCACGGGGATGCGGCGCTGCGGGCCGCGCTGGCCGCGGGCAACCGCGCGTACGAGGAGCGGTTCGGGTACGTCTACCTGGTCTGCGCCGCCGGCCTGAGCGGGGCCGAGCTGCTGGCCCGGCTGCGCGCCCGGCTGGACAACGACGAGGAGACCGAGCGCGGGGTCGTCCGCGACGAACTGGCGAAGATCACCCGGCTCCGGCTGGGGAAGCTCATGGAAGGGGAGGGGAGATGAGCTTCTCGACGCACGTCCTGGACGCGGTCTCGGGCCGCCCGGCCGCCGGGGTGGGCGTCCGGCTGGAGCACGAGGGCCGCGTGCTGGCCCGGGGCAGCACCGACGACGACGGCCGGATCAAGGGGTGGGACACCGAGGAGGGCGTGCACCGCGTCGTCTTCGACACCGGCGCCTACCTGGCCGACACCTTCTACCCCGAGGTCGTCATCGCCTTCACCGTCACCGACGCCGCGGCGCACCACCACGTGCCGCTGCTGCTCAGCCCGTACGCCTACTCCACCTACCGAGGGAGCTAGATGACCGTCAAGCTGGGCCCCAACCGTTACGGCAAGGCGGAGACCAGGCTGGTCCACGTGGTCAGGGAGGGGGCCGTCCACCACCTCAAGGACATCAACGTCAGCACCTCGCTGTCGGGCGACATGGAGGAGGCGCACAGGAACGGCAGCAACGCCGCCGTCCTGCCCACCGACACGCAGAAGAACACCGCCTACGCCTTCGCCAGGAAGCACGGCGTCGGCGAGATCGAGGACTTCGCCCTTTTACTGGCCCGCCACTACGTCTCCGCGCACCCGTCCATCCACCACGCGCGGGTGGAGATCGAGGAGTACGCCTGGAACCGCATCCCCGGCGAGTCGCGGCACTCCTTCGTGCGCGACGGCGGTGAGGTGCGCACCTGCGTCGTCCACCACGACAGGGACGGCCGCACCACCGTCGTGTCCGGCCTGACGGACCTGGTCGTGCTGAACTCGACCGGCTCGGAGTTCCACGGCTACCTCGTGGACGAGTACACCACCCTCCAGCCGACGACCGACCGCGTCCTGGCCACCGCGGTCACCGCCCGCTGGCGGCACGCCGGGACAGGCGAGCGCCCGCCGTACGCGCAGGTGCGCGCCTGCCTGCTGGACGCCTTCGCGCAGACGCACAGCCTGTCGTTGCAGCAGACCCTGTACGCGATGGGGGAGCGGGTGCTGACCACCTGCCCGCAGGTCTGCGAGGTCCGGCTGACGCTGCCGAACAAGCACCACTTCCTGGTCGACCTGTCGCCGTTCGGCCTGGACAACGAGAACGAGGTCTTCTACGCCGCCGACCGTCCCTACGGGCTGATCGAGGGCAGTGTGCTGCGTGAGGACGCACCCGACGCGGGATTCGCCTGGGAGTGAGGACGATGGACTTCTTGCGGCCCACCACGTGGGCGCAGGCGCTGGCCGCCAAGGCGGACCGGCCCGGAGCGCTGCCCGTCCAGGGCGGCACCGACGTGATGGTCGAGATCAACTTCGACGTGCGCAGGCCGGAGGCGCTGCTCGACCTCAACCAGGTGGCTGAGCTGCGCGAATGGGGCATGACCGACGGGGTCTGCCGGATCGGGGCCGGGGTCACGTACGCCACGGTCGTCGACGAGCTGGGCGGCGTGCTGCCGGGGCTCGCGCAGGCCGCGCGCACGGTCGGCTCGCCGCAGATCCGCAACCGCGGCACGGTCGCCGGCAACCTCGGCGCGGCCTCGCCCGCGGGCGACAGCCATCCGCCGCTGCTGGCGGCGGGCGCGGTCGTCGAGGTCGAGTCGCGCGAGCGCGGCACCCGGCTGATCCCCGCGGCCGAGTTCTACCTCGGGGTCAAGCGCAACGCCCTGGAGCCGGACGAGCTGATCAGGGCCGTGCGCGTCGAACCCGCCCAGGGACCCCAGTACTTCTCCAAGGTCGGCACGCGCAACGCCATGGTGATCGCGGTGTGCTCGTTCGCGGTCGCGCTGCACCCCGGCGAGCGGCGGGTCGGCACCGGGATCGGCTCGGCCGCGCCCACGCCGCGCCGCGCCCTGGAGGCGGAGGCCCTGCTGGCCCGGGAGCTGGACTGGCACGCCCCGCTCGACCCCGCGCTGCTGGCCCGCTTCGGCGAGCTGTGCGCGCGGGCCGCCGCGCCGATCGACGACGTGCGCGGCACCGCCGCCTACCGGGTGCACGCGGTCGGCGTGATGGCCCGGCGCACGCTCACCTGGGCCTGGAACGACCACCTCGCGAGAAGGGCCGCCTGATGCGCCTGAACGTCACCGTCAACGGCCGCGCCCACAGCGTGGACGACGTCTGGGAGGGGGAGAGCCTGCTGTACGTGCTGCGCGAGCGGATCGGGCTCCCCGGCTCCAAGAACGCCTGCGAGCAGGGCGAGTGCGGCTCGTGCACGGTCTACCTCGACGGGCTGCCGGTCTGCTCGTGCCTGGTCGCCGCCGGGCAGGCCGAGGGGCGGCGGGTGCGCACGGTCGAGGGGCTGGCCGCGGGCGACCAGCTCGACCCGGTGCAGGAGGCGTTCGCCGAGTGCGGGGCCGTGCAGTGCGGCTTCTGCACCCCGGGGCTCGTCGTACAGGCCCATGACCTGCTCGAACGCGTGCCCCGGCCGTCCGACGCGGAGATCCGCGAGGCGCTGGCGGGCAACCTGTGCCGCTGCACCGGCTACGAGAAGATCCTCGACGCGGTCCGGCTGGCCGCCGCGCGGAAGGCGTCCCGATGACCCTGCTGATCGAGAACGTGCACATCGCGCCCGTCACCGGCCCCGAGATCCCGTCCGGCCACCTCGTCGTCGAGGGCGACCGGATCGCCGCGCTCGGCCCCGGCCCCGCGCCCGCCACCCCCGGCGCCCGGCGGGTGGACGGCTCCGGCTGCCTGGCCACCCCCGGCCTGGTCAACACCCACCACCACCTCTACCAGTGGGCCTCCCAGGGGCTGGCCCAGGACGCCACCCTGTTCGAGTGGCTGGTGGCGCTCTACGACGTGTGGGCCGCCATGGACGCCGAGGTCGTCAGGGGCGCGGCCACGGCCGGGCTCGGCTGGCTGGCGCTGTCCGGCTGCACCACCTCCAGCGACCACCACTACGTCTTCCCCAAGGGCCGTGGCGACCTGCTCGCGGCCGAGGTCGAGGCGGCGCGGGAGATCGGCCTGCGCTTCCACCCGGCACGCGGCTCGATGGACCTGGGCCGCTCGCGGGGCGGGCTGCCGCCGGACGAGGTGGTCGAGCAGCTCGACGACGTGCTGGCCGCGACGGCCGAGGCGGTGGACGCCCACCACGACCCGTCGCCGTCCTCGATGGTGCGGGTCGCGGTCGCGCCGTGCTCGCCGTTCTCGGCCGGCGCCGAGCTGATGACCCAGTCGGCGGCCCTTGCCAGGGCCAAGGGCGTCCGCCTGCACACCCACCTGGCCGAGACGCTCGACGAGGACGAGCACTGCGTCGAGCGGTTCGGCCTGCGTCCGGTCGACTACATGGACAAGCTCGGCTGGCTGGGGCCCGACGTGTGGCTCGCGCACGCCGTGCACCTCAGCGACGCCGACATCGCCAAGCTCGCCCGCACCGGCACGGGCGCGGCCCACTGCCCCTCCTCCAACGGCCGCCTCGGCTCCGGGATCGCCCGCGTGTCGGAGATGCTGCGCCGGGGCGTGAACGTCGGGCTCGGCGTGGACGGCAGCGCCTCCGCCGAGCTGACCTCACTGGCCGGGGAGATGCGGCAGGCCCTGCTGTTCCAGCGGGCCCGGTACGGCCCCCGCGCGCTGTCGGCCCGCCAGGCGCTGGAACTGGCCACCCTGGGCGGGGCGCGCAACCTGGGCCGCGAGGCCGAGCTCGGCTCGCTGGAGCCGGGCAAGCTGGCCGACGTCGTCCTGTGGCGGACCGGCGGGCCCTTCACCGCCGCCGTGGCCGACCCGGTGTGCGCGCTGGTGTTCGGGCCCCCGCCGCCGGTGGCCCGCGTCCTGGTCGGCGGCCGGACCGTGGTCGAGGACGGCGAGCTGCGGACGACGTCCCACGACGCGGCCGGACGGGCGGGCGCCGAGGCCCACCGCAGGCTGATGCGGCTGGCGGCCGAGCGCGGGCACTCGGCGGGCAGGGAGGTCCAGCACTAGGGTGGTGAATGTCCGGAACGTGGCATTCAGTACCGAAAGGCGGTCCCGTGTCGGCAGAACTCCCCGGTGAGCGGCTGGCGCAGCTCAAGAGCACCTTCGCCGAGATCGACACCGACGGCGACGGCTTCGTCAGCGAGGCCGAGCTGAAGCGGCACTTCCCCGACCTGCCCGCCGAGGCCCTCGGCGCGCTGAGCCAGGAGGCCGACTCCGACCAGGACGGGCGCTACTCGCTGGAGGAGTTCATCCGCGTCGTCTCCTGACGTCCTACTCCGCCAGCGCGCGCTCCAGGGGCGTGCGGAAGCGGGGCGTGATCCGCGCGCCGCCGAGCCAGGAGGCCAGACCGGCGATCTCGGCCTCCACGGCGGCCACGGCGTCGGATCCCAGGTCGGTGAGCGCCCGCCACACGATCTCGCCGCCGGGCCGCTGCCCCCAGCCGCCGACGACCCGCCCGTCCCACCACACGGTCGGGCCGACGTTGCCGCTGCGGTCGAACAGCTCGGCCCGGTGCTCCTTCGGCAGGTACCAGTCGCGGCCCTGCCAGCCCATCGGCGTCGGGTCCAGGGCGGGCAGCAGCGCCGCCCACGGCTCCGGCTCGGGCGTCTCGTCCAGATCGCCGGGCAGGACGTATCCCGCGCCCTCGTCCAGCTCGACCTCGACCGCGCCGACGGCGGCCAGCGCGGCGCGCACCTCGCGCAGCGTCCAGCCGGTCCACCACTTGACGTCGGCCTCCGTGCCGGGGCCGAACGCGGCCAGCCAGCGGCGCACCAGCTCCGCCTGGGCCTGCGGGACCGTGGTCGCGTCCATGGGCGGGGCGACGGCCCACAGGTGCTGCGTGCTCGTCCACGAGCCGGACGGGCGGCCCTGGCGGACGAGCCGGCCCTCCATGCCCATCAGCGTGATCAGCCGCTGCCCGACGCTGTGCACGGCCTCGTACGGCTTGCCCACGGCCACCCGGAACTGCTCGCGCAGCCGCGGCTCCAGCACCCCCAGCCGGGCCGCCGTCGCCGTGCCCTCCGCCGCCAGGACGCGCAGCACCGACGACTCCACGTCGGCCAGCCAGGTCTCGTCCCAGCCGCCGGCCGCGGTGAGCTCCTTGACCAGCGCCTTGCGCACCCTCGTGGCGACCGCGAGCGTGGAGGAGTGGTGCACGACGGGCACCAGCGCGGCCGGGACCACGAACACCGTGCGGCGCATCCCGTGCATGCGCACCAGCGTGCGGTCCTCGTACAGGGCCCGCTCGACCGGCGCGGTCCCGGGCGCGGTGAGCCGGGCGCCCGCCGACAGGAACACCGTCGCCGGGTCGGTGGCGTGCAGCGCCACCACGGACGCCGTCGCCTCCTCCGGGGTCGCCGCCTTGGCCGCCAGGCTGTGGCGCACGCCCAGCCGGCGCCGCCTCTCCCGCTCAGATATGCGCATGAAACGCCTCCTTACGGGATGTGAGCCTAATTGGAGGATCACACACCTCAGAACCCGCCAGAACAGCTCAGGTTCGTGCTCGCGGCCCATGGGCGGCGGGCGCGGGCGCCTGCTTCACTGAGGGCACCTTCCTTGAGGGTTCGCTGAGGGCACCTTCTTTGAGGGCACCCTTCACTGAGGGCACCTTCTTTGAGGGCACCTTTCACTGAGGGCGCCTACCCTCGGCCGCCGCCGGCCGGGGGGCTGATGTGATGATGAGTCACGCCTTCCTGCCCGCTCGCACCGGGCAGGAAGGCGTGTCCGGCCATTGTTCAGCATCTTGTGGGAGTTCGTAGTGGTAAAGCAGGTTCTGGTGGCACCCGACAAGTTCAAGGGCTCCCTCACGGCCGCCGAGGTCGCGGCCCGGGTGTCGGCGGGGCTCGGGGTGCCCACGGTCGAGCTGCCGGTCGCCGACGGCGGCGACGGCACCGTCGAGGCGGCCGTGGCCTGCGGGTTCGACCGCGTCACCGTGGAGGTCGCCGGGCCCACCGGCGAACGCGTGAGCGCGGCGTACGCCTGGCGGGCGGCCGGCGGCACGCCGACGGCCGTGGTCGAGCTGGCCGAGGCGTCGGGGCTGCGGCGGCTGCCCGCCGGGCCGGCCCCCTTGACCGCCACCTCCTACGGCACCGGAGAGCTGATCGCCGACGCCCTGCGCAGGGGCGCCCGGCGGATCGTGCTCGGGCTCGGCGGCAGCGCGTCCACCGACGGGGGAGCGGGCATGGTCCGGGCGCTGGGCGCCCGCCTGCTCGACGACGAGGGCGCCGAGCTGCCCGACGGCGGCGCCGCGCTGCGCGGGCTGGCCCGCATCGACCTGTCCGGGTTCGCCGACGTCTCCGGGGTGGAGTTCGTGGTGGCGAGCGACGTGGACAACCCCCTGCTCGGCCCGCACGGGGCCGCCGCCGTCTACGGGCCGCAGAAGGGCGCCGGCCCCGAGGACGTCAAGGTGCTGGAGGCGGGCCTGTCCCGGCTGGCCGCCGTCGCGACCCAGACCCACGGCCTGGTCGGCGCCGTCGAGCACGACGACACCCCGCGTGCCATGGGCGTGGCCGGAGCCCCCGGGGCGGGCGCGGCGGGCGGCGTCGGGTTCGCGGCGCTGGCCTTCCTCCACGCCGAGCTGCGGCCCGGCATCGAATACCTGCTCGACCTGCTCGGCTTCGGCGCGCTCGTCCAGGACGCGCGGCTGGTGATCACCGGCGAGGGCTCGCTCGACGAGCAGTCCCTGCGCGGCAAGGCGCCGATCGGCGTGGCCCAGGCCGCGGCCAGGGTGGGCGTGCCGGTGGTCGCGGTCTGCGGACGGCGCACCCTCGGCGACACCGAGCTCAAGGACGCCGGCATCGAGGCCGCCTACGCCCTGACCGACCTGGAGCCCGACCCGGCCCGGTGCATGGCCGAGGCCGGCCCGCTCCTGGAACGCCTGGCCGCCCGGGTGGCCGCCGAGCATCTGGAGGGCAGATGACCGTTCACGACCTCGTCGTCCGCTCCCGCAGGGTGGTCACGCCCGAGGGGGAGCGGGCCGCGGCCGTGGCCGTACGGGGCGAACGCGTCCAGGACCTGTACGACTACGCCGAGCCCCTCGACGCCGCCGAGGACATCGACCTGCGCGACCTGCCCCTGCTCCCCGGCCTGGTGGACACGCACGTGCACGTCAACGAGCCGGGCCGGACCCATTGGGAGGGCTTCGCCTCGGCCACCAGGGCGGCCGCCGCGGGCGGCGTGACCACGATCGTGGACATGCCGCTCAACTCCCTGCCGCCGACCGTCAGCGTGGAGGCGCTGGAGGCCAAGATGCGGGCCGCCCGCGGGCAGTGCCACGTGGACGTGGCGTTCTGGGGCGGCGCGGTCCCCGGCAACCTCAAGGAGCTGCGGCCGCTGCACGAGCGCGGCGTCCGGGGCTTCAAATGCTTCATGTCGCCGTCGGGCGTCGAGGAGTTCCCGCCGCTCGCCACGGCCGAGCTGCGGGCGGTGCTGACCGAGGTCGCCGGGTTCGGCGGACTCGTCGTGGTGCACGCCGAGGACCCCGAGCTGCTGGCCGAGCCGGGCGGGCCGACGTACCGGGAGTTCCTGGAGTCGCGGCCGGGAGCCGCCGAGCGCAGCGCGGTCGCGCGGGTCGTCGCGCTGGCGGCCGAGACCGGCGCGCGCGTGCACATCCTGCACGTCTCCAGCGCCGAATGCCTCGACGTGCTGGCGCGGGCCCAGGCCGACGGGGTGGCGGTCACGGCCGAGACCTGCCCCCACTACCTGACGCTGGAGGCCGAGCAGGTGCCCGAGGGGCGCACGGCGTACAAGTGCTGTCCGCCCATCCGCTCGCGGGCCAACCGCGAACTGCTGTGGGACGGCCTGGCCCGCGGCGTGCTGAGCAGCGTCGTCTCCGACCACTCGCCCTCGCCCGCCGACCTGAAGGTGCCCGACTTCGCCGCCGCCTGGGGCGGTGTCGCCTCCCTCCAGCTCGGCCTGTCCGCGGTCTGGACGGAGGCCGCCCGGCGCGGCCACACCCTCGCCGACGTCGTCCGCTGGATGTCGGCCGCGCCCGCCGAGACGGCCGGGCTTTCCGGCAAGGGCGCGATCCGCCCCGGCGGCGACGCCGACCTGGTCGCCTTCGACCCCGACGCCGACAACCCGGTGGACGCCGCCCGCCTGCACCACCGCAACCCCGTCACCCCCTACCACGGCCGCGTGCTCAAGGGCGCGGTGCTGACCACCTGGCTGCGCGGCCGTCCCGTGGACGGCGAGCCGCACGGCCGCCTCATCCTCGGGGAGCAGTAGATGCCCGGCTTCACCGCCCTGCCCGACCTGGCCCTGCGCACCCTCGGCGGCGCGGTCGTGGCGGCCAGCGACGAGTCCTTCGCCGAGAAGGAGAGCCTGATCAGGCCGGGCCGCCCCGGCTTCCGCGCCGAGACGTTCGGCAACAAGGGCCAGGTCTACGACGGCTGGGAGACCCGCCGCCGCCGCACCCCCGGCCACGACTGGGCGCTGGTGCGGCTGGGCCTGCCGGGCGCGATCCGCGGCGTGGTGATCGACACGGCCTGGTTCAAGGGCAACTACCCGCCGTACGCCTCGGTCGAGGCCGCCGCCGTGCCCGGCCATCCCTCGCCCGCCGAGCTGGCCGCCGCCGACTGGACGGAGATCGTCCCGAGGACGGCGCTCAAGGGCGACGCCGAGCACCACGTCGAGGTCACCGGAGACGACACCCGCTACACCCACGTACGCCTGAACATCTACCCCGACGGCGGCATCGCCCGCCTGCGCGTGCACGGCGAGGTACACCCCGACCTGTCCGTCTACGACGGGCTGAGCCTCGACCTGGCCGCCCTCCAGAACGGCGGCCTGGTCACCGCCTGCTCCGACGAGTTCTACTCCGCGCCCAACAACGTCATCGCCCCCGGCCTGGCCCGCCACCAGGCGGAGGGCTGGGAGACCGCGCGCCGCCGCGAGCCGGGCAACGACTGGCTGCTCATCCGCCTGGCCGGGCCGGGCCTGGTGCGCCTGGCCGAGATCGACACCACGAACCTGATCTTCAACGCCCCCGGCCACGTCGCGCTCACCGGGCTGTCCGGCGGGCGCGAGGTCACGCTGCTGCCGAAGACCCGGTTGCAGCCCGACGCGCCCCACCGCTTCCGGCTCGGCCACCCCGAACCGGTCACCCACGTACGGGTCGACATCTACCCCGACGGCGGGCTGGCCAGGGTGCGCCTGCACGGGCACCTGGCCTGACCCGGCGCACTACTGCCAGAGGAAGACCGTCGCGCCGGGCGGCCGCTCACTGTTCGGTAACGGCCGCTGGTACTGCACGACGCCGCCGTTGGCCAGCCGCTGGACCCGCACGTGGAAGCCCAGCGACTCCAGCTCCGCCTTGGCGTCCTTGACGTTCTTGCCGATGACAGCGGGCACCAGGCGGAACTCCTGGTCGTCGCGGGCCTCGTTGTCGCCCTTGAACCAGTCCCAGAAGTCGGTCTGGCAGCGCGCCACCGTGATCATCGCCGGGGTGCCCTTGTCGACCTCGGACTTGGCCTTCGGCGCCTGGGCGATGACCGTGCACGGCTCGGCGTCGTCGTCGACCTCGTTGACCTGCACCGCGAAGCCCTGGCCGCCGAGGTAGGCGGCGGCCTCGTCCTTCGGCATGCCGGTCACGTCGGGCATCACCATGCCGGCGCTCACGAAGATGCCGACCTTCGCGCCCTCCTTGACCTTCTCGCCGGCCTCGGGGGAGCTGCGGATCACCTTGTTCCGCTCGACCTCGCCGTTGGGCAGGCGCTTGACGCTGCCCACGGTGAGCCCGGCCTCGGCGATCTTGACGCGGGCCTCGTCGCTGGTCAGGCCCCTGACGCTGGGGACGATCACCCGCTTGGGGCCGAGCGAGGGCACCAGCGTGATCGTGCTGCCGCTCTCCACCTCGGCCTTGCCCTCGGGGTCGGTACGCAGCACCAGCCCCTCGGCGGTGTCCTCGTTGTACTCGCCGGCGACCTTCTTGACCTTGAAGCCCTTGCTCGTGGCGGCGCGCTCGGCGACCACCACGTTCTGGCCGACGAGGTCGGGCACCTGCACGTATTGGGTCTGCGAGAAGTACCAGCCGGTCACCGCCACCGCGACGACCATGACCGCGGCGAGCAGGACCAGGAACCAGTTTGGTCTGAACGACCGCTTGGACGGCGGCGGCGACACCGGCGGCGTCACCTCGGCGCGCGGCTGGATCAGCGTGTGCGCCGGCGCGGCCAGCGGCATCGACGGGGCGCCCGCGCCGCTCGGCCGCGGCGGCATCGACTGGTTGAACACGGCCGTCATGGCCGGCGGGGTGCTCAGCCGGGGCAGCATCCGGTGGGCGTCGACCGCCTCGACCAGCATCGCCGTGGCGTCGGCCGGGCGGTCGTGGGGCTCGCGGGCCGTGGCGTGCGCGACCAGCGTGTCGATCAGCGGCGGCACCTCGGGCACCAGCGACGACGGCGGCGGCACCGTGTCGTGCACGTGCCGGTAGGCCACCGACATCGGCGTCTCGCCGTCGTAGGGCTGCTGCCCGGTCACCAGCTCGAACAGCATGATGCCCGCGGCGTAGACGTCGCTGCGCACGTCGGCGCCGCCGGTGGTGACCTGCTCGGGCGACATGTAGCCGATCGTGCCGATCATCACGCCGGTACGGGTCTGGTTGGTCGCCTCGATCGCCCTGGCCAGCCCGAAGTCGACGACCTTGACCCGGCCGTCGTCGGTCATCAGCACGTTCTCGGGCTTCACGTCGCGGTGGACCATCCCGGCCTGGTGGGCCGCGCCCAGGGCGGCCAGCACCGGGATCATGATCTCCAGCGCCTCGCGGGCGGGCAGCCTGCCGCGCTCGCGCAGGATGTCGCGCAGCGTGCGGCCCGGCACGTACTCCATCGACAGGTAGACGACGTCGGTGTCGGTGCCCTGGTCGAAGACGTGCACCACGTTGGGGTGGGACAGGCTGGCCACCGACTTGGCCTCGCCGATGAACCTGCGGACGAACGCCGGGTCCTCGGCGAGCGAGCGGTGCATGACCTTCAACGCGACAGTGCGATCCAGCCGGACGTCGAGCGCCAGGTAGACGGTCGCCATACCGCCCCGGGCGATCCGGCTCTCGATGCGGTAACGCCCATCGAGGAGCCGCCCGACCAGGGGGTCCGCAGTCGTCTTATCCACCACCCCCCTGAGTTTACGGGCGTTTTGCCACCGGCAGGGCCCACGCGCCCGAAACCGATGCGGAGACGTTCCCGCGAGAGCGGCCCCGACCGGCGGAAGGGCCGGCGCGAGCCGGTCCCTCCGGCGATCTCGGAGGGGGATCACCAGGTCGTCTCCGGGGGCGTCTCTGGGGCGCCGTTAGGGGGTCGTCGGTGAGGACGCCTCGGCGTAGCGCCGGCGCGGGATCCGGCCCGCCTGCCGCGCCTGGCGTCCGGCCGTCACGGCCGCCCTCATCGCCGAGGCCATGAGCTCGGGCCGCTGCGCCCGGGTGACCGCCGTGGCGAGCAGCACCGCGTCGCAGCCCAGCTCCATGGCCAGGGCGGCGTCGCTGGCCGTGCCGATGCCGGCGTCGAGGATCACCGGCACCCCGGCGGACTCCACGATGAGCTCGATGTTGTGCGGGTTCCTGATGCCGAGCCCCGAGCCGATCGGCGCGCCCAAGGGCATCACCGCCGCGCAGCCGGCCTGCTCCAGCCGCCGCGCCAGCGCCGGGTCGTCGCCGATGTACGGCAGCACCACGAACCCGTCGGCCACCAGCCGCTCGGCCGCGTCGAACGTCTCGATCGGGTCGGGCAGCAGCGTGCGCTCGTCGGCGATGACCTCAAGCTTGACCCAGTTCGTCCCCAGGGCCTCGCGGGCCAGCCGGGCCGTCAGCACGGCCTCGCCCGCGGTGAAGCAGCCCGCGGTGTTCGGCAGCACCTTGATGTCGCGGCGGCGCAGCACGTCGAGGACCGAGCCGCGGGCGCCCGGGTCGAGCCGCCGCATGGCCACCGTGGTCAGCTCGGTGCCCGAGGCGACCAGGGCCTGGTCGAGCACCTCCAGGGAGGGCGCGCCGCCGGTGCCCATGATGAGCCGGGAGGCGAACTTCTCCCCGGCGATGATCAGCTCATCCACCCTGCACCGCCGTCAGCACCTCGACGCGGTCGCGGTCGCCGAGCGCCGTCGTCTCCCAGGAGCTCCGCGTCACCACCTCGTCGTTCACGGCCACGGCCACGCCGGTGGTGGCGGTGGTCAGCGTCCGTACGGCCTGGGCCACGGTGGTGCCGTCGGCCACCTCGTGCGCGGCGCCGTTGATCGTCACAATCATGAAATATCCCGAAATCTCGCGGGCGAGCACAGCGCGGCCAGCTCGCCCTCCTCACCCGTCAGAATCCCCGCGCCCGTCGAAACCTCCGCCACCCGAGCCGCTGCCTGGGCCGCCGTCTGCATGCCTGTCCGGCCCGCCGTCTGGCCCGCCGTCTGTGTGGCCGTCTGGGCCGTCGTCGGGGCCGCCGCCGGGGACGCCGTCGTCGTGGACGGTGTCAGCACCGCCGACGTGACCAGGACCGCCGTCAGGGGGGCCAGCAGCACCCCGCCCCGGTGGTGGCCGGTCGCCAGTACCAGCCCGGGGACCTCGCCCGCCCCGATGATCGGCAGGTTGTCGGGGGTGCCCGGACGCAGCCCGGCGACCACGTCGGCGACCTCCAACTCGGTGACGCCCGGCACCAGCTCCCTGGCGTCGCGCAGCAGCTCGTAGAGCCCGCCCGCGGTCACCCGGGTGTCGAACCCCAGCTCCTCCTGGGTCGCCCCGAGCACCAGCTCGCCGTCGCCCCTGGGGACGAGGTAGACGGGCGCGCCGTGCACCATCCCGCGTACGCACCGGCCGAGCAGCGGCTGCGGCGAGCGCAACCGCATGATCTGCCCCTTGACCGGCCGGACGGGCACGTCGGCCAGCTCCCCGCTCCACGCCCCGGCGGCCAGCACCACCCGCTCGGCCGCGATCTCCGGCACCGCCGGCTCAGGCTGACCGGGCACGGCCTCAAGCCGCACCCCCCTCACAGCACCGGTCACAGCTCCCGCCACAGATCCTGCCGCACGGCCTGTCCCAGCACCGGTTCCAGCACCGGTTCCAGAGCTGGTCCCAGCGCCGGTCGCGGCGGCCGGAGCGGCGTCGCCGTCGCGCAGCAGGCCGGTCACCCGCGCCCGCACGACGGGCACGCCCAGCCGGTCGAGCGCGGCCAGCAGCGCCGCCGTGACCCGGCGCGGATCGACCCAGGCGTCACCGGGGGCCAGCAGCCCGCCGCGCACCGAAGGGGCCAGCATGGGCTCCAGACGCCGGCACTCGCGCCCGGTCAGCCGCTCGACCCGCAGCCCCAGCTTGTCCATGAACGCCGCCAGGTCGTCGAGCGCCGCGAGGTCGTCGGCCCCGAAGGCGACGTCGAGCGTGCCGTCGGCGCGCAGGTCGAGCGCACGGCCGGCGGCCCCCTCCGGCCCGATCACCCCGAACGCGCCCCCGAACGCCTCCCCGGCCCTCGCCCCGGCCCCGCGACCGGGACCGCCGCTCAGCCCCGTGCCGAGACCTGCCCCAGAGCGCGCCCCGAGATCCGGGCCGAGGCCCGCGTCGGCGGCCAGTTCGGCGGCGAAGGACGGCCATCGGCTCAGCGAGGCGGCCCCCAGCCGCAGCAGCGGCTCCTCGGTGTAGGCGACCTCGCTGACGGGCGCCAGCATCCCGGCCGCCGCGTAGGACGCCCCGCGCCCCGGGGCCGGATCGACCACCGTGACGGGCAGCCCCTCGCGGGCCAGCCGCCAGGCGATCGACAACCCGACGACCCCGCCGCCCACGATCACATTCATCCGCGCTCCCTTCGCCGGCATGATCCGGATCAGGTGTCTTGCGGTCGAAGGCCCGCTCAAGCCTTCCTCTCAGCCCGGTGACGGCCGGACTCCCGCGCGTCTTGCGCCTCCAGCCTACGGCCTCGGCGCGACGTGCCGGCACCGCCCCCGTTATGGTCATGAACGTGAACCATGTCGTAGTGGTGGGAGCGGGCCTGGCCGGGCTGCGCAGCGCGGAGGCGCTGCGCGGGCGCGGCTTCACCGGACGGATCACGCTGATCGGCCAGGAGCGCCATCGGCCCTACGACCGTCCGCCGTTGTCCAAAGCCGTGCTGTCCGGCGCGGCCGACTCCAGCTTCCTGGAGGCCGACCTCGACGCGCTGGAGGTCGACTTCTGGCCAGGCGTCACCGCCAAGGCCCTGCGTGAGGGCGTCGTGGAGACGACCGAGGGCGAGCTCGGCTACGACGGTCTCGTGATCGCCACCGGCACCGAGCCGATCACCGTGCCCGGCGACGGCCCCCAGCACGTCCTGCGCACCCTCGACGACGCCCACGAGCTGCGCGCCGGGCTCGTGGCCGGAGCCCATGTGGCGATCATCGGCGCCGGCTGGATCGGCGCCGAGGTCGCCACCGCCGCCCGCAAGGCCGGCTGCTCGGTGACCGTGATCGAGGCCGGCCCCGCCCCGCTGGCCAACGCCGTGGGCCCGGAGATCGGCGCCCGCACGCGACACTGGTACGACGGCATCGACCTGCGCCTGAACACCATGGTCGACGAGGTGGACGAGGGCGGCGTGCGGCTGGTGGGCGGCGAGTTCGTCCAGGCGCACGTGGTCGTCACGGGCATCGGCGTGCGCCCGGCCGTCGAGTGGCTGGCCGGCTCCGACATCGACCTGCACAACGGCGTCGTCACCGACGAGCACCTGCGCACGTCCATGCCGAACGTGGTCGCCGCCGGCGACTGCGCGGCCTGGTGGTCGCGCCGCTACGGCGTCCGGCTGCGCGTCGAGCACTGGGACACCGCGCTCGGCTCGCCCGAGGTCGCCGCCGCGACCCTGCTGGGGGAGGAGGCCGTCTACGACCCGGCCCCCTACTTCTGGTCCGAGCAGTTCGGCCACATGGTCCAGTACATCGGCCACCACCCCTCCGGCGACCGCCTGCTCTACCGGGGCGAGCCCGAGGGCAAGTGGTCGGCCGTCTGGCTGACGTCCGGCGACACCCTCGCCGCCGTGCTCGCCGTCGACCGGCCCCGGGACTACGTGCAGGGCCGTAGGATCATCGAAGGCGGGCATCGCCTCGACACAGAACGCCTGGTAGATCCAGAGGTCCCCCTACGGGATTGTGTTGTTTGAGCAAGGACGGCATGTGGTAGTTGTGGTTTCGTGACGCTTTCTGTTGCACAGATCGACCGGGAGACCGACCAGCTCGTCGACGAGTGGCTCACTCTCCCCGAAGTGGCCTCACGCCTCGACCTCTCGATCGGGCGGGCCAAGCAACTCCTCAAGGACCACAAGCTGCTCGGCGTGCGCCGTGGCGGCGGCGGGCCACAGGTTCCCGCGGTGTTCCTCGACGGGAAGGACGTGATGAAGGGCCTGCCCGGCACACTGACCGTGTTGCAGGACGCCGGCTACGACGACATCGAGTCGTTGCGCTGGCTCTTCACCCCAGACGAGTCCCTGCCGGGGTCGCCCATCGAGGCGATCAAGGCCGGCCGTCACACGGAGGTCAAGCGGCGTGCCCAGGCCCTCGCTTTCTGAGGCCCGCCTCTATCTCTGCACCGACGGCCGCCGCGACCGCGGCGACCTGGCAGAGTTCCTCGACTCGGTGCTGGCCGGCGGCGTGGACATCATCCAGCTGCGGGAGAAGGGCCTGGAGGCACGCGAAGAACTCGCGCTCCTGGAAGTCTTCCGCGACGCCTGCGACCGGCACGGCAAGCTGCTGGCCGTCAACGACCGGGCGGACATCGCCTTCGCCGCCCGGCCCGACGTGCTCCACCTGGGGCAGGACGACCTTCCCGTGACGGTCGCGCGAGAGATGCTCGGCGACGACATCGTCATCGGCCGGTCCACCCACTCCGTCGCCGAGGCGTCCGCCGCGGCCGTGGAGGAGGGCGTCGACTACTTCTGCTGCGGCCCGATCTGGCCCACGCCGACCAAGCCGGGCCGCCACGCGCCCGGCCCGGCGCTGCTGCGGCACGCGGCCTCACTGGGACCGGCCCCGGGGGCGGCCGCGCCGCGGCCGTGGTTCGGGATCGGCGGCATCGACCTCACCAACCTCGACGAGGTCATGTCGTACGGCGTGAGCCGCGTGGTCGTCGTACGCGCGATCACCGACGCGGAGGACCCGGGGGCGGCGGCGGCCGAGTTCGCCAAACGCCTGACCCCCTGACCCACTGACCCACTGACCCCCTGACACGACCGGGCGCCCGTCCACGACGGGCGCCCGCACTCCGCGGCGAGGCCGCCCGCACTCCGCGGCGAGGCCGCCTGCCGAAGCGGGCCGCTCAGGCCGGCCGCCGGTACCAGGGGCCCGGGTCAGGTCCTGCGGGACGTCGCGGCGATGGCCAGCTCGGCCAGCGCCGTGCGCGACCCGGCGGTGACCGGCGCCTCGTCGAGCGCGGCCAGCGCGTCCGTGAGATAACCGGCGATCAGGTCCTCGCACTCCCGCAGCGCGCCGCTGTCCGTGATGATCTCGCGCAGGGCGCTCACCCCGTCCTCGTCGAGCGCGGGGTCGCCGAGCAGCCTGCGCACCGTCGCGGCCGCCTCCGGAGCGGCCCCGGCCAGGGTGCGGGCCACCAGCATCGTGCGCTTGCCCTCCCGCAGGTCGTCGCCGGCCGGCTTGCCGGTCTGGGCCGGGTCGCCGAAGACGCCGAGGATGTCGTCCCTGAGCTGGAAGGCGATGCCGACGCGGCGGCCGTAGCCGGTGCACAGCTCGTCCATCCACGGCTCCAGCGCGCCGGCCGCGAGCACCAGACCGAGCCTGAGCGGCTGCTCCACCGAGTACTTGCCGCTCTTGAACAGCGCCACCCGCAGCGCCGACTCGAAGGTGTTCTCGCCGTGGGCCTGCTCCAGCAGGTCGAGGTACTGGCCGCACATCAGCTCGGTGCGCATGTGGTCGTGGACGGGCTGGGCGGCGGCCAGCGACGCCGGCGGCAGGCCGCTGGTGCGCCACATCTCGCCCGACCACACCAGCAGCAGGTTGCCCAGCAGGATGGCGGCCCCCTCGCCGAACTGCTCGGCCGAGCCGTGCCAGCCCTCCTTCTCGTGCAGGGACTGGAAACGGCGGTGGGCGGCCGGCATGCCCCTGCGCAGGTCGCTCTTGTCCATCACGTCGTCGTGCACGAGCGCGCTGGCCTGCAACAGCTCCAGCGACGCGGCGGCGGTGAAGATCTCGGGCACGTCGGTGCCGCCCGCGCCGCGCCAGCCCCAGTAGCAGAACGCGGGACGCAGGCGCTTGCCGCCGGCCAGCAGGTCGCCCGCGGCGGCGCGCAGCGGTTCGAGCTCGGCGTCGCCCGAGGCGGGCAGCTGCCGTTCGACGAACTCCCCGAGGGCGCGCTCCACCTGGGTGCGCAGGGCGTCCATGCTCGCGGCGTCAGTGGTCATGCCTTGAGACTAGTGGGCGCGGACTCGGGGTCGGGTCCCCGGTCTAGGGGCGGCCGACCCGGACACCGGCCTGTACGCTTGGGACATGGCGCTTGGTCGACCCTCCATCCTGCCCGATCGTGTCCCCACCGTCCGCGAGCTGCTCGCCACCGGTGGCCGGTCGTTCTCCTTCGAGTTCTTCCCGCCGAAGACCGACGAGGGCGAGCGGCAGCTGTGGAAGGCGATCAGGGAGCTGGAGTCCCTGCGCCCCACGTTCGTCTCGGTGACCTACGGGGCCGGCGGCTCGACCCGCGACCGCACGGTCGACATCGTCGAGCGCCTGGCCCACGACACCACGCTCACCCCTGTGGCGCACTTCACGGCGGTCAACCACTCGCTGCGCGAGCTGCGCCACCTGGTCGGCCGCTTCGCCGACGCGGGGGTGCGCAACATCCTGGCCGTGCGCGGCGACCCGCCCGGCGACCCGACCGCCGAGTGGGTGCGGCATCCCGAGGGCGTGCTCTACGCCGAGGAGCTGGTGCGGCTCATCCGGCAGGCGGGCGAGTTCTGCGTGGGGGTGGCGGCGTTCCCGTACAAGCATCCGCGCTCGCCGTCGATCGAGTCCGACACCGAGTACTTCGTGCGCAAGTGCCGCGCGGGGGCCGACTACGCGATCACCCAGATGTTCTTCCAGGCCGACGACTACCTGCGGCTGCGGGACCGGGTGGCGGCCCAGGGCTGTGACACGCCGATCATCCCGTGCATCATGCCGGTCACGCAGATGAGCACGATCGCGCGGTCGGAGCAGTTGTCGGGGGCGCCGTTCCCGGCCGAGGTGGCGGCCCGCTTCGAGGCGGTCGCCGACGACCCGGCCGCGGTGCG
The DNA here is from genome assembly GCF_044465465.1 of Nonomuraea sp. NPDC049655. NCBI lineage: Bacteria > Bacillati > Actinomycetota > Actinomycetes > Streptosporangiales > Streptosporangiaceae > Nonomuraea > Nonomuraea sp. NPDC049655. Next base: position 189,337 of record NZ_JBITLS010000005.1, read on the forward strand.
GGCGCTCGGCATCGAGCACGGCGCGGAGTTGTGCCAGCGGCTGCTCGACGAGGGCGCGCCCGGCATCCACTTCATCACGTTCAACCGGTCCAGCGCCTCGCGCGAGGTGTTCCAGCGCCTGACGCCGGTCGCCGCCACCGCCTGACCCGCCGTCCCGACCCCACGCAGAGCGGATGCCCGTCACCCGCCCGCAGGGGGACCGGGCGGGTGACGGGCAGGGGGTGGTATCCAGTCGGTAACGTGTCCGTCACTTTCTGTCATGAAGATGCCCTCGGGCATGACCTGGCAAACCCTGCGAGTACGGGCTTTACCTGCGGTGATGTGCGACGCCCTCAGTCGAGGGGGAGTGGGCGGCCGACGATCGCGTACTCCTCGTGGCCGCCGGGGAAGACGAAGCGGGTCAGCAGGTCGGCGAAGCCCATGCTGGCGTAGAGGTGGCGGGCGGCCGTGGGGCGGTCGTGCGTGGACAACACGGCCGAGCGCTCGGCGCGGCCGGCGCACAGAGTCCGGATCATGGCCCGGCCGATGCCCTTGCCCTGGTGGTCGGGGTGCACGTGGATCTCGGCCAGCTCGAACGCGTGGCCCATCCAGGCGTGCGCGGCCTCCTCGCCCGCCTCGTCGGCCAGCGCCCTGCTCACCACGTCGTGCCACCACTGGCCGGTCGCGCCGCGGAAGCCGTACGCGAAGCCGACGGTCCGGGGGCGCGCCATACCGGTCGGGTCGCGCAATTCTGCGAAATAGCACTGGAAATGGGGATATGTGCCGTGGTTTCGCATGATGGTCTTGCGGCCGGCGATCTGCTCGGGGGGCGGGTTCATCGCCGCCGTGTAGATGTCGATCACCGTGTCCAGGCGTTCGGTGAACTCGGCCGGGCCCGCCCCGCGAAACTCGATCACTCGTCGCACATTACTCGACGTCGACCGGAGTGCCTCCGGTGATCGCCACCAACTCCTCGAACGTCGTCGGGAACACCGTCAGCGGGTGGCCGCCGGCCGCCCACACCACCTCGTGCTTGCTCAGCCAGTTGTCCACCAGGGTGCGGACGGGGGCCGGATGGCCGACCGGGGCCACCCCGCCGATCGGCTGACCGGTCGCCGCCCTGACGAACTCCGGCGTGGCCCGCCGCACCTCGGCGACACCGGCCGTACGGGCGATGAGCTCGACGTCCACCCGGTGGGCGCCGCTGGTCAGGACCAGCAGCGGCGCGCCGTCGGCGTCGAAGATCAGGCTGTTGGCGATCGCACCCACCTCGCAGCCGAGCTGGGCGGCCGCGGTCGCCGCGGTCGGGGCCTTCTCGGGCAGGACGACGATCTCTCCGGTGGCGCCCGCCGCGCGCAGGGCGGCCTCCACGACGACGGCGTTCGCCGGCAACTTCTCGGACATGAGGACACTCTAAACAGGTTGACCGGCTTATTACCTGTTCATGGTGGGTGGTGTAGGGTCCATCGATCCGGATAGTTCGTGATATGAGAGGTGGTACCGGTGGGGGCTCGACGGCTGCCCGGAGTGGCTGCTCTGCTGACGGCTGGGGCCGTCGTACTCACGGGCTGCGGCGCACAGGCGGGCACATCAGCCGCGACGACCGTCACCGGCGTGTCCAGCACGCCAGGCGCGGCGGGGGCCAAAGGCCCGGCGAAGGCGCCCGTCACAGCGCCTGTCACAGCGCCCGTCACTGCGCCGCGCAAGACGCTGAAGCTGGGCGCGAAGGGCACGTCCGTCACCTGGCTGCAGCGGCGCCTGGCGGCTCTGGGCTACCTGCCCGGCAAGGCCGACGGCCGTTACGGCGGCACCACCCTCGCCGCCGTCTGGGCCTTCCAGAAGGTCAACGGCATCGCGCCGACCAGCACGATCGCCCGCAGGACGTGGGAGGCGCTGGAGCAGCCGAAGACCCCGAAGGTGCTGGTGGGCAACGGCAAGCCGACCCGCGCCGAGGTCAACCTGACCAAGCAGATCATGGTCCTGTACGTCGACGGCCAGGCGCGGCTCATCACCCACATCTCCTCCGGCAGCGGCGTCCCGTACTGCGAGACGACCACCTGGCAGGGCAAGGAGCAGCGCTTCTGCGGCTCGGCCCGCACGCCGACCGGCGACTTCCGCACGACGTGGCGGGCGAGCGGCTGGCACAAGTCCTACCTGGGGCAGCTCTACAACCCGATCTTCTTCAACGGCGGCATCGCCTTCCACGGCGCGCTGTCGGTGCCGCTCTCCCCGGCCTCGCACGGCTGCGTGCGCATGCCGATGAACGTCGCCGAGGTGCTGCCCGGCCTGCTCGGCAAGGGCGTGCCGGTGCATGTGAGAGGCGCGTTCAGGCGCGCATAACGTCCGCATAACCGGATCCGGTGACGGCCGGGTTATCCGCCTCTTGCTGGACTTCCCCCGATTTGAGGGGGAATTCCATGACGACGTTCGCAGCTCGTGTTCCGGCTCCTGCCCCGTACGTGCGGCGCAGGAGCCGGTCGCGTTCGTGGTGGTTGCTGGCGATCGGATGGGTGGCGCAGGTCGCGCTGCGGCTGTGGTTGTTCCGGCAGCACGCCGGGCCCGTGGCCAACCCGGACGAGACCGGATACCTGATCGCCGCCCGGTGGCTGGCCGGCGGGCCGGGGGCGGATCTGACCGGCTTCACCTTCTACCAGGGCGGCTACCCGCTGCTGCTGACGCCGGTGTTCTGGTTCACGCAGGATCCGGTGGTGGCCTACCGGCTGGTCGTGGCGGTGGGGTCGATGGTGGCGGCGGGGGCGTTCCCGCTGGCGTACCTGCTGCTGCGGCGGCTGGGGACGGGGCCGCGGGCGGCGATGGCGGCGGCGTTCGCGGGCGGGTTGTCGCCGTCGCTGCTGCTGTTCTCGGGGCTGGCGCTGGCCGACGCGGTCCTGCCCACCCTCGTCCTGGCCTGGCTGGTCGCGCTGCACGACCTCGTGGCCAGGGGGTCGGTCAGGGCGGGGGTGCTGGGGGGCGGCCTGGCGGGGTACGCCATGGCGGTGCACCTGCGCGGCACCGTCGTCCTGGCGGTGACCCTGCTGGCGATGGCGGGGATGCTCATCGCCGGCCGCCGGGGCCCGGCGGGGAGGTTCTTCGCGCGCCGCCGCGGCGTGGCGGCCGGGACGGCGACGGCGGGGCTGTCCATCGCGCGCCGCAGGGGCGCGGCGGCCGGGCTGGTGGCCGCCGTGGTGGCGGCGGGAGCGGCGACGGCGCTCAACCGGGTGTTGTCCGCGGCCCTGTACCCGGGCGGGGCGCGTGACCTGTCCGGCCTCCTGGCCGAGCGGGTGAGCGGGCTCGACGGGCAGGCGTGGGCGCTGGCGGGGGCGGCCGGGCAGCTCTGGTACCTGATCGCCGGGACCTGGGGGCTGGCCGGGGTCGGGCTCGCGGGCGCCGTGGCCGTCGTGGCCAGGCGGTCGGCGCCGGGGCCGCGGCGCGTGCTCGCGGCCGTCCTGCTGGCCACGACCCTGGGCATCGCCTACGCCTCCTCGGCCGCGCTCCCCGACGAGCACCGGATCGGCAACTACGCCTACGGCCGTTACCTGGCCTGCGTGGCGCTCGCCTGGACCCTGGCCGGGCTGCTCGTGCTGGCCAGGGCCGGCCGCGGGGCCGTCGTCCGGCACGCGCTCGCGGCGGCCGGGCTGCTCGCGGCGACCGGCGGCGTGGTGGTCCGGTACGCCGGGGACCGGCTCCAGCGGTACGCGTTCATCGCCTTCGACTTCCCCGAGGTGATCTTCCTCAGCCGGGTGCGGGACTCCTTCGACCTGGTCGCCACCTCCCTCGTGGCGCTCGCCCTGCTGGCGGGCCTGGTGGCAGCGGCGCTGCTGACCGCCCGCCGGGGGTGGCCGGCGGTCCTGGCCGTGCTGGCGGCGGTCAACCTGGTCTTCGCCGCCGACCTGGCGCCGAAGTCCGCGCCCGCCGCCGGGCCCGACTGGCTGCCCGTGCTCACGGGCCCGGGACGGGTGGCCGTGGACCGGCGGGTGGTGTGGAACGTCCGGGCCGTCCTGGCCTACCGCGTCTCCTGGACCGAGGCCGAGCTCTACGACGGCACGCCGCCGGCCGGCGTCTGCACCGCCGTCGTCCCGCCCGGCTCGGGGCCGGCGCCCGCGGGGTGGGCCCCGACCGGCGCGGGCGGCACCCGCCAGGGCTGGACCACCTGGGTCAGCGACCGCTGCCCCGGCGGGTCAGCGCGGGAGCGTTGACGCCGTCCGGGCCGCGGTGTACGCGCGGACCATGCCGACGGCCTGGGCCAGGGCCGCCGCCAGCAGGAGCAGGGCCGAGAACCACTGGTACGGCGGGAGCGCGTCGGCGAAGGTCTGATGGTCGTAGAATCCGGCCAGCCGCGGTACGGGGTTGTAGACGGCCGCCGCGAGCCCGAGCGTGTACGGCAGGATGAGCACGCCCGACAACACCAGCAGCGCGCCGCGACCCCGGGCCGCGCGCCGCAGCAGCAGGCCCACCACGGCGATCCCCGCGGCCGCGACGCCCGCCACCAGCGCGATGCCCCTGACGATCCACCACAGGTCCGAGCCCAGCGACGTCAGGCCGCCGGAGGTCATCGGGTCCGCCGGATCGGGGCCCCGCGCCCCCGACGCCGTGCGCAGGGCCGCGTAGTTGACGGCCGCGTACGCCGCGGCCAGGACCGGCCCCGACAGCAGCAGGATGAGAGTGCCCGTCCGTTCTCGCACCGATCCCCCTCACACGGCCGTGCCCGTACGGCCGATCCGCCCGGGTGCCCGCCACTCGCGCCGATTCGCGTACGGCCGATCCGCCGGCTGCCCGCCACTCGCGCCGATTCGCGTACGGCCGATCCGCCGGCTGCCCGCCATCCGCGCCGACAGCCTGTCAGACGCGTGCCGTCACCCGCCACCCTCGGCCGCGCGGGCAGGGTGGTCAGCGGGGAAGGCCGTGGAGGGCGATGTCGGCGGCCCGGCGGGCGGCGTCTCGGGCCTGCTCCACCGGGAGGCCGTCGTTGAGCGTGGTCATCACGGCCAGCTTCACCGCGCCGATCAGCGACCCCACGGCGGCCGCCGCCTCGACCCGGTCGAGCCGGCCGGGATAGGCCGCCGACAGCGCGTCCGCCAGCCGGAGCTGGCTGTCGAACAGCAGGTGCAGCGCCCGCGCCTGGAGGGGCGGCTCGCGCATGATGAGCTCCAGGCGCAGCGCCGTCTGCTCCGACCAGGTGTCCCGGCCGTCGTCCGACGTCGAGAGCGCGTCCTCGATGAAGGCGCGCAGCAGGTCGGCGGGCGTCTGGCCGGGGGCGGGCGCGGACAGGAACGCCAGCGCGCGCTCGATCTGGTGCTCGGAGTCGTAGAAGAGCACGTCCTCCTTGCTGGCGAAGTAGCTGAAGAAGGTGCGCGTGGAGACCTCGGCGGCGGCGGCGATCTCCGCCAGCGTGGTCTCCTCGTAGCCCTTCTCGCCGAACAGCCGGAGCGCGCCCTCGATCAGCGCCCGGCGCGTGCGCTGCTTCTTGCGCTCCCGCAGTCCTACCATGACGGAACTCTACACCGATTTACGAATTTCATGCATTGAAGTTTTGCATCGATTGAGGTTTTCTAGGGAGTGAGCTCGGAAAGGAGCCAGCATGTCCGACCTGACCTTTCCCATCGCCCGCCGGCGGCCGTTCGATCCGCCCGAGGAAGCCACGGCCCTGCGACAACAGGGCGCCATGCACCGCCTGACCTTCGCCGACGGCCACCTCGGCTGGCTGGTCACCGGCTACTCGGCCGCCCGCGCGATCCTGGCCGATCCCCGCTTCAGCAACCGTCCGGAGCGGCTGCACCCCGTCGTGCCCACCCGGGTGCAGCTCCAGCAGCAGCTGCCACCCGGGTTCTTCCTGCGCATGGACGCGCCCGAGCACACGCGCTACCGCAAGCTGCTCATGGGACAGTTCACCGTCCGGCGGATGAAGGCGCTGGAACCCAGGATCGAGGAGATCACCCACTCCTGCCTCGACGCCATGCAGGCCGCCGAGCCGCCCGCCGACCTGGTGCAGTCCTTCGCGCTGCCGATCCCGTCGCTGGTGATCTGCGAGCTGCTCGGGGTGCCGTACGAGGACCGCGCGGTGTTCCAGGAGGAGACCAAGATCCTGGTCAACCTGGAGACCAAGGCCGACGACGCCCTGGCCGCGTTCGCCAGGATCGGGGCGTACCTGTCGGAGCTGATCGGCCGCAAGCGGGCCGAGCCGGCCGACGACCTGCTCAGCGGGCTCGTCGGGGAGCTGAACCACGAGGAGCTGACCGGGGTCGCGTTCCTGCTCCTGCTGGCCGGGCACGAGACGACCGCCAACATGCTGGGGCTGGGCACGTACGCGCTGCTCACCAACCCCGACCAGCTCGCCGCCATGCGCGACGACCCCTCGGTGGTGGACAACGGCGTGGAGGAGCTGCTGCGCTACCTCACGATCATCCACCTCGGCCCGGTGCGCAGCGCCCTGGAGGACGTCGAGATCGAGGGCCACCTGGTCAGGGCGGGCGAGTCGGTCGCCTTCCACCTGCCCACCGTGAACCGCGACCCCTCCCGCTTCCAGGACGCCGACCGCCTCGACGTCCACCGGCCGGTCGGCGGGCACCTGACCTTCGGTCACGGCATCCACCAGTGCCTCGGGCAGCAGCTCGCCCGGGCCGAGATGCGCATCGCGTACCCGGCGCTGCTGCGGCGGCTGCCTGGCCTACGCTTGGCCGTAACGCCTGAGGAGGTGCCGATGCGTTCGGACATGAGCGTCTACGGAGTGCACCGCCTCCCTGTCACTTGGTAGGTCACGATGAAGATCACAGCGGATACGACGGTGTGCATCGGGGCGGGCATGTGCGCCCTGACGGTGCCGGAGGTGTTCGACCAGAGTGAGGACGAGGGCACGGTGGTGCTGCTGCGCGAGGCGCCCGAGGAAGGGCAGGAGGAGGCCGTGCGGCGCGCGGTGTCCCTGTGCCCGTCGGGGGCCATCTCCGTGTCCTGAGCCGCCGCCTCGTCCGCTCTGACCGTCCCGCCGCCGCCACCGCCCCCGGTGGCGGCGGCTTCGTGCGCTCCTGGCGTCCTCGCGGGCGGCGATCACCGTGCCCGAACGGAGGGGCGTCGCGGGACGGATCGATCATTTCGCGCCATGGTCATCGAACCTGTGTTCGTGGAACAGGTTGACACCGAGCGTGATCGAAATTATGTTCGACCTAGTGGCGGTGAGGCTCGCGGCTCAACGTCACCCAAGGGCCTGGCCGCGGTCGTTCGCTTCCCCAAGCGATTCCCGTGGCCAGGCTCCACGGGCGAAGGGCGCGTCCTCGTCGTCGGCGGAGACGAGTGGGCGTGTCCTGGCCGGACGGGGAGAGGGGAAGCTCCTCGTCCGGCCGGCCCGGCGGAAATGTCGGTGGCGTCTGAGAGTGTTGGCCTCACCGGCGGAGACGCCGGCCGCCGCCCACGACTCCAAGGAGGCGCGCAAGATGGCACCACGGCCTAGAGAAACGCCCGGGCCCCGGCTGTCGCCTGCGGTTCGGGCACACTTGACCGATTCACGTTCCTGCCTGGCGGAGGCGACCGCCGCCCGCACCCCGGCATCCCGATATGTGGCCGCCCACCTGGCGGCTCTTCGTGCGGCTGCGGCGATCCTGGCCGCCCGTCCCCGTCCCATGGAGGGCCGCAGGCGCCGTCTGCGCAGCGCGTGGGAGCTGCTGCCCGAGGCCGAGCCGCACCTCGCCGAGTGGGCCGCCTACTTCTCCGTGAGCGCCGCCAAGCGCGCGGCCGCGGAGGCGGGCGTGGTCCGCGGCATCAGCGCGGCCGACGCCGGCGAGATCCTGGCCGAGGCCGAGACGTTCGTCTCGACGGTGGAAGCCCTGCTCGGCGTCCCCGCCCAGCCCCAGCTCCCGGTGGACGTGCCGCTGGCGGGCTGACCCCGCCGCCCGGCTCTCCAGGCGACGCCGCCGCGCGGAAGAGCGCGGGTGGCGGGGTCTAACAAAGCCGATGAACGTGAGCAAGGCGGCTGTTGCTGACACGTGTGCCCAAAAGGGGGCCGGTCGGAGCTTCACTACGTCGGGCCTTGGTGGTCCCGCTTGTCCCTCTGGTGGGCCTCGCTTCGCGCCTGGCCTCTCGGGGGCGCGTGCGGGTCTCAGGAATCGCTTTGGGGATTCGGGCCCTTTGTCGCGTTCGCCGAATAATTGAAAGTTCATTTTCGGGGCGGTACGACGGAGGGCCCGCCAGGGGAATTGGCGGGCCCTTCGGGGGTGAAGCGGTGGGTTCTAGAAGGACTCGACGGCCCGGCGCGCCTCGGCGTCGAGCACGCCCCAGCTGATGAGCTCCTCGGTCAACTCGCTGGGCGACTTGTCATAGATCACAGCCAACGAACGCAGGTCCTCCTGGCGGATCGACAGGACCTTGCCGTTGTAGTCGCCACGCTGGCTCTGAATGGTGGCGGCGTAACGGGCAAGCGCTCCGGCCTTCTCCTTCGGCAGTGTCGCCAGGCGCTCCAGGTCGATCACAAGCTTGGGAGTGGGCCCGAGCGGGCTCGGCGCGGCGCCTCCGGGCAGCAGCTCGGAGACGGGCACCCCGTAGAAGTCGGCAAGCTCGGCAAGCTTCTGCACGGTGACAGCTCGGTCGCCACGCTCGTAAGAGCCCACGACCACGGCTTTCCACCTGCCGCGCGACTTCTCTTCGACTCCATGCAGGGACAGCCCCTGCTGGGTGCGGATGGCGCGGAGTCGTGCACCCAGCGACTTTGCGTACTCAGACGGCATCGTGTGGCCCCCCGGCTCTCGTATGTATCGCTCTTAGTAGATTGTGCTCCCTTGCGGCATATGCCCCAGCCACCGGGGGGTACGGTGCCAGGCTCGGCACCATCGGTAGCCGTGGCCCTGGGTTTACCCCAGAACGCCGCGCGGTGTGGTTACGCACAGTGACGGTAAAGGGGTGGGAGCCTAAGGTCAAGCTGATTGGAAAAAAGATGCCGAATCCGGTCCGGGAGGGAACGCAACAAACGCCCCTCTTGTACCGGTGGCAACACTACTTCGTCATAGTTTGACGAGTGAAATCGAGCGTCAGGTCTCGCGGGTCAGAATCATGACCGGGCAGGTCGCGGCCTGGACGATCTTGATGGACGTGTCGCCCAGGAAGACCCGGCGCAGCGGCCCGGCGTCGCTGGAGGCGCACACGAGCAGCTCTCCCGGCAGCCACGTGGTCGTGCCGAGCGCCTGTGCCACGTTCCGGCCCTCCAGGAGCTCCACCTCGACCTGAAGCCTGCGCCGCTGCCCCCGCGCCGCCGCGCGCAGGTCCGCGGCGGCCTGGTCGCGCAGCCGTACGAGCATGTCCTCCTCGACCTGGACGCGGCGGCCGGTCCTGACCACCAGGGTGACCAGCCGCAGCGGGATGTCCAGGGTGACCGCGGCCTTGGCCGCGCCCCGGACGGCGGCGTCGGCGCCGGGCCCGCGGCGGTAGGCGACGGTGATGCGCTCGAACGCGGCCGGCGGGTCGTCGCCGTAGCCGCGCGGGGCCAGCAGCACGGGCACCGGGGAGGAGTGCAGGAGCTGGTCGGCGGTGCTGCCGACGGTGATGCGGGACCGGGTGCCGCCGGGCGCCGAGCCGATGACCACGACGTCGGCGCCGCGCCTGCGGGCCACCTCCACCAGGCCGCGCCCGCTGCCCTTGTTGGTGTGGCGCACGTACTCGGCCTGGTCGCCGGCCAGCTCGCGGGCCCGCGACAGCGCGGTCTCGGCCTGCTCGCGCAGGTAGGAGCGCCAGGCGCCCTCGTCGGCGCGGGCGGGGCCCGGCGTGGTCGTCACGGGCGGCTGGACGGTCGCGACCGTCAGGCTGCCCCCGGTCTGCCGGGTCAGCACGACGGCCAGCGCGAGCCCGTCCCCGCCGCGCGGCTCGGCGATGTACCCGGCCAGCACCTTGTCGAACTTCATGTCACCGCACCTCGGCATTCAGCCGTGAATGCCCGTAGCCGTACAGGAAATAGCAGATCAGGCCGACCAGCATCCACAGGCCGAAGGCGGCCCAGGTGACGCCGGCCAGCCCGGCCATCACGATGACGCAGAAGATCGCGCCGAGCGCCGGGGTGAGGGGGAAGAGCGGCGTGCGGAAGCTGCGCGGCAGCTCCGGGCTGCGGTAGCGCAGGACCAGCACGCCGACGTTGACGATGAGGAAGGCGAACAGGGTGCCGATGCTGGTGGCCTCGGCGAGCTGGCCGAGCGGCACCAGCCCGGCCAGGACCGAGATGAACAGGGCCACGATCAGCGTGTTGGCGACCGGCACCTGGTGGCGCGGGTTCACCCGCTGGAAGATCCGGGGGATGAGCCCGTCGCGGGACATCGCGAACAGGATGCGGGTCTGGCCGTAGATGACCGTGAGCACGACGCTGGCGATGGCGATCACCGCGCCGAAGGAGACGATCACGCCCGGCCAGGAGGCGCCGGTGGCCTGGTCGACGATCTGCGACAGGCTCGCCTCGGTGCTCTCCGGGTCGAACTCGGTCCACGGCTTGGCCCCGATGGCGGCCACGGCGACCAGGACGTACACGGCGGTGACGATGAGCAGGGACAGCAGGATGGCCAGCGGCAGGTCGCGCTTGGGGTTCTTGGCCTCCTCGCCGGCCGTGGAGGCGGCGTCGAAGCCGATGTAGGAGAAGAACACCTGCGAGGCGGCCGCCGTGATCCCGGCCACCCCGAGCGGCGCGAACGGGGTGAAGTTCCCGGACTGGAACGCCGTGAACGCCACCGCGCAGAAGAACACCAGCACCGCGATCTTGATCAGCACGAACACCGCGTTGGCCTTGGCCGACTCCGAGGCCCCGTAGAGCAGCAGCCAGGTGGCCAGGAGCACGATGAGGATCGCGGTGACGTTGACCACGCCGCCGTCCTGGCCGGGGGAGCGGGTGATCGCCTCGGGCAGCGTCCAGCCGAACAGGCTGCGCAGGAACGCGTTGAGGTACTCGCCCCAGCCCACGGCCACGGCCGCGACGGACACCGCGTACTCCAGCATGAGGCACCAGCCGCACACCCAGGCCACCAGCTCGCCCAGCGTCGCGTACGCGTAGGAGTAGGACGACCCGGACACCGGGATCGTGCCGGCCAGCTCGGCGTACGACAGGGCCGAGAACAACGCCGTGACGGCCGCCAGCACGAACGCCAGCACCACCGCCGGCCCCGCCTTGGGCACCGCCTGGCCGAGGATGACGAAGATGCCGGTGCCCAGCGTGGCGCCCACGCTGAACAGCGTCAGCTGCCACAACGTCATCGTGCGCCGCAGCTCGCCGCCCTCGCCCTGCCCGCCCTCTGCCACGATGCGCTCGGTCGGCTTGGTGCGCAGCAGCCGTGCGGCCAGTGTCACGTCGGTCTCCTAGAGGGTCGGTCTCCTAGAGGGTGCTGGTCAACGGCCACATCCCGTTGGGCGTGACAATCGTGCCCGCGGAACCGGCGAGTATGTCCTTCGCCTCGTCCAGCCTGCCGATGGCGGCCATGTCGCCGGTCGTCTCGACGAAGCGGCACACCGCCTCGACCTTGGGTCCCATCGACCCGGCCGGGAAGCGCAGGCCGCGCAGCTCGTGCGGGGTGGTGCAGGCGATCTCGCTCTGGCCGGGGGCGCCGAAGTCGCGGTACACCCGCGGGACGTCGGTCAGGATGAGGAAGGCGTCGCACTCCAGCGCCTCGGCCAGCATCGAGGCGGTCAGGTCCTTGTCGATGACGGCCTCGACGCCCGCCAGCCGGCCGCGCGCGTCCCGCACGACCGGGATGCCGCCGCCGCCCGCGCAGACCACCACGACGCCCTCGCGGACCATCTTGCGGATCAGCCGGGTCTCCACGATGCGCTGCGGCGTGGGGGAGGGGACGACGCGCCGCCAGTGGTCGCCGTCGGGCTTGACCGTCCAGCCGTACTCGGCGGCCAGCTTGCGGGCCTCGTCCTCCTCGTAGATCTGGCCGACGAACTTGGTGGGGTCGTCGAAGGCCGGGTCGACGGCGCTGACCAGGGTCTGGGTGACCATGGCGAGCACCTGCCGGCCGGGCAGGGCGTTCTGCAGCGCCTGCTGCATCCAGTAGCCGAGCATGCCCTGCGTCTGCGCGCCGAGCGTGTCGAAGGGGTAGGGCCGGCTCAGGTTCGGGTCCGCGGCGCTCTCCAGCGCCAGCATGCCGACCTGGGGGCCGTTCCCGTGGGTGATGACCAGCTCGTGCTCGCCGGCCAGCTGTGCCAGCGTCCTGACGGCGGTGGCGATGTTGTCCCTCTGCACGTCGGCGTCCGGCTTCTGGCCGCGCTTGAGCACCGCGTTGCCGCCGAGTGCGACGATGACCCGCATTCAGTCCCCCAGGGTTGCGACCATGATCGCTTTGATGGTGTGCAGCCGGTTCTCGGCCTCGTCGAAGACGATGGATCGCGGCGACTCGAAGACCTCGTCGGTCACCTCCAGGGCCGCCAGGCCGGTCCTGGCGTGGATGTCGGCGCCGACGCCGGTCTCCCGGTTGTGGAAGGCGGGCAGGCAGTGCATGAACTTCACGCCCGGATTGCCGGTGGCCCGGACGACGTCGTCGTTCACCTGGTACGGCAGCAGCAGCTCGATCCGCTCGTCCCACACCTCCTTCGGCTCGCCCATCGAGACCCACACGTCGGTGTAGAGGAAGTCGGCGCCCCTGACGCCCTCGGCCACGTCCTCGGTGATGGTGATCCGGGCGCCGGTGGACCTGGCCAGCTCCTCGGCGGGCCGCACCGCGAGGTCCCGGTCGGGCCGCAGCGCGGCCGGCGTGACCAGGCGGATGTCCAGGCCGAGCAGCGCGCCGGTGACCAGCAGCGAGTGGCCGGTGTTGTTGCGCGCGTCGCCCAGGTAGGCCAGGGACACCTCGCGCAGCGGCTTGTCGCTGTGCTCCTGGACGGTGAGCATGTCGGCCAGCATCTGCGTGGGGTGCCACTCGTCGGTCAGGCCGTTCCACACCGGCACGCCGGACAGCGCCGCCAGGTCCTCGACGTAGGACTGCTTGCTGCCCCGGTACTCGATGCCGTCGAACATGCGGCCCAGCACCCGCGCGGTGTCCCTGACCGACTCCTTGTGCCCGATGTGCGAGCCGGCCGGGTCGAGGTAGGTGACGTGCGCCCCCTGGTCGTGGGCGGCCACCTCGAACGCGCAGCGGGTGCGGGTGGAGGTCTTCTCGAAGATGAGCGCGATGTTCTTGCCCTTGAGCCGCTGCCGTTCGATCCCGGCGTACTTGGCGGCCTTCAGCTCCGCCGACAGGTGCAGCAGGAAGCCGAACTCCTCCGGCGTGAAGTCCAGTTCCTTGAGGAAACTGCGGTTGCGCAGGTTGAACGCCATGTCGCCCCTTCCCTGTTGCCGTCCGGGTGCCGGCCGGACGTCCGCTAGATGCCGTCGCGCTCCAGCGGGCAGCTCATGCACCGCGGGCCGCCGCGCCCTCTGCCGAGCTCGCTGCCCCGGATGGTGATGACCTCGATGCCGTTGTCGCGCAGGTGGTTGTTCGTGGTGGTGTTGCGCTCGTAGGCGATGACGACGCCGGGCTCGACGGCCAGGCCGTTGCAGCCGTCGTCCCACTGCTCGCGTTCGGCGGCGTACACGTCCTGGTGGGGGGTCAGGACGGTGATGTCGGCCATGTCGAGGGCACGGGCGATGGCCTTGTGCATGTCCTGGGGCGGGTGGTCGGTGACCCTCAGCTCCTTGGAGGTCTCGCCCGGCTCGATGGTGTACGCCGGCAACATCCCGAGCCCGGCGTACTTGGTGAACACCCCGACGTCCAGCATGGTCATGACCGTGTCGAGATGCATGAACGCGCGCGCCTTCGGCATGTCCAGCGCCACGATCCGGGTCGCGGACCCGGCCGCGAACAGCCGCTGGGCCAGCATCTCGACCGCCTGCGGCTGGGTGCGCTCGCTCATCCCGACCAGCACCGCGCCGCGCCCGATGACCAGCACGTCGCCGCCCTCCAGGGTCGCCGGGGCCATCGCGTGACCGGGCAGCCAGCAGTGGAAGCCGCCCTCGTAGGGCCGGTCGAAGCCGGCGGCGAACATCGGGTGGAACCGGTAGACGGCCTCCAGGTTGACCGTCTCGCGCATGCGGGCCTTCTTGCGCATCGCGTTGATCGACACGCCGTCGTAGATCCAGCAGGAGGTGTCGCGGGTGAACAGGTGGTTGGGCAGCGGCGGCAGGACGAAGTCGTCCTCGGCGGTGGTGTGGAAGGCCACCGACTTGGGGTCGCAGCCCATCGCGACCAGCTCGCGCTTGGTGATGCCGCCGGTCAGGTGCATCTGCAGGGTGCCGGCGTCCATGCCGTCGAGGGTGTTGCGGATGTCGTCGATGGCGGTCGGGCCGAGCCAGCGTTCGTCGATGACCGCGTCCAGGATGTGCTTGCGGGCCTCGGGGATGTCGACCACGTCGCGCAGGAGGTCGGCCAGCATGTGGACGACGATGCCGCGCCCGCGCAGCACCCGCTCGAACTCCTCGTGCTCCTCCACCGCGCGCTGCACCCACAGCACGTCGTCGAACAGGAAGGCGTCCTTGTTGCTGGGGGTCAGCCGCTTGAGGGCCAGCTCCGGCTTGTGCAGCAGGACCTGGCGCAGTCGGCCGACCTCTGAATCGACATGAAAGGTCATTTTTCAGATATCCCCTCAGCGCGCCGGACATCACGCGGGCCGTACTCGCCGTGCCTGGCCTTCAGCCAGATGTAGACGGGCACGCCGACCAACAACATCAGCGTCCCGCCGAGCACGGCGGGGGGGCCCGAGCCGTACGCCATCCAGAACGAGAACAGCAGCGCGAGCACCGCGACGGCCAGGTCGCGGGCCAGCCGCCCGCGCTCGATCCGCCGCTCCCGGGTGACCAGCCAGAACAGCTGCGCGGCGGCCGAGAAGAAGTAGGGGATGACCGTGGTGAAGGAGGCCAGCAGCACGATCGTGTCGAAGGCGTTGGCGGAGGCGTAGCCCACCAGCAGCATGAGCGAGGTCAGGACGGTCCCGGCCAGGATGCCCGTCAGGGGCGCGCCGCGCCGGGAGACCACGGAGAAGGCGGGCGGGAACAGGCCGTCCTTGGCGGCGGCCAGCGGCATCTCGGCGACCAGCAGGGTCCACCCGTTGAGCGCGCCGATGCCGGAGACGACGGCGCAGGCCGCCATGAGCAGCCCGCCGCCGGTGCCGCCGAACATGTGGTCCAGCGCCGCGGCGAAGGGCGCGGTGGACCCGACGAGCTCCTCCTGCGGCACGGTGCCCATCACGGCGACCGTGCTCAGGATGTACATGACGGCGCAGGCCAGCACGCCGATGACGCTGGCCCGGCCGATGGTGCGGACCGGGTCCTTGACCCGGTCGGCCGCGATGGCGGCGCTCTCCACGCCCGAGTAGATGAACAGCGTGACCGCTCCCGCCAGGGAGACGGCCGAGACCCAGCCGCCGCCGCTGGCGTTGAACGGCGGGTAGTTGTCCTGGTGCACGAAGAACAGGCCCACGATCGCCACGAACAGCAGCGGGGTGAACTTCAGGATCGTGGTGACCACCTGGAAGGCGGCCGCGTTGCGCACGCCGGCCAGGTTGACCACGGCCGGGATCCACAGCCCGGTCAGGCCGATGAGGATCGCGCCGAGCGTGCTGCCCCAGTTGAGCCCGAACAGCCCGTGGGCCAGGTACTGGACGTAGCCCACCCACGCCACGGCGATGGCCGCGTTGCCGATCCACGCGGTCAGCCAGAACGACCAGGCGATCCAGAACCCGGCGAACTCCCCGAACGCCTCGCGCGCGTAGGCGTAGGGGCCGCCCGCCGCCGGGATGCGCCCGCCCAGGCGGCCGAAGACGATCGCCATGGCGATGGCGCCCGCGGTGACCAGGACCATGGAGACCAGGCTCACCGTGCCGAACGCGGCCAGCGAGGCGGGCAGCAGGAAGATGCCGGTGCCCACGACGTTCCCCATGACCAGCGCGACGGCCGCGCCGAGGCCGAGGCCGCCGGCGACCGCCGGGCGCCTCCCGCGCGCCGCCGTGGTCACGCCGTCGGAGGGCGGACGTGGTTCCCCCATGCGTGCCCCCCGCGCGAGTCCCCAGGAAGAGCCGCCGCCGAGCGCGTACGGCCCTCGGGGACGTGCCCTACGGGAAGGACGCCGACACGGGAGGTTGCGCGGGTTTTACCTGATCACGGCGTGCGGCAGGGGGTCGGGTGAACCCGTCAGCAGCAGCACGACGGCGAACACCGCCAGGCACAGCGCCATCAGCGCCAGCGGCCAGGCCAGCGACGCCGGAGCGCCGTGCCGGGACATGGCCGCGAACAGTTCGGGGTCCTCGTCCCTGACCTGCCGGGCGATGGCCTTGAGCACCGACTGCTCGCGTGCCGACAGCGCCATGTGAAACCTCCCCCGAGAAGACTTAGAGCAGGTTTTATACCTGTATGTCGGTAATTGCCAAATTCGCCGGGCCGGCCGGGGCGAACGGCCGGCCGGGACGCCCGCCACACCCGGACGGCAGGGCGGGGCGCTCACGTTGTACCAGGTAGCCCCTGGTACTGTGTGTCCCGACCAACACCCTTTTAAGACCCGTCCCGTGAGGCGGGAAAGGTGGTGAGATCCCTCCATGTCCGATTCCAGGGCCGTGCTCGAAGGCCCGGACATCCACCGGGCGCTGACCCGAATCGCGCACGAGATCCTCGAACGCACCAAGGGCGCCGGTGACGTAGTCCTCCTCGGCATCCCCACCCGCGGCGCCACGCTCGCCCGCCGGCTCGGCGACCGCGTCGAGCAGTTCGAAGGGCTCAAGATCCCCGTCGGCTCGATCGACATCACCATGTACCGCGACGACCTACGCCGCGGCCCGGTCCGCCCGCTCGGGCGCACCGAGCTGCCGCCCGACGGCATCGACGGCAAGGTGGTCGTCCTCGTCGACGACGTGCTCTACTCCGGCCGCACCGTCCGCGCCGCGCTCGACGCGCTCAACGACCTCGGCCGCCCGACCGCCGTGCAGCTCGCCACGCTGGTCGACCGCGGCCATCGCGAGCTGCCCATCCGGGCCGACTACGTGGGCAAGAACCTGCCCACCGCCAAGAGCGAGAAGGTCAAGGTCTACCTCTCCGAGATCGACGGCCGCGACGCCGTCCTGCTCATGAAGGAGGACGACCGATGAACCGGCACCTCATCTCGGCCGGCGACCTGACCAAGGACGACGCGCTGCTCATCCTCGACACCGCCGAGGAGCTGGCCAGGGTCTCGGAACGATCCATCAAGAAGCTGCCCACGCTGCGCGGCCGCACGGTGGTCAACCTGTTCTTCGAGGACTCCACCCGCACCAGGATCTCCTTCGAGGCGGCGGCCAAGCGGCTCTCGGCCGACGTCATCAACTTCTCGGCCAAGGGGTCGAGCGTCTCCAAGGGCGAGTCGCTCAAGGACACCGCGCTCACCCTGGAGGCCATGGGCGCCGACGCCGTCGTCATCCGCCACGGCTCCTCCGGCGCGCCGCACCGGCTGGCCGGCTGGGTGCGCGGCAGCGTCGTCAACGCCGGCGACGGCACCCACGAGCACCCCACGCAGGCGCTGCTCGACGCCTTCTCGATGCGCCGCCGTCTCGGCGGGCTCGACGGCCGCCGGGTCACCATCGTCGGCGACGTGCTGCACAGCCGGGTCGCCCGCTCCAACGTGCTGCTGCTCAACACGCTCGGCGCCGAGGTCACCCTCGTCGCGCCGCCCACGCTGCTGCCCGTCTCGGTCGGCACCTGGCCGTGCGAGGTGTCCTACGACTTCGACGCCGTGCTGCCCAAGTCCGACGCGGTCATGATGCTGCGGGTGCAGAAGGAGCGGATGAACGCCGCCTACTTCCCCAGCGAGCGCGAGTACTCCCGCCGCTACGGCCTCGACCGCGACCGCTTCGCCAAGATGCCGGACGAGGCCATCGTCATGCACCCCGGGCCGATGAACCGGGGCATGGAGATCGCCGCCGAGGTGGCCGACTCACCGCGCTCCACCATCGTGGAGCAGGTCGCCAACGGCGTCACCATCCGCATGGCCGTCCTGTACCTGCTGCTCGGGGGAGAGATCCAGTGATCATCAAGAACGTACGGATCCTCGGCGGGGAGCCGGTGGACCTCCGGATCGCCGACGGGCGCATCGCCGAGATCGGCGCCGGCCTCGACGCCGGCCCCGGCGGCGAGACCGTCGACGGCGGCGGCGCGATCGCGCTGCCCGGCCTGGTCGACCTGCACACCCACCTGCGCGAGCCCGGCCGCGAGGACGCCGAGACCGTCCAGACCGGCACCCAGTCCGCGGCCCGCGGCGGCTACACCGCCGTGCACGCCATGGCCAACACCTCGCCCGTCGCCGACACCGCCGGCGTGGTCGAGCAGGTGTGGCGGCTCGGCCGCGAGTTCGGCCACTGCGACGTGCAGCCGGTCGGCGCGGTGACCGTCGGCCTGGAGGGCAGGCAGCTCGCCGAGCTCGGCGCGATGGCCGACTCGGCGGCCCGGGTCCGGGTCTTCTCCGACGACGGCAAGTGCGTCAGCGACGCCGTGCTGATGCGCCGCGCCCTGGAGTACGTCAAGGCGTTCGACGGCGTCGTCGCCCAGCACGCCCAGGAGCCCAGGCTCACCGAGGGCGCCCAGATGAACGAGGGCGTCGTCTCCGGCAGGCTCGGCCTGACCGGCTGGCCGGCGGTGGCCGAGGAGGCGATCATCGCCCGCGACTGCCTGCTGGCCGCGCACGTCGGCTCCCGCCTGCACGTCTGCCACGTCTCCACCGCCGGCTCGGTCGAGATCATCCGCTGGGCCAAGTCCAAGGGCTGGAACATCACCGCCGAGGTCACCCCTCACCACCTGCTCCTCACCGACGACCTCGTCGAGGAGTCCCCGGTCGGCGCCTACAACCCGATCTACAAGGTCAACCCGCCGCTGCGCACGCAGGCCGACGTCCAGGCGCTGCGCGCCGCGCTGGCCGACGGCACGATCGACGTCGTCGCCACCGACCACGCCCCGCACCCGGTCGAGGACAAGGAGACCGAGTGGCCGGCCGCGGCCATGGGCATGATCGGCCTGGAGACCGCGCTGAGCGTCGTCCAGGAGGCCATGGTCGAGACCGGGCTGCTCGACTGGGCCGGGGTCGCCGAGCGCATGTCGATCACTCCGGCCCGCATCGGCCGCCTGTCCGGCCACGGCCGTCCGCTGGAGCCGGGCGCGCCGGCCAACATCACGCTGTACGACCCGTCGGCCCGCACCGAGGTGGACCCCTCCGCCTACGCCTCCAAGAGCAGGAACACCCCGTACGAGGGGATGACGTTGCCCGGCCGGGCGGTCGCCACGTTCCTGCGCGGCACGCCGACCGTTCTCGAAGGGAAGCTGGTTTGAACACCGCGGTGCTCGTCCTGGAAGACGGCCGCGTCTTCCACGGAACTTCTTACGGCGCCGAAGGCGAGACGTTCGGCGAGATGGTCTTCAACACCGGCATGACCGGCTACCAGGAGACCCTCACCGACCCCTCCTACCACCGGCAGATCGTCGCCATGACGGCCCCGCACATCGGCAACACCGGCGTCAACGACGAAGACCCCGAGTCGGGCCGCGTCTGGGTCGCCGGGTACGTCGTGCGCGAGCCGTCCAGGATCGTCTCCAACTGGCGGGCCGACCGCTCGCTCGACGACTACCTCAAGCAGCAGGGCGTCGTCGGCATCGCCATCACCGGCACCCGCGCCCTGACCCGCCACCTGCGCGAGCGCGGCGCGATGCGGGCCGGCATCTTCTCGGCCCCTTCCGCGACGGTCGAGGAGCTCGTCGAGCGGGTGCGGCGCGCGCCCGCCATGGAGGGCGCCGACCTGGCCGCCGAGGTGGCCACGGCCGAGCCCTACGTCGTGCCCGCCGTGGGCGGGAAGCGCTTCACGGTCGCCGCCGTCGACCTCGGCATCAAGGGCATGACCCCGCACCGCATGGCCGAGCGCGGCTGCGAGGTGCACGTGCTGCCCGCCACGGCCACGTACGAGCAGATCATGGCGGTCGAGCCCGACGGCGTGTTCTTCTCCAACGGCCCCGGCGACCCCGCCACCGCCGACGTGTCGGCGCTGCGCAGCGTCCTTGAGGCCGGGGTGCCGTTCTTCGGCATCTGCTTCGGCAACCAGCTGTTCGGCCGGGCGCTCGGGCTGTCCACGTACAAGCTGCGCTACGGCCACCGCGGCGTCAACCAGCCGGTCCAGGACGTGCGCACCGGCAAGGTCGAGATCTCGGCCCACAACCACGGGTTCGCCGTCGAGGCGCCGATCGGCGAGCCGTTCGAGACCCCCTACGGTCCGGCCGAGGTCAGCCACGTCAACCTCAACGACCGGTGCGTGGAGGGCCTGCGCCTGCTCGACGGGCGCGCCTTCAGCGTCCAGTACCACCCCGAGGCCGCCGCGGGGCCGCACGACGCCGCTTATCTCTTCGACGAGTTCTGTGAGGTCATGAGCCGTGCCCAAGCGTGAGGACATCCGGTCGGTCCTGGTGATCGGCTCCGGCCCGATCGTGATCGGCCAGGCGTGCGAGTTCGACTACTCGGGCACGCAGGCCTGCCGCGTGCTGCGGGCCGAGGGCTTCCGCGTCATCCTGGTCAACAGCAACCCGGCCACGATCATGACGGACCCCGAGTTCGCCGATGCCACGTACGTCGAGCCGATCACCCCCGAGTACGTCGAGAAGATCATCGCCAAGGAGCGCCCCGACGCGCTGCTGCCCACCCTGGGCGGCCAGACCGCGCTGAACACCGCGGTCGCGCTGCACGAGTCGGGCGTGCTGGAGAAGTACGAGGTCGAGCTGATCGGCGCCGACTTCGACGCGATCCAGGCGGGCGAGAACCGCGAGAAGTTCAAGGAGATCGTCGCCAAGGTCGCCCGCGAGCACGGGCTGAACGCCGAGTCCGCCAAGTCGGTCATCTGCCACACCATGGAGGACTGCCTGGCCGCCGCCGGCGAGCTGGGCTACCCGCTGGTCGTACGGCCCAGCTTCACCATGGGCGGCGTCGGCTCCGGCTTCGCCTACGGCGAGGAGGACCTGCGCCGCATCGCCGGCGCCGGCCTCGACGCCTCGCCGACCACCGAGGTGCTCCTGGAGGAGTCCATCCTCGGCTGGAAGGAGTACGAGCTGGAGGTCATGCGCGACAAGGCGGACAACGTCGTCATCGTGTGCTCCATCGAGAACATCGACCCGATGGGCGTGCACACCGGCGACAGCGTCACCGTCGCGCCCGCGCTGACCCTGACCGACCGCGAGTACCAGAACATGCGCGACGTGGCCATCGCGGTCATCCGCGAGGTCGGCGTGGACACCGGCGGCTGCAACATCCAGTTCGCCGTCGACCCGCGCACCGGGCGCATGATCGTCATCGAGATGAACCCGCGCGTCTCCCGCTCCAGCGCCCTGGCCTCCAAGGCCACCGGCTTCCCGATCGCCAAGATCGCCGCCAAGCTGGCCATCGGCTACACCCTCGACGAGATCCCCAACGACATCACCAAGGAGACCCCGGCCTCCTTCGAGCCGACCCTCGACTACATCGTGGTCAAGGTGCCGCGCTTCGCCTTCGAGAAGTTCCGCGGGGCCGACCGCACGCTGACCACGCACATGAAGTCCGTCGGCGAGGCCATGGCCATCGGCCGCTCCTTCACCGAGGCGCTGCAGAAGGCGCTGCGCTCGCTGGAGAAGAAGGACTCCGCCTTCACCTGGGCGGGACCCGTCCAGGACAAGGACGAGCTGCTGGCGGCCTGCCGCACCCCGCACGACGGGCGGCTGCGCACGATGCAGCAGGCCGTGCGCGCGGGCGCGACCGCGGCCGAGCTGTTCGAGGCCACCAGCGTCGACCCCTGGTTCCTCGACCAGCTCCTCCTGCTGGAGGAGGAGGCCCAGGAGATCGCCGCCGCGCCCGAGCTCACCGCCGCCGCGCTGACCCGCGCCAAGCACCACGGCTTCTCCGACGCGCAGATCGCCGAGATCCGCGGCGTCGAGGAGGCCCACGTGCGCGGCCTGCGCCACGCGCTCGGCGTGCGGCCGGTCTACAACACCGTCGACACCTGCGCCGCCGAGTTCGCCGCCAGGACGCCGTACCTGTACTCCACCTACGACGAGGAGACCGAGGTCCCCTCCGGCGAGCGGGAGAAGGTCATCATCCTCGGCTCCGGGCCCAACCGCATCGGGCAGGGCATCGAGTTCGACTACGCGTGCGTGCACGCCTCCTTCGAGCTGTCGCGGGCCGGCTTCGAGACCGTCATGGTCAACTGCAACCCCGAGACCGTCTCGACCGACTACGACACCTCCGACCGGCTCTACTTCGAGCCGCTCACGCTGGAGGACGTCCTGGAGGTCGTGCACGCCGAGCAGCAGACCGGCCCGGTCGTGGGCGTGATCGTGCAGCTCGGCGGCCAGACGCCGCTCGGCCTGGCGCAGGCGCTCAAGGACGCGGGCGTGCCCGTGGTCGGCACCTCGCCCGAGTCGATCCACCTGGCCGAGGAGCGCGGCGCGTTCGGGCGGGTGCTGGCCGAGGCCGGGCTGCCCGCGCCCAAGCACGGCACCGCGCTGACGGTGCCCGAGGCGCTGGAGATCGCCGGGGAGATCGGATACCCGGTGCTCGTGCGGCCCTCGTACGTGCTCGGCGGGGCCGGCATGGCCATCGTCTACGACGACGAGACGCTGACGACGTACATGGCGGCCCAGGAGGGCGGCCACCCGGTCCTGGTGGACAAGTTCCTCGACGAGGCCATCGAGATCGACGTCGACGCGCTCTACGACGGCCAGGAGCTGTTCCTCGGCGGCGTCATGGAGCACATCGAGGAGGCCGGCATCCACTCCGGCGACTCGGCCTGCGCCCTGCCGCCGCTCACGCTCGGCAGCCACGACGTCAAGCGCATCCGCGCCGCCACCGAGGCCATCGCCGCCGGGGTGGGCGTGCGCGGGCTCCTGAACGTCCAGTACGCCATGTCGGCCGGCGTCCTGTACGTCCTGGAGGCCAACCCGCGGGCCAGCCGTACCGTGCCGTTCGTGTCCAAGGCGACGGCCACGCCGCTGGCCAAGGCGGCGGCCCGGGTGATGCTCGGCTCCTCGATCGCCTCGCTGCGCGCGGAGGGCATGCTGCCGGCCACCGGCGACGGCGGCACGCTGCCGCTGGAGGCGTCCATCGCGGTCAAGGAGGCCGTGCTGCCCTTCAACCGCTTCCGGGGCGTCGACACCGTGCTCGGGCCCGAGATGCGCTCCACGGGCGAGGTCATGGGCATCGACGCGTTCTTCGGCGTGGCGTTCGCCAAGTCCCAGGCCGGGGCCTACGGCGAACTTCCGACCAAGGGACGCGCGTTCGTGTCCGTGGCCAACAGGGACAAGCGTGCGATGATCTTCCCTGTGAAGGCACTGGCCGACCTCGGCTTCGAGATCCTCGCCACCGAGGGCACGGCCGAGGTGCTGCGCCGCAACGGTGTCCATGCCAAGATCGTGCGAAAGCACAGCGAGGGGACCGGGCCCGGAGGTGAGCCTACGAGCGTGCAGGCGATTCTCGACGGCGAGGTGGACCTGATCGTCAACACGCCGTTCGGCAGCCCCGGTCAGTCCGGGCCGCGCCTGGACGGCTACGAGATCCGCACCGCAGCGGTGCTGCGCGGCATCCCGTGCATCACCACCGTCGCGGGGCTGGCCGCGGCGGCGGCCGGGATCCAGGCGATCGTCCGCGGCGACGTCGGCGTGCGGTCACTCCAGGAGCACGCACAGGCACTACGCGGCTGACCCGCGCGGGAGGTGAAGACGACTGGCCGGCACACCTGTGCAGGTGACGGGCACGGTGCTGACGACGCGCCGGGTCGACGCCTACCATGCGCTGACGGTGGTGGCGCCCGGCATCGCCGAGCGTTACCGCCCCGGCCACTTCGTCTCCGTGGCGGTCGGCGGGGCCCACACGTCGATGGTGACGCGCCGCGCGCTGTCCATCCATGACGTCAAGTCCGACTACGGCGGCACGGTCGAGCTCGTCTTCACCGTCGCCGGGGCGGGCACGTCCTGGCTGGCCGAGCGGCGCGCCCGCGACACGCTCGACCTGGTCGGGCCGCTCGGCCGGCCCTTCCCGCTGCCGCGCGACCCGGTCAACTGCGTGCTGGTCGGCGCCGAGTACGGCTCTGCCGTGCTGTTCCCGCTGGCCGACGCGCTGCTGGCGCGCGGCTGCCGGGTCGACTTCGTGCTCGGCGGCGCCGGGGCCGACCGCGTCTTCGGCGCCATGCGGGCCCGCCGCATCGCCGAGACGACGACCCTGACCACCGAGGACGGCTCGCTCGGCCTGCGCGGCAAGGTCACCGACGCGCTGCCCTCGGTGATCGCCGACACCCGGGCCGACGCCGTCTACGCCTGCGCGCCCATGCCGGCGCTGCGGGCGGTCACGGCGGTGGCGATGGAGTTCGACATCCCCGTGCAGGTGGCCGTCGAGGAGCAGATGGCCTGCGGCATCGGGGTGTGCATGACGTGCGTCATCCCCGTCATCGGCGACGACGGCGCGACCAGGATGGTCCGCGCGTGCGCGGAGGGACCGGTGTTCCGGGGGGAACGGGTGCGCTTCGAGGACGTGGGAACGATCCCGTTCGACGCGCTCGGCGCCCCCGGAGGCGGTGCTCGACATGTCAGTTGATATGCGTACGTTTCTGGCGCACGTCGAGCTGGCGAACCCCGTCACCACGGCCGCCGGCTGCGCGGGCTCCGGACGCGAGCTCGCCCAGTTCTTCGACCTCCACCGGCTCGGCGCGCTGACCACCCGGTCCATCACCATGGCCCCCCGGGCCGGCCGGCCGACCCCGCGCATGGCCGAGACGCCCTCCGGCATGCTCAACGCCGTCGGGCTCCAGGGGCCGGGCATCGAGGCGTTCCTGGAGCGCGAGCTGCCCTGGCTGGCCCAGCGCGGCATCAAGACCATCGTCTCGATCGGCGGCGGCACCGTCGCCGAGTACTCCGAGCTGGCCCGCAGGCTCGCCGACGCGCCCGGGGTGACCGCGCTGGAGGTCAACCTTTCTTGTCCGAACATGGAGGACAGAGGGCGTGTCTTCGCGCGCGAGGGCAGCGCCGCGGCCGAGGTGATCGCCTCGGTGCGCTCCATCATGCGCTACGACGTCCCCGTGGTGGCCAAGCTCGCGCCCGACGTGGCCGACATCGTCTCGGTCGCGCGCGCCTGCGTGGACGCCGGGGCGGACGCCCTGTCCATGATCAACAACCCGCTCGGCATGGCCATCGACACCGAGGCGCTGCGTCCGTCGCTGGCCGCCGTCACCGGAGGGCTGTCGGGGCCCGCCATCCTGCCCCTGGCCGTCCGGTGCGTGTGGCAGGTGCACGCGGCCCTGCCCGGGGTGCCGCTGATCGGCATGGGCGGCGTGATGACCGGCAGGGACGCCTTCCAGCTCATCCTGGCGGGCGCCTGCCTGGTCGGAGTGGGCACCGCGCTGTTCCACGACCCCTACGCGTGCCTGCGCATCGAGCGCGAGCTGGAGGACCTGCTGCGGGCACGCGGCTTCCAACGCCTGGCCGACGCCGTCGGCCTGGCCCACCGGCCGCCGGGGAGCGCTCCCCGGCACCTTCTAGTCGACTCCGAGGAGAGCTCCCCTTGACGCCCGCACCCATCGCCGTCGCCCTCGACGCCCCCGACCTGGAGACCGCCGCCAGGTGGGCGAGCCTGGTGACGCCGCACGTCAGCACCATCAAGGTGGGCCTGGAGCTGTACCTGCGCTACGGCCCCGACGTGATCGCCTCCGTGCGCGGCGCCAGCGGCGTCCAGATCTTCCTCGACCTCAAGCTGCACGACATCCCCAACACCGTCGCGGGCGCCGCCAAGGCCGTCGCCCGCCTGCGTCCGGCCATCCTGACCGTGCACGCGGCCGGCGGGGCCGCCATGATCCGGGCCGCGGTCGAGGCCGCCCCGCAGACCAAGATCGCCGCTGTGACGATCCTCACCTCGCTGGACGAGTCCGACCTCGACCGCATGGGCCTGGCCGGACCGGCCGACGAGGCCGTGCGCCGCCTGGCCGCCCTGTCGGTCGCGGCCGGGGCCACGGCGCTGGTGTGCTCGCCCAACGAGGTCGCGGCGGTGCGGGCCGAGGTGGGGCCCGGCATCACCCTCATCACGCCGGGCGTGCGCCCTCAGGGGGCCGACGTCCAGGACCAGGTGCGCGTGGCGACGCCCGAGCAGGCGCTGGCCGACGGCGCCGACCTGCTGGTCATCGGGCGTCCGATCACGGGCGCGGCGGACCCGGGAGCGGCGGCCGCCGCCATCGCCGCCTCACTGCGCCGCACGACCGCCTCCTGAACCCCGGCCGGGGCCCCGGCCCCGGCCACCCGCCTCCCACTCGCCGCGGGGGCTCCCGGCTCGGGCGTGGCCGCGCGAGGGCAGGGCTCTCCGCGGCGCGTGAAGACGCGCCTGTCTGCGCGCTTCCCGTGTGCGCGGAGGTGAGCCTCTGCGCGCAGGCGGGGACGCGCTCTCTGCGTGCGCGGAGGCGTGCTTGTCCGCGGAGGCGGAGGTGTGCTTCCGGTGGGCGCGGTTCTCCGCGGGGGCGGAGGCGCGCTTCTGGCGTGCCGCGAGGTGTGCTTGTCCGCGGGAGGCGGGGGCACGATCGTCGCGTGCGCGGAGGGGTGTTCTCCGTGCGGGCGCGGGGCATGGCGGCAGGTGTCGCCGGACCGTTCGCGCAGCCCTCGCTTCACAAGATCGTAATGCATCCGCAGGGCGTTCGCGCACCCTTCCCCATTCTGGTTTCGGTCCTGGTCCGGCCCTGGTTTCGGACATCGTCCGGTGCCGCGCGGGCGATCTTCGCCCTGTTCCGGGACGCCGTCCGGAGCGGACGCGCGAAGCGGGAAGTGAGGGCGATTTGATCAGCAGTGTGTAATTTTACGCTCACGGACAGTGATGAAGTGGATTTTGTGAGGAGAGAAACCGCTCTTGACGTTGCTTAGGGGGCGATGACCAGCTAGTTTCCCTTCCCGTCCGAGTACATCGACAGAAATTCGAGGTGACCCGGCGTGGCTCTTCCTCCCCTGACCCCTGAGCAGCGCGCCGCAGCCCTTGAGAAGGCTGCCAAGGCCCGTAAAGAGCGTGCCGAGGTCAAGAACCGGCTCAAGCATGGCGCGGTTTCTCTGGCTGAGGTGCTCAAGGATGGGCAGACCGACGACGTCATCGGCAAGATGAAGGTGTCGGCCCTGTTGGAATCGCTCCCCGGCGTGGGCAAGGTCCGCGCCAAGCAGCTCATGGAGCGGCTTGCCATCGCCGAGTCCCGCCGCGTGCGGGGTCTCGGCGCGAACCAGAGGGCTTCCCTCGAGCGCGAGTTCGGTGGCAACGAGAGCTAATCTCTGTTCCACAAGAAAGCGCAGGTTCAACGGGGGGTAGGAAGTGACCGACAGGTCCTGGTCCGGCGAAGCAAGGGCCCACGAGGCAGTCGGATCGGGAGCGAAGGTCGGCTTCCTCCCCCTGAGCAGGAGGCGTCTGACGGTCCTGTCAGGGCCGTCGGGCGTCGGCAAGTCCACGGTCGTCGCCGAGCTCCGGCGGGCACACCCCGAGGTGTGGCTGTCGGTCTCGGTGACCACCAGGAGGCCCCGTCCCGGCGAGGTCAACGGGGTCCACTACTTCTTCGTCGACGGCGAGGAGTTCGACCGGCTCGTCGAAGCCGGCGAGCTGCTGGAGTGGGCCGAGTTCGCGGGCAACCGCTACGGCACCCCGCGCGAGCCGGTGCTGGACAAGCTCGCCCAGGGCGTGCCGACCGTCCTGGAGATCGACCTGGAAGGCGCCAGGCAGGTGCGCACCACCATGCCCGACGCCCTGCTGGTCTTCCTGGCCCCCCCGACGTGGGAGGAGCTGGAGAAGCGGCTGCGCGGCCGCGGCACCGAGCCGGAGGACGTCATCGAGCGCCGGCTCAAGGCCGGGCGGGTCGAGATGGCGGCAGAGTCGGAGTTCGACCTCACGCTGGTGAACACGAGTGTCCAAGAAGTGTGCCACCGGCTGATAGCCTTGATGACTGACCCTCAGGGGGTCACCACCACCATCAACCGAGAGGTCTGACAATCGTGGCAGGCACCACCCCGGCCGCGGAGGGCATCACCAACCCGCCGATCGACGCGCTGCTCGACATCGTCGACAGCAAGTACTCCCTGGTGATCATGGGTGCCAAGCGCGCCCGCCAGATCAACGCCTACTACTCCCAGCTCGGCGAGGGCCTGCTGGAATACGTCGGGCCGCTGGTCGAGACGCATGCTCAGGAGAAGCCGCTGTCCATCGCGCTGCGCGAGGTCTCCGAGGGCCTGCTCAACGCCGAGCCCATCGAAGGCGCGGTCTGACCCCTTCGATGAAGGTCGTCCTCGGCGTCAGCGGCGGCATCGCCGCGTACAAGGCATGTGAGCTGCTGCGGCTGTTCACCGAGTCAGGTCACGAGGTGCGGGTCGTGCCGACCCGCGAGGTCCTGCGTTTCGTGGGCGAGCCCACGTGGGCCGCCCTGTCGGGCAACCCTGTGACCGCCGACGTCTGGGACGACGTTCACGAGGTGCCCCACGTCCGCATCGGCCAGCGCGCCGATCTCGTCGTGGTGGCGCCGGCGACCGCCAACACCCTGGCCAAGGCGGCCCACGGGCTCGCCGACGACCTGCTGACCAACACGCTGCTGACGGCGCGCTGCCCGGTCGTGTTCGCCCCGGCCATGCACACCGAGATGTGGCAACATCCGGCCACCCGCGCCAACGTCGCGACCCTGCGCGAGCGCGGGGCCGTCGTCATCGACCCGGCCGTGGGGCGCCTCACCGGCGCCGACACCGGCCCCGGCCGCCTGCCCGACCCCGCCGAGATCTTCCAGGTCTGCCTGCGTGTGCTGCGCGGCAGGCCGCGCGACCTGGCCGGACGCAAGGTGGTGATCTCCGCCGGGGGCACCCGCGAGGCGATCGACCCGGTCCGCTACATCGGCAACCGCTCGTCCGGCCTGCAGGGGTACGCCCTGGCCCGCACGGCGGTCGCGCGTGGCGCGGAGGTGACCCTCGTGGCGGCCAACGTCGCCCTCCCCGATCCCGCGGGGGCCGCCGTGGTGCGAGTGGGGTCCACGGCCGAGCTGCGCGAGGCGGTGCTGGCCGCCACCGAGAAGGCCGACGCCGTCGTCATGGCGGCCGCGGTGGCCGACTTCCGCCCGGCGTCCCGGCACGAGACGAAGATCAAGAAGACCGACGGCGAGCCCGATCCCATCCAGCTGACGAAGAATCCCGACATCCTGGCCGAGCTGGGCCGGCTGCGGCGCGAGGGCGGCGCCGGTCCGCGGGTGATCGTCGGGTTCGCGGCCGAGACCGACGACGTGCTCGCCAACGGGCAGGCCAAGCTGGCCAGGAAGGGCTGCGACCTGCTGGTCGTCAACCAGGTGGGGGAGGGGCTGGCGTTCGGCACGCCCGACAACGCCGCCACCGTCCTCGTCGCCGGCGGCGAGCCGGTCGAGGTGCCGCGCGGCCCCAAGGACGACGTCGCCGACGCCGTCTGGGACCTGGTCGCGCCCCGTCTGTCCTGACGCGCGTTTTTCGCGCAAGAACGATTACCTGATCGCCAGTTGCGGCACCCCGGACGCCTACCGATACTTGGGGGCAAAGGGGGACGGAATGCCGGTGGGTTCCGCTGTCAGGGAACGTTGCAGGAGATTGCTGGAGGACCAGGGAGGTATCCGTTACGTCTTCCCCGCGTTGTCCGTGGGGCCGACGGGAACGGGCCACTTCCTCATCGTCGTCACCGATTCGTCCGTCTCGGTGCTCACCACCAGGACCCTCAGGAGCGACCGGCCGGTCGCGGTGTTCGCCACGTACCCGCGGCACACCAGGCTCGGCCCGATCCTGCCCGGACCGTTCATCGAGCTCGGCACCACCGTGTTCGAGTTCGACGAGGAGTACGCGGCGGTGGTGTCCGCCGCCGACGCCGAGGTCTTCGCGCCCGAGACGCTGCCGCCGGATCCCCTTCCGGACCTGTGACCGGTCACAGGTCCGGTCACATGCCGGACACATGCCGGACATGTGACCGGACACGGACACGGGACGGTTTCGCGACCGGCCGCCGGGTGGGGCTAGACTTCGGCGAGGCCCTGGCGTGTTCTTCCGTCCCGGGCCCAACATCCGTCAGCAGCCGCTGCATGAGGAGCCACTGAGTTGTCACGTCGCCTGTTCACCTCCGAGTCGGTCACCGAAGGCCACCCGGACAAGATCGCCGACCAGATCAGTGACGCGATTCTCGACGCCATGCTCAAGGACGACCCCAAGAGCCGGGTCGCCGTCGAGACGCTGATCACTACCGGCCAGGTCCATGTCGCAGGCGAGGTCACGACCGAGACCTACGTCGACATCCCCGGCGTCATCCGGGAGAAGATCCTGGAGATCGGCTACGACGCTTCCCACAAGGGCTTCGACGGCGCCTCCTGCGGCGTGTCGGTGTCCATCGGCGCGCAGTCGCCCGACATCGCCCAGGGTGTCGACGACGCCTACGAGCACCGCGTGGGCGGCGACGCCGACGAGCTCGACCGCCAGGGCGCCGGCGACCAGGGCCTGATGTTCGGCTACGCCTGCCGCGAGACGCCGGAGCTGATGCCGCTGCCGATCACGCTCGCGCACCGGCTCGCCCAGCGCCTGTCCGAGGTCCGCAAGACCGGCAAGGTTCCCTACCTGCGCCCCGACGGCAAGACCCAGGTCACCATCGAGTACGACGGCGACAAGCCCGTCCGCCTCGACACCGTGGTCGTCTCCACCCAGCACGCGGCCGAGATCGACCTCAAGGAGATGCTCGCCCCCGACATCAAGGAGCACGTGGTCGACCCCGTGCTCGACGGTCTGGAGATCGAGACCGAGGGCTACCGGCTGCTGGTCAACCCGACCGGCCGCTTCGAGATCGGCGGCCCGATGGGCGACGCCGGCCTGACCGGCCGCAAGATCATCATCGACACCTACGGCGGCATGGCCCGCCACGGCGGTGGCGCGTTCTCGGGCAAGGACCCGTCCAAGGTCGACCGCTCGGCGGCCTACGCGATGCGCTGGGTGGCCAAGAACGTCGTCGCGGCCGGGCTGGCCGACCGGTGCGAGGTGCAGGTCGCGTACGCGATCGGCAAGGCGCAGCCGGTGGGTCTGTTCGTGGAGTGCTTCGGCACCGAGAAGCTGCCGGTGGAGCAGATCCAGGCGGCCGTGCTGCGCGTCTTCGACCTGCGTCCGGCCGCGATCATCCGCGACCTCGACCTGCTGCGCCCGATCTACTCCGAGACCGCCGCCTACGGGCACTTCGGCCGTGAGGGCTTCTCCTGGGAGTCCACCGACCGCGCCGAGGCCCTTCGGACGGCTGCGGGTCTCTGACCTACTCGGTCTCTGACCTACTCGGTTTCTGGTTTCGTGCAGGTGCCGCATTCGGCCCTTTTGAGGGTTGGGTGCGGCACTTGTCGTCGGCTGGGGTGGTTCGGTGCGGGCGTTCGCCTCGTCTCTTGAGGGCCGCAGGCTCGCCGGTGGCTGCTGATCTTTTGAGGGGCGGCTGGCTCGCCGGTCGCTGCTGATCTCTTGGGGCTGAGGGCTCGCGGGTGGCTGCTGGGCTGACGCTCTCTTCTGCCGCGCCTGCGGCCCGGTGACGATCTCGGGCTGGTCTCCTGGACGGCGGCTTCGGCGGCGGCGGTCGGTGGCCATCGAGGGCTCGTCGCCCGTGCTCTGTGGGGCGTCGGGGGCTCGTCAGCCGTGTTCGGTGGCGACGGCCGTGCTCGGTGTGAGGCGCGGGTGAGGCGGCTTCTGGTGGGGGGCCGCGTTTCTTCGGTGCGGGCGGGCTCGTCCGTCTTCGCGGGGGCGTTCCTGATCGGGTCTGGCGGTGGGCGCGGATCTGCGTGCTCGTCGCGTCCTGTGTGCTCTCCTGCGCTGTTCGGGCTGGTGGGGGAGTGGGTGGCCGGCGGGGGCGGTGCGGGGGTGTGCGCCGGTGGTGTGGGGATGGCGGGGCGCGGGGTCTGGTAGACGTTAGTGCGTGACCCACTCCGACGACGCCCTCCTGCCGCTCGACGCCGTGCGGCCTCCTGCGTCGTCCAAGGACACCAAGGGGGCGGTGGTCGCGGCGCCCGAGCGGCCCGTCGCGCGGGTGGTCGTGGACAGCCCGCTGCCGCACCTCGACCGGCCCTTCGACTACCTGGTGCCCGCCGCCATGCACGAGGCGGCCCGGCCGGGGGTGCGGGTGCGGGTGCGGTTCGCGGGCAAGCTGATCGACGCGTTCCTGCTGGAGCGGGTGGACGAGAGCGACCATGAGGGCAAGCTGACCGCGCTCGAACGCGTGGTCTCGCCCGAGCAGGTGCTCACGCCGGAGATCGCCGGTCTGGCCCGCGCGGTGGCCGACCGTTACGCGGGCACCCTCACCGACGTGCTGCGCCTGGCCATTCCACCGCGCCACGCCAAGGCCGAGGCGGAGGTTCCGCCTCCAGCAGACCCGCCTCCCGCCGACTCGTCCGCCGCCGATCTGGCCCCGCCGGCCGTCCCCACCGGCGAGGCGGCGCAGAGCGCTTCCCCGGCCGTGGCCCGAGCCGCCGGGAGCGGGGTTGCCGACATCGTCCGGGCCGCCGGGGGCGAATCTGCCGCCGTCGCGGTCGCACAGGTCGCCTCGGGTGCGCCTGCCGCGATCAGGCAAGCGCGAGACGTGGAGGGCTCGTCCTTCTCGGGACGGAGCCTGGAACCGGCGGCCCCGATGGACGGGCGGGCCGAGCAGGACGGCACCCCGCGCCGGGTCGAGCCCCGCCCTGCGAAGGCCCCCGCGCGCGGACGGACGGCGGCCCGTCCGGAGCACATGAACGGGACGGACGCCCCCGAACGGCCGGCAGAGGGCCGCAAGAGCGCCTGGGACGCCTACCCGACCGGCCCCTCCTTCCTGGACGCCCTGCGCCACGGCCGCGCCCCCCGCGCCGTGTGGTCCGCGCTGCCCGGCGCCACGGGATGGGCCGGAGCCATGGCCGAGGCGGTGCTCGCCACCCTCGACGGCGGGCGGGGAGCGGTCCTCGTGGTGCCCGACGGCAAGGACGTCGCGCTGGCGGACGCCGAGTTCGAGCGGCTGCTCGGCCCCGGCAGGCATGTGGCGCTCACGGCCGACCTCGGGCCCGCCGAGCGGTACAGGCGATGGCTGAAGGTCCTCAGAGGCCAGGTGCGCGCCGTCGTGGGCACCCGGGCCGCCATGTTCGCCCCTGTCGCGGAGCTCGGCCTGGTGGCCATCTGGGACGACGGCGACGACCTGCACGCCGAACGCCTGGCCCCCTACCCCCACGCCAGGGAGGTCCTCGGCCTGCGCGCCCACCGTACGGGCGCGGCCATGCTGATCGGCGGCTACGCGCGTACGGCCGAGGCCACCCAGCTCGTCGCCGCGCGCTGGGCGAGGCCGATCGTGGCCGCCCGCACGACGATCAGGAGCCTGGCCCCGCGGGTGCGTCCCGCCGGTGAGGACGCCGAGCTGGCCAAGGACCAGGCGGCCCGGCAGGCGAGGCTGCCCAGCCTGGCCTGGCGGGCGCTGCGCCAGGGGCTGGAGAGCGGGCCGGTGCTGGTCCAGGTGCCCAGGCGCGGTTACCTGCCGGCGCTGGCCTGCCGCCACTGCCGCGCCCCGGCGCGCTGCGTCCTGCCGCCCACCAGGATCGCCCCGCACCTGGCCGCGCCGGTCCCCGGCGGCCGGCAGACGGCGGCTCTCGGCGAGGCGGAGCCGGACGCCGGAGCTCTGAGCACCGCCACGGACGCGACGGGCGGGACGCCGGAAGGTCACGGGAGCGGCGAGTCGCTGTGCCACGGGCCGCTCGCGCTCAGAGCCGGGCACGCCGCCCCCTACTGCCGCTGGTGCGGCCGGGTGGACGCCGACTGGCGGTGCCCGTCCTGCGGCAGCCCCCGGTTGCGGGCGGTCGTCACGGGGGCCCGGCGCACCGCCGAAGAGCTGGGGCGGGCCTTTCCGTCGGTGCAGGTGCGCACGTCCGGCCGCGACGGCGTGCTGGCCGGCGTGCCCGCCGCGCGCGCCCTCGTGGTCGCCACGCCCGGCGCCGAGCCGGTGGCCGAGGGCGGCTACGCGGCGGCGGTGCTGCTCGACGGATGGGCGCTGCTCGGCCGGGCCGACCTGCGGGCGGGGGAGGAGACGCTGCGCCGGTGGATGAACGCCGCCGCGCTGCTGCGGCCCTCCGCCGAGCTGGTGGTGCTCGGGGACGCCGGGCTGCCGTCCGTGCAGGCGCTGCTGCGGTGGGATCCGATCACGCACGCCGAGCGCGAACTGGGCGACCGGGCCGAGCTCGGGTTCCCGCCCGCCGTGCGGATGGCGACGCTGACGGGTTCGGCGAGCGCCGTCCGGCAGATGCTCGACGAGGTGCGTCTCCCGCCGGACGCCCAGGTGCTGGGCCCGGTCCCGGTCGACGAGTCGGGCCTGGAACGGGCCATGATCCGGGTACGGCGCGGCGGCGGGGCGGCGTTGTCGGCCGCGCTCAAGGGGGCCAGTGGGGTGCGTGCGGCGCGTAAGACACCAGATGTCGTGAGGGTGAGTGTCGACCCACTCGACCTGATTTAGACCGTTTCCCCGATTCGCTCATCTGTTGGTCAGCCGTTAGCGTGCCCCTGTGTCGATCGAATGGGTGAACCAGGCCATCGACGACCTGCGCGCATGGGGGCGCGCGCGGGAAGTCGAAGTGGACGCGGACGAGGTCCGCCTGCTCTGCGACTACGCCAGCGACTATCTCAACGTCAACGAACTGCGCGACTTCACGCCGGAGACCTTCGACGAGCTGCTGCTGTCCATCTACCCGCGCAAGGTCATCGCGCCGCCCGAGAGCGCGCCCGAGACCGTGGCGGCCGCCCGCACGCTGGTGGACTACCTCGGCGAGGCCGGTCACGCCAGCCCGGCCACCGTGGCCGGCATGCGCGCCCGGCTCGACGACATCGGCCCCCGCATGCCCGAGGCGCTGGCCGACCCGGCCAACTTCGGCATGGCCAAGAGCCTGTTCAGCTCGATCGGGCCCGAATCGCTCGAACAGGCGGTGCCGATCCCGTCCGGGGAGCTGCCCGACCTGGGCGAGGCGCCGTGCGACTGTCCGGGCTGCACCCCGCTGCCCGCCGTCCGGCTGGCCTCGGAGGAGGAGCTGACCGAGGCGCTGCGGACCGTTCCGGAGCTGGCCGGCGGCCCCCCACCGGGCGACGGCGAGCCGCTGGACGCCTGGGCAGCGACCGTGGCCCGGCTGCTGGAGGACGACACCGGCGGCGAGATCACCGGCCACGCCGAGCTCGACGAGGGCCTCTACGACCTGTTCGACATGCTCTACCGCCTCCAGGCGCCGGTGCCGCTCCAGGTCGTCGCCGACTACCTGGAGGAGGTCTCGGGCGAGGGCGGCATCGACGTGGCCGGGGCGCTCGACCGGCTGGCCGGGTGGGGCATGGTCCGCCTCGACGGCGCGGCGGCCGAGCTGACGCCGCTGGCGGTCTGGGGGCTGCGCGAGCACTACCTCTCGCTCGGCCTCGACGCCCCGATCGCCCCCGACCTGGGCGAGGCCGACGCGCGCGGCCTCATCGAGGGGCTGCTCGAAGGGCTGCCCGCCGAGCTGGCCGAGCAGGACATCTCCCGCTGGCTGTCCGGCCGCGCGCCGGGCGAGGCCGCGGCCGAGCTGCTGACCGCCGCCTCCGGCGCGCCCGCCGTGGCCCGCGGCATCGCGATCACCATCGTCGACCGGCTGGGCGCCGAGGCCGAGCCGCAGGTGCGCGACCACCTCGACGACCAGGAGTTGCGCCCGCACGTCATACACTGGCTGGCCGCACGTGGTCTCGGCGCGCCGCCGCTCACCCAGGACGAACTGCTCTGGGTCAGCGTCGACATGCTCGCCCTGGCGATGCCCGCCGCGCGGGAGGATCCGGAGATCTTCGCCGAGAACATGGCGGCGTCCGGTCCGCCGGCCCATCTGATCGAGGAGATGTGGCGGGTCGACCACCCCGACGTCGTCGAGGTTCTGGAGCTGCTCGGACGCTCCATCCCCGACGACACGGTGGCCAAGGCGGCGCGCAAGGCGGCGTTCAAGGCGCGCTCCCGGGCCATCCGTTGAGTACGTCCTTGTGACTGCTGTGCAGTAAGTTTCCTGGGTGGCAAACAATGTCTTCGACCTCGCCGAGCTGCGCAAGCTGATCGATGAGCAGGCCGCCGTGCCTCCACGGCCACCTGAGGAGACCTCCGTGGAGCACGAGGCGCTGACCTTCCCGCCCGTCCTGCTGGCGAGCGACGCCGAGCTGGCCCGCGCGGTGCCCGCGGTGCCGCTCGTCGCCGACGCCATCCGCCTGACCGCCTGGACGGGCAGCCGCGAGGTGGGCGCCGACGGCATGCTGAGCGAGTCCGACGCCAGGGCCGCCGCGGAAGAGCTGGGGCTCCAGGAGTCGCGGCTGCGGCTCATCTGGATCGTCGCGGTCAACACCGGCCTGCTGCGCATCCTCGGCGGCCGGGCCTCCCGCGGCCCGCTGTCGATGCAGCTCACGGTCGAGGCCACGCTGGAGTTCTGGGACGGCGTGGTGATGGACGTCCTCGACCGCGCCGACGAGGGCCTGACCGGCTCCTCCGTGGTCGACGACCACCTGGCCGAGATGCTGGCCACGATCTACTCGGTGCGCTCCGGCGTGGCCGTGGGCAACCTGGCCAGGGGCATCCTGCAGTCGCACGAGGTCGCCTGCGCGCCCGGCCCGGTCGAGATGCGCAGACTGGCCGCCGCGCTGCCGGCCGAGCTGCTGGAGGCGGTCTCGCTGCTGGCGTACTGCGGGCTGGTGGAGCAGACCGAGGCCGGGCGCACGGCGCTCACCCCGCTCGGGGTCTGGGCCGTCCGGCGCGACCTGCTGCGCGAGGGCCACGACGCGCCCACCGCCGCCGAGGTGCAGGTCTTCGCCGACCTGTCGGCCGCCGAGCTGGTCGAGGCGCTGGTGAAGGGCACCGCCACGCAGAGCGCCGTGGCGGGCTGGCTGGAGCGGCGGCCCCCCGAGGCGGCCGCCCGCGAGCTGATCGAGATCGCCGCCTCCGGCACCGCCGGGCAGCGCGGCGCGGTCGGCGCGATCCTGGAGGAGCTGGGCCCCGAGGCCGAGCAGCCCGTGCGGCAGGCGCTCGACCACCCGCTCACGCGCCGCTACGCCGCCTCCTGGCTGCACATCCGCGACCTGGAGGCCCCGCCGCTCAGCCCCGAGGACCACACCTGGATCGCGGTCGACAACCTCGCCGCGCTCATGCACCTGTCCGGTCCGGCCGCGGGCCGCCTCGACATGCCCGAGCCGGGCGAGGACCTGATCAAGCTCGTCGGCGAGATGCCCGCGGTCGGCCACCCCGACACGCTGGCCGTGCTCGACATGCTCGCCGGCTCCCACGACGACCGGGCGGTGGCCAAGGCGGCGCGCAAGGCCGCGATGAAGGCCCGCTCCCTGCGCCACGACCGGCCGCCGGCCCACCGCCGGTAAACTGGGCTGATCCACGTTCGAGAACAGGAGTGAGCCCCTTGGCGATCCAGTCGATCCGGCTGTTCGGAGATCCGGTGCTGCGCACCCCGGCGGCCCCGGTCGTCGACTTCGACAAGGAGCTCCGCAAGCTGGTCAAGGACCTCACCGACACGATGATGGACGCCCCGGGCGCGGGCCTGGCGGCCCCGCAGATCGGCGTCGGACTGCGGGTGTTCACCTACTACGTCGACGACCAGCTCGGCCACCTCATCAACCCCGACCTCGACCTGTCGGCCGACCTCGACGAGGAGGGCGAGGAGGGCTGCCTGTCCTTCCCCGGCCTGTCCTACCCGACGCCGCGCGCCGTCCGCGCCGTGGCCAAGGGCTTCGACATGCACGGCGAGCCGGTCACGCTGGAGGGCACCGACCTGATGGCCCGCTGCTTCCAGCACGAGACCGACCACCTCGACGGCATCCTGTTCATCGACCGCATGGACCCCAAACAGCGCAAGCTGGCCATGAAGGCGATCCGCGAGGCCGAGTGGAGCGGCCTGTCCGCCCCCGTGATCAAGATGTCGCCGCACGCCACCGGCGGAAGGGCGCTCTGACGATGCGGCTGGTCTTCGCGGGCACACCCGAGACGGCGCTGCCGTCGCTGCGCATGCTGATCGACTCGCCGCGGCACGAGGTCGTGGCCGTCATCACCCGTCCCGACGCCCAGTCAGGGCGGGGGCGCAAGGTCCACCCCTCGCCGGTGGCCGAGCTCGCGGAGGAGGCCGGCATCGAGGTGCTGCGCCCGGCCAAGGTCGGCGACCCCGCCTTCCTCGACACGCTGCGCGCGCTGGAGCCCGACTGCTGCCCGGTGGTGGCCTACGGCACGCTGTTGCCGCAGTCGGCCCTCGACGTGCCCCGCCACGGCTGGATCAACCTGCACTTCTCGGTCCTGCCGGCCTGGCGCGGGGCGGCGCCCGTCCAGCACGCGGTGCTGCACGGCGACGAGATCACCGGCGCCACGACGTTCCAGATCGTCAAGGAGCTCGACGCGGGCCCGGTCTACGGCGTCGTCACCGAGGAGATCCTGACCCACGACACCAGCGGCTCCCTTCTCGAACGCCTGTCGGTCTCCGGCGCCGGCCTGCTGGCCGCCACGCTCGACGGCGTCGAGGACGGCGCGCTGGAGGCCCGTCCCCAGCCGCTCGACGGCGTGACGATCGCACCCAAGATCAACGTCGCCGACGCGCGGGTCGACTGGTCCAAGCCCGCCATGCGGGTCGACCGCCTGATCCGCGCCTGCACCCCCGGCCCGGGGGCGTGGAGCGAGTTCAGGGGCCAGCGGGTGAAGCTCGGGCCGGCCAAGGTCGCCGTCCAGGCCGACCGGCTCGCGCCCGGCCGGATCCTGGCCACGAAGAGCCACGTGCTCGTCGGCACCGCCACCGACCCGGTCGAGCTGGGCGAGGTGCAGCCGCAGGGCAAGCGGGCGATGGGGGCGGTCGAGTGGGCGCGCGGCGTCCGGCTTGCGAGTGACGATGCCTTCGCGTGAACCCCGCCGGTCGCCGGCCGGCTCCACGGGCACCAGGCCCCGCGGAGCGAACCGCCCGCGCCGCCCCGCCCGCGACCACGCCCGCAACGCCGCCTTCGACCTCCTGCGGGCCGTCGACGAGCGCGACGCCTACGCCAACCTGCTCCTGCCGCGGCTGCTGCGCGAGCGCGACATCCGCGGGCGCGACGCGGCGCTGGCCACCGAGCTGGCCTACGGCACGCTGCGCGGCCTCGGCACCTACGACGCGATCATCGAGATGTGCAGCGACCGGGCGCCCGACCCGGCCGTGCGCGACGCCCTGCGGCTGGGGGCCCACCAGCTCCTGCGCATGCGCGTCCCGCCGCACGCCGCCGTCGGCACCACCGTCGATCTCGTACGCCTGCGCATCGGCCAGGGCGCGGCCAAGTTCGTCAACGCGGTGCTGCGCAAGATCGGCTCGCGCGAGCTGGAGGACTGGATCCCCATCGTCGCGCCCGACTCCGACCAGGACCCGGTCGGCCATCTGGCCGTCGCCTACGGGCATCCCCGGTGGATCGTCTCGGCCTTCCGCGACGCGCTGGGCGGCGGCGGGGAGCTGGCCGACCTGCTCGACGCCGACAACGTCCGGCCGCTGGTGACGCTGGTCGCCCGGCCGGGGCGCAGCTCGGTGGCCGAGCTGGCCGAGTCCGGGGCCGCGCCCGGCCGTTACTCGCCGTACGCGGCCTACCTGCGCGAGGGCGACCCCGGGCAGATCGAGGCCGTGGCCGAGACCCGCGCGGCCGTCCAGGACGAAGCCAGCCAGCTCGTGGCGCTCGCCCTGACCCGCGTGCCGCTCGACGGCGAGGACGAGCTCTGGCTCGACATGTGCGCCGGGCCGGGCGGCAAGGCGGGCCTGCTCGACGCCGTCGCCACGTACGGCGACCTCGCGGGCCTCGACGGCGAGCGCCGTCCGGGCGACGGCGAGCGCCGTCCGGGCGAGGGCGACGCGGCGGGCGGCGGCGGTGCGGCGGGCGGCGGCGGCGCGGTGCGTAACGGCGGTGCGGCGGGCGGCGGCCCTGTGGCGTTCCCCGGTGGGGCGCGGGTGCTGGCCGCCGACGTGCAGTACCACCGGGCGCGGCTGGTCTGGCAGACCACCAGGACCGCCTCGGTCGTCACCGCCGACGGCACCGAACCCGCCTGGCGGCCCGGGGTGTTCGACCGGGTCATGCTCGACGCCCCCTGCACGGGGCTGGGCGCGCTGCGGCGGCGTCCGGAGGCCCGGTGGCGGCGCGACCCGGCCAGCATCGCCGAGCTGGGCGCGTTGCAGCGGCGGCTGCTCGGCACGGCCCTCGACGCCGTGCGCCCGGGTGGGGTGGTGGCGTACGTGACCTGCTCGCCGCACCTGGCCGAGACGCGCGTCGTGGTCGGCGACGTCATGGGCCGCAGGGGTGACGTGGAGCAGCTCGACGCGCGCGACTACCTGCCGGAGGTCGACGGGCTCGGCGACGGCCCGTACGCGCAGTTCTGGCCCCACCGCCATGGCACCGACGCCATGTTCCTGGCCCTCCTCCGCAAACGCCCCTGACCCCGCTCGCCCCTCGCCCGCGAGCTCGGCGTCTGCGTGCTGGGTGTCTGCGTGCTGGGGGTCTGCGTGCTGGGTGTCTGCGTGCTGGGTGTCTGCGTGCTGGACGCGCGTCCCGGACCGCCGCGTGCTGGACTCCCGCGTGTCGGGCGCCCACGCGGTGGGCGCCCGTCCGCTCCTCTCCCGCCCCTCGCCCGTGTGGTGGCGGGGTTGGCGTGGTGGGAGGGGGCGTCGAGGGGGATCGGGCGGTTCAATAGACTGGCGCATCATGGCCGTACAGATCTCGCCCAGCATCCTCGCCGCCGACTTCGCGCGGCTGGCCGACGAGGCCGCCGCCGTGCCGAACGCCGACTGGCTGCACGTGGATGTCATGGACTACCACTTCGTGCCCAATCTCACCCTCGGGCTGCCCGTGGTGGAGTCCCTGCGCAAAGCCACCCAGACGCCCCTCGACTGCCACCTCATGATCGCCGACCCCGACCGCTGGGCCCCCCAGTACGCCGAGGCCGGAGCGGGCAGCGTGACCATCCACGCGGAGGCGTCCAAGGCGCCGGTGCGGACGTTGCGCGAGATCCGGTCGCTCGGCGCCAGGGCGGGGCTCGCGCTCAACCCGGCCACGGCGGTGGAGCCGTTCGAGGGGCTGTTCGGCGAGATCGACATGCTGCTGCTGATGACGGTCGAGCCCGGGTTCGGGGGGCAGAAGTTCCTCGACATGGTGCTGCCGAAGGTGCGGGCGGCGCGGGCGATGATCGAGCGGCACGGCGGGTCGGTCTGGCTGCAGGTCGACGGGGGTGTGACGGCCGAGACGATCGAGCGCTGCGCGGAGGCGGGCGCCGACGTGTTCGTGGCCGGCAGCGCCGTCTACGGGGCCGCCGACCCGGTGGCCGCGATCGACGCCCTCCGCGCCGCCGCCACTCGCTGACCCTCCCTCGGCACTCGCCCAAGGTTCCCCGGCACTCGCCTGACGTTCCCGGGCACTCGCCGACCGTTCCCGCCACCCGCTGACCCTTCCCCGTCTACCGCTGCCCCTTCCCGCCACGGGCGTGCCCCGCGCGCCCCCGTGGCTCCTCCGCTCCTCCGCAAGGTGTGGTCGGTGGCAGGGATGGGCGGCTCCGTCGCCTCACCACGAGGCGTGCGCCGCACTGGGCGGAACCCCGCGAGGCCCGCCAGGCACTCCCGCGGCCTCTCCGCGAGGCGCGCACCACAGTCCTGCCGCCGCGCCTCGGTCCACTGGGGTGCGGGCCCGCTGAGGGGCGCGCGCCCTCTGGGGCACGCGCTCACTGAAGCTGCGGGCCAGAGGAGTTGCATGCCCACTGGGGTGCAGGCTCACCAGGGGTGCAGACCCGTTCGGGGTGCAGGTCCGCTCGGGGGCGGGGCCAAGGGAGTGCAGGCTCACTTGGCTCACACCGTGGTGCGCGGCCGAGTGTAGGTCCGCTCGGGGCGAGTCCATCCGAGGTGCGGGCCTGCTGGAGGTACGGGGGCCGCTGAGGGCGGGGGGCGGGGCCGGTCTTGTGCGGAGGGGGACGGAAGCCGCAGTGGTGAGCGGAGCGTGAGCGTGGGGGGATCGTCCCGGGGACGCCTTCGGGGCGGGCGGCAGCGTGCCCTCGGACCGACCCACCTCGGCCACCCGCCTGAGATCAAAAGCCGCGACATCGCGAAATATCAATCCCCAGCCTATTGATCAGTATGACGTGCGTCACTTCGGGATTGGGTTATTTTTTGTCAGGATTCTGTGACACACGCCGATCCGATAGCGCGCGTTACCGATCTTGATAGGGCGCGTTTCCCCAGGTCAACCCCCCTGTGGGGCGATGATCGACGACGAGCCGCCACCGCGCTTAGTGACCCTACCGTTATGTCGAACTATTGCTGACTGTGATGTTTGGCTAGATATCCTGCGTTTTGATCGCCGTTCCGCGTCATGACTTTTCGCGGCGTAAGACGGTCTTTTTCCATTGCGGGGGTCTTCTCCTACCGGGGTTTCCGGGCCCTCGTTCAGTGCGAACGGAGGGTAATGGGCAAGTACCTGCTCCGCAGGTTGGCGATCAATCTGATCTTGGTCGCGATCGCGGCCAGCTTGGCTTACATGCTCGCCGCGACGACCATGAACCCCCGCGGCGCGTATGAAGGCCGCCAGCCTCCCGTCGCCGAGGAAGTCATCGACGCCACCCTCGACAGCTACAACCTCAACGACAAGACGCCCGTCCTGGAGCGCTACGCGAC
Source organism: Nonomuraea sp. NPDC049655 (assembly GCF_044465465.1). NCBI lineage: Bacteria > Bacillati > Actinomycetota > Actinomycetes > Streptosporangiales > Streptosporangiaceae > Nonomuraea > Nonomuraea sp. NPDC049655. The sequence goes on from NZ_JBITLS010000005.1 coordinate 231,919, forward strand.
CTGGGCCAAGGGCGTCGTCACGGGGGACTTCGGCAAGACCTGGAACGGCGGTTCGGTCAACGACGAGATGGGCCGGCGGATCTTCGTCAGCCTCCGGCTGCTGCTGGTGGGCACGATCCTCGGGTTCGTCTTCGGAGTGGCGCTCGGCGCCCTGTCGGCGATCAAGCAATACCGGGTGACCGACCGGGTGATCGGCGTCGGCTCGTTCGTGATCATGGCGATTCCGGTGTTCGTGCTGGCCACGCTGCTGGCGATCAGCGCCTACAACCTCAACCGCGGGCTCGGCTTCACGCTGATCGAGTTCACCGGCGAGTACAACCCCAAGCTGTCCGGCTGGGACCAGTTCACCAACCGGCTGAACCACCTGATCCTGCCGACCATCTCGCTCAGCCTGGGCTCGATCGCCTTCTACAGCCGCATCCAGCGCAACATGATGCTGGACGTGCTCGGCCAGGACTTCGTCCGCACCGCGATGGCCAAGGGCCTGCGGCGCAGGACCGCCCTGATCAAGCACGCGTTGCGCACCGCGCTGATCCCCGCGGCCACGTACTTCGCCTTCGCCTTCGGCACGATGCTCACCGGCGCCACCTTCACCGAGAAGATCTTCGCCTGGAACGGCATGGGCGCCTGGCTGGTCGACTCGATCAACCAGAACGACGTGAACTCGGTGGCCGCGGTCAGCATGTTCGCCTCCGTCTGCGTCCTGTTCGCCGGCTTCCTGTCGGACCTGCTGGTGGCGGCCCTCGACCCTCGAGTGCGGGTGAGCTAAGTGCGTTCCAAGGTTGTTCTCGGGCGGATGCTGCGCAACCGGCAGGCCCGCTACGGCTTCATCGCCCTCGTGCTGCTGGTGGCGCTGGCCTACATCGGCCCCCTGTTCGGCGCCTACGACTGGACGGACAAGGACTTCCTCGCCTTCCTGTCGGCGCCGTCGTCCGACCACTGGTGGGGCACCACCACGATCGGCCAGGACATGTACGCCGTCACCCTGCGCGGCATGCAGAAGTCGATCATCATCGGCCTCCTCGTGGCGCTCATCTCGACCGGCCTGGCCGCCATCGTCGGCGCCTTCGCCGGGTACTTCGGCGGCTGGGTGGACCGCGTCCTGATGTGGGGCGTGGACCTGCTCCTCGTCCTGCCCAGCTTCCTGATCATCGCGATCGCCTCGCCGCGCCTGCGCGGCGCCTCCTGGCTCTGGTTCGTGGTCCTGCTGGCGGCGTTCGCCTGGATGATCACCTCCAGGGTGGTGCGCAGCATGACGCTCTCGCTCCGTGAGCGCGAGTACGTGCAGGCGGCCGTCTACATGGGCATCCCCCGCTGGAAGATCATTTTCCGGCACATCGTGCCGAACCTGTCCTCCTTGCTGATCATCGACGCCACCCTCAACGTGAGCGGCGCGGTCATCGGCGAGGCCGCGCTGTCCTTCTTCGGCTTCGGCATCCAGCCGCCCGACGTCTCGCTCGGCACGCTGATCGCCGAGGGCTCCCGCAACGCCACCGGCTATCCCTGGCTGTTCGCCTTCCCCGCCGGGCTCCTGGTGCTGCTGGTCCTGAGCATCAACCTCATCGGAGACGGCCTGCGCGACGCACTCGACCCGGGGAGCAACTCATGAGCATCCTGGAGGTTCAAGACCTCACCGTGACGTTCCCCGGCGGCATCGAGGCCGTGCGCGGCGTCAGCTACGAGGTCGCCCGCGGCGAGGTCCTGGGCATCGTGGGCGAGTCCGGTTCGGGCAAGTCCGTCACGTCCCTGGCGATCATGGGCCTGCTGCCGCGCGCCGCCCAGATCAGCGGCTCGGTCAAGCTCCACGGCCAGGAGCTGATCGGGATGAAGGAAGACGACCTGGTCAAGGTCCGCGGCAAGTCGATGAGCATGATCTTCCAGGATCCGCTGTCGGCCTTCACGCCCGTCTACACGATCGGCGACCAGATCTCCGAGGCGCTGCGCGTCCACCAGAAGCTGGGCAAGGACAAGGCCGCCAAGCGCGCCGTCGAACTGCTCGACCTGGTCGGCATCCCGCACCCGGACGTGCGGGCCAAGGCGTTCCCGCACGAGTTCTCCGGCGGCATGCGCCAGCGCGCGATGATCGCGATGGCCATCGCCAACGACCCCGACCTGCTGATCTGCGACGAGCCGACCACCGCGCTCGACGTGACCATCCAGGCCCAGGTGCTGGAGGTGCTCAAGACCGCCCAGCGCGAGACGGGCGCCGGCATCGTCATGATCACGCACGACCTGGGCGTCGTCGCGGGCATGGCCGACCGGGTGCTGGTCATGTACGCCGGCAAGCCGGTCGAGCAGGGCAACGTCGACGACATCTACTACCGGCCGCGGATGCCGTACACGATGGGACTGCTCGCCTCGATCCCCAGGATCGACGGCGAGGAGGGGCCGCTGGTGCCGATCGAGGGCAACCCGCCCTCCCCGGCGGCGCTGCCGCCGGGCTGCCCGTTCGCGCCGCGCTGCCCGATGAAGATCGACTCGTGCGACGACGAGGAGCCCCCGCTCACCGACGTCGGCGGCGGCAGGCACGTCGCCTGCATCCGCTCCCGCGAGATCGAGTACAAGGGCCTGACCGGCACGGACGTGTTCCCGGTCCCGGTCATCCCGGTCAGCGAGGTGGTCCGCGTGCCGCGCGAGCAGCGCGCGACCGTGCTGGAGCTGGACAACCTCATCCGGCACTACCCGCTGATGAAGGGCGCGGTGTTCAAGCGCCGCGTCGGCACCGTGCACGCCGTGGACGGCATCAGCTTCGACATCGCCGAGGGCGAGACGCTGGCCCTGGTCGGCGAGTCGGGCTGCGGCAAGACCACGACCCTGCAGCAGATCATGCAGCTCGCCCCGCCGCAGAGCGGCCGGATCGTCGTGCTCGGCCAGGACAGCGCCAAGCTCGGCCCGTCCGGGCGCAAGGCGCTCAGGGGCGACCTGCAGATCGTCTTCCAGGACCCGATGGCGGCGCTCGACCCGCGCATGCCGGTCGGCGACATCATCGCCGAGCCGCTGCGCGCCCACGGGCGCAAGAACGTCAAGCAGCGGGTCGCCGAGCTGCTCGAACTGGTGGGGCTGGCGCCCGAGTACGCCGAGCGCTACCCGCAGAGCTTCTCCGGCGGCCAGCGCCAGCGCATCGGCATCGCCCGCGCCCTGGCCCTGGAGCCCAAGCTGCTCGTCCTGGACGAGCCGGTCTCGGCATTGGACGTGTCCATCCAGGCCGGCGTGATCAACCTGCTGGACGAGCTGAAGAACACCCTGGGGCTGTCGTACCTGTTCGTGGCGCACGACCTGGCCGTGGTCCGGCATCTGGCCGACCGCGTCGCGGTCATGTACCTCGGCAGGATCGCCGAGATCGGCACGGTCGAGGAGGTCTACGACCGCCCCGCGCACCCCTACACGCAGGCGCTGCTGTCAGCGATCCCGCTGCCCGACCCCGAGATGGAGCGCACGCGCAAGCGGATCCTGCTCGAAGGCGACCTGCCCAGCCCGGCCGACCCGCCATCGGGTTGCCGGTTCCGCACGCGCTGCCCCAAGTTCGCCCTCCTCACCGAGGCCGAACGCCGGCGCTGCGTGGACGAAGAGCCCTCGGTTGCCCGGCTCGCGACCGCCGTGGACCACGGCGCCGCCTGCCACTACGCGGAGGAAGTCGAGGTCATCACGGCCTCGGACGATCAGGAGGAAAAGTGAAGGTTCGTTACCGGGCGGCGGCGGGAATCGCCGTCCTCGCCATGGCCGCGGCGGCTTGTGGCGGTGGTGGCGGCGAGGCCAAGAAGCCGAGCGCCGAGCAGTCGCAGCAGGCTCAGCAGCAGATGTCGCAGACCCCTGGCATCGCGATCAACCCCGTCCCGTACGAGCAGGTCAAGGACGGCGGCACGCTCACCCTCTCGGTCGGCCAGTGGCCGAGCCAGTGGAACGGCAACCACATCGACGGCAACCAGCGCGACACGGCGGACATGCTGGACTCGCTGATGCCGCAGCTGATGATCGCCGACTCCGAGGCCAACTTCAAGGCGAACCCCGACTACCTCACCGACGTCAAGATGGACCTGTCGTCGGGCAAGCAGGTCGTCACCTACACGCTGAACGAGAAGGCCCAGTGGTCGGACGGCACGCCGATCACCTGGAAGGACCTCGAGGCGGCGTGGAAGGCCAACAGCGGCAAGGACAAGAAGTTCAAGCCGGCCTCCACCGACGGCTGGGACCGCATCGAGTCGGTCACCAAGGGTGACAGCGACAAGGTCGCCGTCGTGACGTACGGCAAGAACTACCCCGAGTGGATGGGGCAGTTCTCGCGCTCGCCGCACCTGTACCCGGCCTCCCACATGGAGACCCCGGAGAAGTACGAGAAGGACTACCTGCAGAAGATCCCGGTCACCGCCGGGCCCTTCAAGGTCGAGAGCATCAACGAGGGCACCAAGACCCTGACCGTGGTGCGCGACGACAAGTGGTGGGGCCGCAAGGCCAAGCTCGACAAGGTCATCTTCCGTACCATCGAGACGCCCGCCGCGCAGGTCAACGCCTTCGCCAACGGTGAGCTCGACGCGGTGGAGATCCCGCCGGGCAGCCCGGCGGACCTCAAGCGGGCCAAGGAGGTCCCGAACGTCGACGTCCGCAAGGCGCTCAGCCCGAACTGGCGGCACATCACCGTCAACAACCAGAGCGAGTTCCTGAAGGACAAGTCGGTCCGCCAGGCCGTCGCGTACGCGATCAACCGTGACGTGATCACGCAGTCCGACCTCAAGGACATGGACTGGCCGCTGCAGACGCTGGGCAACCACGTCTTCATGAACAACCACAAGGCGTACGCCGACAACTCCGGCGAGCTGGGCAAGTACAACCTGCCCAAGGCCAAGGAACTGCTCGACGCGGCCGGCTGGAAGCAGGAGGGCGACGTCCGCAAGAAGGACGGCAAGGAGTTCTCGCTGAACTTCGTCGTCCCGGCGGGCCTGCCGTACGCCAAGACCGAGGGCGAGCTCACCCAGGCCATGCTCAAGGAGGCCGGGATCAAGCTGACGATCCGCCCGGTCCCCGATGACAAGTTCTTCACCGACTACATCATCAAGGGCGACTTCGACCTGGTGCCGTTCTCCTGGATCGGCACGCCGCTGCCGCTCGGCGGCCTGCCGCAGATCTACAAGACCGGCTCCGAGTCGAACTTCCCCAAGGGCAGCGACCCGGCGCTGGACGCCGCGATCGACGCCGCGGTCAGCGAGATGGACCCGACCAAGGCCTACGAGCTGGCCAACGCGGCCGACAAGCTGATCTGGGACCAGGTGCACACCATCCCGCTGTACCAGCGTCCTGACATTCAGGCCACCAAGAAGACGCTGGCCAACTACGGCGCCTTCGGCTACCAGGCCGCCGACTACACGGCGATCGGCTTCACCGGCTGATCTCCGTAGCCTCGACGAAAGCCCCCGGCCGGTTCCCGGCCGGGGGCTTTTGGCATGGTTTGTCGCCTCGCTGGGTAACTCTTCACTTATGGACGACGACTATGGGATCTTCGGCCCCGAGTCGGTGACCTGGCGGGTGATGGGGGAGCCGATCCAGCTCGTCGGCGGCTTCCGCGCGCTGCTGATGCAGGGGCTGCACCCCAGGGCGATGCGCGGCGTGCTGCAGAACTCGGCGCTGCTCGACCCGGCCGAGGCGTGGTCGCGCTTCCTGCGGACCAGCGAGTTCGTCCGGGTGCGCACGTACGGCACGCGCGCGGAGGTGGAACGGGCCGGCCGCCGGGTGCGCAAGATCCACGCCACGCTGACCGCCCGCGACCCCGACACCGGCGAGACCTATCACCTCGACGACCCCGAAGCGCTGCGCTGGGTGCACGTCGGCGAGGTCGACTCCTACCTGACGGTGGCCCGCCGCGCCGGCGTGCGGCTGTCCGACGCCGACGCCGACCGGTTCGTCGCCGAGTGGCGGCGCGCCGCCGAGGTCGTGGGCCTGGACGGGGACGACGTGCCGGGCTCGGTGGCCGAGCTGCGCGCCTACATCGACGGCCGGCGTCCGGGGCTGCGGCTGGTGCCGGAGGCGGCCCATCCGCTGCGGCTGTCGCTGCACACGCCGCTGCCCGGCGCGCTGTCCGCGCTGCGGCCCGCCGTGCCCGCGCTGACCGTGCTGGCCCTGGCCACGCTGCCGCGCTGGGCCCGCCGCCTGTACGGCCTGCCCGCCACGCCCGTCGGCGACCTGTGGGCCTCGGCCACGCTGCGCGCCCTGCACACCGGCATCGGACTGGTTCCCGAGCAGGTCCGCTACGCGCCCTCGGCCCGCCGGGCGCGCAAGCTGATGGCTGCCTGAGCGAGCGCTTGTTCAAATAGGACGGGGGCGGTCGCGCTTTCCGTAATCGGCATGGCAAACTGGTACAAGAAGAGAGCTAGCGTGCTCCGGGGTCGGTGAAAGTCCGAACCGGCGGTTACAGTCCGCGACCCGGCCGATGCCATCGGCCGGTTGACCTGGTGAAATTCCAGGACCGACGGTTAAAGTCCGGATGGGAGGAAGCGCGCGAGGTGTCCGGCGTCCCAGCCGGGCTCCTGACGTGGTGCCGTGCCGGCACCCGAAAACCCCCCGGGGCCCGCCGTGGCTTGAAGCTACTGGCGAGTAGGAGACCCGGGTGGACATCTCAGCCGCCGACGCCGCGCACATGGCGCGCGCCGTCGAGCTGGCCGCGCGCGGACACGGCGGCACCAGCCCCAACCCCGTCGTCGGCTGCGTCGTGCTGTCGGCCGCCGGGCAGGTCGTCGGCGAGGGCTTCCACGCCTACGCGGGCGGCCCGCACGCCGAGGTCGTGGCGCTGGCGCAGGCGGGCGAGCAGGCGCGGGGCGGCACGGCGTACGTGACGCTGGAGCCCTGCGACCACACCGGCCGCACCGGGCCGTGCAGCCGGGCGCTGCTGGCCGCGGGCGTGGCCCGCGTGGTCGTCGCCGTCGCCGACCCCAACCCGAAGGCCGCCGGCGGCGCGGCGCGGCTGCGCGCGGCCGGGGTGAGCGTGACGCAGGGCGTGCTGGCCGAGGCGGCCGAGCGGGTCAACGAGGAATGGCTCACCTACGCCCGGCTCGGCAGGCCGCACGTGACCTGGAAGTTCGCCGCGACCCTCGACGGCAGGTCGGCCGCCGCCGACGGCACCAGCCAGTGGATCACCTCGCCGCGGGCGCGGGCCGACGTGCACCGGCTGCGCGCCGCCTCCGACGCGATCGTGGCCGGGATCGGCACCGTGCTGGCCGACGACCCCCACCTCACCGTCCGCCTCCCGGAGAACGCCGGGGCGCAGGCGGGGGAGGGCGACGCGGGGGCGCTGCTGGCCGGCAGCCCGCCGCTGGCCGGCCGGCCCCTGGGCGCCCGCCCGCCGCTGCGGGTCGTCGTGGACACCGAGGGCAGGACGCCGCCCGCGGCCCGCGTCCTCGACGACGAGGCCCCCACGCTGGTCGCCGTCGCCGACGACGCCGTGACGGGGCTCAAGGCCGGCCTGCTGCGCCTGCCCCGGCACGCGGACGGCGGCCTCGACCTGCACGCCCTCCTGCGCGAGCTGGCCGCCCGCGAGGTGGTCGCCGTGTTCCTGGAAGGCGGCCCCACCCTCGCCGGCGCGTTCCTGCGGCAGGGCCTCATCGACCGCGTGTACGCCTACCTCGCCCCCGCCCTCCTCGGCGAGGGCAGGGCCGCGCTCGGCCCGGCGGGCGTCGCCACGATCAGCGGCGCCCACCGCCTCACCTTCGACGAGTTTTCCCCCATCGGGCCGGATCTGCGGCTGACCGCGCGGCCCGCTCCGCATCAAGGCAGGGAGAAGTGATGTTCACCGGAATCATCGAGGAGAAGGGCGAAGTCGTCGCCATCGAGCCGGCGGGCGGGCAGGCCGGCGGTGGCGCCCGGCTGTCCGTACGCGGCCCGCTCGTCACCTCCGACGCCGCCCACGGGGACTCGATCGCCGTCAACGGCGTCTGCCTGACGGTCGTCGAGGTCAAGGACGACGTGTTCACCGTCGACGTCATCAGGGAGTCGCTGGACCGCAGCTCGCTCGGCGGCCTCACCGCGGGCTCGGCGGTCAACCTCGAACGGTCCGTACGCGCCGACCAGCGCCTCGGCGGCCACATCGTCCAGGGCCACGTCGACGGCACCGCCCGCCTGCTGTCCCGCGCCCCCGGCGAGAACTGGGACGACCTGCGCTTCTCCCTGCCCGGCCCGCTCAGCCGGTACGTGGCCGAGAAGGGCTCGATCGCCATCGACGGAATCAGCCTGACCGTCACGACGGTTGACGACGACAGCTTCGGCGTGAGCCTCATCCCGACCACGCTGAAGCTGACCACCATGGGCGACCGCCAGGTGGGCGACGTGGTGAACCTTGAGGTCGACGTGATCGCCAAGTATGTGGAGAGGCTGGTGGGCACCCGATGAGCTGGGTGGACGCATCGATTGACATCTTCGGTCTGCCGGTGAAGTGGACCGACCTGGTGGGCAACGTGTTCGCCCTCGCCACCGTGGCGTTCGCGATGCGCAAGTCCATGTGGACCTGGCCGGTCCAGTTCACCGGCTCGGTGCTGCTGTTCCTCGCCTCGATCAGCGCGCACGTCACCGGCAACGCGCTCAAGCAGGCCCTGTTCGCCGTGCTGGCCGTCTACGGGTGGTGGAAGTGGCGGCAGGGCACCCAGGAGCACGCCCTGTCCGTCCGGCCCGCCACGGGCGGCGAGCGGTGGCGGATGCTGGCGGCGCTCGCCGTGGGCACCGCGGTGGTGACCGTCCTGTTCAAGACGTTCGACCTGTCGTGGTACCCGGGCGCGCCGGTGTCCGTCGTGGCCTCCGACGCCTACATCTTCGTCGGCGGCGCGGTCGCCACCTGGGCGCAGGGCCGGGCGCTGGTCGACTTCTGGATCATCTGGGTGCTGGTCGACCTGGTGGGCGTGCCGGTCGCGTTCAACTCCGGCCTCTACGTCTCCGGCGCCGTCTACGGCGTGTTCTTCGTCATGGTCCTCACGGGCTTCGCCAAGTGGCTGCGCGAGTACCGCGCCGCCGCCCGTCCGGAAGTGGTGGCAGCGGCATGAACGAGTTCAAGCTCGACCCGATCGAGCGGGCCATCGAGGACATCCGCAACGGCCGTCCCGTCGTGGTCGTGGACGACGAGAACCGCGAGAACGAGGGCGACCTGATCTTCGCCGCCCAGAAGGCCACGCCGGAGCTGTGCACGTTCCTGATCCGGCACACCAGCGGCATGATCTGCGTGGCCATGGACGGCAAGGAGCTCGACCGGCTCGGGCTGCCGCTCATGGTGTCCCAGAACCGCGAGCGCATGCGCACGGCGTACACGATCACCGTCGACGCCCGTGACGGCGTCACCACCGGCATCTCCGCCGCCGACCGCGCCAGGACCATCCGCACCCTCGCCGACTCGGCCACCGAGCCCAACGAGCTGGTCCGGCCCGGCCACATCTTCCCGCTGCGCTACCGCGAGGGCGGCGTGCTGGCCCGGCGCGGCCACACCGAGGCGGCCGTCGACCTGGCCAGGCTCGCCGGGCTGTCGGCCGCCGGGGCGCTGGCCGAGGTGGTCAACGACGACGGCACCATGGCCCGGCTGCCCCAGCTGCGCCGCTTCGCCGACGAGCACGACCTGGCGCTGGTCTCCATCGAGCAGCTCGTCGACCACCGCCGCCGCGCCGAGAGCATGGTCACCAGGGTCGCCGAGACCCGGCTGCCCAACGCGTACGGCATGTGGCGGGCCTACGGCTACTCCAGCGCCCTCGACGGCGGCGAGCACGTCGCGCTCGTCTACGGAGACCTCGGCGGCGGCGAGAACATCCTGGTCAGGGCCCATTCCGAGTGCCTGACCGGGGACGTGTTCGGCTCGCTGCGCTGCGACTGCGGCGTGCAGCTCGACCACGCCATGGGCGCCATCGCGCAGGAGGGCCGCGGCGTCGTCGTCTACCTGCGCGGCCACGAGGGCCGGGGCATCGGCCTGCTGGCCAAGCTCCGGGCCTACAGCCTCCAGGACAACGGCAGCGACACCGTCGACGCCAACGTCGAGCTGGGGCTGCCGGTGGACGCCCGCGAGTTCTCCAACGCCGGGCAGATCCTGGCCGACCTCGGCGTGCGCTCGGTGCGGCTGCTCACCAACAACCCGGCCAAGCTCAAGGGCATGGACGGCTACGGCATCAAGGTGCTCGGCCGCGAGCCCATGCCCGTGGCCCTGAACCCGCACAACGAGCGGTACCTGGAGGCCAAGCGCGACCGGCTCGGCCACGACATCTCCTCCAGCGTCCCGCACGAGATCTCGGAGGCGTCATGAGTGGAGAAGGCCGTCCCGGAGCGGCCGTGGTGGACGCGGCGGGCCTGGTCGTGGGCGTGGTGGCGGCGAGCTGGCACGCCAAGATCACCGACCAGCTCGTGGCGCGGGCCGTGCAGGCGTGCGACGACAGCGGCGCCACCGCGACCGTGGTCCGCGTGCCCGGCTCGCTGGAGATCCCCGTCGTGGCCCAGGCCCTGGCCCGGCGTTGTGACGCGGTGGTCGCACTCGGCGCGGTCATCAAGGGCGAGACCGCCCATTTCGACTACGTCTGCGACTCGGTCACCAGCGGTCTGACCCGCGTCTCGCTCGACGAGGAGACGCCCGTCGGCAACGGCGTCCTCACCTGCGAGACGATGGACCAGGCGCTCGACCGCTCCGGGCTGCCCGGCAGCAAGGAGGACAAGGGTTACGAGTCGGCCCTGGCCGCCCTGGAGACCGCCCTCCTCCTGAGGGACCTCCACTGACCTGCGGTAGGTTTCCCTCGTGCCCGAGCCCGTGACCCCGCCGCCCCTGCCCGTGACCTGGCGTCCCAGCCGGGGCCGGATCGTGCCCTACGCCTTCGCCCTGGTGGTGGTGGCGGGGGCGGTCCTCATGGCGATCTTCATCGCCGACCCGTTCAAGCTGCCCGACCGGGTGGCGATCGTGGGCTTCGGCCTGGCGGTGGCGTACGTGCTCCACCTGCTGGGCCGGGTCCGGGTGGAGGCCGACGAGCAGGGCCTGACCGTCGTCAACGCCCTGCGCATCCACCGCTACACCTGGCCCGAGGTCATCGACGTCACCCTGCTGGTGGGCGACCCGTGGCCGAAGATCGACTTCTCCGACGGCCGGACGATCGGCGCCATGGGCATCCAGGGCTCGGAGAAGGCCCGCGCCCGCCGGGCCACGGCCGAGCTGGCCGCGCTGATCCGCGAACGCGGCGAGGCGTCCGAGTCCGGCGACTGAAACGCGATGGCGACTGAAACGCGACGATGAGGGCGAGCCGATATCGCAGGGCCGGGGTCGCGACGTAGCCTGAAGGCGTGCTGCGGCGGACAATCAGGGCAATGGACATCGAGTCGCCGGACAAGCTCATCGAGCTGCTCGACCGGCACGACTACCTGGCCGACCGGGGGCTGGCCACGGCCGCCTTCCTGGCGCTGCGGATGGGTCGGCCGCTGTTCCTGGAGGGGGAGGCGGGCGTCGGCAAGACCGAGCTGGCCAAGACCCTCGCGACGCTGCTCAAGGCCCCGCTGATCCGGCTGCAGTGCTACGAGGGCCTCGACGCGTCCCAGGCCCTGTACGACTGGGACTTCGCCCGCCAGCTCCTCCACCTCAAGGCCGCCGAGGCCGCCGGGATCACCGACGCCGCCCGGCTGGAGGGGGAGATCTACGATCGCCGCTTCCTGATCGCCCGCCCCCTGCTGAAGGCCGTGGAGACCCAGCCGAGCGTGCTGCTGGTGGACGAGATCGACCGGGCCGACGACGAGTTCGAGGCGTTCCTGCTCGAAGTGCTCTCCGACTTCACCGTCTCCATCCCCGAGCTGGGCACGATCAGGGCCGCGACGCCGCCGGTCGTCGTGGTGACCTCCAACCGCACCCGCGAGGTGCACGACGCGCTCAAGCGGCGCTGCCTCTACCACTGGCTGGAGCACCCGAGCTTCGACCGCGAGGTCGCGATCCTGCTGCGCCGCCTGCCCGGCTGCACCGAGGAGCTGGCCCTGCAGGTGGCGCGGGCAGCCGAGCGGCTGCGCCGGGCCGACCTGGTCAAGCCGCCGGGCGTGGCCGAGACCCTCGACTGGACCGAGGCGCTGCTGACGCTCGGGGCCAGGGAGCTCGACCCCGACCTGGCCGCGGCCACCCTGGGCGCCGCGCTGAAGTACCGCGAGGACGTCGCCGCCGTCCTGGGCGACGGGCTGCTGTCCGGTGGATGAGCTGGTCCGGACCGTGACGGGCTTCGTCAGGACGTTGCGCGCGGCGGGCGTGGACGCCGACCACGAGCGGACGCGGAGCCTGCTGCAGGCCCTCGGCCACCTCGACGCCGGGGACCGGGAGGCGTTCTACTGGGCCGGCCGGCTCACCCTGTGCGCCACGCCCGACGACCTGCCCCGCTACGACCGCTGCTTCGCCGCCTACTTCGGCGGGCGGCGGGCGGCGGCGGCCCGTGCCGGGACGACCAGCGTCACCCGGCACCTGGCGGCCGGCGACGGCGAGGAGGCGGGCGCGGGCGAGGACGCCGCCGCCCCGGCCACGGCCAGCCGCGCCGAGGTGCTGCGGCACCGGGACGTCGCCCGGCTCACCGAGGCCGAACGCGCCGAGGTGCACCGCATGCTGGCCCTGCTCGGCCGCGGCCGGGCCGCGCGCCGCTCCCGCCGTTTCGAGCGGGCCCACCGCGGCAGGCTGGACCAGCGCCGCACCGTGCGCGAGGCGCTGCGCAACGGCGAGGTGGCCCGGCTCCGCCGCCGCCGGCACACGACCAGGCCCCGCCAGGTGGTGCTGTTCGTGGACGTCAGCGGGTCGATGGCCCCCTACGCCGAGACCCTGCTGCGCTTCGCCCACGCGCTGGTCAGGAGCGAGCCGCGGGCCACGAGGGTCTACTCGGTCGGCACCCGGCTCACCGAGGTCACCGCCGAGCTGCGCCACCGCGACCCCGGCACGGCGCTGAACGCGGCGTCCGCGGCCATCCCCGACTGGAGCGGCGGGACCCGGCTCGGAGAGGAGTTCAAGGAGTACCTGACCCGGCACAGCGCCCGGGGGGCGATCGTGGTCATCGCCTCCGACGGCTGGGAACGCGGCGACCCCGCGCTCCTGGGCGCCCAGCTCGCCAGGCTGGCCCGGCAGGCGTACCGGCTCATCTGGGTCAATCCGCACAAGGGACATGAGGATTACCAGCCGCTGACCGGAGGCATGCGGGCCGCCCTGCCGCATCTGGACGATCTGGTGGCCGGGCACAGCCTGGCCGCCTACGAGGAACTCAGCGAAAGGCTCGCCCATGCGTGACGTGCTCCCGGAGATCATGCGGTGGTGGAGGTCGGGGCTCAGGTTCGGGCTGGCGACCGTGGTGAGCACGTTCAGCAGCGCGCCACGCCCGCCGGGCGCGGCGATGGCGGTGCGCGGCGACGAGGTGGTGGGCAGCGTCTCGGGCGGGTGCGTCGAGGGGGCGGTCTTCGAGCTGGCCTCCGAGGCCGACGCGCCCGTCCTGCAGCGGTACGGCGTCAGCGACGACGACGCCTTCGCCGTCGGGCTGACCTGCGGCGGCATCATCGACATCCTGGTCGAGCCGGTCTCCATCGAGACCTTCCCGGAGCTGGGCGAGATCTTCGCCTCGGTCGAGGCGCACCAGCCGGTCGCGGTCGCCACCATCGTCGCCGGCCCCGGCCCGATCGGCGCCCGCCGGATCGTCTGGCCCGGCCGCTCGTCGGGCACCCTGGGCCTCGACCGCCTCGACGAGGCCGTGGACGACGACGCCCGCGGCATGCTCGCCCAGGGCCTGACCGGCATCCGGCACTACGGCGGCCACGGCGAGCGGCGGCTGGACGACCTGTCGGTGTTCGTCCAGTCGTTCGCGCCGCCGCCGCGCATGCTGGTCTTCGGCGCGATCGACTTCGCCGCGGCCGTCGCCAAGGTGGGCAAGTTCCTCGGCTACCACGTCACCGTCTGCGACGCCCGGCCGGTCTTCGCCACCGCCAAGCGCTTCCCCGAGGCCGACGAGGTGGTGGTCAAGTGGCCGCACGACTACCTGGCCTCGGTGCGGGTGGACGAGCGCACGGTGATCTGCGTGCTGACCCACGACCCCAAGTTCGACGTGCCGCTGCTGGAGGTGGCGCTGCGGACCGAGGCGGGCTACATCGGGGCCATGGGCTCGCGCCGCACGCACGAGGACCGGCTGGCCCGCCTGCGCGAGTCGGGACTCACCGAGGCCGAGCTGGCCCGGCTGAGATCGCCCATCGGCCTCGATCTGGGCGCCCGCACGCCGGAGGAGACGGCCGTGTCGATCGCCGCCGAGCTGATCCAGCTCCGGTGGGGCGGCTCGGGCCGGCCGCTGTCGCAGACGGGCGGGCGCATCCACGGGGAGCCGGCGTGATCGCCGGGCTGCTGCTCGCCGCGGGGGAGGGCGCCCGGCTGGGCACGCCCAAGGCGCTCGTGGAGTTCGGCGGCGAACGGCTGGTCGACCGCGGGGTTCGGCTGCTGGCGGAGGGCGGCTGCCGTCCGGTGGTGGTCGTGCTGGGCGCGGCGACCGTGCAGGTGCGCGGGGCGGTCAGCGTGCGCAACCCGGACTGGCGCACCGGCATGGGCTCCTCGCTGCGGGCCGGGCTGGCCGCGCTGCCGCCGGAGGCGACGGCCGTGGTCGTCGCGCTGGTGGACCAGCCGCTCGTCCGGGCGGGCGCGGTGCGGGCGCTGGCCGCGTCGGGGGCCGGGCTGGCGGTGGCCACGTACGGCGGACGGCGGGCGAACCCGGTGCTGATCGCGCGCGAGCACTTCGCCGGGGTGGCGGAGCTGGCGGTGGGCGACGTGGGGGCGCGGGCGTTCATGAAGGCGCATCCCGGGCTGGTCACCGAGGTCGCCTGCGACGAGCACGGCGACCCCGCCGACATCGACACGCCGCAGGACCTGGAGCTGCTGGAGGGCCGCTAGAAACGCGTTTTGGAGCTGCTGGAGGGCCGCTAGAAGCGCAGGGAGGCGATCGCCGCGCGGTGGTCGCTGCCGGTCGCCGGGGCGACCCCCGCCTTGGTCGCCGTCATGCCCCTGAACAGGATGTGGTCGGGCCGGGTGATCGGGAACTCGGCCGGCCAGGTGAACCCGAACCCGTCGCCGGCCACGCTCTGGGCGTCGGTCAGCGGCGGGGTCAGGCCGCGCATGCCGCGGTCGGTGGTGGCGGTGTTGAGGTCGCCGAGCAGCAGGACGCGCTTGCTGGGGTCGCCGTCGACGAGCCGGCGGGCGTGCGCCAGGGAGGCGTCGCGGGAGGCGGTGTGGCCGGGCCTGGCCGAGGCCAGGTGCATGACGTAGACGGTGACCTTGCCCTTGGGCGTGCTCACCACCGCGCGCAGCGCCCGCGGCCAGCCCATGCCGACGTCGAGCGGGCTGGTCTCGCTGATCGGGTAGCGGCTCCACAGGCCGACCGTGCTGACCGGGTAGTGGTAGCGGAACATCTTGTTGAGCTGCTTGGCCGCGGGCCCGCCGGGGGTCAGCTCCTGGGCGGCCAGCAGGTCGAGCCCCTCGGCGATGGCCTTGACCGCCTCGCCGGAGGCGCTGTTGCGCACGCCGACGTTGACCGTGCCGACGGCCAGGTCGCTGGGGCCGCCGGGCGGCGCGGCCAGCAGTGTGGAGCCGAACATCGCCGCCCACACCAGGCCGGGCGCCAGCGCCGCGAGCGCGGCCGCCCTGGAGCGCGCCAGCAGCGCGAGGAGCAGCAGCAACGGCACCGCCACCCCCATCCAGGGGAGCAGGCTCTCCAGGACCGGCGTGAAGCCGCCGAGCGACGGGATCAGCGAATGACCCGCCAGGGCCAAGGCGACCACTGCGGAGGCGACGACGACGACCCGGCTCAGCACCCGAACCAGGCTAGTGCTTCGCCGCGCGACACGCCGACACGCTAACCTGTTGACGTCGCAACGGAACATCATTCGGTTCATCGGGAGCCCGGCATGCGCATCGGTATGGCACTCAACTACTCGGGCGGTTTCAAGGAGACGGTCGCCGAGCTGGCCGACTACGAGAAGGCGGGCCTCGACATCGTCTTCGTGGCCGAGGCGTACAGCTTCGACGCCGTCAGCCAGATGGGGTACATCGCGGCCAAGACCGAGCGGGTGCAGATCGCCTCGGGCATCCTGCCGATCTACTCCCGCACGCCGACGTTGCTGGCCATGACCGCCGCGGGCATGGACTTCGTCTCCGACGGGCGCTTCACGCTGGGCATCGGCACGTCGGGGCCGCAGGTCATCGAGGGCTTCCACGGGGTGCCGTACACCGCGCCGATCGGGCGTACCCGGGAGGTCATCGAGATCTGCCGCAAGGTGTGGCGGCGCGAGCGGCTGGAGCACGCGGGCCGCAACTACCAGGTGCCGCTGCCCGCCGGGGAGGGCACCGGCCTGGGCAAGCCGCTGAAGATCATCAACCACCCGGTGCGCCCGCGCATCCCGATCGTGGTCGCCGCCATCGGCCCCAAGAACGTGGAGATGACCGCCGAGCTGGCCGAGGGCTGGGAGCCGATCTTCTACTACCCGGAGAAGGCCGCCGACGTGTGGGGCCCCTCGCTGGCCGCCGGCCGGGCGAAGCGCGACCCCGAGCTGGGCGAGCTCGACGTGATCGCCCAGGCGGCGCTGGCCGTCGGCGACGACGTGACCGGGCTGCGCGAGTTCGGCCGGGCGATGGCCGCCCTGTACATCGGCGGCATGGGCGCCAAGGGCAAGAACTTCTACAACGACCTGGCCCGGCGCTACGGCTACGAGAAGGAGGCCGAGCAGATCCAGGACCTCTACCTGGAGGGCAAGAAGGACGAGGCCGCCGCGCTGGTGCCCGCCGAGCTGCTGGAGAACATGTCGCTGATCGGCAGCGAGGGCTTCGTCCGCGACCGGATCGCGGCGCTGAAGGAGTCGGGGGTGACGACGCTCAACGTCGCGCCGCTCGGCCGTACCCACGAGGAGCGCGTCCGCCTGCTGGAGAAGGTCAAGGAGCTGGCCGGCTGATCGGACGGGCTCCGGAAGGGGTGTGACGCACGTCACAATGCCGAGCGGGAATATGCCCCGTTTCGCATGGTGTTGTACGTCCTCGTGAGGTTCTCTGTGGTCATCGTGCGGCTCGTCGAGCGTCTGCACGTGGATCTGTGCCGTCTGCACGGATCCCTCTGTCGCTGATCGGCGCGTCCCCCAGACTCCCCCCTTCCTCACCCGCATGCCCCCCTTCGCCGTGGCATGCCTGACTTCCGGAGCCTTCCTCCCGTGAAGAGATTCACCTTCTCCCTTCAGCTGCTGCTCGGCCTGGCCGTCGGCGTCGCCCTGGGGTTCGTCGCCAAGATCTGGGACGTGGCCTGGCTGGCCGAGACGCTGACCCAGGTCGGCAAGATCTTCGTCCAGCTCCTCAAGCTCGCCGTGCCGCCGCTGGTGTTCACCGCCGTGCTGGTCAGCGTGGCCAACCTGCGCAACGTCAACGGCGCCGCCCGTCTGGCCTCCAAGACCCTGCTGTGGTTCCTGATCACCGCGTTCGTCTCGGTGGCCTTCGCGATCGCGCTCGGCCTGATCATCAACCCGGGCCAGGGCGTCACCCTGGACACCGGCGCGGCCAAGGCCATCGACACCGAGGGCGCCGGCACCTGGCTCGACTTCGTCACCGGCATCCTGCCCACCAACATCGTCACGGCCTTCACCGAGGTGAACGTCCTCCAGATCGTCTTCCTGGGTGTCGTCCTCGGCGCGGCGGCCCTGGCGGTGGGCGAGAAGGCCGAGCCGTTCCTCAACCTCAGCCGTTCGGTGCTCGAACTGGTGCAGAAGGCCCTGTGGTGGGTCATCCGCCTGGCCCCGATCGGCACCGCCGGCCTCATCGGCAAGGCCGTCTCCACGTACGGCTGGGACCTGCTGGCCCCGCTGGCCAAGTTCAGCGTCGGCGTGTACGTCGGCTGCTTCATCGTGCTGCTGGCCGTCTACCCGACGCTGCTCGCGGTGTGGGGCAAGGTCAACCCGATCACGTTCTTCCGCAACGCCTGGCCCGCCATCGAGCTGGCCTTCGTCTCCCGTTCCTCGGTCGGCACGCTGCCCCTGACCCAGCGCGTCACCGTCGAGCGCAACGGCGTGGACCGTGACTACGCCTCCTTCGCGGTGCCCTTCGGCGCCACCACCAAGATGGACGGCTGCGCCTCGGTCTACCCGGCGCTCGCCGCGATCTTCGTGGCCCAGGTGTTCGGCGTGCACCTCGGGGTGGGGGACTACCTGCTGATCGCGTTCGTCTCGGTCGTCGGCTCGGCCGCCACCGCCGGTCTGACCGGCGCGATCGTCATGCTGACGCTCACGCTGAGCACGCTGGGCCTGCCGCTCGAAGGCGTCGGCCTGCTGCTGGCGATCGACCCGATCCTCGACATGATCCGCACCGCGACCAACGTGGCCGGCCAGATGGTCGTCCCGGTCCTGGTGGCCCGCTCCGAGGGCCGTCTGGACGAGGCGGTCTTCAACGCGCCGCCGCAGCCGCTCGACGACGCCCCGGCGTCGGCCGCCCGCACGCCGCGCGCGCCGGAGCCCGCGACGGCCTGACCGGAATTCGACTGAGGGCGGGTGGCCGTACGGCCACCCGCCCTCAGTCGTAGGTGAGCAGATCGCCGGGCTGACAGCCCAGGGCCTCGCACAGCCGGGTCAGCGTGGAGAAGCGGATGGCCTTGGCGTGGCCGTTCTTGAGTATCGACAGGTTCACGACGGTGATCTCGACCTTGTGCGACAGTTCGGTGAGCGTCATGCCGCGCTGGGCGAGCAGTTCGTCCAGGCGTACCCGGATGGTGCCTGCGGGCATCAGATCGTGGCCTCGACCTCGTCGAGCAGGGCCACGCCGCGGCGGACGATCTCCGAGACCCCGAGCGCGCACAGGCCGGCCACGAGGCCCGCGAGCGGCACGCCCGGCGCCGGGACGAACGCCGGACCGGTCGTCAGCAGCATGCCGGACAGTATGGCCTGCGCCGCCGTGCCGAGCCCGGCCGACACGAGCGAACCGGCGATCAGGATCCAGCCCAGCCGCCGCAGGTGCCCGGCCGTCACCGCGGAGAACAGCGCCCGGTCGCCCGACCGCGCCCTGCGCAACGCGCGGACCACGGTGTAGAGCGCGAGCAGCCCG
The DNA here is from genome assembly GCF_044465465.1 of Nonomuraea sp. NPDC049655. NCBI lineage: Bacteria > Bacillati > Actinomycetota > Actinomycetes > Streptosporangiales > Streptosporangiaceae > Nonomuraea > Nonomuraea sp. NPDC049655. The sequence goes on from NZ_JBITLS010000005.1 coordinate 250,958, forward strand.
GTCGCCGTGGGCGGCGCCCACAGCAGGAGGTAGAGCAGCGCCGCCGCGGGCGAGGGCCCCACGGGGCGGAGGGTCACCTCGGCCGCGGCGCTGACGATCTCCACCCCCGGAACGGGGGTCACGGGCGGCGTCACGCCGGAGACGTGCAGCGGGACGCCGATGCCGTCGGCCGTGCCGAACACGGCGATCAGGACGGTGGCCCCCAGGGCGGTGAGCGCGCCGAGGCAGCCGAGGACGAGGCCGATGCTCAACAGGACCTCAAGCCGGTTGATCCACTTCATGGGCATAACGATAATCGTAAATAACGAAAGTCGTTATGTCGAGGGACGGCGGGCGCGGCGTGACGGGGGGCGCGAACCGTGGATCATGGGGCGGAGAGGGGCTGGAGGGCCCTATGGTGGGTCGGAAATAGCCCACTTTTCGAGTTTTTGGCGGGGATATGTCCGACGCTACGCCTTCGATGGTCGCCGACCGGTACCGGCTTGACGAGCTCATCGGCAGCGGTCCGATGGGTGAGGTGTGGCGGGCCTACGACACCCGCGCCGACTGGGTCGTGGCCGTGAAGATCCTGGGCGCGGGCGAGGCCGGCGCGGCCGGCGAGGCCGCCAGGGAGGCGCTGAAGCAGCACGCGCAGGCGGTGGCCAGGGTGATCCACCCCAATGTGGCCATGGTCCTCGACGTGGGCGACCAGGAGGGCGCCCCCTTCCTGGTGACCGAGTTCCTCACCGGGACCAGCGTGGGGGAGGACCTGGCGGCCGAGGGGCCCATGCCGATCGTCGAGGTGTGCGACCTGGTCGGCCAGGCGGCCGCCGGGCTGGACGCCGCGCACCGCGCCGGGGTGTTCCACGGGCAGATCGACTCCGGCAGCTTCCGGCGGGCGGCCAGCGGCGTGCTGAAGGTCGTCGGGTTCGGGCTGCCGGACGAGGAGCCGTCCCAGGCCGAGCGCCGCTACCTGGCCCCTGAGCGGGCCTCCGGCCGTCCCGCCACGGCCGCCGCCGACCTGTACGCCCTCGGCGCCGTCTGCTACGAGCTCCTCTGCGGCCGCCCGCCCGCCGCCCCCGACCTGCCGGTGACCGGCATGCGCGCCACCCCGCCGTCCCCACCCTCCGCCTCCGGCGCCGAGGCCCCCGGAGCTCCGGCCCCGGGAACCGAGGCCCCCGGGGGTGTCGGGCAGGGGGTCGTCCCGCCCAGCGCGATCCGGCCCGAGATCCCGGCCGAGCTGGACCGGCTCGTCCTCGCGATGCTCGCGCCCGACCCCGCCAGGCGGCCCTCGGGCGGCGAGCCCGTCCGCCGGGCCCTGGCCGCCATCGCCCGGCCCGGCGCGGCCCCGGGGGCGGCCCCGGGGGCGGCCCCGGCGGCCGCGAACCCCGCCGGCGCCCCGGCGGGCCGGCCGGGCGACACCGAGGTCTACGACTTCAACGGCGTCCCGCGGGCCGGTGACACCGCCGTCTACGAGTCCGCCGAGCTGGACCCGGCGCCGCCGCGTACCGGGAACAAGCTGCTGATCCAGATGGGGATCGCCGTCGCGGTCATCGCCGTGGTGGCCGTCGCCATGGTGATGTGGGCGGGCTCGCGCGAGGAGACCCCGGTGGCCGAGCCGAGCGCGAGCACGCCCCCCACGCCCGTCCTGACGCCGGACGTCGCGCCGCCCGCCCGCCCGACCTCCGAGCCGCCCCGCGCCAGCCCCACCGACCTCACCCCCGGCGACACCGCCACCAGCCTGGTCCAGACCGTCGGCCCCAAGGCGACCCTGGGCTCCGGGCAGACCCCGGCGGGCGGCTGGGACCACTGGCTGGTGAAGTTCGACGAGGCGGTGACGGCCCAGGAGGACATCGGCGACATCGATCCCCATGTCGCCGAGAAGGTCCACGACAAGCTCAGGAAGGCCGCCAAGAAGCTCCAGGACGGCCATTTCGAGCCCGCCCGCGGCCAGATCGCCGGCGTCTACCGGGACCTGCGCAACGCCCAGGTGAAGGGCGACGTCCCCCTGTCGGGCCCCCTCGCCTCCTTCCTGGACGACTTCGCCGTCTCCTGACCGTGACGGGGGGGCGGGAGGCCCGTGGTTTCCCCTCTCCTGGCCGGGTGGGGCAGGGGCCGGGGCGCGCGTACATTGGCGGGATGACCATCGACCACGCGGCGCGCCGGGCACGCCTGGCCGCCGCGCTGCCCGCCCACGAGGTCCCCGCGCTCCTCGTCACCTCCCCCGTCAACGTCCGCTACCTCACCGGGCTGGTCAGCTCGAACGCGGCCGTCCTGGTCAGGGCGGACGGCTCGGCGCTGCTGGCGACCGACAACCGCTACATCGACAAGACCCGCGCCCTGGACGTGCCCGCGGTCGAGGCGCCCGACGTGGCCGGTCGGCTGGCCGCGCCGGGCGTGGGCATCGAGGCCGCCGCCATGACCGTGGCGACCTTCCGCCGCCTGGAGGCGGGCCTGGCAGAGACCGGAGGCGACGGCGAGGGCCAGGGCCTGGTGCCGCTCGGCCCGCTGGTCGAGGAGCTGCGCGCGGTCAAGGACGAGGCGGAGCTGGAGCTCATCCGCACCGCCTGCGCCCTGACCGATCAGGCCTTCGCCGACGTGCTCCCGATGGTCGCGCCGGGCCTCACCGAGCGCGCCCTGGCCCGTCTCCTCGACAACCGCATGACCGAGCTGGGCGCCGACAAGCCGGCGTTCGACACGATCGTCGCCGCCGGCGAGAACGGCGCGATCCCGCACCACGCCCCCACCGACCGCGAGCTGCGCGGCGGCGACCTGGTCACGATGGACTTCGGCGCCCGCTACCACGGTTACCACGCCGACATGACCAGGACGGTCTGCCTGGGCGCGCCCGCCGCCTGGCAGCGCGACCTCTACGACCTGGTCAGGCGCGCCCAGCGGGCCGGCCGGCACGCCCTGTCCCCGGGAGCCCGGGCCAAGGACGTCGACGCCGCCGCCCGCGGCCTGATCGAGGCGGCGGGCCACGGCGAGCACTTCCGGCACGGCCTGGGCCACGGCGTCGGCCTGGAGATCCACGAGGACCCGTTCCTGGGCCCCTCCAGGACCGGTAGACTAGAGGATCGAGTTCCGATCACCGTCGAGCCTGGGATCTACCTCCCCGAGCGGGGCGGGGTTCGCATCGAGGACACCCTCGTGACCCGTGAGGGCGGGCCGGAACTTTTCACCAAGACCACCAAGGAGCTGCTCGTCCTTTAGAGCGGCCACACGCGGGAGAGAACGAGTGGCGACGACCAACGACCTCAAGAACGGCATGGTGCTGAAGCTCGAGGGCGGTGAGCTCTGGAGCGTTGTCGAGTTCCAGCACGTCAAGCCGGGCAAGGGCGGCGCGTTCGTGCGCACCAAGCTCAAGAACGTCCTCTCCGGCAAGGTCGTCGACAAGACCTTCAACGCCGGCGTGAAGGTCGACGTGGCCAACGTCGACAAGCGCGAGATGCAGTACTCCTACAAGGACGGCGACGACTTCGTCTTCATGGACACCGAGACCTACGACATGGTCAACGTGCCCGCCCGCACCGTCGGCACCGCCGCCAACTACATGCTGGAGAACACCCTCGCCACGATCGCCTTCAACGAGGGCTCGGCGCTCTACGTCGACCTGCCCGCCGCCGTGGAGCTGCTGATCTCCAACACCGAGCCCGGCCTGCAGGGCGACCGCTCCACCGGCGGCACCAAGCCCGCCACGCTGGAGACCGGCGCCGAGATCAAGGTGCCGCTGTTCATCACCACCGGCGAGAAGGTCAAGGTCGACACCCGCAGCGGCGAATACCTCGGCCGGGCCTGAGGTGTCTGCACGCGGCAAAGCACGCAGGCGCGCCCTTGACATCCTCTTCGAGGCCGAGCTGCGCTCGGAGGATCCGCTGAAGATCCTCGCCGAGCGCGTCGAGCGGCAGGAGCCGCCGGTCAACGAGTACACCTCGGCCATCGTCGAGGGCGTCGCCCGCCACCATGCCCGCATCGACGAGCTGATCACCACCTACTCCGAGGGCTGGACACTCGACCGCATGCCCGCCGTCGACCGCAACCTGCTGCGCGGCGGCACGTACGAGCTGCTGTGGATGCCCGGCGTGCCGGAGGGCGTGGTCATCAGCGAGTGGGTGCACCTGGCGGGCGAGCTGTCGACCGACGAGTCGCCGCAGTTCATCAACGGCCTGCTGGCCCGGTTCAAGCAACTCAAGCCAAGCATCACCCTTTAGACAAAGGCCGCGAAGGCCGTTTGGGAGTACGTTCCACTCAGACGGTCCGTACGGCTCGCGAAGAGGCGGCGGAAGGCGCGCGGCCTTCCGGTGCGGTCCCGGGCCTGGCCGCGGGGCCGTGAGCCGGTCCGGGGAAGTGGCGCGTCACCAGCCGCGACGCGCCCTTTTCCGGCCCTGTCCGCCCTTGTCCGGCTTTCTGTGTGAGCATCGGTCCATGGTGACCGAAGACGAGGTGCGCGCCCTCGCCCTGGCGCTCCCCGAGACCGTCGAGAAACCCATGTACGGCACGCCCGCCTTCTACGTGCGCGGCAGGTGGTTCGCCCGGATCACGCAGGAGGACGGCGTGCTCGCCGTGCCGGTGGGCGGCGTGGAGCTCAAGCACGAGCTGATCGCCGCCGTCCCCGGCACGTTCTTCGCCACGCCCCACTACGACGGGCACGCCGTGGTGCTGGTGCGCCTGGCGGCCGTGGCGGCCGGCGAGCTGGCCGAGCTGCTGACCGACGCCTGGCGGCTGCGCGCGCCGAAGAGGATCGCGGCGGCCTTCGACGGTTAGGGTCCGGCCTGCGGGCGACGCCGCGTACGGCGTAGGCTGGGCCCGTCCGCACAGGGCGAGGGCCGCCCGCGGAGGAGAGAGAGGCGAGCCGACGTTGCGAGCAGAAGGCGTCACCACGAAGACCCCGGCGGTGCGCACCGCCGTCGTGTGGGGCGCGTTGCGGTCGGTGCTGGCCGAGCGTGCCGAGGCCGTCGGCCGGGCCACGCTCGACATCGTCGACGCCGGCGGGGGCACCGGCGGGTTCGCCGTGCCGCTGGCCGAGCTCGGCCACACCGTCACCGTCGTCGACCCCAGCCCCGACTCGCTGGCCGCGCTGGAGCGCCGGGCCAAGGAGAAGGGCGTGGGCGTGCGCGGCCTGCAGGGCGACACCGCCGACCTCGGCGACCTGCTCGACCGCGACAGCGCCGACCTGGTCCTGTGCCACAGCGTCCTGGAGTACGTCGACGACCCCACCGGCGCGCTGGCCGCCGTCGCCGGGCTGCTGCGCCCGGGTGGCGCCGTCAGCGTGCTGGCCGCCAACCCCGTGGCCAGCGCGATCCACCGGGCGCTGGCCGGACAGTTCGACGAGGCCAGGGCCGTGCTGGCCGACCCGCGCGGCACGTGGGGCGACCGCGACCCCACGCCGCGGCGTTTCACCGCCGAGACCCTGGCGCGGCTGCTGACCGCCACGGGCTTCACCGTCGGCGCGGTCCACGGCGTGCGGGTCTTCGCCGACCTGGTGCCCAGCCGGCTCGTCGACGGCGAGCCCGGCGCGGCCGACGCGCTCGTGGCGCTGGAGCAGGCCGCCGCCGTCCACCCCGTGCTGCGGGACGTCGCCACCCAGGTGCACGTCCTCGGCCACCGCCCCTAGTCTGGAACGTCTGTTCGGATAGAATCGCAGGCGTGTCCCGCAAGCAGATCACAGGCATCGGCCCCGCGCCGCGGACCGGGGTCGATGACAGCGGCTGCCCGATTCTCCACGTCGACATGGACGCCTTCTTCGCCAGCGTCGAGCTGCTGGAACGGCCGGAGCTGCGGGGCCGTCCGGTGATCGTCGGCTCGCCGGCCGGGCGCGGCGTCGTGCTCAGCGCCACCTACGAGGCCAGGGCGTCCGGCGTGCACTCGGCGATGCCGATGAGCAGGGCGCGCCGGTTGTGCCCGCAGGCCACGATCATCCCGCCCAGCCACGGCAAGTACTCCGAGGTCTCCCGGGGCGTCATGGAGATCTTCCACTCGATCACCCCGCTGGTCGAGCCGATCGCCTCCGACGAGGCGTTCCTCGACGTCGGCGGCGCCCGGCGGCGGCTCGGCCCGCCCGCGGCGATCGCCGCCATGATCAGGGAGCAGGTCCTCGACCGCTACGGCATCACCTGCTCGGTGGGGGTGGCCTCCAGCAAATTCGTGGCAAAGCTGGCCTCCAAGCAGTGCAAGCCCGACGGCCTGCTGGTGGTGCCCGAAGGGCAGGTGGTCGACTTCCTCCACCCGCTGCCGGTCGCGGCGTTGTGGGGCGTGGGGGAGCGCACCGAGCAGTCCCTCGTCCGGCTCGGCATCCGCACCGTCGGCGACCTGGCCAGGGTGCCGCTGGGCACGCTCCAGCGCGAGCTCGGGCAGGCCGTCGGCGGCCACCTGGCGACGCTGGCCTGGGGGCGCGACGAGCGTCCGGTGACCGCGCACGTGCCCGACAAGAGCATCGGCAACGAGGAGACCTTCGCGGCCGACGTCGACGATCCCGAGGTGATCCGGCGCGAGCTGCTGCGCCTGGCCGAGCGCGTGGCGGCCCGGATGCGTAAGGGCGGACACGTGGGCAGAACTGTAAGTGTGAAGCTGCGCCGGGCCGATTTCACCACGATCACCCGGTCGCGCACCCTGCGGGAGCCGACCGACGTGGCCCAGGTGATCTACGCCACCGCCTGCGAGCTGTTCGAGGCCGCCGGTCTCCAGCGGGTGCGCCTGCGCCTGGTCGGGGTCCGGATGGAGAACCTGCGCCCGGCCGGCGAGGCCACCCATCAGCTCGGTCTGGGCGAGCGCGAGACCGGCTGGCGCGAGGCCGAACAGGCGATGGACAAGGCGATCCGGAGATTTGGCCCCGATGCGGTGCTCCCAGCGTCGCTGGTACGTGGCAAGCTTGATGAAATAGAGACATGACGCCCATGTCCTACTCGATCGGTCAGTCGGGTAGGAGAAGGATGTCGCGATTTTGGGGGAAGGGGTGCGAGATGGTCCACAATGGAGCCATGACGTCACCTCCGGTTTGGTCTGCGTTGGACGTTTGCTTTCGCCTACGTCTACAGCCTCGTATTCTGGGGATAACCGACCGCGAGGTTCGGACACCCCGTGTCGTCCGTTGCCGTCTTCCCCGTCCTGGGGCTGTCCTTGGGAGGCGCCGTGCCGCTCTCTGAGCACGAGCAGCGCTTGCTCGACCAGATCGAGCAGGCCCTCTACGCCGAGGACCCGAAGTGGGCCAACACCGTAAGGATCAGTGACCCGCGCAGCCATTACAAGCGTCGCCTGATCAAAGCCTCCATCGGCTTTGCGCTCGGCGTCGTGATCATGATGGTCGGCGTGGTCATGAGTCAGATCCCGCTCGGCGTCGGCGGTTTCGTGGTCATGCTCGCCGCGTGTCTGTGGGGTCTGTCCAGCTGGAAGCGCATGAACGGGTTCGGCGACTCGCCGCCGGCCCAAGGCGCCGGCGCCACGGGCAGGCAGCCCCGGCGCGCCAACCGGGGCACCTTCATGGAGCGCATGGAGGAGCGCTGGCGCCGTCGTCACGACGAGCGCTGACCTCCTCGCCGCTCCTCACCGGCCCCGAACCTTCCGCCTTACGCGAACGTGCGGCCGTTCCCCTTCCGGGGAGCGACCGCACGCTCGGTCCTGGGCAGGCGGCTCAGGCGCCCTTGTGGGCCGCCGTCCGCCGCAGCCTGATGTTCTCCAGCAGGTCGAAGCCGTCCAGCAGGCGCTCGCCCAGCGCCCGCAGCCGCCGCAGCGTCGAGGGCGGCAGCAGCACCGCCCGCATCCGCCGTCCCCGCGACACCGTCGCCGCCAGGGCCTGCCGCACCTTGCGCAGGTCCTTTCTCATGGGCCCGATCGTGCCCGGGTCCCTGGCGAACAGCACCCGCTCGACCGTCGTCGCGATGGCCGTCATGGCGGCCGCCGACTCGGCGTCGAACTCGTACTGCCGGCTCAGCCGCCGGGCCAGCGCCCTCGGGGTCTCGCTGGCGCCGCGGGTCATGCCGTAGTCGCACAGCACGTCGTCCAGCTCGGCCCACACGGCCGCGATCGACGGGTGGTGGGCGGTCGCGATCCTGGCCGTCAGGTCGTCGGCCGGTTGCGAGACCTTCCAGCCCAGCGCGCGCACCCGCCGGTTCCTGGTGAGCAGCCGCAACGCCGCCGGGACCAGCAGGAGCAGCAGCAACGCGCCCGCGCCGATGCCGATCTTGCCGATCAGCGGCATCGAGTCGTCCGGCGGCAGGCCGCCCGTGGCGATCAGGCCCTCACGGTCGAGCTCGCGCGGGTTGCGCCGGGTGGAGGGGTTGATCGGGTCGTCGGCGCCGGACTCGGTCGCGCCGCTGCTCGGCGAGGTGGACGGCGTCGTCGAAGGCGCCGGCGGGACCGTGTAGTCCGGCACCCGCGCACTGCCCTGCCCCAGCGACCCGGACGGCGTCGGCTCGAACGGCAGCCAGCCCACGCCCTCGAAGTACAGCTCGGGCCAGGAGTGCGAGTCGCCGGTCGTGACCGTCCAGTTGTCGCCGGCCTTCGTGCCGCCGGTGTAGCCGATCGCCACCCGCGACGGGATGCCGACGATCCTGGCCAGCACCGCCATCGAGGCCGCGAACTGCTCGCAGTAGCCCGTGCGGTCGCGCAGCAGGAAGTCCCGCAGCGCGGAGTTGCCGTGGCCCTGCGTGCGCAGGTCGTAGCGGAAGTCGCCGTCCTTGGTGAAGAACTGCTGGAGCTTCACCGCCGCCTCGTAGTTGGAGTTGGTCTGCGCCGTCAGCGAACGCGCCAGCCGGACGATCTCCGGCGGCAGGTTGTCCGGCAGCTTCAGGTAGCGCCGGTCCACGCTCGGCTGGACGCCCTCCAGCGACTCCAGCAGCTCCGGCGTGGCGGCCGGCTCGCTGGTGGCGACCTCGTACTCCAGGCCGGCCGCCTCGTCGGGGATGGAGAAGACCATCAGCGTGCCCACGTCGGCGCGCCAGTCGCCGTCCACCCGGATCTGCCGCGGCGGGTACGGCAGCGGCAGGAACTGCAGCCGCTCGATCTCGTCGCTCATCCGGATCCTGGTGACGACGTTGCTGACCTTCGTGCTCGCGCTCAGCCCCGGAGGCGGCGGCAGCGGCCCGTTCTCCGTCCTGTTGTCCGGCGAGCCCTTCGGCTCGGTCATGCCGAACTGCTGGCCGTCGAAGGTGTCCAGCGCGTAGATCCGCAGGTACCTGGGCTTGTCGTCGTTGTTGTTGTAGGTGAGCACCACGCGCCGCTCGGGCAGTTCGAGCTGCCCCCGCAGGCTGGCGATCGGGCTCGCGATGCTGATCGAGTTGCCCTTGCCGCCGCCCCGGCCGCCCACGCCGAACTGGAAGAAGGAGACCGGCTCCATCACCGGCAGCGCGGCGGGCAGCAGCACGGCCAGCGCGATGGCGGCGAACCCGATGCGCTTGCCCGACAGCCGCAGTCCGCTGGTGTCGGCCCTGGCCCCGCCGGTGTCCGGACGCGGCCCGGTCGCCGCCCTGGTCCGGCGGACGAGCACCGCCCGTCCCCAGTGGCCCACCCGCTCGCGCCCGTCGGCGATCAGCAGGCTGACGAAGCCGAGCGCGGCGATGATGAAGGCGGGCCAGCTGATCGGCTCGGCCAGGATCGTCGCCGGGACCGTGGCCAGCGCCAGCAGCGGCAGCCCGGCCAGCGCCGCCCGCCGCAGCCGCGCGGCGAGCAGGTCCACGGCGATCGCGATGACGCCCACGCCGCCCGCGGTCAGCAGCGTGATGCCGTCCGTGGACGGCACGGGCGCGGCGTAGCGCTGGATGTCGGCCCAGCCGACCCCGAGCAGCCGGCCCAGCTCCCACACCGACTCCTTGGTCGGGATCACCAGCGCCCACGCCTTGCCGGAGGCGAAGACCACGGTCAGGAAGATCCATAACGCGGCCAGCCCGGCGAGCGGCGCGGCCCAGGCGGGCAGCGACAGGCGGGAGCCGATCACCCCGGCGGCCATCACGGCCAGCACCGCGCCGAGCGACGTCCAGAACCAGGCGCCGCCCTGGAAGAGCGGATAGAGCAGGATCGCCGCGGTGAACGCGGCCACACCCGAGGCGGCCGTCAGCCTCATGCCGCACCTCCCGTGGGGTTGAGCGCGTACCTGCCGCGGTTGGCGGCGTCCGGCCAGACCGAGGCGATGGAGGTGCCGGCGGGCAGGCGGACGATCCGCCAGCCGTAACCGGCCAGGACGCCCTGAACGGCGTCGAAGTTCTCGTGCGAGCCCCGGCCGGCGCCCTCCCAGGTGCCGGCGTCGAGCAGGACCGCGACACCGGTGACGCCGCTGTGCCGCAGCCTGGCCAGCTCCCTGGCCTCCTCGGGGTCGAGCGCGCCGAGCACGGCCACGATCAGGCCGTCGCCGCCGCCCTGGCGCAGGGCCGAGACGCCCATCTCCAGCGAGCGGGCCGAGCTGTGCCGCACCACGGCGAGCGTGTCCAGCAGCGAGTAGCTGAGACCCTGGTCGGTCAGGTGCTCGGCGCCCTGGTCGGTCACCAGCCGCAGGCCCAGACCCTCGTGGGCGAGATGCACGCCGATCGAGGCCGCGGCCGAGACCGCCACCTCGAAGGAGGAGCGCGGGCCCTCGCCGCGGTGGGCGTGCCTGCGGGTGTCCAGCAGGAGCGCGCCGCGGCTCTGCCACTGCTGCTCCTCGCGGCGCACCATCAGCTCGCCGTGCCGGGCGGTCGAGCGCCAGTGCACCCGGCGCAGGTCGTCGCCCTGCCGGTACTCGCGCGGCGCCACGTCGTCGTCGCCGGCCGCGGCCACGCTCCTGGTGCGGCTGTCGCCGCCGCCCGTCCACTCGCCCGACAGCCGTACGTGCGGCAACGCCACCACCTGCGGCGTCACCACGAGCGTGTCGCTGATCGTGAACGCCCGGGTCAGCTCCACCAGCCCGAACGGGTCGGCGATGCGCACCGACAGCGGCCCGATCGTGTACCTGCCGCGCAGGTCGGACCGGACCCGGTAGTCGATCTCCCGCACGCCCTTGGACTCGACCCGGTCGAGCACGAACCGCGGCCGCACGCCCAGCGCGTACGGCACGGTGTCCTCGATCAGCAGCAGCCCGGTCGGCAGCCTGGTCACGTTCTCCAGGCGCAGCGTCACCGTGGCCTCCCCGCCCACCTCCGCCCTGGGCGGGTCCAGCCTCCGCGCGCAGCTCAGCCGGTACCTGGTACGTGCCACCACCAGCGCGGCCAGCAGCGGCAGCGCCGTGACCAGCACGCCGATCCTGAACAGGTCGTTCTCGCCCAGGATCAGCGCCATCAGCAGCGCCGCGATCCCCGAGGCCAGGAACGACCTGCCGCGGGAGGTCAGCGCCCGCAGTCCGGCCCTCACGACGCTCGCGTCTCCGGCACCGGCACACGCCTGACGAGGTCGGTCACCACCTGCTCGGGCAGCCGGCGCTGGCCCTGGGCCTCGACGCTGGGCAGCAGCCGGTGCGCCAGCACGGGCACGGCCAGGTCCTGCAGGTCGTCGGGGATGACGTAGTCGCGTCCGGCCAGCGCCGCGTGCGCCCTGGCCGCGCGGACGAGCTGCAGCGTGGACCGGGGGGAGGCGCCCAGCCGCAGGTCGGGGGAGTGGCGGGTGGCCACGACGAGGTCGATGGCGTACTTCTTGACCGGCTGCGAGACGTACACGCCGCGCACGGCCTCGATCAGGGCGCGCACCTCGGCGGTCGTGGCGACCGGCTCCAGCTTGTCCAGCGGCGAGGTGCTGCCGTGCACGTCGAGCATCTCCAGCTCGGCGGTCGGCTCCGGGTAGCCCATGGCGACCCGGGCGGTGAACCGGTCGCGCTGGGCCTCGGGGAGGGGATAGGTGCCCTCCATCTCGATGGGGTTCTGGGTGGCGATCACCATGAAGGGGGCGTCCAGGGGGTACGTCACGCCGTCCACGGTGACCTGGTGCTCCTCCATGCACTCCAGCAACGCCGACTGCGTCTTGGGGGAGGCGCGGTTGATCTCGTCGCCCACGACGATGTTGGCGAACACCGGCCCGGGCTTGAACTCGAACTCACGCGTCTGCTGGTTGTAGGCGCTGACCCCGGTGATGTCACTGGGCAACAGGTCGGGCGTGAACTGCACGCGGCGCACCGGGCAGTCGATGGACCGCGCCAGAGCCTTGGCGAGCATCGTCTTGCCGACCCCCGGCACGTCCTCGATCAAAAGGTGGCCCTCGGCGAGCAGGACGGTCAGCGTGAGACGGACGGCGTCGCTCTTTCCCTCGATCACCGACTCGATGGCCTGCCGAATTCGGTGGGCGGTGGAGACCAGCTCGTCAAGCTGGGGAGGGACGTCATGGGTTAGTGCCACCAGGCCTCCATAGTGCGACGGCTGTCCCGCACGGTGCCATTACGGGAGCCATGCCATTCCTTTTCCATTGTCTGTACGACCCTACGACGCTGCGGGTTCTTGAGCGACATTTGTGGATATTCCAGGGAACCCCGCTGATGTTCCTGTTCTTGTCGCATAGCAGTGCGAATCCCGTGACACTGACCCCCTCGGCGGCCCCACTTTCCTCCACCCCCGCCTTCGCGCCCGCCGCAAGCCCCTATACCGCCGGTCTTTCCAACCCTCGACACGCCCATGAGGGTTGGCCCGCCCCCCGGCGCCCCCCACCCCCGCTCCACCGCTCTGACCTGCGGTAACGCAACGGAAACTGATGATGAAGACGGTTCGAATCAGTTGACGGTGGGGAGAAGTGGAGTATGGTGGTGCGCAGTGGAGGGCCCGGTGCACCAGCGCTGAGCGCTTCGCTGAGGCACGGGAGGTGGCGCCGATGTTCCTCGGCACCCATCAACCGCGTCTTGACGACAAGGGACGGCTGTTCCTGCCGGCTAAGTACCGTGAGGAGCTGGCGGAGGGTCTTGTGATCACCAAAGGCCAGGAGCGATGCCTCTACGTCTTTCCAGTAGAGGAGTTCCAGCGCATAACCGAGGCTCTCAGCACCGCCCCGGTCACCGCCAAGGCGGTGCGTGACTACAGCCGCGTCTTCTTCGCAAGCGCGTCCGACGAGAAGCCAGACAAGCAGGGACGCGTCACGATCCCGCAGAGCCTGCGTCAATACGCCGGCCTGGAGCGTGACTGCGTCGTCATCGGGGCCAACACCCGGTTGGAGATCTGGGACTCGCAGGCTTGGGACACCTATCTCAACGCGCAGGAGCAGGCGTTCGCCGATCTGTCGGAGGAGGTGCTGCCAGGGATCTTGTAGTGATCACGGTCGATCCGTCGGTGATGTCGTTCGGCGAGGTCTCCACCCGCAACCACTGCCTGCCAACTGATGCACCTTCCCCGGTGTCAGAGGGCGGGCGTCCACGAAGAGGGTGCGGATGGGGACCTGGCCGGACGGCGCCGGGTGGGGACCCAGGAATGACTGACGATTGACCGATACGCGTCATCCGCGAGCAGGACGCGAGAGGGGGGGTTGGAGATGGACGACAACGCAGGCACGGGCGGTCACGTTCCGGTGATGCTCGACCGCGTACTGGAGCTGCTGGGCCCGGCGCTGTCGGGGCCGGAGCCGGTCGTCGTCGACGCCAATCTCGGGCTCGGGGGCCACTCCGAGGCCCTGCTCGCCGCCTTCCCGTCCCTGCGCCTGATCGGGATCGACCGCGACCCGTTCGCGATCGACTTCTCCACCCGCAGGCTCGCCCCCTACGCCGGCCGCACCACCCTGGTCCACGCCTCCTCGGGCGACCTGGCCCAGATCGTCGCCGAGGCCGGGCATCCCACGGTCCACGGCGTGCTGTTCGACCTCGGCGTCTCCTCGCCGCAGCTCGACGAGGCCGAACGCGGCTTCGCCTACTCCTACGACGCCCCGCTCGACATGCGCATGGACACCGAGCAGGAGCTGACGGCCGAGCGGGTGGTCAACACCTATCCGGCCGCCGACCTGGCACGAATCCTGCGCGACTACGGCGAGGAACGTTTCGCGCCGAGGGTCGCGGGGCTTATCGTCAAGGAACGCGCCAAGGAGCCCATCACCTCCACCAAGAGACTCGCCGACATCGTGCGCGACGCGATCCCCGCGGCGACCAGGCGCACCGGCGGCAACCCCGCCAAGAGGACTTTCCAGGCGCTGCGCATCGAGGTCAACGCGGAGCTGTCCGCCCTGGAGGCGGCGCTGCCCGCGGCGCTCGACGCGCTGGCGCTGGGTGGGCGGGTCGTCGTGCTCTCCTACCACTCCCTTGAGGACCGGCTCACCAAGCAGGCCCTCACGGCGCGAACCAAGGACACCAGCCCGCCAGGGCTGCCTGTCCCGCTACCGGCACACCAGCCGAGGTTCCGCCTGCTGACGAGGGGAGCCGAGCTCCCCAGCGATGAAGAGCTCGCCCGCAACCCGCGGGCGGCCTCGGCCCGGCTACGGGCGGCAGAGAGGATCCGCGTTGACGATTGAGCAGGAGACCGGCCGGGTCGCGCCCGTCCGCCGCGCCATGCCCAAGCCGGGCACGCGCAGGCCGGGCGTCTCGCACCAGACCAAGCCGCGGCCCCGTCCTGAAACCGGCGACCGGCGGCCGGCGGCCGCGCGTCCCGGCGAGAGCGCCGCGCCCGCGCGCCGTCCCGCCGCGCGGCGGCCCTCGACCAAGCGGCAGCGGGCGCCGTTCGTGCTGCTCGTCGTCGGGTTGATGTGCGGTGGGCTGGTGAGCCTGCTGCTGCTCAACATCATGCTCAACCGCGACGCCATCACCGACGCCAAGCTGCGTGAGGAGATCGCGGTGGCCCAGCAGGAGAAGGAAGCGCTCCGGCTGGAGTACGAGCGCAAGATGCAGCCCCAGAACATCGCCGACCGCGCCGAGGCGCAGGGCTACCACCTGGACAAGAACCTGCGGCCCTGGGACAAGGGCGAGCCGAGTGTCCCGGCGGTCCCGGGGCGGTGAGGGATTCAGGCGGCAGGGGACAGCGTCCCGGCCGCGGCGCTGGCGGCGCCGGCTCTCCTGGAGGGCCCGGCGCCGCTCGTCGTACGCCGGGCGGTCCGGGGCGGGCAGGGCGAGGGGGCTCCGCCCGTTCTGACGGGGCGGGCCGCCCGGGGGCGCCGGACGACTCGCCGCGCAAGCGTCCCCCCGATCCGTTCGACCTGCCGTTCGACGACGACCTGAGGGGCCGCCGGCCCCACGACCCCGACGACGACGCGCGCGGCAGCGCCCGCCGCGACTCCGCGGGCGGCTCCCGCGGCCGGCAGCGCCGCGACGACGGCGACCGCGCCCGGCCCCGCGACGACGACGAGGGCACCCGCTCGCGCCGCGACCCGGGCGACGGCCCACGCCGCCGTCCGCGCGACGACTCCCGCGACGAGTCCCGCAACCGCGCCGCCTCCCAGGGGCGCGACGACGACGACCGCCCGCGCGGGCGCACCCCGCAGAGCCGCGACGGCGACGACCGTCCACGCGGCCGTGCCGTGCCGCAGGAGGGGTCGCGCCGTCGCGGCGACGGCCCCGGCCCCGACCAGGCCCGCGGCTCAAGATCTGACCAGGGGCGCGGCTCCCGGCCCGACCCGGCGCGCGGCTCGCGATCCGACCAAGGACGCGGCTCGCGGTCCGACCCGGCGCGCGGCTCGCGGTCCGAGCCTGCGCGGCCCGGTTCGGGGCCGGGCCAGAGCCGGAGCTCCCGGCCCGACCAGGGGCGCGGCGGCAGGCCCGGTCAGACCCGCGGTCCCGGGGCCGGTCAGGGGCGCGGTCCGGCGTCCGGCCAGGGGCGCGCCTCCGGGCTGGACCAGGCGCGCGGGCGTGAGCGCGGCATGCTCCGCCGCGGCGCGGACGTGCCGCCCCCCAGGGGCCCGCGCCGCCCGCCCACCCCGCCGCGCCCGCCGCGGCCCCCGCTGGTGCTGCGCCTGGGCAGCCCGCGCCGGCGCATCAACATCGGCCTGATCGGCATGACGTTCATCCTGTCGATCTTCGCCGGACGGCTGATCCAGATGCAGGGCCTCGACTCCAAGGTCTACGAGGCCGCCGCCGTCGGCCAGCGCCAGCACGTCGAGGAGATCCCCGCCAAGCGCGGCACGATCACCGACGTCAACGGCAACGCGCTGGCCCGTACGTCGGAGGCCCGCGAGGTGTCCATCGACCCCTCCAAGGTCCCCGCGGACGTCCGCGCCAACGTCGCCGCGATCCTGGCCAGGCAGCTCGGCAAGACCGTGGAGGAGATGACCGCCAAGCTGTCCAGGACCGGCAGCCGCTACCAGCTCCTGGCCCGAGACGTCGACCCGGTCGTGGCCACCCGCCTGCTCCAGGCCCGCGTGCCCGCCCTCAGCACGAAGAAGACCTACCGCCGCGACTACCCGGCCGGCGACCTGGCCGGCAGCCTCATCGGCTTCGTCGGCGACGAGGGCAACGGCCTGGGCGGCATGGAACAGGCCAAGAACACGATCCTGGCCGGCCGCGACGGCAAGCAGCGCGTCGAGACCGGCCGCGACGGCCTGCGCATCCCCATGACCAGCAGCGAGCGCACCGCGCCCGTCAACGGCCAGGACGTGCGGCTCACCATCGACCGCGACATCCAGTGGGCCGCCCAGAAGGCGGTCGCCGAGCAGGTGCGCGAGTCGGGCGCGAGCAGCGGCGCGGTCATCGTCATGGACGTGCGGACCGCCCAGATCATCGCCATGGCCAACGCGCCCGAGCTCGATCTGGGCAACTGGCGCAGGGCCCCCGCGTCCTCCTACGTCAACAAGGCCGCCGCGGACGTGTTCGAGCCCGGCAGCACCAACAAGGTGATCACCGCCGCCGCCGCGCTGGAGGCCAAGGAGGTCACCCCCGACACGGTGTTCCAGGTGCCCGACAACATCAGGTGCGCCGACCGGGTGCTGCGCGACGCCCACGCCCACAAGCCCGAGGCGATGACCTTCCGGCAGGCCATGGCCCAGTCCAGCAACGTCGCCACGATCATGGCCGCCCGCAAGGTCGGCAGCGAGCGCCTGTACGCGATGCTCAGGGCGTTCGGGTTCGGCAGCACCCCGGCGGGCGGCGTGCCCAACGCCGAGGCGGGCCTGCTGCCCAACTACAAGAACTGGTCGGGCAGCCAGAGCTGCACGGTCGCCTACGGCCAGGGCGTGTCGGTGACCGCCCTGCAGACCGCCAGCGTCTACCAGACCATCGCCAACGGCGGCGTCCGCGTCGATCCGCAGATCGTGGCGGGCACCACCGACGCGTCCGGCAGGTTCGTCCCGGCTCCCGCGGGCAGGCAGACCAGAGTGGTGAGCGAGACGACGGCCAAGGAGATCACGACGATGCTGGAGACCGCGGTGAGCGCCGAGGGCACCGGCGCGCTGGCCGCCATCCCCGGCTACCGGGTGGCGGGCAAGACCGGCACCGCCGACCGCTACGACGCCGAGCTGGGCCGCTACGACGGATACACGGCCTCCTTCGCCGGGTTCGCGCCCGCGGACGCGCCCCGGCTGGTGGTGCTCTCGGTGCTCCAGAACCCCAAGAACGGCCATTTCGGCGGCCAGCTCGCGGCCCCCGTGTTCAAGGATGTGATGACGTTCGCCATCAAGAGCAGGAAGATTCCTCCCACAGGCTCGGACGCGCCGCCGGTGCGTACGCGCGCGGGACAGTGAGCAGGGAAGGTACGCTCTCGCCGTGCGTCCCCCGTCGTCTATGCGTCCCAAGACCAGCCCGCCCCGTCCGCTGACCGGGCTCGCGACCATGCTCGACGCCGATTCCGGCACGTCGAGGTCGCCCCATGCCGCCCTGACCGGCGTCACCATCGATTCCCGCGCCGTGCAGCGCGGCGATCTCTACGTGGCGCTGCCGGGCAACCGCGTGCACGGCGCGACCTTCGCCGCAGAGGCGATGGCGCGCGGAGCCGTGGCCGTCCTCACCGACCCGGCCGGGCGGGAGGCCGCCGTGGCCACCGGCCTGCCGGTGCTGATCGTGCCCGATCCGCGCGTGCTGCTCGGGCAGGTCTCCTCCTGGGTCTACGGCCAGCCGGCCCACGACGTCCAGGTCATCGGGGTGACCGGCACGAGCGGCAAGTCCACCACCACCTTCATGGTGGAGGCCGGCCTGCGGGCGGCCGGCCACACGACGGGCCTGGTCGGCGGCGTCGAGATCGCCGCCGGAGACCTCCGCTTCGAGCCCACGCTGACCACGCCGGAGGCCCCGCAGCTGCACGCCCTGTTCGCGCTGATGCGCGAGCAGGGGGTCACCGCGGCCACCATGGAGGTCTCCAGCCACGCGCTGGCGCTCGGCCGGGTCGACGGCATCTTCTACGACGTCGCGCTGTTCACCAACCTCTCCCAGGACCACCTCGACTTCCACAAGGACTTCGAGGACTACTTCGCCACCAAGGCCAGGCTGTTCCAGCCCGAGCTGAGCCGCGTCGGCGTGACCAACATCGACGACCCGCACGGCCGGGAGCTGCTGCACCGGGCCAAGGTGCCGATGACCACGTTCTCGGCGCTCGGCGACCCGGAGGCGGAGTGGCGGGCGCTGGAGGTCCGGCTCGGCGCCGACGGCAGCGCGTTCCGGGTGGCCGGTCCCGGCGGGGTCGAGGCCGACGCGCAGATCTCGCTGCCCGGCCCCTTCAACGTCGCCAACGCGCTCGGCGCGATCGTCTGCCTGGTGGAGTCGGGGGTGCCGCTCCAGACCGCCGTGCACGGCGTGGGCAGCCTCACCGGGGTGCCCGGTCGCATGCAGCGCATCACCCCCGCCGAGGAGGAGTTCCAGGCGCTCGTGGACTACTCCCACAAGCCGGGCGCCGTGGAGTCGGTGCTGCGCTCGCTGCGTGAGGTGACCGCGGGCACGCTGACGATCGTGCTGGGCTGCGGCGGCGACCGCGACACCGGCAAACGCCCGATCATGGGCGAGATCGCCGCCCGGCTGGCCGATGTGGCGATTTTCACCAACGACAACCCGCGCTCGGAGGATCCGCTCGCCATCCTGGCCGCGATGATGGAGGGAGCGCTCGGCGTTCCGCCCCGCGACCGCGCCCATGTGATCATTGAGCCCGACCGCGCGGCCGCGATCGACCTGGCCGTCGGCCGGGCCGGCCGCGGCGACGTGATCGTCGTCGCGGGCAAGGGTCACGAGCAGGGCCAGTACGTCTCTGGCGAAGTGATCCCGTTCGACGACCGCGAAGTGGTCGCCGAAGCGATCGACGCACGCAAGGAAAGCAGGAAGCACCGATGATCCCGTTGCCGCTGGCCAGGATCGCCGAGATAACCTCGGGCGCCCTGTCGGGCATGGCAGACCCCCGCGCCGTCGTGCGCGGGCCCGTAGTGATCGACTCACGCGCGGTGGAGCCGGGATCGCTGTTCGTCGCCCTCGCCGGCGAGCGGGTCGACGGCCACGACTACGCCGCGCAGGCGATCCGGGCCGGAGCGGTCGCCGTCCTGGCCTCCAGGCCGGTCGACGCGCCGGCGGTGATCGTCCCCGACGCCGCGGTCGCGCTGGCGGAGCTGGCCGCCGCGCAGGCCGCCGCGCTGCCGCAGGCCACCGTGATCGGCGTGACCGGCTCGGCGGGCAAGACCAGCACCAAAGACCTGCTGGCCAGGCTGGCCGGCCGGATGGGCCCGACCATCGCGCCCGTCGGCAGCTTCAACAACGAGCTGGGCCACCCGCTGACCGTGCTGCGCGCCGACGTCGACACCCGGTTCATGGTGCTCGAACTGGCCGCCCGCAACATCGGCCACATCAAGGACCTCACCCGCATCGCCCCGCCGGCGATCGGCGTCGTGCTCAACGTCGGCACCGCGCACCTCGGCGTGTTCGGCGGCAAGGAGGCCATCGCCAAGGCCAAGGGCGAGCTGGTGGAGGCGCTGCCGCGCACCGGGGTGGCGGTGCTCAACGCCGACGACCCGCTGGTGTCGCAGATGGCCTCGCGCACCGACGCGCGCGTCACGTACTTCGGGCGCGGCGAGGGCGCGGCCATCAGGGCCGAGCAGGAGACGGTCGACGGGCGCGGGCGGGCCTCGTTCACGTTGCGCACGCCGTCCGGGGCCGCGCCGGTCACGCTCCAGCTCTACGGCGCCCACGCCGTGGAGAACGCCCTGGCCGCCGCCGCCGCGGCCTACGAGCTCGGCCTGCCGGTCGCCACGATCGCCGAGGAGCTGTCGGAGGCCACGCCGCGCAGCCGCTGGCGCATGGAGGTCACCGACCGGCCCGACGGCGTCACGGTGGTCAACGACGCCTACAACGCCAACCCCGACTCGATGCGGGCCGCGTTCGACATGTTCGGCGTGATGGGGCAGGAGCGGCGGCGGTTCGCGGTCATCGCGGCGCTGCGCGAGCTGGGCGAGGAGAGCGCGGCGCTCAACGCCGAACTGGGGCGGCTGGCGGGCGGTTCGGGCCTGACGGGCCTGGTCGTCGTCGGTCCCGACGCCGGCCCGGTGCTGGAGGGCGCGAACGAGGCGGCCTCGGCCGCCGCGGGACCGCCAGGTGGCGGAGGGCCATATGCTCCCCAGATGACCCGGATCGTACATGTCCCAGATGCCGAGGCAGCGGCGGCCGCACTGGCCGGCCTGCTGCGCCCCGGCGACGCGGTGCTCGTCAAGGGCCCCCGCGCGATGGGCCTGGAACGCACGGCGGAGCTCCTTCTCGGAGGTGCCGCTCAGTGATCAACATCGTCATCGCCGGCGCGGTGGGCCTCGTCCTGTCGATGCTGGGGACCCCCTTGGCGATCAGGCTGTTCTCGCGGCGCGGCTACGGCCAGGAGATCCGCGAGGAGGGAGTGCAGGCCCACCTGGGCAAGCGCGGCACCCCCACCATGGGCGGCATCGTGTTCGTGCTGGCCGCGCTGCTGGCCTACGGCGGCTCCCACCTGGCCACGCTGTCGCCGCCGACGGTGTCGGGCATGCTCGTGCTGTTCCTGATGACCGGCCTCGGCGCGGTCGGCTTCCTCGACGACTTCATCAAGATCTACAAGCAGCGCAGCCTGGGCCTGCGCAGCGGCGCCAAGGCCCTCGGCCAGCTCGTCGTCGGCGCCGTGTTCGCCGTGCTGATCACCCGCCAGCCCAACGTCTACGGCATCACCCCCGCCGAGACCCGGCTGTCGTTCCTGCGCGACATCGGCCCCTCGATCGGCATCGTCGGCTTCACCATCTGGGTGCTGTTCATGATCGTCGGCTTCTCCAACGCCGTGAACCTCACCGACGGCCTCGACGGCCTGGCCAGCGGCGCGACCGGCGTCGTGCTCGGCGCGTACGTGCTGATCGGCAACTGGCAGCTCCGCAACAACTGCATCGACCAGCTCGGGCCCAACTGCTACTGGGTGCGCGACCCGCTCGACCTGTCGGTGGTGGCCGCGGCCGTGCTGGGGGCGCTGGTCGGGTTCCTGTGGTGGAACGCCCCGCCGGCGAAGATCTTCATGGGCGACACCGGCTCGCTGGCCCTGGGCGGCGTGCTGGCCGGCCTGGCCATCGCCACCCGCACGCAGCTCCTGCTGATCATCCTGGCCGGGCTGTGCGTGATCATCACGGCGTCCGTCATCATCCAGGTCGGGTTCTTCAAGATGACCGGGAAACGGGTGTTCAGGATGGCGCCGCTGCAGCACCACTTCGAGCTGAAGGGCTGGGCCGAGACCACGATCGTGGTGCGGTTCTGGCTGATCGCCGGGCTCTGCGCGGCGCTCGGGCTCGGGCTGTTCTACGTCGAGTGGATGCCCAAGCCATGACGTTGACGTGCGTGGCCGGGCTCGGCGTCTCCGGCACCGCGGTGGCCGGGGCGCTGGCCGGACGCGGCGAGCGGGTCGTGGTCGTGGAGGCCGTGGAGGGTGAGCGGCAGCTGGCCGCCGCGGCCGAGCTGGCCCGCGCCGGAGTCGAGACCAGGTTCGGCGAGATGGTGCTGCCCGAGGGCACGACCAGGCTCGTCACCACCGGCTGGGCCCCGCACCACCCGCTGGTCGCCGCCGCGTTGGCGGCCGGCGTCGAGGTCGTCGGCGAGGTGGAGCTGGCCTGGCGGCTGCGCCCGCCGCACGCCGCCCCCTGGCTCGCGCTGACCGGCACCAACGGCAAGACCACGGCCGTGCGCATGCTCACCTCGATCCTCCAGGCCGCCGGGCTCGACGCCCTGGCCGTGGGGAACGTGGGCGTCCCGGTCGTCCACGCCGTCGCCGAGCCGTACGACGCCCTGGCCGTCGAGCTGTCCAGCTTCCAGCTCCACTGGTCCAGCACCCTGGCCCCGCACGCCGCGGCGATCCTGAACATCGCCCCCGACCACCTCGACTGGCACGGCTCCATGGCCGAGTACGCCGCCGCCAAGGGCCGCATCTACGAACGCGCCGGCACCGTGATCTACAACGCCGACGACCCCGAGTGCGCCCGCCTGGCCGAGCCCTACCAGGGCGCCGTCGGCTTCACGCTGCGGGCGCCGCGCAGCGGCCAGATCGGCGTGGTCGAAGACCTGCTGGTCGACCGGGCGTTCGTGGCGGACCCGGTCGAGGCGGCGGAAGAGCTGGCCACGTTCGCCGACATCCGGCCCCTGGCCCCCCACAACGTGGCCAACGCCCTGGCCGCCGCCGCCCTGGCCCGCTCGCTCGGCGTGCCGTCCGAGGCCGTACGGCTGGGCCTGCGCGCCTTCAAGCCCGACCCCCACCGCCTGTCCCACGTCGACCGGGTCGGCGACGTCGACTACGTCGACGACTCCAAGGCCACCAACCCGCACGCCGCCGCGGCCGCGCTGAGCGCCTACCCGTCGATCGTGTGGGTGGCGGGCGGTCAGCTCAAGGGCGCCGACGTCGACGACCTGGTCCGGCGGGCCGCGCCCCGGCTGCGCGGCGCGGTGCTGCTGGGCGCCGACCGCGCGGCGATCGCCGAAGCACTCGCGCGACACGCGCCGAATGTCCCCGTCGTGGACATCCCGGGCCAAGACACTGGTGTGATGGACACCGTCGTCACCGAAGCCGCGCGGCTGGCCTCCCCCGGGGACACCGTGCTGCTCTCCCCAGCGGGCGCCTCGCTCGACATGTTCCCCGGCTATCCGGCACGAGGGGAGGCCTTCGCCCGTGCCGTCCACGAGCTGAGGCGGCGGCGTGAGCAGTAGCACCGGCACCGCCGGCGCCCGTCCGGCCGCCGGCGAGCCCGCCCGGTCCAAGGCCCAGGAGGGCCCGGCGAGCTGGGTCCGCGAGCAGCGCGCCGTGCTGAAGGAACTGCTCGACAAGCCGCTGACGACCTACTACCTGATCATCATGTGCAGCGCGCTGCTGCTCGCGCTCGGGCTCATGATGGTGTTGTCGGCCTCCGCGATCGAGGCCCAGCAGAAGACCGGCAACCCGTTCTCGTGGTTCATCAAGCAGTCGTTGTCGGCCGGCGTCGGCGTGCCCGTGATGTACGCCTGCTCGCGCCTGCCGCCGAAGTTCTTCCGCTGGGCGGGCTACCCGCTCATGGCGCTGGCGGTGCTGGCGCTGGTCATGGTGCTGTTCATCGGCGAGTCCGAGCTGGGCGCGCAGCGGTGGATCTACCTCGGCCCGTTCACCCTCCAGCCGTCCGAGCCGGCCAAGCTGGCGCTCGTGCTGTGGGGGGCCGACCTGCTGGCCAGACGGGCCAGGCAGGGCCGGATCGAGTGGCGGCAGATGCTGATCCCGCTCATGCCCGGCACCGCGATCCTGGTCGTCATGGTCCTGCTCGGCCGCGACCTCGGCACCACCCTCGTGCTCTTCATGATCTTCCTGGCGCTGCTGTGGGTGGTGGGGGCGCCGATCAAGCTGTTCGGCGGCATCCTGGCGCTGGCGGTGCTGGCCGCGGTCATCATGATCAAGGTGGAGCCGTACCGGATGAAGCGCATCGGGGCCTTCCTCGACCCGTGGGCCGACGCCCAGGGCGCCGGCTACCAGGCCGTGCAGGGGCAGATCGCGATGGGCTCGGGCGGCTGGTTCGGGCTCGGCCTGGGCAGCAGCCGCCAGAAGTGGAGCTGGCTGCCCCACGGCGAGAGCGACTTCATCTTCGCCATCCTCGGCGAGGAGCTCGGGCTGATGGGCACGCTGATGGTGGTGGCGCTGTTCGGCCTGCTCGGCTACGCCGGGCTGCGGGTCGCGGTCCGGGTCAACGACGGCTTCGTCCGCCTGGCGGCGGCCGCCATGGTGGCCTGGATCGTCGGGCAGGCGGCCGTCAACATGGGCGCGGTGCTCGGCGTCCTGCCCATCACCGGCATCCCGCTGCCGCTGGTCTCCTACGGCGGGTCGTCCCTGCTCCCCACGCTCGCCGCGCTGGGCATCCTGCTGTCGTTCGCCAAACGCGAGCCCGGCGCGCGCGAAGCCTTGGCCGCGCGTGGCCCCGGACCCGCCGCACGGGGCCTAAGCTGGCTTGGCCTGGGGGGTACGTCCAGAGGCCGAGTGAGACGTTAGGGAGTGACCGAGATGAGGGTGGTCCTCGCCGGTGGGGGGACGGCCGGGCACATCGAGCCCGCGCTCGCCCTTGCGGACGCGCTGCGCCATCTTGACCGGAGCGTCGGCATCACCTGCGTGGGCACCGAGCGCGGCCTGGAGACGCGGCTCGTGCCCGCCAGGGGCTACGATCTCGAACTGGTGCCGGCCGTGCCGCTGCCCAGGGCGATCACCCCGAGCCTGCTGACCGTGCCGGGCCGGCTGGCCGGGGCGATCAACGCCGTGTCGGGCGTCCTCGACCGGGTCGGCGCCGACATCCTGGTCGGGTTCGGCGGCTACGTCGCCACGCCCGCCTACCTGGCGGCCAAGCGCAAGGGGCTGCCGATCGTCGTCCACGAGGCCAATCCCCGTCCCGGCCTGGCCAACCGGCTGGGCGCCCGGCTGACCGACCACGTCTTCACCGGCTTCCCCGACGCCGCGCTGCCCAAGGCCGAGTTCATCGGCACCCCGCTGCGCCGCGAGATCGTCACGCTCGACCGGCTGTCCACCGGCGACAAGGCGCGCTCCTGGTTCGGGCTGGAGAACGACCGGCCCACGCTGCTGGTGTTCGGCGGCTCGCAGGGCGCCAGGTCGCTCAACCAGGCCGCGCTGGCCGCCGCGCCGGTGCTGCGCCGGGCCGGCATCCAGGTGCTCCACGTGCTCGGGCTGAACAACACCGTCGAGCACGAGCCGCCGCCCGGCGACCCCCAGTACGTGCTGCTGCCCTACGTCGACCGCATGGACCTCGCCTACGCCGCCGCCGACGTCGCGCTGTGCCGCAGCGGGGCCCTGACCTGCGCCGAGCTGACGGCCGTGGGGCTGCCGGCCGCGTACGTGCCGCTGCCGCACGGCAACGGCGAGCAGACCGTCAACGCCGAGCGCGTCGTGCGCGGCGGCGGCGGCCTGATGGTCGACGACTCCGACCTGTCACCCGATTGGATCATCCAGAACGTGCTGCCCATGCTCCACGACCCCGAACGGGTCGCCGTCATGTCGGAGGCCGCCTCCCGGCTGGGGCGCAAGGACGCCGATATCATGCTTGCCAGGAAAGTGTTGGAGATAGCCCGATGAGTCTCGTCAAGCTGGTCGATCCCGTAGCCGTCGAAGACCTCGGCCGCGTGCACTTCATCGGCATCGGCGGCGCGGGCATGTCGGGCATCGCCCGCATCCTGCTCAAGCGCGGCGTCCGCGTCACCGGAAGCGACGCGCGCAGCTCCGAGCTGGTGACCGAGCTGCGCGAACTGGGCGCGACCGTGCACATCGGGCACGCCGCCTCGCACATCAGGGACGTCGACACCGTGGTCGTCTCCACCGCCATCCGCGACTCCAACCCCGAGCTGGGCGAGGCGCTCAAGCAGGGCCTGCGGATCATCCCGCGGGCCGCCGCGCTGGCCTCGGTGATGGCCGGCCGCACCGGCGTGGCCATCGCCGGCACCCACGGCAAGACCACCACCACCTCCATGCTCACCGTGGCGCTGCAGAAGTGCGGCGCCGAGCCGTCCTACTGCGTGGGCGGCCAGCTCGTCACCACCGGGCTGGGCGCCGACGAGGGCGCGGGCCGGGTGTTCGTGGCCGAGGCCGACGAGAGCGACGGCTCCTTCCTCATGCTGGCCCCCGACATCGCCGTGGTGACCAACGTCGAGGCCGACCACCTCGACAACTACGGCGACCCGCGCGCGGTGCACGACAGCTTCGCCCGCTTCGCCGACCGGGTGGGCTCGCTGCTCATCGTCTGCGCCGACGACCCGGGCGCCGCCGAGCTGGTCGGGCGGGCGCGCGAGCGCGGGCTGCGGGTCAGGACCTACGGCGAACGGGGCGAGGACTACCGGGTGACCGGCGTGCGTCCCGACGGGTTCGGCACGGTGTTCTCCATCGAGGGCAGGGGAGACGTGCGGCTGGCCGTCCCCGGGGCGCACAACGCGCTCAACGCCACCGCCGCCATCGCCGTGGCCGACGAGCTGGGGCTGGCGTTCGAGGACATCAGAGACGGCCTGGCGGCCTTCACGGGGGCCAAGCGGCGCTTCGAGGCCAAGGGCGAGGCGGGCGGCGTCGCGGTGTTCGACAGCTACGCCCACCACCCGACCGAGCTGGCCGCCGACCTGCGGGCCGCGCGCGACGTCGTGGCCTCCTACTCGGGCACCGGCCGGGTCATCGCGATCTTCCAGCCCCACCTGTACTCGCGCACCCGGTTCTTCGCCGACGAGTTCGGCGCCGCCCTCGGGCTGGCCGACGAGGTCATCGTCCTCGACGTCTACGGCGCGCGGGAGGATCCCGAGCCGGGCGTGTCCGGCGCGATGGTGGCCGGGCGCGTGCCGCTGCCCGCCGAGCGGGTGGCCTACGCCCCCGACCGGGCGGCGGTGCCGGACCTGGTGGCCGGGCGGGCGCGGCCGGGTGACATCGTGCTCACGATGGGGGCGGGCGACGTGACGGAGCTCGGGCCGCAGCTCGTGGCGCGCCTGTCCTGAGCCGTACGGGCGTGGCGGGCGGGCGCCGGACGGCCCGGCGGCGTACGTTCGAAGCCGGCGTGCGAGGAGGGCGATGAAGGCGCGTAACGCGTTCCTGGTGCTGTTGACGGCGGGGGTGGTCGGCTCGGCCGCCTGGCTGGTGTTCTTCTCGCCGGTGCTGGGCGTGCGGTCGATCGAGATCGTGGGAAATCTCACAGTGACCAGCGAGCACATCGAGCAGCAGGCCGCCGTCCCCGACCTGCATCCGCTGGCCACGGTCGACCTGGCCGACGTCCAGGCGCGCGTGCTCGGCATCCGGCAGCTCGCGACGGCGAAGGTCGACCGGGTGTGGCCGGGCACGCTCAGGATCGAGGTGGTCGAGCGCGAGCCGGTCGCGGTGATCCCCGCGGGCGGCCGGTTCGCGGTGGTCGACAAGCAGGGCGTGGTGATCGAGGTCAAGGACACGTCGCCGTTCATGCTGCCGTTGCTCAAGGTCGACCGGCCGGCCGCGGGCGACCCGGCCACCATGGCGGCGCTCCAGGTCGTCCAGGCGTTGCCGCCGGTGGTGGCGGGCAAGGTCCGGCAGGTGCGCGCCGCCTCGGCCGAGGGCGTGACGCTGGAGCTGTCCGACGGCCGTACCGTCCTGTGGGGCGGGGCCGACAGGCCGCAGGAGAAAGGCCGCATCCTGGTCTCGCTCCTGAGCCGCAAGGCCACCCTGTACGACGTCAGCTCTCCCGACGTCGTCACCTTGAAGTGATCACGAGTGTCAGGGTCTGGCAACTCCGTGGCAAGGGCATCGCGTGCCTGTGCGAGGTGGGGGTCGCGGCGTGAGAGCCTGTAGATCGGAGCTTCGGCAGAGGAAGGCCCCGACCAGGCGCGACTCCGGAGCGAATCGGACAGCCCGCGACACGCCGGACGTGCTTGCGGCGCGGTTAGTTGACCCGCCTGGTAGGGGCCTCCTACTGTCCGTATCAATCCTCAGGTTGACATAAATCTAAATCTCAACCTGAGGTTGAGAGTTACGAAAACTGAGAAAAAGCGGAGACGATCCGCACCGAAATGGCAAGTCAACGAGCGGAAAGGCCCCTCGTCGTGGCAGCACCGCAGAACTACCTCGCGGTCATCAAGGTCGTCGGCATTGGCGGCGGCGGAGTGAACGCCGTCAACCGGATGATCGAGGAGGGACTCAAGGGCGTCGAGTTCATCGCCATAAACACCGACGCCCAGGCGCTGCTGATGAGTGACGCCGATGTGAAACTCGACGTGGGCCGCGAGCTCACGCGCGGACTGGGCGCCGGAGCCAACCCCGACGTGGGGCGCAAGGCGGCCGAAGACCACCGTGAGGAGATCGAGGAGGTCCTCAAGGGGGCCGACATGGTCTTCGTCACGGCCGGCGAGGGCGGTGGCACGGGCACCGGCGGCGCGCCGGTCGTGGCCAACATCGCCCGGTCGCTCGGCGCGCTGACGATCGGCGTGGTGACCCGGCCCTTCAGCTTCGAGGGGCGGCGTCGCGCCTCGCAGGCCGAGGCCGGCATAGAGACACTGCGCGACGAGGTCGACACCCTCATCGTGATCCCCAACGACCGGCTGCTGTCGATCTCCGACCGCCAGGTGAGCGTGCTCGACGCGTTCAAGGCGGCCGACCAGGTGCTGCTGTCCGGTGTCCAGGGCATCACCGACCTGATCACCACGCCCGGCCTGATCAACCTCGACTTCGCCGACGTCAAGTCGGTCATGTCGGGCGCGGGCTCGGCGCTCATGGGCATCGGCCACGCGCGCGGCGACGACCGGTCGGTCGCCGCCGCCGAGATGGCGGTCTCCAGCCCGCTGCTGGAGGCGAGCATCGACGGCGCCCACGGCGTGCTGCTGTCGATCGCGGGCGGCTCCGACCTCGGCCTGTTCGAGATCAACGAGGCGGCCCAGCTCGTCTCGATGGCCGCCGCGCCCGACGCCAACATCATCTTCGGCACGGTCATCGACGACGCCCTCGGCGACGAGGTGCGGGTCACCGTGATCGCGGCGGGCTTCGACGACGTGCCGCCGCCGGTCGAGAAGCCGCTGCCCAGGCCCGCCGCCCGGCCCGCCGCGCAGCCCGCTGCGCCGGTGTCGTCCTCGGCCCTGCGGCCCGGTGTGCCGGCTTCGCCCAGCGTGAAGTCCGAGCCGCCCGCGCCGCGCCCTGAGCCGAGGCCCGAGCCGCGTCCTGAGCCGCGTGCCGAGCTCCGGTCGGAGCCCCGCCAGGAGTTCAGGCCGGAGCCGCGCCAGGAGTTCAGGCCCGAGCCCAGGCAGGAGTTCAGGCCCGAGTCGCGCCCCGAGCCTCGCCCGGAGTCGCGCGAGTTCAGGCCGGAGCCGCGCCCTGAGCCCCGGCCGGAGCCGCGTCCCGAGCCGGTACGGCCGGTGGAGTCGGTCCAGCCCGCCGAGCCCGTCGCCGCCCTCGGCGACGACGAGCCGCAGGCCCCGGTCTCCATCCCGAGGCCCACGCCAGAACCGGCCAACCCGCCCACGCCCATCACCTCCCGCATGTCGGAGCCTCCCAAACGTCCTCGGGTGATCTTCGAGGAGCAGGAGGAGGAGCTCGACGTCCCCGACTTCCTCAAGTAGCTCACCACCCACCGCCGCTCCCCGCAGGCGTACGGGAGCGGCGCCGTCGTGTGTGCCGGGATCCGACCCGCGGCACGGAAAGGGGGCCATCGTGGCGTACGGCGTACAGGCCGAACTGCGGGGCGATGGAGGCAGGGAGAGGGAGACAGACGTGCGGAGGGACGAGATCGCGGCCGGTCTCACCGAGATCGAGGACCGCATCGGCGCGGCCTGCCACGCGGTGGGCCGCGACCGCGGCGAGGTCACCCTGATCGCGGTCACCAAGACCAGACCGGCCGACGACGTGCGCATCCTGTGCGAGCTGGGTGTGCGCGACGTCGGCGAGAACCGCGACCAGGAGGCCGCGCCCAAGGCGCACGAGCTGGCCGGCCTGCCGCTGACCTGGCACTTCGTCGGCCAGCTGCAGACCAACAAGGTGCGGTCCGTCGTCGGGTACGCCGACGTGATCCACTCGCTCGACCGCCTCCGGCTGCTGGAGGCGATCAGCAAGGAGGCCGTGCGGCAGGGCCGCAAGGTCGGCTGCCTGATCCAGGTGGCGCTCGACGACGACCCCTCCAGGGGCGGCGCCCGGCCCGCCGACGTGCTCGCGCTGGCCGACGAGGTGGCGCTGGCCGACGGAGTGTGGCTGGGCGGCGTCATGGCGGTCGCCCCGCTGGGGGTGGAGCCCGCCCGCGCCTTCGCCGTGCTGCGCGAGGTCGCGACCCGCGTCCAGGAGCAGCATTCGCGGGCCACGATGGTCTCCGCGGGCATGAGCCAGGACCTCGACGAGGCGGTCGCGTACGGTGCGACACACGTGCGGATCGGTACGGCGTTGCTCGGTCGTCGCAGGCCCTTCGTCAGGTAATGTCCCCTCAAGTGGGTCTTCAGGCCCATGATCAAGTAGAGGTCGATCCGCGGTGAGCTCCAAGGGGGTACGGCTGCCGCCTCGGCCCCGGCGACGGGTCCGAGCCAGTGCGACCATGAGCAGGAGGACGACGTAGCGATGGCCGGCGCGATGCGCAAGATGGCGGTCTACCTCGGTCTCGTGGAGGACGACCGCTACGAGAGGTACGAGACCTACACCGACGAGTACGCCTACGACGACGATGTCCAGCGGACCGGCGAGGAACGGCCCGTGGCCGTCCAGGACCGCGACGAGGAGGCCGACTCCGCGGTCCCCGCGCCCAGGCCCGCCACGACGATCCTGGAGCGCCGCACGACCGACCTGGCGCGCATCACGACCCTCCATCCCCGGACCTACAACGAGGCCCGAACCATCGGAGAGCACTTCCGCGACGGCACCCCGGTCATCATGAATCTGACCGAAATGGTTGACAGCGACGCGAAGCGGCTCGTGGATTTCGCGGCAGGTCTGGTCTTCGGCCTACATGGAAGCATTGAACGTGTTACCAACAAGGTGTTCCTGTTGTCCCCTGCCAATGTCGAGGTGACCGCCGAGGACAAGGCCCGAATCGCGGAACGCGGGTTCTTCAACCAGAGTTAGAGTCTCTGTATGTCCATCGCACCCAACCGGGTCCACGCGCGGCCGGGAGGGCACACCAGAAGTGGAGGCGCGGCCGGGCCGTGGAGATCGTGAGTGGGATCTTGGTCGTAGTCCTGTCTCTGTATTTGGTATTGCTCATCGGCAGGATGATCTTTGAGACGGTGCAGGCGTTCGCCCGGCAGTGGCGGCCTTCCGGGGTCGTGCTGGTGCTGGCGGAGGCCACGTACACCGCGACAGACCCACCTCTCAAGTTCCTCCGCCGTTTCATTCCCCCGCTCCGGTTGGGTACGGTGGCCTTTGACCTAAGCTTCACTGTCCTGTTCATCGTCGTTCTGATCTTGATCCAGATCGCTGGGTCACTGGGCGGCCGGTGAGGCGGGCTGGTGGGGTGGCCGGTCGTGATCCAACTCGTGTCCGCGCTGAAGTGATTCGGGTTCACCGTCCCTCCGGACAGACTCCAAGCGCGCCAAGGAGACCAAAAAATGCCGCTGACGCCCGCTGATGTGCGGAACAAGCAGTTCAGTACCACCCGGCTGCGGCCGGGCTACGACGAGGAGGAGGTCGATGCCTTCCTCGACGAGGTGGAGGCTGAGCTCGACCGCCTGATCCAAGAGAACGAGGAGCTACGCGCCAAACTGGCCGAGTGCCTGCGTGGGAAGGTGCCGGGCGGCATGGGCATGCCCATGGCCTCCGCGCCCGTCCAGGAGCAGCCGAAGCCGGAGATGATGGCGCCGCCGCAGCCGGAGCCCATGCGGGCCCCCGAGCCGCAGCCGATGCGAGCCCCCGAGCCGCAGCCCGTGGCCATGAGCATGCCTCCCGCCGAGGACAACATGGACACCGCGGCCCGCGTGCTGGCCCTCGCCCAGCAGACCGCCGACCAGGCGATCGCCGACGCCCGCCGGGAGGCGGACGAGACGGTGACCCGCGCCCGCCGCGAGGCCGACGAGATCCTCACCAAGGCCCGCCGCCAGGCCGAGCAGGTCATCGGCGACGCCCGCGCCCGCGCCGAGACGCTTGAGCGCGACGCTCAGGAGCGCCACCGCCAGGCGATGGGCTCGCTGGTGCAGACCCGCGACGAGCTCGAGCGCAAGGTCGAGGAGCTGCGCAGCTTCGAGCGCGAGTACCGCAGCCGCCTCAAGCTCTACCTGGAGAACCAGCTCGCCGAGCTCAACGTCTCCGCGGAGGGCAGCGGCGGGTTCCCGGTCATGTCCGGTCCGCAGGGTCAGGCCCCCGCCATGTCGCACGCGGTTCCCCAGGGTGGCCAGCAGCCTCTTCCCGGTGGCCCCAACCCGTTCGGCGGCGAGGCTCCGCAGGGCGCCTTCCCCGGCGGCGACGGTCCGCACAACGACCGCCGGTAAAGTAACGGGTCACTAGGACCTGTCACTCGAAAGAGCCCCCTGTGATCCTTATCAGTGCTGGTTTGGTGCTCGCGGCGGTCGTGTTGCTGATCGCGGGCTTCGTACTGGCTAAGCCGTTCCTGATCATGTGGTCCATCGTGGTCAGCGTGCTGTCCGCGCTGTTCCTGGTGATCGGGGCGTTGCTGCGGCGTCACGAGCTGTTTCCCGGTGGTGGGCGGGCCGCTGCGCCGGCCACCCCTCCGGCCCCGCTCCCGCCGCCAGGCCTGCCGTACAACCAGACCGGTCCTGCCGGGCCCCAGCCGCACCCGCGGCCACAGCCCCACCCGCATCCGCACCCGCAGACGCTTCAGCGGACCGCCGTTCCGGCCTCCGCGCCTCGCCGCCCCGCGGCGAGCGGCATCTCGCCGGACGCGATCGTGCTGGTGATCCCGGGCCGCAAGAGATACCACGTGCCGGGCTGCCGCCAGCTGGCCGGACGGGATCACGAGGAGCTCACCTACGAGGAGGCACGCGAGGAGGGCTTCACGCCCTGCACGACGTGCCTTCCGGACGCCGCGCTCGGCGGACGGCAGTTGCCGCCTGCCGCCGACCCCGAGCCCGTCGTCGCCCCCGGCCCCGGTGCCACCCCCTCCGCCGTGGCGGAGAGCCGGGCCGAGACCTCCGCGGAGACCCGGGACCTGCGCCCGCCGGTCGTACCGCCGAAGCCCGACACGAAGGCTTCCACCCCCACCCCGGAGCCCGCCGCCCCCCGCGAGGAGGGCGCCACCGGGTGGTTCGGCCGTCCGGCCGCCGCCGCGCAGGCGAGCGACCCGGCCACGTCCCCCTCCTCGCCCGCCGCCGCGCCTGACTCCGAGGTCGGTCCGGACGACGAGCAGGGGGAGATCCAGACTTCCTACTTCCGGCCGCCGTCTGAGCGTGAGCGGCCCGCGCGTCCCTCTTCGCCGGACGACGCCAAGGGCCCGTCGGCCGCCCCTTCGCGCCCTGCCGCCGCCTCCAAGGGGGCGCCGGCTTCGGGGGCGTCCAAGAGTTCGGCCAAGAGTTCGGCCGAGGGTTCGCCCGAGGGCTCGTCCGAGAGCCCGTCGGCTGAGGGTGAGGCTCCGGCCAGGTCGTCCAAGGGCGCGGCTGCGGCCAAGGCCGGTGCGGGTGCGGGTGCGGCGGCTTCGGGCCAGACGGGCGATGACGCGGCTGGTTCCGGCAAGTCGGTCGAGAGCGCGCTGGGCAAGCCGGTCGAGAGCGCGCCGGGCAAGCCGTCCTCGGCCGCCCGGCCGTCGCCCGCCGCCCGGCCCGCCGACGGGCCCACTGACCGGCCCGCACGGCCCGCCGACGGGCCCGCCGCCCGGCCCGCACGGCCTGCCGAACAGCCCGCCGATGACGGTGACGACGCGTCCGACCCGGACACGGCGCCGCAGCCTCGTGTGACCGCCTCCGGGCTGCCGGTCCAGCCGGAACCCTCTGGTGGGGCTTCCGGGGCGTCCGAGCGGCCTTCTGGGGCTGCGCCGGCCCCTTCCGCCCGTCCGGCGGGAGCGGCCGCCCCGGCGCCGAAGACCGGGAGCAAGGACACCGAGCCCGGCACGACCGGCAAGGAGAGCCCGGCGAAGCAGAGCGCGGCGAAGGGCGAGACGCCCGGCGCCAAGCCCGGCAAGACGGGTGAGGGCTCGAAGGGCGAGGCCGGCGGCACGTCCGGTCCGGCCGGGCGTCCAAGGACGGTCAAGGTCATCACCGGCACCCGTCGCTACCACAGCGCCACCTGCCCGCTGATCAGGGGCGCGGGGGAGACGGGCGTGGAGACCATGACGATCCCCGAGGCCGAGGACGCCGGTCTGACCAGCTGCCCGGTGTGCCAGCACGACCGCGAGACGGCCAAGTAACCCCCACCCGCCCCAGACCCGCCGCGCCTTGACCGGCGGGCCTTCGGGGCTCAAGGACGCCCATCTCCATGGGGCGGGCTCAAAGGCCGTTCACATCAGCGGGCCTTCCGCGCTTGTCCGGCGTCCGCCAAGGCGGGCGTCAGGGGTGGGGCTGTGGCGCAGGCGAAGGAACCGGGGGTGGGGCGGGGAGCCGTGGACTTGTGGAGGAGCCGCACCTCCGGGACGAGGTGCCGGAAGTCGGCCCGCATGATTGTCAGGGCTGTCAGGGGACGGCGGATCCGCGGGTCGCGGCGGTAGATCCACTCGTCCTCGGCAGACTCGTCGAGCATGAGCTGGAAGCGCCAGGGTGCGCCGGGTCTGATCGCGGCGTGCACGTCCCAGCCGGTCAGGAGCCGCCGGACGGCGAGCCGGTCACGGCGCAGCGGCGCGACGAGCTCCTCCAGGGGCGCGGCCTCCCAAGGGCCCCACGGCGTGTCGATTCGCGTCATGTCCGCACTTCTCCGGACGAGGTACGCCGGGAAACCCCGAACGCCCCCGCGACCAGGCAGAGCTCACCGGGCTCTCCACGCGGCCGCCGTCCTGCTGGTGGACTTGGCCGTGACGGGCCCGGCCCGCGGGGCGGGCCACACCTGGATCAGGTACTCCTCGATGGGGGCGTCGTCGTCCCGGGGGTCGCCGTCGTCGCGGTTGCGTCCGTGGACGCGCAGCCGGTAGTCGCCGGGGCCGGGCAGTTCCAGCTGTGCGGCGGGGTTCTCGCCGTCGCCCGTCGTCGCGAAGTCCATGAACGCCGATCGCCAGGCGACGGACACCTCGGCGACGTCCTGCCAGCCGTCGGTGGTCAACGGCGGGGCGGCGTCCCACAGTTCGGCGGTGACGACGATGTCGCCGACCTCCTGGCCGCACACGACGCGCGCGCCGTCGCCGTCGGGATCGGCCTGGACCAGGCCCGTCGCGGTCATGTCCCACGCGAACTCCGTCACGAGACCCTCGCCGGTCAGGTCGACGGTGGACGCGTCCACGAACACCCGAGCGCAAGCGCGGCGGATCGGAGTCGGCACAGAACTGGATCCCTTCGGAATGCGAGAGGAGGCGAACGCGCGCGGGGGCGCCACCGAGGTGATCGGTGGCGCCCCCGCGTGGACGGATCGCGGCCCGGGTCAGGCGCGGCGGAGGTGGAACGTCAGGCCCAGGTCCTCGTCGTGGTGGGCCGGGAGGTCGTCCTGGGCGCCCTCGGTGAGGGACGCGGCCAGGACCTCGTCGGCGACCGTGCCGCCGCCGGAGCGCAGCGCGGCGGCCAGGTCGGGCGAGGAGGCCGTCCACCACAGGTCGATGCGGTCGGTGATCGACAGGCCGGAGGACTTGCGGGCCTCCTGGACCAGCCGGATCACCTCGCGCAGCAGGCCGGCGCGGCGCAGCTCGTCGGAGAGCTCCAGGTCGAGGGCGACGGTCTCGCCGGTGCCGGTGCCGATGGCGCCGGTCTCCACGGCCCAGCCCGCGCGCGGCTGCTCGGTGACGATCACCTCGTCGGGGCCGAGCATGATCTCGCCCAGTTCGTCCGCCTCGATCATGACGGGGGTGCCGCCACGCAGCGTACGGGCCACGCGGGTGGCGTCGGCGGCGGTCACCGCGGCGGCCACCAGCTTGGTACGCGACCCGAACCGCTTCCCGAGCGCCCGGAAGTTCGGCTTCACCGTGTACGACACGAGATCGGCGTCGAATCCGGACATGTCCTCAAGGGCCTGGACGTTCAGCTCGTCCGCCACCAGCCCCCGCAGCTCGGCGGGCAGCGACGGCCAGCCGTGCGCGCCCACCAGCGCCCGGCGCAGCGGCTGCCGCGTCTTCACGCCGGAGGAGGCGCGGGCCGAACGGCCCAGCTCGACCAGCCGGCGGACCAGGGCCATCTGGTCCGACAGCGCCGGATCGAGCAGGTCCTGGCGCACCTGCGGCCAGCTGGTCAGGTGGACCGAGGAGGGCGCGCCGGGCGCGCGCAGCACGTCCCAGAGGTAGTCGGTGACGAACGGCGTGATCGGCGCCATCAGCCGGGTGACCGTCTCCAGGCACTCGTACAGGGTGGCGAACGCCTCGCGCGAACCCTGCCAGAAGCGGCGGCGCGAGCGGCGGACGTACCAGTTGGACAGGTCGTCGAGGAAGTCGGCCAGGCGGCGGCCGGCGCGCTGGGTGTCGTACTCGTCGAGGGACGCGGTGACCTCGGCGACCGTCCGGTGCAGCTCGGCCAGCACCCAGCGGTCCAGCAGCGGACGCTCGGCGGCCGGCGGAGCGGGCTCGGACGGGCTCCAGGACTCGGCGTTGGCGTACAGGGTGAAGAAGGAGGAGGTGTTCCACAGGGTCAGCAGGACCTTGCGGACGATCTCCTCCAGCGCGTTGTGCCCCACCCGGCGGGCCGCCCACGGCGATCCGGAGCAGGCCATGAACCAGCGCAGCGCGTCGGCGCCGTGCTGGTCCATCAGCGGGATCGGCTCCAGGATGTTGCCCAGGTGCTTGCTCATCTTGCG
Organism: Nonomuraea sp. NPDC049655; assembly: GCF_044465465.1. Classification (NCBI taxonomy): domain Bacteria; kingdom Bacillati; phylum Actinomycetota; class Actinomycetes; order Streptosporangiales; family Streptosporangiaceae; genus Nonomuraea; species Nonomuraea sp. NPDC049655. The sequence goes on from NZ_JBITLS010000005.1 coordinate 287,464, forward strand.
GCCGTCCTCGGCCAGGATGAGGCCGAGGCAGAGCACGTTCTCGTAGGAGGACTGGCCGAAGACCAGCGTGCCGACCGCCATCAGCGAGTAGAACCAGCCGCGGGTCTGGTCGGTGGCCTCGCAGATGAACTGCGCGGGGTAGACGCCCTCCGGCTTGCCGTGCTCGCCCCACTGCGCGAACGGCATCGAGCCCGAGTCGTACCAGGCGTCGATGACGTCGGGCACGCGGGTGGCGAGCTCGCCGCAGGAGGGGCAGTCGAAGGTCACGTCGTCGACGTACGGGCGGTGCGGGTCGAGCGCGGAGACGTCCTGGCCGGCCAGCGTGCTCAGCTCGGCCAGCGAGCCGACGCAGGTGACGTGGCTCTCGTCGGCCGAGCACACCCACAGCGGCAGCGGCGTGCCCCAGTAGCGCGAGCGCGACAGCGACCAGTCGACGTTGTTGCGCAGCCACTCGCCGAACCGGCCCCACTTGATGGTCTCGGGGAACCAGTTGGTGTTGGCGTTCTCCGACAACATCTGGTCCTTGACCGCGGTGGTGCGGATGTACCAGGACGGGAGCGCGTAGTACAGCAGCGCGGTGTGGCAGCGCCAGCAGTGGGGGTAGGCGTGCTCGAAGTGGGTGCCCCGGTACAGCAGGCCGCGCCGGCGCAGGTCCTCGGTGAGCTCCTCGTCGGCGTCCTTGAAGAAGCGGCCGCCGACCATGGGCACGTCGTCGAGGAACCGGCCGTCGGGGCCGATCGGGTTGACGATCGGCATGTCGTACCGCTTGATGACGGCCATGTCGTCGGCGCCGAAGGCGGGGGCCTGGTGGACCAGGCCGGTGCCGTCCTCGACGGTGACGTAGTCGCCGAGCACGACGTAGTGGGCGCCGGGGATGTCGACCAGGTCGAAGGGGCGGCTGTAGCGGGTGCGCTCCAGCTCGCGGCCGGTGCAGCGGGCCACCTCGGTGACGTCCTCGCCGAGGACCGACAGCAGCGGCTCGGCCACCACCAGCACCTCGCCGTCGGCGGTCCTGGCCGCGACGTAGGTGACGTCGGGGTGCACGGCGACGGCCGTGTTGGACACCAGCGTCCAGGGGGTGGTGGTCCAGATCAGCAGCGCCGCGCCCAGCTCGGCCAGCGGCCCGGACGTCACGGGCATGCGCACGTAGACCGACGGGCTGGAGACGTTCTCGTAGCCGCCCGGCTGGCCCAGTTCGTGGTCGGACAGGCCGGTGCCGCAGCGCGGGCAGTACGGCGTGATGCGGAAGTCGCGGAACAGCAGCCCCTTGTCGAAGACGACCTTCAGCGACCACCAGACCGACTCGATGTAGGACGGGTCCATCGTCCGGTACGCCTGGGACAGGTCGATCCAGTAACCCATGCGCTCGGTCATCTGCTCGAACGCGTCGACGTGCCGCAGCACCGACTCGCGGCACTTGGCGTTGAACTCGGCGATGCCGTAGTCCTCGATGTCCTTCTTGCCGGTCAGGCCCAGCTCGCGCTCGATGCCGACCTCGACGGGCAGGCCGTGGCAGTCCCAGCCGGCCTTGCGCGGGACGCTGAAGCCGCGCATCGACTTGTAGCGCGGGAACAGGTCCTTGAACACCCGGGCCTCGACGTGGTGCACGCCGGGCAGGCCGTTGGCGGTGGGCGGGCCCTCGTAGAACACCCAGGCGGGGTTGCCGGCGTTCTGCTCGACGGACCGCTCGAAGATCTTCCCGTCCCGCCAGCGGTCGAGGACCTCGCGCTCGAGCGCGGGCAGGTCGACCTGCGCGGGAAGAGAGCGGAATGATGGGGAAGACATGTCGGGCGGGACCTCCACGCGTCGTCGGCCGGTTGTGGCGTGCGCGAAGGGACGAAGCCTCGCGGCTCCGCGGTACCACCCTTCTTGGCCTCCGGGGAGGCCCTCTTCATTCGCTTGCTGCCGGGTCTAGTGAGCTCTGCCGAGCCGTTCTTCCGGCGGCTCCGGGGTGATATCCCTCACAGCATCGCTCGCGGTGGGGCCCCATCAACGCCTTGCAGTCTCAAACCATAACGCAGAGTGGAGCCGAAGACTTCCAGGTTTCCTCCCGCAGCCGGGGGCGTTGGTACGCAAGGAGGAAATTTGTGGGAATGGACGTCCCCGGGGAGGAGTTGAACGGGCGAGGCGGGATAGTACGGGTGAGGTAAACCATCCGGCGGGTCGTTTGCCGTTCCGTTATGAGGATCCTAAGCTGCCCGCACCATTCACGGCCTTGATCAGCATGGAGGCAGCCATGGCGGCAGTCACGCAGACCGCTACACCGTCGATGTGGTCGGAAGAGGAGCTGGCCGAGGTACGCGGCAGGCTGCGGACCGAGATCGACGAGCTCGAGGCCGACATCCTCCGCCACGAGTCGGAGATAGCCTCTGGTGACGTCACCCAGGGCGCGGGCGACGACCAGGCGGACGCCGGCGCCAAGACGTACGAGCGCGAACGCGAGATCGCCCTTACCCTGAATGCGCGCGATCTGGTCGCGCAGAACGAACGTGCGATCGCCAGGATCGACGCAGGGACCTATGGAGTGTGCGAATCGTGCCACAAGCCGATCGGCAAGGAACGTCTTCAGGCGTTCCCGAGGGCGACGCTGTGCGTGGCCTGCAAGCAGAAGGAGGAACGCCGCTAGGCAGGCCACGCGGACGTCTCCTCGCGATCCTCACCTCGCTGGCGGTCGTCGTCTACGCGGCTGACCTGATCAGCAAGACGATCGTGCTGCGAACGCTCGAAGGCAAGGCGCCGCTCGTCGTCCTCCAGGACGTCCTGCAGTTCCGGGTGATCTTCAACTCGGGTGCGGCGTTCAGCATCGGCACGGGGATGACGTTCGTGTTCACGTTCATCGCGGCGGGCGTGGTGGTGGCGATCGTGCGCACCGCGCGCAAGCTCCACAGCCTGCCGTGGGCGATCACTCTCGGGCTGCTCCTCGGCGGGGCGCTCGGCAACCTGACCGACAGGCTGCTGCGCTACCCGTCGGGGTTCGGCCGGTCCACGCAGCTCCAGGGGCACGTCGTGGACTTCATCGAGGTGCTGCCCGGGCACTTCCCGGTGATCGACTACTTCCCGGTGTTCAACGTCGCCGACTCGGCGATCGTCTGCGGCGGCATCCTGGCGGTGCTGCTGGCCTGGCGCAACGTGCAGATCGACGGCACCAGGGAGACCGAGACCACCGAGGAGACCACCGCGGGGACCACCGCGGAGACCGGGAAGGAGCCCAAGGATGGCTGAGCGGCGGAGCCTGCCCGTCCCCGACGGGCTGGAGGGCGAGCGGGTCGACGCGGCGATCTCGCGGCTGTTCGGCTTCTCGCGCACCCGCGCGGCCGAGCTGATCGCCGCCGGCGAGGTGCAGGTCGACGGCGGGCAGCCGGCCAAGTCCGACCGCGTGCACGCCGGCGCCTGGCTGGAGGTGACGCTGCCGCCCCCGGTCAGCACGCCGATGCCGGTGGCCGAGCCGGTGCCCGGCATGACGATCGTCTACGAGGACGACGACATCATCGTGGTCAACAAGCCGATCGGGGTGGCCGCCCATCCCACCGTCGGCTGGACCGGCCCCACAGTGATCGGCGGCCTGCTCGGCGCCGGGCACACGATCGCCACCAGCGGCGCGGCCGAGCGGCAGGGCATCGTCCACCGCCTCGACGCCAACACCACGGGCGCGATGGTCGTGGCCAAGAGCGAGCACGCGTACTCGATGCTGAAGCGGGCCTTCAAGGAGCGCACGGTCGACAAGCGCTACCACGCGCTGGTGCAGGGCCACCCCGACCCGTTCAGGGGCACCGTCGACGCGCCCATCGACCGCCACCCCTCGGGCGAGGGCAAGTTCGCCGTGGTCGCGGGCGGCAAGCCGTCGGTCACTCACTACGACACGATCGAGGCGTTCCGGGCGGCCTCGCTGCTGGACATCAAGCTGGAGACCGGGCGTACGCACCAGATCCGCGTGCACATGTCGGCCCTGCGCCACCCCTGCGTCGGCGACATGCTCTACGGCGCCGACCCCACGCTCGCGGCCCGGCTGGGCGTCACCCGGCAGTGGCTGCACGCGGTCTCCCTCGGCTTCGAGCACCCGGCCACCGGCGAGTGGATGTCCTTCAGCACCGACTACCCCGAGGACCTGCAGAAGGCGCTCGACGCCGTCGCCGCCGACACCTGAGCCGGCCGCTACTCCTCGCCGTCCTGCGACGGGTCGATCTGGCCGGGGGTCCTTGAGGGGGCGTCGTCCTTCTTCTTGTCCTGCTCGTCCCGCGGGGCCGCCGACTTGGTCGGCGTCGGCTTCTTCGCCGGGGACTTCGCGGGGGTGCTGGTGCGTTCGCCGCTGGTGGGCGAGGGAGCGCTGCGCCGGGGCGCGGCGGACTGCGAGGGACGCGCGGACTGCGAGGGATGCGAGGTCGCGGGGGGCGGCTCGGAGTCGGTGACGGTGGTCTTCGGCGGGTCCGTCGGGGCGTCGCTGCCGGGCGGGGTGACGACCGCCGGAATCGTCGGGGCGCGGCCCTGCACCGGCTGGTCCGACTGCTTCGTCCACCAGGCCGCGCCGCCGGTGACCAGGCCCACCAGCAGCGCGCCCGCCGCGATGGCCAGGATCGGCATCCCGCGCGGGCGGCGTACGGCCATCGGGGGCACCGGCACGGGGCCGGTCTGCTCCAGCGGCCCCCCGGTCAGGACCAGTCTCAGCCGCTGCTCGGCCTCCTCCAGCGACATGCGCTGCGCGGGGTTCTTGCGCAGCAGCCCGAGCAGCACGGGGGCGAGCACGCCCGCGCGGGCCAGCGGTTCCGGCTCGGCGTGCATGACCGCGCCGAGCGTGGCCAGGGCGTTGTCCCGGTGGAAGGGGGAGTGGCCCTCGACCGCCATGTACAGCGTCACGCCCAGCGACCACAGGTCGGAGGCGGGCCTGGCCTGGCCGCCGGCCGCCCGTTCGGGGGCCATGAAGGCGGGGGTGCCGATGAGGATGCCGGTCCTGGTGACGGGGGCCTCGTCCTCGGTGGTGGCGATGCCGAAGTCGGTGAGCACCGCCCGGCCGTCCTCGGTCAGCAGCACGTTGTCGGGCTTGACGTCACGATGGAGCACGCCCGCCGCGTGCGCGGCGCGCAGCGCCTCCAGCAGTTGCAGCCCGATGGCGGCGACCTTCGTCGGCGGCAGCGGGCCGTCGGCGCGGATGGTCTCGCCCAGGGTGCGGGAGTGCACGAGCTGCATGACGATCCACGGATGCCCGCCCTCCTCCAGCACGTCGTAGACGGCCGCCACCCCCGGATGCGCCACCCGGCCGGCCGCCCGCGCCTCGCGGAACGTGCGCACGGCGAACACCTCGCGCTCAGGGCCGCTCAGATCCGGTGGTGGCAGCACCTCCTTGACGGCCACGTCACGGCCGAGCACCTCGTCGTGCGCCTGCCACACGGTTCCCATACCGCCCTGGCCGATCGTCCTGAGCAGCCGGTAGCGGCCACCGACCATCCCCGCAGAATCGGACATGCACGGCGACTACCCAAGAAACATCCGGGCAAGCGCGGTGACGACGGCCGCCGCCGCCAGGATCACCAGGAACGGCGCCCGCAGCACCAGGGCGACCACGGCCGCCACCAGCCCCGCCGTCCGCGCCGGGTCGAACGCGGGCCGGCCCTGCTCGGTGAACATCTGCACCGCGATCAGGGCCGACAGCAACGCCACGGGCACCAGTTCGGCGAACCTGCGCACCGCCGGATGGTCCAGCACCCGGCGCGGCGCGGCCAGCCCGGCCAGCTTGAGCGCGTAGCAGCCGAGGCAGACCGCGACGATCGCCCACCAGACCGTCATCGCACCATCACCACCAGCACCGCGACCGCCGACAGCAGCACCGGCACGCCCGGCGGGAAGAACGGGCTGGTCGCCAGCGCGACCGCCGCCCCGGCCACCGCCAGCACCCGCAGCCGCCCGCTGGCGGCCAGCCGCGGCCACAGGATGGCCAGGAACGTGGCCGGGCCCACGGCGTCGAGCCCGAGCACCCGCGGGTCGCCCAGGAAGGACGTGCCGACCGCGCCGGCCAGGGTGGTGAGGTTCCAGGCGACGTACAGGCTGGCGAAGGTGGTGAGGAAGCCGGTGCGCGCCGACGGCTCGTCCGGCTGGGCCAGTGTGACGGCGGTGGTCTCGTCGATCACGCCGTGGGCGGCCAGCAGCCGGCGCGGGCCGCGGACGTTCAGCAGGTCGGCCAGGCGCAGGCCGTAGAGGGTGTTGCGGCCGCCGAGCAGCAGCGCGCCCGCGGCCGCGGCTGTCAGGTCGCCGCCCGCGCCGATCGCCCCGGCCAGCGCGAACTGCGAGGCGCCGGTGAAGGCCAGCAGGCTCAGCACGCACGCCTGGGGCACGCTGAGCCCGGCGGTGATCGCCGCCGCGCCGAACGCGAGACCGGACAACCCCACGGCCAGACCCACACCGAGGCCGTCACGCACCGCGGCGGAACGGCGAGTTGTCTGTTCCATGGGAAACAGCTTATGAACTGGGCAAATATCCGGTCTTGTACGTTCCTGCGGCTCTTTGGTAGGCGGCGGGCGGAACGCCCACGACGCGCTTGAAGTGCCGGTTCAGGTGGGCCTGGTCGGTGAAGCCGACGTCCGCCGCGACCTGCGCCGGGCGTACCCCCTCAAGGAGCAGCCGGCGGGCCTGCCGCACGCGCAGCGAGGTGAGGTAGGCGTGCGGCGGCAGGCCCGTCACGGCCTTGAACGCGCGCAGCAGCGGGAACGGCCGCACCCCCACCGCCGCCGCCAGCGCCTCCAGCGTCGGCGGGTCGAGCAGGCTCTCGTGCAGCAGGGCCATCGCCTCGCGCACCGCCTGCCGGCCCGCGCCCGGCGGGCTCGCATCCGGTCTGGGCGCGGCGTGCCTGCTCAGCAGCTTGGCGAACAGCGTGCGCGACAGCGTGGAGGCGGCCAGCGCGTCACCGCGCTCGGCCGCCTGGTGCGCCCGCCCGAGCAGTGCCGCCATCTCCGGGTCGCGCACCACCTGGTGGGGGAAGTACGGGGTGGCCAGGGGCGCGTCGAGCTCGGCCGCGATCCCGGCCAGCGCCTCGACCGACGGATACAGCATCCGGTACGCCCACCCGCCCGGCGTGCCCGCCTGACCGGTGTGCACCGAGTCCGGGTTGACCAGCACCAGCTCGCCCGCGCCCGCCCGGTGCAGGGTGCCGCGGTAGTCGAACTCCTCCACGCCCGCCACGATCAGCCCGATGGCGTACCCGTCGTGGACGTGCCGGGAGAAGCGGTGGGTGACGTAGCGGGCCTTGAGCAGGTCGGTCCCGGGAACCGCCGGATGCCGCCAGAAGCGGGCCCGTTCCCGCGCGCCGTCGTGCTCCGGCGTCATTCCGGGCGGAAGGTCTTGACGAAGGTGTCGAACCAGTGCCGGTCGGCGGCCCAGCGGGAGTCGAGGGTCTCCCAGTACAGGGCGTACGGGCGGCCGGCCGCGGTGTGGAAGCCGCGGTTGATCACGTGGATGAGCTGCCCCTTGCGCAGCTGGGTGAACTCCCAGTCGGAGGCGCGCAGGCCGAGGTATTCGGTGGGGGTGATGCCGATCCGGGTGTAGTGGTCGAACTCGCCCTTGGCCTTGATCTCCTTCTCCAGGCCGAGCCAGTGCTGTTGCGGGTCCTTCCACGGGATGTCGGGGACGGTCCACTCCACGATCATCGCGCCGGGGGTGCCGGGGCCGGACAGGCGGATGCTGTCCCTGGTCGGGTTCTTGGCGGCCGTCCAGGTCTTGGGGACGGCCATGGAAAAGTGGCCGGCGGCGCTGGTGAGGGGGCGCCAGCCGGCGGGCACCGCCGGGGCCGTGGGGGTCGGCTCGCCGGTGGGTTTCTTGGTCGGCCGGGGGCTCGGCTCGGGCGTCGGGGACTTCGACGGCGGCGTCGAGGGGTCAGGGGTGGGGTCGCCGGTGGCGGGCGGCTGGGCACCGGCCGTGGGGGTGGGCGTGGCGGACCCGGACAGCTGGTCGTAGAGCAGCACGCCGCCGCCGCCCAGGAGCGCCAGGACGGCCACCGTGGCGGGCACCGCGATCCACATCGTCCGGCCGCGCCGCCGCGGGTCTCCCGGGACCGTCCGGTGCGGCGGCCGCGCGTCGCCGGTGACGGGCGGCGATCCCTGCGGCGCGGCGTAAGGGCCGCTGGGGGTGGCATGGGGGCCGCTCGGGCTGTGGTGCGGGCTGCTGGGCGTGGGGTGGGGGCCGCTCGGGGTGGGATGCGGGCCGCTGGGCGTGGCGTGCGGGGCCGGGTTCTGGGGGTAGGGGCCTTGGGGGGACGGACCGGGGGCGGCGGGCCCAGGGGCCGGGAAGGGGGCCGACCACATGGGGGTCTGGTCGGCCAGCAACGGTTGCCCGGTGGCCACCTGGTGGAGCAGGCGCGCGGCCTCGCCGGCCGGCATCCTGGCCGCCGGGTCGCGCCGCAGCAGCCCCATGATGACCGGCTGCAACGCCCCCGCCCGCACGGGCGGCTCGGGCTCGTCGCGCAGCACGGCCGCCACGGTGGCCGCCCACGAGTCGCGTTTGAACGGCGGCCGCCCCTCCACCGCCGCGTACAGGGTGGCACCGAGCGACCACAGGTCGGACTCCGGACGGGCGGCCTCGCCGTTGAGCCGCTCCGGCGGCATGTACGCCGGGGTGCCCACCAGCCCGCCGGTCGCCGTCAGCCCCGACTCGGCCTCCAGCGCGGCGATGCCGAAGTCGGTCAGCACGACCCTGCCGTCGTCGGCCAGCAGCACGTTCTCGGGCTTCACGTCACGATGGAGCACCCCGGTGGCGTGGGCGGCCCGCAGCGCGTCGAGCACCCGGCCGCCGACCATCGCCACCAGCGCCGCCGGCAGCGGCCCGCGCTCGCCGATCACCTCGGCCAGCGAACGGGACCGGACGAGCTGCATGACGATCCACGGCCGGCCGTCCTCCTCGACGACGTCGTGGATGACGATCACCGACGGGTGGTCGAGGCGGCCGGCCGCCCTGGCCTCCCTGATGGTCCTGCGGTTGAGGTCGGCCCGCTTGGCGTCGCCCACGCCCGTGTAGCGGACCTCCTTGATCGCCACCGTACGGTCGAGCAGCTCGTCGTAGGCACGCCAGACCACCCCCATGCCGCCCTCCCCGAGGGGCTCGATGAGGCGATACCGGTTGCTGACCTGCCTTTCCACGCAGGGAAGCCTACTTGGCGGGTTTGAAGGTCGCGCTGAAGCCCTCGAAGAAGTGGTAGTCCTTCTTCCAGTGGCTGTTGAGGGTGTGCCAGTAGATGGCGTACGCCTTCCCGTTCTCGGTGATGAAGCCGCGGTCGCGCACCCGGGTCTTGCCCGTGTTGGTGTTCCAGGTGAAGTCCCAGTCGGCGGCGGCCTTCATGTAGTCGACCTTCTTGATGCCGATCTTCTTGTAGCCGCCGAAGTTGTGCTTGAGCGACGGCTCCTGCTTCTTCCAGTCCTTGTACGGGTCCTTGCCGGGCTTGGCCGCCTCCTCGATCATCAGGTAGGCGTTGGAGGCCGCGCCGGGGCCCTTGAACTTGACCTGCCGGCCGCCGCGGTCCCAGACGTCCCAGCCCTTGGGCAGCCCGATGGAGAAGCCGAGCTCCTTGTCCTTGTACATCTTCCAGCCGCTGGGCAGCGGGTCGGCGTCCTCGGTCTTGTCCGGCGTGGCCGAGGGCGAGGAGGACGGCGAGGACGAGGGCGTGCTCGTGGCCGGCGGCTTCGACTCGGTGCCCGACGTGGACGCGGTGGGCGCGGAGGACGAGGTGTGGGCCTTGGCCGACTGCCTGGCCTGCGGCGGCCTGGACGAGTGGTCCTCGGGGGCCGACCTCAGGCCGAGATAGCCGCCGACCCCGGCGACCAGCACGACCGCCGCGGCGGCCAGCGCGATCGGCCCGAACTTGCGGCCCTGCTGGCGGCTGCTCACCGTGGGGTCGCCGGTGGGCTCGCCGGGGAGCGCGGAGTCCCTGGTCGAGGGCGGGATCCGCGCGCCGGTCCCGACGGGCGGCGGCGTGCCGGCGGCCCTGCTCCTCGGCGTGGGCGCGGGCCTGGGCGCGGGCCTGGGCGTGGTCCGGGGCGTGGTCCGGGGCGCGGGCCTGGGCGGGGGGACGGGCAGGTCGGGGTCGGTCGGGGTGTCGTCCTCGTCCTCGACGGGGTCCGGGGCGGGGACGGCGGCGCGCAGCTTCCGGCTGGGGAAGCGCCTGGTCTCCGCCGGGCTCGACGCGGTGGCGGCCTCGCGCAGCATCCGCGCGGCCTCCTCGTACGTCAGGCGCTGCACCGGCTCCTTGACCAGCAGCCCGCTGATCACCCCGGCCAGCGGCCCGGCGTGCGGCGCGGGGTCGGGCTCGTCGGTCAGGACGGCGTGCATCGTGGCCAGCGCCATGCCGCGCTCGTGCGGCGAGCGGCCCTCCACGGCCGTGTAGAGCGTCGCGCCCAGCGACCACAGGTCGGACTCACGGCGCGCGGGCAGCCCCTTGAGCCGCTCGGGCGCGATGAACGCGGGGGTGCCCGCCAGGCCCGTCACGGTGAGCTGCGTCTCGGTCTCCAGCGTGGCGATGCCGAAGTCGGTCAGCACGACCCTGCCGTCGTCGGCCAGCAGCACGTTCTCGGGCTTGACGTCGCGGTGGAGCACCCCGGCCTCGTGCGCCCGGTGCAGCGCGTCGAGCACGGCGACGCCGATCTCGGCCACCCGCTCGGGCGGCAGCGGCCCCTCCTGCTTGATCACCGCCCCCAGGGAGCGCGACTGGACCAGCTGCATGACGATCCAGGGCCGGCCGTCCTCCTCGATCACGTCGTGGACGACGATGACGTTGGGGTGCTCGAACCTGGCCGCGGCCCGCGCCTCGCGCATCGTGCGCCGGTTGAGCAGCTGCACCTCGTCGCCCAGGGCAGCGGCGTAGCGGACTTCCTTGATGGCGACGGTGCGGTCGAGGAGCTCGTCGTGGGCGCGCCAGACGATGCCCATGCCGCCCTTGCCGATGGGCTCCAGCAGCTCGTACCGGCCGGCGATGCGGCGTCCGTCCTGCTTGCGATCCGACATCAACGGCCTCAAACCCTCCCTCTCGGCCAAGAAATACTCCCATAGCGAGGGATCATCGGCGACTCGCCGGAAGGTCAGTCCGCCATATGAGAAGGAACGTCCAGCAGGTGGAGGCGGGTGTAAGGTTTCAGACATGACTTGTCGCTACACCTTTACCGAGCCGGCTCCGGGAGGGCCGGTCGTCAGCTAGCGACCACCTGGAGTCGGCACAAGGCAGAGACGCCCCGTCTCTGCCTTTTTGGTTTTCCTGCCGGCTTCGCTGGGCCGGCCCGAGTGGGGAGTCGAGATGACATCGACCTTGGAGCGGCACATGGTGACGATCGGCGGGCTGCGCGTGGGTCACGGCCCGGCCGTGGTGATCGGCGGGCGGGTGAGCCTGCGCCCGCATCGGGGGCAGGTCGACGCGCGTGAGGCGCTGGGGGAGCGGGCCACGCTGGTGGAGCCGTACTCGGCGGCCGACCTGCCGGCGATCGCGGCGCTGGCCGACGCCGTGGTGGTGGGGGCCACGTGGACGCGCGACATCCCGCTGGTGCGGGCCGCGGCCGGGCTCGGGCTGCCGGTGGTGGTCGAGCGGCGGCCGTCGGCGTCGGTGGAGGAATGGGTGGGCCTGGCCGGCTACTGCGCGGCCGAGGGGAACGACCAGGTGGTCCTGTGCGAGGGGGGTCGGCTCGACCTCGGGGTGCTGCGGGCGGCGCGGGCCGCGTCGGGGCGTCCGGTGCTCGCCGACGTCTCGCGCGACCCGGGGCTGGCGGCGGCGGCCGTGGCGGCGGGCGCGGACGGCCTCGTGGTCGCCGGTCCCGCCGGTCCCGGCGGCTCGGGCGGCCCCGGCGGCTCCGGTGGCTCGGGCGCGTCCGGACCGGCGGACGAGGCTGCGGACGTGCGGGCGGCCGAGGAGGCCGTGACGCTGGTCGGCGCGTTGTTGCGGCCCGAGTCGCCGGCGACGCTGGCCGAGTGCCGGGAGGCGATCGACCGGGTCGACGCGGCGCTGGCCACCCTCCTGGAGCGGCGCGCCGCCCTGGCGGGCGTCGTTCAGCGGCTCAAGCCGGTGGGCGGGTTCGCGGGGCGCGATCTGGCGCGGGAGCGGGCGCTGGTGGCGCGGATGGCGACGCGGGCGCCCCAGCTGGGGGAGGAGCGGCTGGCGGCGGTGATGAACGCCGTCATCGAGGCGGGCCTCCACCTGGCCGAGGAACGCGCCCGCCGCTGAGCCCACCACCGAGCCGGGGGGCGGGAGGCTCGCGGCTCAGGGGGTGGTGAGGCGGTAGTTGTGCAACGGGCGGCCGGGGCCGGTGGCGATCTGCTGGTTGATCAGCTCGGCGAAGCGGCGGTAGCCGTCGCCGGTGGGGTGGAAGCTGCGGGCGTTGACGGTCAGCGGGTCCATGTCCACGGCCAGGCTGTTGAGGTACGGCTGCGGCGTGCCGGCCTCGTGGCCCGTGAACGCCTCGTAGGCGTCGACGTACTCGACGCTGCCGGGGGCGCCGAGGCCGGCCAGGCCGCGGTCGTGCTCGGCCGTGACGGCGCCCACCGTGTCGTTGAGCTTGCGCGTGACGGTGTTGAGCCACCGCTGGTCGGCCACGCTCAGGTTGTCGACCGTGCGGACGGGCGAGGCGGGGAACGGCCTGGGATAGCCGAGGACGATGACCCGGGCCCCCGGCGCGCGGGCGCGCAGCTCGCCGAGCACCCTGGTCAGGCTGGGCCGCAGCTCGGCGATGCGCCGGGCGACCGTGGCGTCCTGGTCGACGCAGGCCGACGACCAGGGCAGCTTGACGATGCACCCGGTCAGGACGTCGGTGAACCCGGCGTCGTTGCCGCCGATGCTCAGGGTCACCAGGCTGGCCGACGGGCCGACCCGGGTGATCTGGGGCTGCTGGCCGTACTGGCCGGACAGGAGCTGGCGGGTGGTGGCGCCGCTGCAGGCGTAGAAGGCGCTGCCGCCGGTGAACGGGTGCGCCTTCGCCACCAGCGGGACGTAGGAGCCGCGGGCGCGGTGGCAGCGGTCGGCGCCGTCGTTGACCGGGCCGGCGTCCTGCTCGTAGACGCCTTCGCCGGAGGAGTAGGAGTCGCCGAGCGCGACGTACGTGCCACTGAGCGCGGCCTGGACGGGCGTCACCCGGGTCAGCCGCGGCAGGTCGCCGCGCGGCTCCTGGAGCGGCCCGCAGCCGGGGGAGAGCACGGCGCAGGCGAGCTTCGGATAGACCCCCAACGGCACGCCGATCAGCGCGAGCGCGGCACCCACCGCCGCTGCCGCCGCCGCGACCCGCCACACCTGCCGCCCCCGCCCCCGCCCCCGCCGCTCCGCCCCGACCTCGACCGGCGCCAATGGCTCGACGGCGGGCACGCCGGACGGCCCGGTGACGGGCGCAGTGGCGGGCCCGGCGATGGGCTCGGTGGCGGGGACGGCGGTCGCCGCCCGGCCGAGCGCGGGATCGAGTGTGTCGTCCAGCTTGTCCAGTGTGGCCTCCCCCGAGCGGCGACTCCTGCCCGGACGAGACTAACCCGCCTCCTGCGCGGCCTCCCGCGTCCGGCGGCGGCGGCGTACCACCAGCCAGCCGAGCGCGATGCCCGCGACCAGGGCCGGGATGAGGAAGAAGGCCACCCGCTGATCGCGGTCGGCGAACGGCATCAGCAGGATCACCAGCGCCAGGAACCCGAGCGTCAGCCAGTTGGTGTACGGCGAGCCCGGCATCGGGAACGCCGACCGGTGCCCGGTGGCGCGCAGCCGGGTCTGGCAGTAGACGAGCACCCCCCACGTGGTGATCACCCCCAGCGAGGCGACCGCCGTGGCGATGTTGAAGGCGCGCTCGGGCAGGTAGTAGAACAGCGCCACGCCGCCGAGGAACATGGCCGCGGTGAACACGATCCCGCCGATCGGCACGTGCCGGGAGCTGAGCGCGGCGGCGAAGGCGGGGGCCTCCCGCTTGGTGGCCATCGACCGCAGGATGCGCCCGGTGGCGTACAGGCCCGAGTTGCAGGACGAGAGCGCGGCCGTGATCACCACGAGGTTCATGGCGTCGGCCGCCCAGGGCACCCCGAGCCCGGCGAAGAACGTGACGAACGGCGAGGTGCCGGCGCTGTAGGACGTCCACGGCAGGACCATCGCCAGCAGCAGCACCGAACCCACGTAGAAGATCGCGATGCGCCAGATCACGCCGTTGATCGCCCGAGGCATGACCTCGTGCGGCCGGGCGGTCTCGCCGGCGGTGATGCCGACCAGCTCGATCGAGGCGTAGGCGAACACCACCGACTGCAGGCTCATCAGCACCAGCGGGAAGCCGGTGGGGAAGAAGCCGCCGTGCGCGACCAGGTTGCGCGGCCCGGCGTCGCCGACGGCGAAGACCACCAGCACCAGCGCGACCACCAGGAAGATCACGATGGCCAGCACCTTCAGCATCGCGAACCAGAACTCCAGCTCGCCGAACAGGCGGACCGACAGCAGGTTGACCGCCAGCACGAACCCCAGCGCGAGCAGCGCGGTCAGCCACTGGGGGAAGCCGCCGGCCCAGTAGTGGACGTACGCGGCGATGGCGGTCAGTTCGGCGATGCCGGTGAAGGCCCAGTTGACCCAGTACATCCAGCCGCTGGCGAAGGCCGCCCACGGGCCGATGAACTCACCCGCGTACTCGACGAAGGAGCCCGAGGCCGGGCGGTAGAGCACCAGCTCGCCGAGCGCCCGCATGACGAAGAAGGCGGCCAGCCCGGCGGTGGCGTAGGAGAGCACGAGCGCGGGCCCGGTGGCGGCCAGGCGGCCGCCCGCGCCGAGGAAGAGGCCGACCCCGATCGCGCCGCCGATCGCGATCATCTGGATCTGGCGGTTGCCCAGCGCGTGGCTGTACCCCTCGTCGGACTGCGTGCGCACCCGGTGTCTCCTTCATTACTTTGCGTGAGGGAGACGATATCGAGGCCGGTGGCCGCGACGCTTCCGGCGCGCCGGTCCCGCGGGGCGCGCGAGGCGGCTCCGGGATGTCGGTCCGGGCCACTAGAGTCGGAGCGCACCATCGCATCCAGACCCGGGGAGGCGCCGCTCCATGTCGTCCAGCGACTCGTTCGTCCATCTGCATGTGCACACCGAATACTCCATGCTCGACGGGGCCGCCCGGCTCAAGCAGATGTTCAAACAGGTCGGCGACCTGGGCATGCCCGCCATCGCGATCACCGACCACGGCAACATGCACGGCGCGTACGACTTCTACAGGCAGGCCAGGGGCGCCGGCATCAAGCCGATCATCGGCATCGAGGCCTACGTCGCGCCGGAGCTGCGGCACAACAAGAAGCCCGTGCTGTGGGGCGAGCCGCACCAGAAGAAGGACGACGTCTCGGCGGGTGGCTACTACACCCACATGACGATCTGGGCGCGCAACAAGACCGGCCTGCACAACCTGATGAAGCTCAGCTCGCGCGCCTACACCGAGGGCTTCGTGCGCAAGTGGGCCCGCATGGACGCCGAGATCCTGGCCGAGCACGCCGACGGCCTGATGGCCACCACCGGCTGCCCGTCGGGCGAGGTGCAGACGAGGCTGCGGCTCGGCCAGTACGACGAGGCGCTCAAGGCCGCCGCGAAATATCAGGAAATCTTCGGCAAGGACAATTTCTTCCTGGAGATCATGGACCACGGCCTCGACATCGAGCGCCGGGTCCGCGACGGCCTGACCCGCATCAGCAAAGAGCTCGCCATCCCGCCGCTGGTGACCAACGACTCCCACTACACCTACGAGTCCGACGCCGCCTCCCACGACGCCCTCCTGTGCATCCAGACCGGCAAGCAGCTGTCCGACCCCGACCGCTTCCGCTTCGACGGCTCCGGCTACTACATCAAGACCGCCGACGAGATGCGCGCCGTCGACTCCTCCGACCTGTGGGCCGAGGGCTGCCGCAACACGCTCCTGGTGGCCGAGAAGGTCGATCCGACCGGGTTCTTCGAGTTCAAGAACCTCATGCCCACCTACCCCATCCCCGACGGCCTGACGGAGAGCGAGTTCTTCCGCAAGACCGTCTGGGAGGGCATGGACCGCCGCTGGCCCGAGGGCTACGACGACGAGCACAAGCGGCAGGCCGAGTACGAGATCGGCATCATCGAGCAGATGGGCTTCCCGAGCTACTTCCTCGTGGTCGCCGACTTCATCATGTGGGCCAAGCAGAACGGCATCCCGGTCGGCCCGGGCCGTGGCTCGGCGGCCGGCTCGCTGGTGGCGTACGCGATGGGCATCACCGACCTCGACCCGCTCCCGCACGGCCTGATCTTCGAGCGCTTCCTCAACCCCGACCGCGTCTCCATGCCCGACGTCGACATCGACTTCGACGAGCGCAGGCGCGGCGACGTGATCCGCTACGTGACCGAGAAGTGGGGCGCCGACAAGGTCGCCATGATCGCCACGTTCGGCACCATCAAGGCGAAGGCCGCCATCAAGGACGCCGGTCGCGTCCTGGGCTATCCCTACGCCCTGGGCGACAAGGTGTCCAAGGCGTTCCCGCCGGCCGTGATGGGCAAGGACATCCCGCTGTCGGGCATCTTCGACAAGGACCACCCGCGCTACAACGAGGCCGGCGAGCTGCGCCGGCTCTACGAGGAAGACGTCGACGTCAAGGCGACGATGGACCTCGGCAAGGGCCTGGAGGGCCTGATCAGGCAGACGGGCGTGCACGCCGCCGGCGTGATCATGTCCCGCGAGGTGATCACCGACCACATCCCGATCATGCGCCGCGACTCCGACGGCGCGATCATCACGCAGTTCGACTACCCGACCTGCGAGACGCTCGGCCTGCTGAAGATGGACTTCCTGGGCCTGCGCAACCTCACGATCATCGACGACTGCCTGAAGATGATCGAGTCCACCACCGGCGAGCAGATCGACCTGCTGAAGCTGCCGCTCGACGACCGGAAGACGTACGAGCTGCTGGGCCGGGGCGACACACTGGGCGTGTTCCAGCTCGACGGCGGCGGCATGCGCTCGCTGCTGCGGCTGATGAAGCCCGACAACTTCGAGGACATCTCGGCCGTCGGCGCCCTCTACCGTCCCGGCCCGATGGGCGCCAACTCCCACACCAACTACGCCCTGCGCAAGAACGGCCAGCAGGAGATCACCCCGATCCATCCCGAGTTCAAGGAGTCGCTGGCCGAGATCCTCGACACGACCTACGGCCTGATCGTCTATCAGGAGCAGGTCATGGCCATCGCGCAGAAGGTCGCCGGGTTCTCGCTCGGCAAAGCCGACCTGCTGCGCCGGGCGATGGGCAAGAAGAAGAAGGCCGAGCTGGACAAGCAGTTCGAGTCCTTCGAGAGCGGCATGAAGGACAACGGCTACTCGGCCGACGCCGTCAAGACGCTCTGGGACATCCTGCTGCCCTTCTCCGACTACGCCTTCAACAAGGCCCACTCGGCGGCCTACGGCCTGGTCTCCTACTGGACGGCCTACCTCAAGGCCAACCACCCGG
The DNA here is from genome assembly GCF_044465465.1 of Nonomuraea sp. NPDC049655. Lineage (NCBI taxonomy): Bacteria > Bacillati > Actinomycetota > Actinomycetes > Streptosporangiales > Streptosporangiaceae > Nonomuraea > Nonomuraea sp. NPDC049655. The sequence continues at coordinate 304,864 of NZ_JBITLS010000005.1, forward strand.
CCGCGTACATGGCGGCGCTGCTGTCGAGCGTCAAGGACGACAAGGACAAGTCGGCCCTCTACCTCAACGAGTGCCGCCGCATGGGCATCAAGGTGTTCCCGCCCGACGTCAACGACTCCGACTTCGACTTCACCCCGCGCGGCACCGACATCCGCTTCGGCCTTTCGGCGGTGCGCAACGTCGGCGGCAACGTCGTGGACGGCATCATCTCGGCGCGCAAGTCCAAGGGCCGCTTCGCCGACTTCAAGGACTTCCTGCGCAAGGTGCCCGCGATCGTGTGCAACAAGCGCGTGATCGAGTCGCTGGTCAAGGCCGGGGCCTTCGACTCGCTCGGCCACGTGCGCAAGGGCCTGGTCATGGTGCACGAGCAGGCCGTCGACGCGATCATCGACATCAAGAAGAACGAGGCCATCGGCCAGGACTCCCTGTTCGGCGCGATCGACGGCGGCGAGGACCAGACCTTCGACGTGCAGATCCCGCCCGGGGAGTGGGACAAGAACACGCTGCTGCAGTTCGAGCGGGAGATGCTCGGCCTCTACGTCTCCGACCACCCGCTGTTCGGCGTGGAGCACATCCTGGCCGCGGGGGCCGACTGCTCGATCGCCGCCGTCCAGGACGAGAGCCGGGCCGACGGGCAGGTCGTGACGCTGGGCGGCATCCTGAGCGGGGTGCAGCGCAAGGTCACCAAGAAGGGTGACACGTGGGTGCTCACCCAGCTCGAGGACCTCGAAGGCGCGATCGAGGTGATGATCTTCCCGTCGGCGTACCAGCTGTGCTCGACGATCCTGGCCGAGGACGCGATCGTCTTCGTCAAGGGGCGCATCGACAAGCGGGAGGATGTCGCGAAGGTCATCGCCATGGAGGTGACCGCGCCCGACCTCACCCAGGAGGCGGGCGGGCCGCTGCTGGTGAGCCTGCCGCTGACCCGGTGCACGCCGCCGGTGGTCGGGCGGCTGAAGGAGATCCTCACCACGCATCCGGGCACCTCGGAGGTGCACCTCCAGGTGCACAACGGGCCGAAGACGACCGTCATGCGGGTCGACGACCGCCTGCGGGTGTCGCCGTCACCGGCGCTGATGGGCGACCTCAAGCAACTCCTCGGCCCCGCCTGCCTCGGCGCCTGACCGCGCCGGGGCGCATCGGCTCGGCCTGCCTCGGCGCCGGGGCTCGCCGGACCGGCTTGTGGGCGGGTGCCAAGGCGGGCGGGGGAGGTGGGCAAAGGTCGCCGTCGTGTCCCGGCGCGCGGGTGGGGCAGGATCGCAGGGTGAGCGAACTGCACTACCTGACCGCGACCGAGATGGCCCGCCTGATCAGGGCCGGGCAGGTGAGCGCCGTGGAGCTGCTCCAGGCCCACCTCGACCGCATCGAGCAGGTCAACCCCCAGGTCAACGCCATAGTGACGCTGGTGGCCGAGCGGGCGCTGGAGGCGGCCAGGGCGGCCGACGCGGCCGAGCCCGAGGGGCCGCTGCACGGCGTCCCGGTGGCCCACAAGGACCTGGTGGACACCGCGGGCATCCGGACCACGTACGGTTCGCCGCTGTTCGCGCGGAACGTCCCCGACAAGGACGACCTGATCGTGCGCCGCCTGCGCGCCGCCGGGGCGATCACGATCGGCAAGACCAACACGCCCGAGTTCGGCACCGGCTCGCACACCGTCAACGAGGTGTTCGGCGCCACCAGGAACCCCTACGACCTGGCCAGGTCGGCCGGCGGCAGCAGCGGCGGGGCCGCGGCGGCCCTGGCCACCGGCATGGTCCCGCTGGCCGACGGCTCCGACATGGGCGGCTCGCTGCGCAACCCCGCCTCGTTCTGCAACGTCGTGGGCCTGCGCCCGACGCCGGGCCGCGTCCCCGACCCCTCCGACACGGCCGCCTGGTACACGCTGGCGGTGCCGGGGCCGATGGCGCGCACGGTCGACGACCTCACGCTGATGCTCAGGGCCGTCGCCGGGTTCGACGCCCGGTCGCCGTTCGCGATCAAGGAGGAGTTCGCGCCCGAGCCCGAGCAGGGGGTGCGCGGGCTGCGGGTGGCGTGGAGCCCCGACCTGGGCGGGCTGCCGGTCGACCCGCGCACGGCCGCGGTGACCGCGACGGCGCCGGCCGTGTTCGAGGAGCTGGGGGCGCACGTCGAGCAGGTCGCGCTCGACCTGTCCGACGCCGAGGACGCCTTCCGGATCTACCGCGCCTGGTACTACGCCCTGTCCTTCGGCGACCTGACCGGCCTCGGCCCCAACACGAGCTGGAACGTCGAGCGGGGACGCACGGTCACCGGCGCCGACCTGGCCCGCGCCGAACGGCTGCGCAGCGGCCTCTACCAGCGCATGGCCGGCTTCTTCGACGACTACGACGTGCTGCTCGCGCCGGTCAGCCAGGTGCCGCCGTTCCCGGTGGAGCAGCCGCACGTGAGCGAGATCAACGGCGAGCCGCTGCCCGACTACCTGGCCTGGATGCGTTCGGCGTACTGGATCAGCGTGCTGCACGCGCCGGCGGCCTCGGTGCCGGCCGGGTTCACGCCGGAGGGGCTGCCGGTCGGGGTGCAGATCGTCGGGCGGCCGTTCGCCGACGCCAGGGTGTTGCGCGTGGCCCGCGCGTTCGAGCGGGCCACCGGCCACGGCCTGCGCCGCCCGCCGGTCTAGGGCTCGATGCCGTACGGGTGCCGCAACGGCGACTCGCGGTAGCCGTGCATGCCCTCCAGCAGCCCGAACAGGCCGACCGCGAGCAGCGGCCAGGCCACCAGCACCCCCTCGGCGGTCAGCTTCAGCGCCCCGGGGACGATCCGCACCCCGGGCGCGGCCGCGGCCTCCACCACCACCGCGCCGATCGTGAACGTGGACCCGGCCCACAAGGTGAGGAAGCTGCCCGCCACCCCGCCCGCGCACAGCCCGAGCAGCACCGCCAGCATCCAGCGCCGCCCGGCGAACCACGCCAGACCGCCGCAGAGCAGCCCCAGCGCGCCCGTGATCACCGCGAACCAGCCGTCGGCCGCGATCAGCGCCTGCGTGGTGAGGTCGGCCAGCACCAGGCCGTGCTCGGTCACCTGGTAGGGAGCCCGCGGCGAGATCGCGGACCAGCTGAGCCCGGCGGCGACCCCGAGAGTGGCGAGTATGAGGACAGTTACCGCAAAAGCGCGTACTTCCCTCGTCACGCCATTCCCCCTCACAACTGCATCCGAACCAGCTCGATGGTATCTCCCGGTTAGGCTCGCTTCGTGATTGCAGAAGAGGTCTGGCTGATCGAGCCCTCCGGCCCCCTCCGCGGGGACGTCGTCGTACGGGGCTCCAAGAACGGTGTGTCCAAGCACATGGTCGCCGCCATGCTGGGCAACGGCGAGAGCAGCATCCACAACGCCCCCGACGTGGGCGAGGTGGGCATCACCGCGGCGATGCTGGAGGCGCTCGGCATCCACGTCGAGATCGCCGGTTCCGAGATCCGCATCGAGCGCGGGGCGGAGATCAGGCCGCGGGTGCCGGACGCGTTCACCGGGCTCAACCGCATCCCCATCCTCATGCTCGGGCCGTTGCTGCACCTGGCGGGGGAGGCGTTCGTGCCGCTGGTCGGCGGCGACCCGATCGGGCGGCGGCCGGTGAACTTCCACGTGGAGGCGTTGCGCTCGATGGGGGCCGAGGTGGAGGTGGGCGAGGCCGGCATCTCGGCCAAGGCCAAGCGGCTCAACGGGGCCCGGCTCGAACTGCCGTACCCCAGCGTGGGGGCGACGGAGACGATCCTCATGTCGGCGGTGCTGGCCGAGGGCAAGACCGTGCTGAAGAACGCCGCCATGGAGCCCGAGGTGGTGGAGCTGGCGCTGTTCCTGCAGCGCATGGGCGCCCGGATCGAGCTGTCGCCCGACCGCCGGATCGTCATCGAGGGCGTCGACCACCTGCGCGGCGCCTCCACCTGGCTGACCGGCGACCGCATCGAGGCGTTCTCCTACCTGGCGGCCGGGCTGATCACCGGGGGAGAGGTGCGCGTGCACGGCTGCCCCCAGGACCGCCTGGTCACCGCGATCACCACGCTGGCCAGGATGGGCGCCCGGTTCGACATCAACGACGAGTACCTGTGCGCCACCGCCCCGCCCGAGGGGCTGCGCTCGGCGGCCGTGCAGACCGACACCCACCCCGGCTTCATGACCGACTGGCAGACGCCGCTCATGGTGCTGTTCACGCAGAGCCAGGGCATGTCGGTGCTGCACGAGACGGTCTTCGAGAACCGCCTGGTCTACGTGCCCGCGCTGCAGCGGATGGGCTGCGAGATCGAGGTGTTCGACCAGTGCCTGGGCGGGCCGGCCTGCCGTTACCACGACACCAACGCCCGGCACTCGGCCGTGGTGCGCGGCGTCTCCAAGCTCAGGGGCGCCGACGTGACGCTGCCCGACATCAGGGCCGGGTTCTCGGCCGTGCTGGCCGCGGCGGTGGCCGACGGGACGTCCACGCTGCGCGGCGTGCACCACATCGAGCGGGGCTACCACCGGCCGTACGAGCAGTTCGCCTCGCTTGGTCTGAACATCCGAAGAGAACGGTAAAGACCGGGGAAGTGGGCGTTTGCCGATGATCTGCTGGTTGCAGATCATCTGCGTGACCGTACTCAGATCCATCGGTGGCCTCGCCATGGCGGGGGCGCTCGGCGGGGTGCTGGCGGCGGCACTGGCCGTTCCCGTGGTGAGCGGCGGCGGCCTGGCCGCCAAGAACGTCGCCGACACCTTCGTCGACCTGCCGCCCGCGCCCCGCGAGGAGCCCCTGGCGCAGGTGACCAGGCTGCTGGACAAGGACGGCAGGCAGTTCGCCCAGTTCTACGAGGCCAACAGGACGGCCGTGCCGCTCGGGGCCGTGGCGCCGCTGATGCGCAAGGCCATCGTGGCCATCGAGGACGCCCGCTTCTACGAGCACGGCGGACTCGACGTCCGGGGCACGTTGCGGGCACTGCTCACCAACACGCAGGCGGGCGGCATCCGGCAGGGCGGCTCGTCGCTGACGCAGCAGCTCGTCAAGAACATCCTGGTCGAGAGCGCTCGCACCGATGCGGAACGGGACAAGGCGCGCGCCCCCAACCTGGCCCGCAAGATCACCGAACTGCGGTACGCGATGGCCCTGGAACACAAGTACCGCAAGGACGAGATCCTTGAGCGCTACCTCAACATCGCCTACTTCGGTGCCGGCGCCCACGGCGTGGAGGCGGCGGCCCGGCGCTTCTTCTCCACCACCGCCTCCAAGCTGACGCTGACCCAGGCGGCCACGCTGGCGGGGGCGGTGCGGATGCCGTACTCGACCGACCCCTCGCTCGGCCGCTCGCACCAGGCGCGGCTGAAGGAGCGGCGCGACCTCGTGCTGGACCGGATGGCCGGGCTCAAGCTGATCACGCAGGCCCAGGCGAGCGCCGCCAAGAGCACGCCGCTGGCCCTGCGGCTGAAGCCCGAGCCGGGCGGCTGCGGGCAGAGCGCGTACCCCTACTACTGCCTGTACGTCCAGAACGAGATGTTGTCGAACCCGGCGTTCGGCAACACCCCGGCCGAGCGGCGGGCCAGGATGGCGAGGGGCGGCCTGGTGATCAGGACCGGCCTGGACCCGGTCGCGCAGCGCGCGGCCGAGCGCGCGATCCGGCGGCACGTCTCGCCGGAGGACACCGAGGTCGCCGCGGAGGCCATGGTCGAGCCCGGCACCGGCCGGATCAGGGCGATGGCGGCCAGCAAGGAGTTCGGCCGCAACCGCGGCAACAAGAAGAACGGCCCGCGGACCACCTTCAACCTGCCCACCGACGTGGCGCACGGCGGCGGCCAGGGCTTCCAGGCGGGCTCGACGTTCAAGGTCTTCACCCTGGCCACGGCGTTGCAGCAGGGCTGGCGGTTCGGCGACGGCTTCCAGACGCCGGGGGAGCTGGTGCCCGCGCAGGGCTACCGCAACTGCGCCGGCCGGCCGGTCAACGACCCCGGCACGCGCATACTCAACGCCAGCGGCGAGGGCTCGGGCGGCCCGCACAGCATCGAGACCGGCACCTGGAAGTCGGTGAACATCTTCTACATGATGCTGGAGCGCAAGGTCGGGCTCTGCAACGTGGTCAAGACGGCCAGGGCCCTCGGGGCGGTGCGGGCCGACGGCCGGCCGCTGCGCGAGGTGCCGACGTTCACGCTGGGCGTCAACGAGATGGACCCGGTGACGGTCGCGGGGGCCTTCGCCACGTTCGCGGCGCGCGGCTTGCACTGCCGGCCGCTGGCGATCGTGGAGATCACCGACCGGAGCGGCCGGCGCGCGCACGTGCCGCCGTCCTGCGAGCAGGTCATGGAACGGCCGGTCGCCGACGCCGTCAACCACGTGCTGTCCGGGGTGTTCGACAAGGGCACCATGCAAGGGCAGAGCATCGGCCGCCCGGCCGCCGGCAAGACCGGCACCAACAACGGCTACACCTCGGCCTGGTTCGCCGGGTACACGCCGGACCTGGCGGCGGCGGTGAGCCTCGGCGACATCCGGGGCTCCTACCGCTACCCGCTGCAGGGCGTGCAGATCGGCGACCAGTACTACGGCGCCGTGCAGGGGGCGTCGCTGCCCGGCCCGATCTGGGTCGAGTCGATGCAGCAGGCCCTGGACCACACCGAGCCGAGAGGCTTCCCCGGCCCGGACATGGGCCGGTTCGGCGGCGGGTTCACGCCCGGCCTGAAGGAGGCCGAGGCGCAGGAGGAGGACAAGAAGAAGAACCGGCGGCAGGGCGAGCGCGCGTTCTTCCGGCATCACCGGCGGCTGTTCGAGTGGCTGCTCGGGCAGGGCCCGCCCGACCCGTCGTTCCGCCGCCCGCGCCACCGCTCCCGGTAGCCGCCCGGCGGGAGGCTCAGCCCGCCTTGCCGATGGGGGCGGTGACCGCGCGGGTGAGGGTGATCAGGTTGTCGGGGGCGGTCTCGATCTGGAGCCCGCGCCGGCCGGCCGAGAAGTAGATCGTCTCGTGGTCGAGCGCCGAGGAGTCGACCACGGTGGGAAGCTGCTTGCGCTGGCCGAGCGGGCTGATGCCGCCCACCACGTAGCCGGTCACCCGCTCGACCTTGGCCGCCTCGGCCATGGCGGCCCGCTTGCCGCCCAGCGCCGAGGCCAGGGCCTTGAGGTCGAGCTTGCCCGACACCGGCACGACCGCCACCGCGAGGCCGCTCTCGGTCTCGGCGACGAGCGTCTTGAAGATGCGGTCGTAGGGAACGCCGAGCGCGTCGGCGGCCTCCTCGCCGTAGGCCTGGGCGCTCGGGTCGTGGTCGTAGGGGTGGAGCGTGAAGTCGGCCTTGGCCTTGGTCAGCGCCATGGTGGCCGGGGTGCCGCCGCCCTTGCCTTTCGTTTTGCTCACGTCTGACAAGTGTAGCGAATCTACATTGTAAAGGCGCGGCCCGGCGTGTACCCGAGCGCCCGCCGGAAGACGTCGATGAACGCGCTGGCCGAGGCCCAGCCGCAGCGATGGGCGACCACGGTCACCGGCAGGCCGTCGGCCAGCAGCAGCAGCGCCTGGTGCAGGCGGAGCTGGGTGCGCCACTGGGGGAAGCTCATGCCGAGCTCGCGGCGGCACAGCCGGGCGAGCGTGCGCTCGCTGGTGCCCGCCAGGGCGGCGAGGGTGGCCAGGGTGCGCCCGTCGGCGGGGTCGTCGTGCAGGGCGGCGCAGACGGCGGCCAGGCGCGGGTCGCGCGCGGCGGGCACGTGGAAGGGCTGTTCGGGGGCGCGTCTGAGCCGGTCGAGCAGGACGGCGAGCAGTCGTTCGCGTTCCTCGCCCACGGGGGCGTCGTCGTCGGTGTAGGCCATGACGAGCTCGCGCAGCAGCGGGCCGACGGCGAGCACGGCGGGCCGGTCGAGGCCGAGCGGATTGCCGGTGAGCCCGACCAGGCGCAGGTCGGTGCTGCCGTGGGCACGGTGTTCGTGCACGGTGCCGGCGGGCACCCAGATGGCGCGGTTGGCGGGGGCGACCCAGGTGCCGGCGTCGGTGGTGACGGAGAGCATGCCGGCGCAGGCGTAGGCGATCTGGTGGGTGTCGTGCCGGTGGGCGTCGATGCCCGTGCCGGGGGCCAAGGGGCGGCGGCCGGTGGGCGCCACGGGGGTGTGGCGGATATTCGGCATAGATTGGCATTTTATCGGAAGCAGGCCAGGTCGGGCCGGGGACATCATCGGTGGCGTGAACAGGATCCGGTCGCTGGCGGCGGGGCATGCGTGCGTGGACTTCTACCAGGGCGCGGTGCCCGCGTTGGTGCCGTTCCTGGTGTCCGGGCGGGGGTACGGCTACGTGGCGGTGTCGGGGATCGTGCTGGCGGCCACGTTGTCGTCGTCGGTCGTGCAGCCGGTCTTCGGGCTGCTGACGGACCGGTGGCGGATGCCGTGGCTGATCCCGTCGGCCATGGTGGTGGCGGGGGCGGGCGTGGCGTGCGCCGGGGTGACGGGGTCGTACGCGGTGACGTGGCTGGCGGCGGCGGTGTCGGGGCTGGGGGTGGCGGCCTACCATCCGGAGTCGGCGCGGCTGGCCAGGATCGCCAGCGAGGGCGGTCATGTGCGGATGAGCTGGTTCTCCTTGGGCGGGACGCTGGGGTTCGCCTCGGCGCCGGTGCTGGTGACGCCGCTGTTGTCGGCGTGGGGGCTGGGGGCCTCGCCGCTGCTGGCTGTGCCGGCGGTGCTGGGGGCGGTGCTGACGCTCCCGGCGGTGCGGGTCCTGGCGGGCGGCCGGGGCGGGGCGCGTCCGGCGGTGCGGGCGGCGGGGCGTGACGACTGGCCGGGGTTCGCCCGGCTGACGTCGGTGATCGTCTTCCGGTCGGTGGTGTACGTCGGTCTGAGCGCGTTCGTGGCCCTGTACGTGGGCGGCGGCGCGGCGGGCGCGGTGGCGTTGTTCGTGCTGTTCGCGGGTGGGGCAGCGGGCACGGTGCTGGGCGGCCGGCTGGCGGCCCGGTGGGGGAGGGTGCCGGCGATGCGGGCGGCGTACGCGGCGGCGGTGCTCGCGGTGGCCGGGGTGGTGCTGGCGCCGGGCCCGCTGGTCTACGTCTTCGTCGCGGCGTCGTCGGTCGCCCTGTACGTCCCGTTCTCCCTGCACGTGACCCTGGGCCAGGATCTCCTGCCGAACCGGGTGGGCACGGCGAGCGGCGTCACGCTGGGGCTGGCGGTGAGCGTGGGCGGCCTGACCAGCCCGCTGGTGGGCGCGGTGGCCGAGGCCGCCTCGCTCAGGACGGCGCTGGCCTGCCTGATCGTCTTCCCGGTGCTGGCCTGGCTGCTGGCGCGGACGCTGCGGGAGCCGGCGCCGGCCGCTGCCTAGCCGGTGGCGGTGCGCAGGCGCAGGACGGCGGAGTTGTCGCGCTGGGCGGGGTCGAGACGGGTGGAGGTGACGTGCATGGTGACCGGCAGGGCGGCGTCCGCGTCGCGGCCGACGGAGAGCTTGGCGGAGATGCGGACCGGCCGGCCGGGGTGGATGACGTCGATCACGCATTCGGCCCGGTGGTCGCCGTGGCGGCAGGTGGCGCCGTCGACGGAGGTCAGGGTGGCGCCGGCCGGGAGCGTGAGGGTGACGGGCACCTGGGCGGCGGCCATGAGCCCGCGCATGGTGACGGTCGCGGTGACGGTGGCGGTGCCGCCGCGGCGGACGGGCGCGCCGGGGCCGGCGGCGTCGAGGGAGAGGGAGTCGTAGACGCCTTTGGGGTCGGCCTGGCGGACGATCGCGCCGTAGCCCTCCGCGTTGAGCGCGGTGGCGACGGAGTTGCCGTCGGGCTCGCCGTCCTCCTTGCCCGCCGACAGCACGCCGACCAGGTCGTCGCTGCCGCGGACGACCCATGGCCCGCCGCTGTGGCCCTTGGCCAGGTGGCAGTTGTAGGTCTCCATCCGTCCGGCCGGGTCGCCGGCGCCGGCCAGCCGGGCGGCGAGCATGTCGCCGGTGGTGTTCTCGCCGCGGGCCTGCTGGGTGCGGCCGAGGCACCAGAGCTGGTCGCGGCCGTCGTAGGGCCGGCGGCCGAGCACGCCGGGGTAGCCGGAGGTGGCGATGGTGAAGCGGCCGCCCTCGTTGCGCAGGGGGGTGAAGGCGCCGACGGTGTCCTGCAGGGTGCGGTTCCGGCCGCCGACCTCGACGAGCGCGACGTCGTAGACGGAGTTCCAGTCGCCGCCGGTGCGTCCGGTGTAGGCGTCGGGCTTCCAGGCGCGCCGTCCGCCCCATCTGCCGTACGGCTCGCGCTGCGCGGCGGTGGCGGCGCGGCCGTCGTAGGCGGGGACGAAGGCGAAGTTGGTGTGCCAGGTGCCGGACGCGGAGCCGTCGGGGCTGCTGTAGACGCAGTGGGCGGCGGTGATGACCAGCAGCCTGCTGGCCGAGCGGACGACGGAGGCGCTGCAGGAGTCGTCGCGGCCGGTGGCGTTGACGAAGAACAGGCGTCCGGTGGCGCGGCTGTTGCCGTCGGCGGTGTACGGCCGGCGCACGGGGGCGTAGCCGTTGGCGTCGCCGCCGGGGGTGAGCCGTTTGGCGCCGGGCACGCTGCGCCGCTCGGCCGCGCTGTTCTGGGCGGCGCTGTTCTGGGCCGCGCTGTTCTGGGCGGCGCTGTGGTCGGCGGCGCTCTGGGCGGCGGTGCCCTGGGCGGCCGTGTCGTGGCCGGTCGTGCTGGGCGGGAGGGCGACGGCCTTGGCCTTGGCCTGTTTGCCGGGCGTCCAGTAGCGGGCGGCGCGTCCCGGGCGCATGAGCGGCGACGACGCGGCGCCCGGACTGCGATCCCGGCTCTGCACAGGGCGCTGGGCGGGGCGCTGTGCGGGCCTCTGTGCGGGCCTCTGTGCGGGGCTCTGTGCGGGGCTCTGTGCGGGGCTCTGTGCGGGGCGCTGGGCGGTGGGGGCCTTGAGCGGGGGCGGTTCGGCGGTGGTGGGCGCGGTGACGAGGGCCGTGGCGGGCGCGGTGGTGAGTGCGGTGGCGAGTGAGACGCCGGCGAGCGCGGCCAGCGTGGTGACCAGAGTCTTCGACACGATGTCCCCTTGGGCGGTCCGAAGCGATTCCGATCACTGTAAGTCATGACTTCATCACTTACCGTGCCCAAGCGGGACGTGTCGCGCCCGGTCAGCCCGCCGCGGCGTCCCCCGGGGCGAGGAACTCGGCGGTGCTCGCCTCGCCGGGTTCGCGGTCGGGGCGCAGGCCGCGCCAGGAGGGGTGGCGCAGCCGGCCGTCGCCGGTGACCTCGGCGTACTGGACCTCGCCGACGACGCGGGGCTCGACCCAGTGGGCGTGGCGGGCGTGCTCGCGCGGGACGGGCTCGTCGAAGGGCGGGCCGGGGCGTTCCAGGGGCGTGAGGAGGTCCTGGAGGTCGCGCAGCATCTGCTGGGTGAAGCCGGTGCCGACGTGCCCGACGTAGAGCAGGCGGCCGCGCGGGTCGTAGGCGCCGAGCAGCAGCGAGCCGATCATGCCGGATCGTCGTCCGCCGCCGGGGTGCCAGCCGCCGATGACGACCTCGGCGGCGCTGACGTTCTTGACCTTGGTCCATTCGCCGCTGCGCCGGCCGGGCCGGTAGGGGGAGCCGAGTCGCTTGCAGACGATCCCTTCGAGCCCGAGCTGGCGGGAGGAGTCGAAGGCGCGGTCGGCGTGGTCGGCGAACCACACGGGCACCTCCCAGCGGAAGCCGGGCCGCAGGGTGTCCTCCAGGAGCTCGCGGCGCTCGCGGTAGGGGCGGCCGATCACGCTGTCGGCGTCGAGGTGCAGGATGTCGAAGGCCATGAACGTCACCGGCACCGCCCGGGTGAGCTCGGCGACGGTGGCGGGGTTGCGCTGGTGCATGCGGGGCTGGAGGGCGGCGAAGCTGGGGCGTCCGGTCTCGTCGAAGGCGACGATCTCGCCGTCGATCACGGCCGCGTGCCGGCCGGTGGAGCCGGCCATGAGCTGCAGCTCGGGGTAGGCGGGGGTGATGTCCTTGTTGTTACGGGACATCAGGCGGACCGAGCCGCCCTCGACGTAGGCGAGGGCGCGTACGCCGTCCCATTTCATCTCCACGGCCCAGCCCTCGCCCTGGACGGAGGTCAGGGTGCCCAGCTGGGCCATCATCGGCGCGTAGGCCGGCAGCCCCACCATGGATCGTGCCGTACCCCGGGGGGTTGATCGACAGTGGCGGGCCGGGGTCTACAAATGGTCAAGCGGGGTGTCTTCCACCAGTTCGCCGAGGTCTACACCGTGTTCGTCCAGTTCGGACACCGTCTTGCAGTAGCCGCGCAGGTACGTCCGGCCGTTGACGCGATGGGAGACGCGCAGCAGTGGACGATCATCGAGGATGATCGCCTCCACCAGGATGCCGCCGGGGGCTCGCCACTGTCCCATGCCGCCCAGAGTAGGCGAGCGGACATAATGGACATGTAATGCGAAAGGCGTTACGAACCGCCTACGCCGCGCCGAGCGGGGCAAACAGCCGCAAGATTATTTTTAACTCACCGAGAGTTTTCTTTGCCGCAGGGTGTTAGACGCCTGCCGCGCCGGGCAGAAGGGGGCCAGGCCATTCCCCCCGGCCGTGACCGCGCCCCCGTGGCGGCCACGGCCACTCGGCCCCGGCTTGGCCCGGTCCGGGGCTCCGGCGGGGGGGGGGGGGGGGGGGGGGGGGGGGGGGGGGGGCGGGGCCCCCCCCCCCCCCCCCCCCCCCGTAACGCGTCCGGCCTGCGTCCCGCATTCTGGACAGAAGCGGATCCGGGGTCCGGACTCCGTAGACTGTCAGGGTGATTTCCCGTATTGACATGCGCGGTTCCCTTCCTGCGGACCTGCGCGACGTGCTGCCCCGCGCCGAGCTCGACGTCGAGGCCGCCCTGGAGAAGGTGCGGCCCATCTGCGACGACGTGCGCCATCGCGGGGCGGCAGCCGTACGGGAGCTGACCGCCAGGTTCGACGGTGTCGAGATCGCCTCCGCCCGCGTCCCCGTCGACGTCGTCCGGCGGGCGCTCGACGAGCTCGACCCCCGGGTCAGGGCCGCGCTGGAGGAGTCGATCAGGCGGGCCCGGCTGGTCCACCGCGATCAGCGCCGCTCCGACGTCACCACGCAGGTCGTGCCCGGCGGCACGGTGACCGAGCGCTGGGTGCCGGTCGACCGGGTGGGCCTCTACGTGCCCGGCGGGCGTGCCGTCTATCCCTCCAGCGTGGTCATGAACGTCGTCCCGGCCCAGGAGGCGGGCGTCGCCTCGCTGGCCGTCACCAGCCCGGCCCAGAAGGAGTTCGGCGGGCTGCCCCACCCCACCATCCTGGCCGCGTGCGCGCTGCTCGGCGTCGACGAGGTCTACTCCGTGGGCGGGGCGCAGGCCGTGGCCATGTTCGCCTACGGCACCGAGGAGTGCCCGCCCGCGACCATGGTGACCGGCCCCGGCAACATCTGGGTCGCCGCCGCCAAGCGCCTGCTCAAGGGCCGCATCGGCATCGACTCCGAGGCCGGCCCCACCGAGATCGCCATCCTGGCCGACGAGACCGCCGACCCGGTGCACGTCGCCGCCGACCTGATCAGCCAGGCCGAGCACGACACGATCGCCGCCGCCGTCCTGGTCACCACCAGCCTTGAGCTGGCCGAGGCGGTCGAGAAGGAGCTGCCGGGCCAGGTCTCGGCCACCCGCCACTCCGAGCGCATCACCGAGGCGCTGAGCGGCCGGCAGTCGGGCATCGTGCTGGTCTCCTCGATCGACGACGGCATCAAGGTCGTCGACGCGTACGCGGCCGAGCACCTGGAGATCCACACCGCCGGCGCGGCCGAGGTCGCGGCCCGGATCCGCAACGCCGGGGCGATCTTCGTCGGCCCCTACGCGCCGGTCTCGCTCGGCGACTACCTCGCCGGGTCCAACCACGTGCTGCCCACCGGCGGCTGCGCCTGCCACTCCAGCGGCCTGTCGGTGCAGTCGTTCCTGCGCGGCATCCACGTCGTCGACTACACCCGCGACGCGCTGGCCGGCGCGGCGGCCCACGTGTCGGTGCTGGCCGACGCCGAAGACCTGCCGGCGCACGGCGCCGCGATCCGCGCCCGCTTCGACTGGCGAGTCCCCACGGAGTCAGAGTGAACCCCGCCGATGTGACCCTCGACGACCTGCCGATCCGCGACGACCTGAAGGGCCGCTCGCCCTACGGCGCGCCGCAGATCGACGTGCCGGTCCGGCTCAACACCAACGAGAACCCCTATCCGCCCTCGCCCGCGCTGGTCGCCGACCTGGCGCAGGCCGTCGCCGCGAACGCGGGGGAGCTCAACCGCTACCCCGACCGCGACGCCACCGGGCTGCGCGCCGACCTGGCCGCCTACCTGGGCCACGGGCTGAGCCCCGAGCAGGTGTGGGCGGCCAACGGCTCCAACGAGGTGCTCCAGCAGATCCTGCAGGCCTTCGGCGGCCACGGGCGCACCGCCATCGGGTTCGAGCCGTCGTACTCGATGCACCCGATCCTCACCACCGGCACCAGCACCGAGTGGATCAGCGCCGCCCGCGAGGACGACTTCTCCCTCGACCCCGGCAAGGCCGTCGCGGCGATCGAGGAGCACCGGCCCGACATCGTCTTCCTGGCCTCGCCCAACAACCCGACCGGCACCGCGCAGCCGCTGTCGACGATCGAGGCCGTGCTGGCCGCCGCGCCGGGCGTGGTGGTGATCGACGAGGCCTACGCCGAGTTCGCCCGCCAGGGCACTCCGTCGGCGCTCACGCTGCTGCCGCGCCACCCGAGGCTGATCGTCACCCGCACGATGTCCAAGGCGTTCGCCATGGCCGGCACCCGCCTCGGCTACCTGGCCGCGCACCCGGCCGTGGTGCAGGCGCTGCTGCTGGTGCGGCTGCCGTACCACCTGTCCACGCTCACCCAGACGGCCGCGCGGGTCGCTCTGAGCCACCGCGCCGAGCTGCTCGGCACGGTCGACGCGCTGCGCGCCGAGCGCGACGCCACGGTCGCCTGGCTGCGCGGCAAGGGGCTGTCGGTGGCCGACTCCGACGCCAACTTCGTGCTGTTCGGGCGGTTCCCCGACCGGCGCGAGGTGTGGGAGGGGCTGCTGGCGCGCGGTGTGCTCATCCGCGAGGTGGGCCCGCCAGAATGGCTGCGTGTGTCGATCGGCACCGGCGAGGAGATGGCGGCCTTCCGCGCCGCGATGGAGGAGGTTCTGTGAGTCGCGTAGGGCGCGTGGAGCGGGCAACGAAGGAGACCTCGGTCCTGGTCGAGGTGGGCCTCGACGGCACCGGCCTGGTCGACGTCTCGACCGGGGTGGGCTTCTTCGACCACATGCTGGCCCAGCTCGGCAAGCACGGTCTGTTCGACCTGACCGTCAAGACCGAGGGCGACCTGCACATCGACTCCCACCACACGATCGAGGACACCGCGCTGGCGCTGGGCGCGGCCTTCCGCCAGGCGCTGGGCGACAAGTCCGGCATCCGGCGGTTCGGCAGCGCGTCGTGCCCGCTGGACGAGTCGCTGGCCCAGGTCACGGTCGACCTGTCCGGGCGGCCGTACCTGGTGCACACCGAGCCCGCGGGCATGGCCCCGATGGTCGGCCCCGACTACGACACGACGATGACCCGGCACATCCTGGAGTCGCTGGTGGCCCAGGCGGCCATCTGCCTGCACGTGCACGTGCCGTACGGGCGCAACGCCCATCACATCGTCGAGGCCCAGTTCAAGGCGCTGGCCAGGGCGATGCGCGAGGCGTCCGAGCTCGACCCGCGCGCATCGGGCGTGCCGAGCACCAAGGGTGTGCTGTGACCGACAACCTCATCGCGGGCGTCATGGTGTTCCTCGGGCTGTTCCTCGGCGGCGGCGTGTTCTCGCTGGCCAAGCAGGGTCTCAAGGTGGGCGCCGCGGTCTGCGCGCTCGGCGCGGCGATGGCGATCACGGCGGGGGTGTTGTGGTGGTGAGCAAGAACATCGTGGTGCTCGACTACGGCTCGGGCAACCTGCGCTCGGCCGAGCGGGCCCTGGCCAGGGTGGGCGCGGACGTCACCGTGACCGCCGACTTCGACACGGCGCTCAACGCCGACGGGCTGGTCGTGCCGGGCGTCGGCGCGTTCGCGGCCTGCATGGCCGGGCTCAAGGGCGTGCACGGCGACCGGGTCATCGGCCGCCGCCTGGCCGGCGGGCGTCCGGTGCTGGGCATCTGCGTCGGCATGCAGATCCTGTTCGCGCGGGGCGTCGAGCACGGCGTCGAGACCGAGGGCTGCGGCGAGTGGCCCGGCACGGTCGAGCGGCTGGAGGCGCCCGTGCTGCCGCACATGGGGTGGAACACGGTCAAGGCGCCCGCTGAGAGCGTGCTGTTCGCCGGGCTCGACGCCGACACCCGCTTCTACTTCGTGCACTCCTACGGCGTGCGCGAGTGGGAGCTGCAGCCGGCCGACCCCGGTTTCGCCGCGCCCGTGGTGACGTGGGCCGAGCACGGCGTGCCGTTCGTGGCCGCCGCCGAGAACGGCCCGCTCATGGCCACCCAGTTCCACCCGGAGAAGTCCGGCGACGCCGGAGCCGCCCTGCTGAGGAACTGGCTAGAGACGGTATGAGCAAGGAGCGGGCGCGCCGGCGGGCCGAGCGGGAGGCCGAGCGGGCGCGCGCGATCCGGCTCAACGAGGAGCGGCAGGCGCGCCGCGCCCGGCGCCGCGCCCTGATCGCCCGCCTGGTCCCGCGCCCGGTCCGGTTCGCCCGGCAGGGCGGCCTGATCGCCCGCCGCCATCGCGCCCAGAACGTCGCGGTGGCGCTCGGCTTCCTGATCGTGCAGGCGATCGTGTGGCTGGTCTGGGGCTCGCCCGCGGTGAGCCTCGCCGTGTTCGTCTTCTCCCTGCTGCTCGCACCTGTTGTCGTGACCCTCGCTTTCGACCGGAGGACCTGAATGTCGCTCGTATTGCTTCCCGCCGTGGACGTCGCCGATGGCCAGGCCGTACGCCTCGTCCAGGGTGAGGCCGGGACCGAGACCGGCTTCGGCGAGCCGCTCGCCGCGGCGCTGGCCTGGCAGGAGGCGGGCGCCGAGTGGATCCATCTGGTCGACCTCGACGCCGCGTTCGGCAGGGGCTCCAACAAGGAGCTGATCAGCGAGGTGATCGGCAAGCTCGACGTCAAGGTGGAGCTGTCCGGTGGCATCCGCGACGACGAGTCGCTGGCCGCCGCCCTGGCCACCGGCTGCCGCCGGGTCAACATCGGCACCGCCGCCCTGGAGAACCCCGACTGGTGCCGGAAGATCATCGCCGAGCACGGCGACCGGATCGCGGTGGGCCTCGACGTGCGCGGCACCACGCTGGCCGCCCGCGGCTGGACGAAGGAGGGCGGCGACCTGTGGGAGGTGCTCGACCGCCTGGAGGCCGACGGCTGCCCCCGCTACGTCGTCACCGACGTGACCAAGGACGGCATGCTGCAGGGGCCCAACCTCGACCTCTACCGGCGGATCTGCGCACACACCGACAAGCCCGTGATCGCCAGTGGCGGCGTGTCCAGTCTTGACGACCTGGTGGCACTGGCTTCTCTCGTCCCGGACGGAGTGGAGGGAGCCATCGTGGGCAGGGCCCTGTACGCTCACGCGTTCACTCTCGAGGACGCGCTGGCCGCGGTACGCGTTTAGCTTCGCCGGGAGGGGGCGGAATGAGCGTCAGCATGGAAAGCACCGGTCCGAGGGTGTTCTCGGGCGGCATCTGGGAGGAGAAGTACGGGTACGCCCGCGCCGTGGTCGTGGGCGAGCGCGTGATCGTCTCCGGGTGCACGGCCACGATCGACGGCGAGGTACGCCACGTCGGCGACGCCTACCGGCAGAGCCTGACCGCCATCGACATCGCGCTGGACGCCGTCGAGGTCGGCGGCCTGACCCGCGAGGACGTCGTCATGGTCCGCTACTACGTGGTGGAGCAGCGCCACTTCGACCTCGTCGGCCGGGCCATCTACGAAGTCTTCGGGCACGTGCGGCCCGCCTGCACAGGAGTGAGGGTCGCCGGGCTGGTCGACCCTCGAATGCTGGTCGAGATCGAAATCGAGGCACTGCGAGCATGACCGTAGCGGTAAGAGTGATCCCCTGTCTCGACGTCGACGCCGGGCGGGTCGTCAAGGGCGTCAACTTCGAGAACATGCGCGACGCGGGAGATCCGGTCGAGCTGGCCAGGCGCTACGACGAGGAGGGCGCCGACGAGCTGACCTTCCTCGACATCACCGCCTCGTCGGGCGAGCGGGAGACCATGCTCGACGTGGTGCGCAGGACCGCCGAGCAGGTGTTCATCCCGCTCACCGTGGGCGGCGGCGTGCGCGCGGTCGACGACGTCAACCGGCTGCTGCGGGCCGGGGCCGACAAGGTGTCCCTGAACACCGCGGCCATCGCCAGGCCCGAGCTGCTGACCGAGGCGTCGCGGCGGTTCGGCGCGCAGTGCGTGGTGCTGTCGGTCGACGCCCGCCGGGCGCCGGGCATGCCCAGCGGGTTCGAGGTGACCACCCACGGCGGCCGGCGCGGCACCGGCATCGACGCGGTGGAGTGGTCGGCGCGCGGTGAGGAGCTGGGCGTCGGCGAGATCCTGCTCAACTCCATGGACGGCGACGGCACCCTCGACGGCTACGACCTGGAGCTGCTGCACGCGGTGCGCGCGGCGGTGCGGGTGCCGGTGATCGCCAGCGGCGGGGCCGGCCGGCTGGAGGACTTCCCGCCGGCGATCGAGGCTGGTGCCGACGCCGTGCTGGCCGCCAGCGTGTTCCATTTCGGCACGCTGAAGATCGGCGACGTCAAGGAGACACTGCGGATGGCGGGCCACCCGGTCCGCTGAGGCCACCCGGTCCGCTGAGGCCACCTGGTCCGCTGAGGCCACCTGGTCCGTTGAGGCCGCCTGCCGGCCCCGCCCGCGCGGGGCCGGCGGCGCGGGGCCGGTGGGCGGTCAGAACACCCGCAGGTGGTGGAAGAGCTCGTAGGAGGCGTCCTTGGCGGCGAACGCGGCCGCCTCCGAACGTTTGACCGCCAGGTATGCGCTGCGCCGCAACGGCCCGAGCGCCTCCATGAGCACCTCGTCGGCCTCCAGCGCGTCGAGCGCCTCCTCCAGGGAGCCGGGCAGGCGGGGATAGCGGTCGGGCACGGTGTCGGGATCGATGTCCACGGCCTCGCCCGGGTCGAGCTTGCGGCGGATGCCGTCGAGCCCCGCGTGGATGACCGCGCCGAGCGACAGGTACGGGTTGGCCGAGGAGTCCGACGGCTTCAGCTCCAGGTTCGGCTCGCCGCTCTCGCCCAGCGGCGAGCACACGCGCACGGCCGCCTCCCGGTTGTCGGGGCCGTACACCGCGTACGCGCTGGACCACATGCGGGGTGAGAGCCGGCGGAAGCTGTTGACGCTGCCGCAGGTCAGGGCGGTCAGGCCGGGCAGGTGGGCGATCAGGCCGCCGATGAAGTGCGCGCGTTCCGCGCCGTCCTCGGCGATCAGGTTGTGGGTGTCGCGCCACAGCGACAGGTGCAGGTGGGCGCCGTTGCCGGCCTGGTCGGCCAGGGGCTTGGGGGCCAGCGAGGCCCACATCGACATGCGCATCGCCACGCCGCGCACGGTCTCCCGGTAGAGCACGTGGTTGTCGGCGGCGCGCAGCGGGGGCGCGTGGTGCACCGACAGCTCCTGCTGGCCGGGGCCGAGCTCGGGGTGGTAGTGCTCGACGCGCAGGCCCTGGGTCTCCAGCGCGCGCATGAGCCTGATCGTGTAGTCGTGCGCGGTGTCGAAGCCCGTGCCGGCATAGCAGAGAGAGTCGTCGAGCGGCACCAGCCGGTCGGGGCCGCCATTGGGGTCGGGCAGGCGGCGGCCGAGCGTGAACTCGGGCTCGAAGGCCGCCTCGATCCGGTAGCCGTCGCCGGCCAGTTCCGCCACGGCGTCCTTGAGGAACGTGCGGGCGCAGGCTTCCCACGGTGAGCCGTCGGGCCGCCGCAGGTCCGACAGCATCGCGGCGGCGCCCGGTGCATGGGGCAACGGGACGAACGTGGCCGGGTCGGGGACAATGCGAACCTCGCCCACCGGACCCAGGTGCTCGACCTCCTGAAGCTGGTCGAGCATGTTCATCGCCATCATGGCCACCGTGTGCCCGATGCCCGAGTTGAGCCGTTCGGCCAACCGGGACCGGGACGCCGCCTTGCCACGGACCACGCCACCGTGGTCGGCGTACAGGAAACGGATCAGCTCGATGCCTTCAAGCTCTGCCCGTTCGAGGACGCGCCGGGCCTGCGGATCGAGCTGATTGATCTTGTTGCCGCTGGGGCGATCTCTCATCCTGCCTGCGTAACACGATCTGTCAGCGCGTGGAAGCACCTAGCGCGGACAGAACGCGAACATCAGGTCAGAACATTCGTAAAGAAGACCGCCAATTGGTTGGCTCCTTGGACAATTCCGTCAAACACGCCGTTGACCGCGGCCGCCGCCTGGGCCGGCCGGGTGAACAGGTAGAAGACCACGAACGCCACCAGAACGTACGTAGCCACCTTCTTGACCTGCATGGGGGGCCTCCTGCAGTCCATTCCCAGCCGTATATACCCGGATCTGGGCGATCACGGTCATCTTCTGTGAAGATGTCCAAGATCCTAACCGGGGGGCTTCTTTCCTGTGCCATCGTACGGGCTGGAGGTTTAAGACGAGGGGTTTCTGGGCCGAGGGTTTCGGTCAGAATCCGAGCCGGGCTTCGGTTGCCCGGCTCACCGCCGCGTCGTCGCCGGTCAGCTCCACCCTGGCGTGCTCCTGCCGGCCGAAGCAGAACAGCAGCAGCTCCTGGGCCGTGCCGGTGACCTGAACCTTGGCGCCCTCCCGAGCCCCGCCGAGCGCCACCCCGCCGACCGCCCCGCCGACCGCCCCGCCGACCGCCCCGCCTCCCGCGCGGCGCAGCACCAGGCGCACCGGCGAGCGGCGCAGCATGATCCGGGCGCCCGCCGACACCCGCTTCCAGATGAGCTCGTCGAGGTCGGCCGGCAGCTCGCGCGGCTCCCATCCGGGCTGCGCGCGGCGCACGTCCTCGTGGTGGACGAAGAACTCCAGCGTGTTGACCGCCTTGTCCAGGAAGGGCAGCAGCCCGTAGACGCCGCCCGGCCGGCGCGCGATGCCCACCAGCTCGGGGTAGGGGTGCCTGGCCTTCAGGCCGTTCTGGACCGAGGCGGTGTAGCCCGCCAGCGCGCTGATCCCGATGCCGCCCATGGCGTCCGGCCGGCGCTCGCGCAGCACGAGGTGGGCGGCCAGGTCGTAGGTGGTCCACCCCTCGCACAAGGTGGGCGCGTCGGGGCCGAGCCGGTCGAACAGGTCGCAGAGCGCGGTGCGTTCGCCACGAGCGTGAGTCACCCGGTCAAGCCTACCTGTGGGAATAAGGAGACGATCGGCCGTGATAGGGACATAGATAGAAATATCGACGTTTGAAGGGAAAAATACCGAGTGGCGAGCAAGGTCACCTCGGCCGTCATGCGTCAAGGACTGCGGGTCCTTGGGGTGGCCATTCGCACGGAGAGAGCCGTGTTCGCGATGGCCGCGCTGGCCAGCGCGGTCTACGGCGGCATGACCGTCGCCTCGGCCTGGGCACTGGGCTGGGCGACGCAGAACGTGGTGCTGCCCGCCTTCGACCAGGGCCGGACCTCCGCCGGCGCCATGTGGACCGGCGCGCTGCTGATCATCGGCACCGCGCTGCTCAAGGCGATCGGCGTGGCGGGGCGGCGCATCCTGGCCGGCGTCGTGCAGTACCGCATGCAGGCCAGGTCACGCAGGGACGTGACCAAGCAGTACCTGCGGCTGCCGCTGTCCTGGCACCACCGGCACCCGACCGGGCAACTGCTGTCCAACGCCAGCGCCGACGCCGAGGCCGCCTGGGCGCCGCTCGCGCCGCTGCCGATGGCCGTCGGCGTGCTGGTCATGCTGTTCACCGCGGCCGTCGCCATGCTGTTCACCGACCTCGTGCTCGCGCTGGTGGGCTTCCTGATCTTCCCGGCCATCGCCGTGCTGAACCTGGTCTACCAGCGCCGGCTCAGCCCCCTGGCCACCCGCGCCCAGCAGCTGCGCGCCGAGGTGAGCGAGATCGCGCACGAGAGCTTCGACGGCGCGCTGGTCATCAAGACCCTCGGCCGCGAGGAGCTGGAGACCGACCGGTTCCGCCGCCGCGCCCACGAGCTGCGCGACGCCAACATCGCCGTCGGCCGGGTGCGCGGGCTGTTCGACCCCATGCTGGAGGCGCTGCCCACGATCGGCGTGCTCGCCGTGCTGGGGGTCGGCGCGCTGCGCCTGTCCACCGGCTCGATCGACTCCGGCGACCTGGTGCAGGTCGCCTACCTGTTCACGCTGCTGGCCTTCCCGATCAGGGCGCTGGGCTGGGTGCTGGCCGAGCTGCCGCGCAGCGTCGTCGGCTGGCAGCGGGTGCAGGCCGTGCTCGACGCCGAGGGCTCCATGGACTACGGCGACGCGCCCGTGGCCTCGTCCGGGCCCGCCGAGCTGAAGGTGGCCGGCGTGTCCTACGCCTACGACCAGGCCGAGGTGCTGCACGACGTCACCTTCGACGTGCCGCCCGGCCGTACCGTGGCCCTGGTGGGGCCGACCGGGTCGGGCAAGTCGACGCTGGTCCAGCTGCTGGTCCGGCTCGTCGACCCCGGCTCCGGGCAGGTGCTGCTCGACGGCGTCGACGTGCGTGACCTGCCCTACGGCGCCATCGCCGGCTCGGCCGCGCTGGTGCCGCAGCAGACGTTCCTGTTCGACGACACCGTACGCGGCAACGTCGCGCTCGGCCTGGACGCCGGCGACGAGGACGTGTGGGCGGCGCTGCGCCTGGCCCAGGCCGACGGCTTCGTCGGCCGCCTGGGCG
Source organism: Nonomuraea sp. NPDC049655 (assembly GCF_044465465.1). Classification (NCBI taxonomy): domain Bacteria; kingdom Bacillati; phylum Actinomycetota; class Actinomycetes; order Streptosporangiales; family Streptosporangiaceae; genus Nonomuraea; species Nonomuraea sp. NPDC049655. The sequence goes on from NZ_JBITLS010000005.1 coordinate 327,536, forward strand.
ACGGGCTCGACACCCGCGTCGGCGAGCGCGGCGCGTCGCTGTCCGGCGGCCAGCGCCAGCGCATCGCGCTGGCCCGCGCGGTGGTCCGCCGCCCGCGCCTGCTCATCCTCGACGACGCCACCTCCAGCGTGGACCCCCAGGTCGAGGCCAAGATCCTGCACGGCCTGCGGGACACCGCGGAGGCCACGACCGTCGTGGTCGTCGCCTACCGGATGGCCACCATCGCCCTGGCCGACGAGGTGGTCTACCTCGACCACGGCCGGGTCGAGGACCGCGGGACCCACGAGGAGCTGCTCGTGCGCTGCCCCGGATACCGCAACCTGGTGACCGCCTACGAGCGCGAGGAGGCCGAACGGGCCGCCATCGACCTGTCGCCGGCCCCGGACGCCGAAGAGGAAGAGGAAGAGGTCAGCGCATGAGCGAGGCGCTCCAGGGCAACGTCGAGCGGTCGGCGCTGGCCACCATCTGGCACGGCCTGTCGCTCACCCCCGAGTTCCGCAAGGGGCTGGCCGGCACGCTCGGGCTGGCCGTCGTGGCGACCATCGGCAAGATCATCGTGCCGATCGCGGTGCAGCAGACGATCGACACCGGCATCAAGAGCGGCACGCCGGACCTGCCGTACATCACCCGGGCCGTCCTGGTGTGCGCCGCGGCCGTGCTGCTGACCGCGCTGGCCGGCTACATCATGAACGTGCGCCTGTACAAGGCCACCGAGTCCTCGCTGGCCAGCCTGCGCGTGCGCGGGTTCCGGCACGTGCACGACCTGTCGGTGCTCACCCAGAACAGCGAGCGGCGCGGCGCGCTGGTCTCGCGGGTCACCAACGACATCGACCAGATCAGCACGTTCATGCAGTGGGGCGGGCTGATGATCATCGTGGCGTTCGGCCAGCTCTTCGTGGCCAGCGTGCTCATGCTGGTCTACTCCTGGCAGCTCACGCTGCTGGTGTGGGTGTGCTTCGTGCCGCTGATGATCGCGCTGCCGCGGTTCCAGCGGCTGTTGTCGCGGGCGTACACGACCGTGCGCGAGCGGACCGGCGACATGCTCGCCGCGGTCAGCGAGTCCGTCGTCGGCGCCGCCGTCATCAGGGCCTACGCCTCCGAGCGGCGTACCGCGGACCGCATCGACAAGGCCGTGGACGCCAACAGGACCGCGCAGATCAAGGCGCAGACCATCGTCGGCTTCGTCTTCCCGCTGACCGAGATCGTCGCCGCGCTGGCCATCGCCGGGATCGTGCTCCTCGGCGTCCGGCTCGGCGTGTCCGGCGACATCACCGCGGGCAAGCTGGTGGCCTTCCTCTTCCTGGTCACGCTGTTCGTCTCGCCGCTGCAGACCGCCACCGAGGTGCTGAACGAGGCCCAGAACGCGGTGGCCGGCTACCGCCGCATCCTGGGCGTCCTGGACACCCCGCCGGACGTCGCCGACCCCGGCGAGAAGGGCGTGCGGCTGCCCAGGGGCCCGATCTCGGTGGCCTTCGAGAACGTGCACTTCTCCTACCCGGGCGGCCCGCCCGTGCTGCGCGAGGTCTCGCTGGAGATCCCGCCGCGCTCGCGCGTCGCCGTCGTCGGCGAGACCGGGTCGGGCAAGACCACGTTCGCCAAGCTGCTGACCCGGCTCATGGACCCGGTCGGCGGCCGCGTCACGGTGGACGGCCACGACCTGCGCGACGTGCGCTTCTCCTCCCTGCGCGAACGCATCGTCATGGTCCCCCAGGACGGCTTCCTGTTCGACGGCACCCTGGAGGACAACGTCCGGTACGGCAGGCCGTCGGCCACCCGCGAGGAGATCCAGCTCGCGATGACCGAGCTGGGCCTGGCCGACTGGGTCGAGGGCCTGCCCGCGGGCCTGGACACGCCCGTCGGCCAGCGCGGGGAGTCGCTGTCGGCGGGCGAGCGCCAGCTCGTCGCCCTGGCCCGCGCCTACCTCGCCGACCCCGACCTGCTGCTGCTGGACGAGGCCACCTCGGCCGTCGACCCGGCCACCGAGGTGCGCCTGGCCCGCGCGCTGGAGGGCGTCACCAGGGGCCGCACGGCCGTCTCGATCGCCCACCGGCTCTCGACGGCGGAGAACGCCGACGAGGTGCTGGTGTTCGACGCCGGCCGCCTGGTGCAGCGCGGCCCGCACGCCGAGCTGGTCACCCAGCCCGGCGTCTACGCCGATCTGCACGCCTCCTGGGTCTCGGCGGCGCACTCCTGATCGCGCGTTCCTAGTCGAGGGCGGCGGCGAACGTCACGCTCGTGCCCGCGGGGCCGGACACGATCGTGATGTGGTCGCACAACATCCGGGTCAGCCACAGCCCCCGCCCGCGGAACTCCAGCCCCGCGGGCGGGCGCGCCTCGCCCATCCAGCCGGGCGGCAGTCCGGGGCCCTGGTCGGTGACCTCGCACCACAGCCGTCCCTCGCCCGACCACAACCGCAGCCGTCCCTGGCCGCCGCCGTGCAGGACCGCGTTGGTGGTGATCTCGTTGACCGCCAGCACGAAGTCCTCCAGCCGCCGGCCGCTCAGCCCCTCGTAGGCGGCCTGCTCGGCCACGGCCCTGCGCAGGAACGTGATGCGCCCGCGCGCGAAGGTCGCGCGCAGCACCTGCCTACCCATCGCCCACCCGGCGGACGACGACGTGCGTGTCGGCCCTGACCAGCCGGAGCACCCGGGCCACCCGTTCGGCGCAGACGACCACGGTCGAGCCGTACGGCCTGGCCGCGGCCGTGACGGTCAGCAGCCGGGCCGAGCCGGCGTCGATGAAGTCGAGGTGGGAGGCGTCGATCACGACCTGCCCCGGCTCCTTCTGCAGCGGCGACAACACCGAGCCGAACGCCGACCTGTTGGTCAGGTCTACGTCGCCCCACACCCGCAGCCCCGGCGGCGAGGAGGTGCTGGCGAAGCGCAGCAGGGCCTGCTCGGGCGCGATGGGGTGCACCGCGGTGGCCCGCTCGATGGCGTCGAGGGGGAACAGCTCGCGGTCGTACTGGCACACCGCGGCCAGCCAGCGCTCGCCGAACAGCTCGTTGGCGGTGGCCTCGAACGCCGCCTGGGCCTGCGCGTCGCGCGCTCCCCAGGAGGCGTCGATCAGCGCGTAGACGCCGTGCTGGCCGTGCCTGCGCGCCCGGTGGTGGGCGTCGGCCAGGGCGTGCAGCAGGCGGTCGGGGTCGAGGCGGCCGTCGGTGAAGTGCGTGTCGGCGCAGGACAGGATCTCCACCTGCCCGGCCGCCTCGGCGTCGTCGAGCCCCGGGACGAGCGGCGCCAGCCAGCCCCGGGTGCGCTCAGGGGTCTCCGCATGGGTGATGATCACCACCTTGGTCCGGCGGCGCAGCCCGTTGAGTGTGAACTGCCTGGTCGTCGTCATGCGCTCCCGCTCGCCCTCGAACGGCAGGCAGACGTGGTCCCCCAGATCCGGGTCGAGGACCGAGCCCGCGACGTGCACCACGATGTGTCCTCCCTAGCACGCGTCGCCTAGAAATTACCGTGATGCCCGCGATCACGTAGCGCGTTCTCGGCAAAACACACCGTCACCCGTTCCCGCCGGTGTACGTTTTCGGCGGGGCCGCCCAGGAAGGGTCATGAAAGGCATGGGCGTGGACGTACTGGAGACGACGCACAGCAGGCACGGGGACATCGTGGTGGTCGCCCTCGCGGGCGAGGTCGACGTGGACAACGTCGCCCGGGTCAGGAGGTGTCTCGACGAGGCGATGGCGGCCGACGGCACGCGGCTGGTGGTCGACCTGACCGGGCTGACCTTCATCGACACCACGGGGCTCGGGGTCCTGGTGCGCCAGCTCGCCGCGTTGCGCGACAGGGACGGCACGATGGCGCTGGTGGCCTCCGACGGCCAGGTGCTGCGGCGGCTGCGCAGGACGAACCTGGCGGCCCTGTTCCCCATCCATGACACCTTGTCGCAGGCGCTGGCCCAGCCGGAGGCGGGAGCACGGGGGAGGGCTGGTTGAATGGCACCATGTCCCTCGACCCCGAGATCGCCGTACGGCTGAAGCGCAACGCGGACGGCCTCGTGCCCGCCATCGCCCAGCAGCACGACACCGGCGAAGTGCTGATGATGGCCTGGATGAACGACGAGGCGCTGCACCTCACGCTCACCACCGGCCGGGCCACCTACTGGTCGCGCAGCCGCGACCGGCTGTGGGTCAAGGGCGACACCTCCGGGCACGTCCAGCACGTCAAGAGCGTGGCCCTCGACTGCGACGGCGACACCATCCTGCTCAAGGTCGACCAGGTCGGCGCCGCGTGCCACACCGGCGACCGCACCTGCTTCGACGCCGGTCTGCTCGGTTAGCGGCTCCCGGCATGACGTCTGGTGAGGTCTCCGGCAAGGGCTCCGGGAACGGGCGGCGCGAGTTGTGGGCGTGGCTGGCGCCGACCGTCCTGGGCAGCTGCCTGGTGCTGCTGGCGGCCGGTCAGGTCTGGGTGCGGGTGCTCGGCGCGCAGGCCGCCGACGCGGTCGCGCCGACCGGCGGCGACCTGAGCCCCGTGCTCTCGCCGCTGGCGCTGGCGGGGCTGGCGGGCGTGGTGGCCGTGCTGGCGACCAAGGGCGCCGGGCGCCGGGTCGTCGGCGCGCTGGTCGCGCTCTGCGGCGCGGGCGCGGCGGCGGGCACGTGGGCGGGGCTGGCCTCGGCCACCGTGACCGGCTGGCTGCGCGAGCACAACGCGGTCCGCGCGGTGGCCGGCCTGCCCTGGGAGCCGGTGCCGGGCTGGCCGGTCGTGGCCGGGCTCGGCGCGTTGCTGCTCCTGGCCGGCGGCGTGCTGGCGGCGGTGCGCGGCGGCAGGTGGGCGGGCATGTCGTCGCGATACGACAGGGCCGCCGACGCGACGGACGAGCGGGCGGGCGACAGGCCGGGCGCGGTCGCGGCCACGGCCCGCAGGGGCCACGAGGACCGCGAGTTGTGGGACGCGCTCGACCGCGGCGACGACCCGACGGAGTCCCCGGAACCCCGCTGAGGTCGGTAGTTACGAAATCTCCACGGTTCTGAACCTCTGTCTGCTTGGCAAACGTTTTCTCAATAAGCTGCCGTTGCAACTCGCCAAGAGACAAGAGGAGCCAGCTCATGAGCTACGGGGACCAGGGCGGCAGCGGGGGCCACGGCGCGCAGCCCCCCGGCGGAGGTTACGGCCAGCAGCCGCCCACCGGCGGCGGCTACGGCCAAGGCCCGGCCTACGGCCAGCAGCCCCAGAGCGGCGGCTACGGCCAGCAGCCCCAGCACGGCGGGGGTTACGGCCAGCAGCCGCAGAGCGGCGGCGGTTACGGCCAGCAGCCGCAGAGCGGCGGCGGCTACAACCAGCAGCCGCCCAGCGGCGGCGGTTACGGCTACAACCAGCAGCCGCCGAGCTACCCCCAGGAGCCTTTGGGGTACGGCCAGCAGCCGCAGCCCCCGAGCGGCGGCTACGCCCAGCCGGGCTACGGCCAGCAGAATTACGGCCAGCAGAATTACGGGCAGCAGGGCTACGGCCAGCCCGGCTACGGCCAGTACGGCGCCCCGCAGCAGCCCCGCTCCACCAACGGCATGGCGGTGGCCTCGCTCATCCTGGGCATCGTCGGCCTGGTCACCTGCGGCGCGACCAGCATCGTCGGCGTCGTCCTCGGCCACATCGCGCTCAACCGCATCAAGCGCACGGGGGAGGAGGGGCAGGGCATGGCGATGGGCGGCCTGGTGACCTCCTACATCATGGTCGTGCTGTTCGTGCTGTTCTGGATCTTCTTCGGCGGGTTCTGGCTGACCCTGATCGGCATCGGCTCGGCGGCCTCCGTCAGCGACTACTCGTGAACGGGCGGGGCGCAGCGTGACGCCCCGCTTGCGGTGTGATTACGAATTGTCCGCAACGTGGGCGTTAGTCCACGTAGGGAATGCTTTATCGCTAGGCTGCCGCGCGCAACTCGCTTCACGCTGACGACATGAGGAGTCACGAGCATGAGTTACGGAAACCAGGGCGACGGCGGTTACGGCGCCCAGCCGCCCGGCGGCGGTTACGGGCAGCAGCCGCCGAGCGGTGGTGGCGGCTACGGCCAGCAGCCGCCCAGCGGCGGCGGTTACGGCGGCGGCTACGGCCAGCAGCCCCCGAGTGGCGGCGGCTATGGTGAGCAGCCACCCGGTGGCGGCTACGGCCAGCAGCCCCCGAGCGGTGGCGGCTACGGCCAGCCCCCTGGCGGCGGTTACGGGCAGCCGCCCGGTGGCTACCCCGGTGGCGGTTACGGCCCCGGTGGCGGCGGCACCCCGCCGGACAACCAGCTGGTCCCGGCGATCCTCACCACCCTGTTCTGCTGCCTGCCCCTCGGCATCGTGGCGATCGTGAAGTCGTCGCAGGTCAACTCCAAGTGGCAGGTCGGCGACATCCAGGGCGCCATGCAGGCGGCCGAGGAGGCCAAGACCTGGTGGAAGCGCAGCCTGATCTTCGGCGCCATCGCCATCGTCCTGCTCATCATCTTCTACGTGGTGGTGTTCGTGCTGCTCGCCGCCTCGACGAGCAGCTACGGCTCGTACTGACGGACTGGGATACTGACGGCATGGACATCGCAACAACCGGGCGGCGGGGGACGGGGCGGCTGAAGGGCCTGCTCGCGCCGCTCGGTGTTGCGGCCGCGGCGGGGGCCGTGGTCGGCGTGGTCGGCGTGGTCGACCCCAACCAGCCCGGCCACTACCCGACCTGCCCGTTCCTGTGGGTCACCGGCCTCTACTGCCCGGGCTGCGGCACGCTGCGCACGATCCACGCGCTGGCCCACCTCGACCCGCTGGCCGCCCTCGGGCTCAATCCGCTGGCCGTCGCCATGATCCCGTTCCTGCTGTTCTGGTGGGGCCGGTGGGTCGTACGGGCGTGGCAGGGCAGGCCGCGGCGCACCACTTTGGCCCATCCGGCGTGGCTGTGGGCCTTCCTCGGGGTCGTGATGGTCTACTGGGTCGTCCGAAACCTCCCCTTCGGGGCGTTCCTCGCGCCGTAGTACGGGCCCTGTGGCGAGGTGACCCCGGTGGGGCCGATACCATCGCAGGACAAGGCCGAGAGCGGACGCGAGGCGAACTCTCTGCCACCCCCACTGTCAACCGGAGGGACCCCAAGCGCGTGAGTGAGCGGACGGAAGGACCAAGTGTCCTCGACGACATCCTCGAAGGGGTGCGCGCCGATCTCGCCGCACGTCAGCAGGCCGTGTCGATCGACGAGCTCAAGCGGCGAGCCGAGCGGGCCCAGGGGCCCAGAGACGCGATGGCCGCCCTCGGGGGTGACAGGATCTCGGTGATCGCCGAGGTCAAGCGGTCGAGCCCGTCCAAGGGCGCGCTCGCCGCCATCGCCGACCCCGCCGCGCTCGCGGCCGACTACGAGGCCGGCGGCGCCCACGTGATCAGCGTGCTGACCGAGCGGCGCAAGTTCGGCGGCAGCCTGGAGGACCTGGCGGCCGTCCGCGCCCGCGTCGACATCCCCATCCTGCGTAAAGATTTCATCCTCACCTCCTACCAGCTCTGGGAGGCCCGGGCCCACGGCGCCGACCTGGCGCTGCTGATGGTCGTCTGCCTGGAGCAGGAGGCGCTGGTGTCGCTGATCGAGCGGGCCGAGTCCATCGGGCTCACCCCGCTGGTCGAGGTGCACACCGAGGAGGAGCTGGAGCGGGCGGTCGCCGCCGGGGCGCGGGTCATCGGGGTCAACGCGCGTAATTTGAAGACTCTTGAGGTCGACCGCGACGTCTTCGCGAAGCTGGCGCCGAAGATCCCGGATAATGTGATCAAGATCGCCGAGTCGGGCGTGCGCGGCCCGCACGACCTGCTCGCCTACGCCAGGGGTGGCGCCGACGCCGTCCTGGTGGGGGAGAGCCTGGTCACCGGCAAGGATCCGCGCAAGGCCGTGGAGGCGCTGGTGACCGCCGGCGCTCACCCGTCGACGCGCCCCGACCACTCAGCAGAGGGATAGCAGTGGCTAACGAAGGCTCCATCCTCAGCGCCGCCGACCTGGCCGGTGGCGCGGCGTACGGCAACGACCCCGACCTGCACGGCAAGTTCGGCATCTTCGGCGGCCGCTACGTGCCCGAGGCGCTGATCCCCGCGCTCGACGAGGTGGCCGCCGTCTACGACAAGGCCAAGACCGACCCCGAGTTCCTGCGCGAGTTCGATCACCTGCTGCGCACCTACGCCGGCCGGCCGACCACGCTGACCGACGTCGCGCGCTTCAGCCAGGAGGCCGGCGGCGCGCGTATCGTGCTCAAGCGGGAAGACCTCACCCACACCGGCGCCCACAAGATCAACAACGTGCTCGGCCAGGCGCTGCTGACCAGGCGCCTGGGCAAGAAGCGGGTGATCGCCGAGACCGGCGCCGGCCAGCACGGCGTGGCCACGGCCACCGCGGCCGCCCTGCTCGGCCTGGAGTGCGTCATCTACATGGGCGCGGTCGACTGCGAGCGCCAGGCGCTCAACGTGGCCCGGATGAAGCTGCTCGGCGCCACCGTGGTGCCCGTCCACAACGGCTCCAAGACGCTGAAGGACGCCATCAACGAGGCGTTCCGCGACTGGGTGACCAACGTCGACACCACCCACTACCTGTTCGGCACCGTCGCCGGGCCCCACCCGTTCCCCGAGATCGTGCGCGACTTCGCCCGCATCATCGGCGTCGAGGCCCGTCGCCAGATGCTGGAGCTGACCGGCGGGCTGCCCGACGCGGTGTGCGCGGCGGTCGGCGGCGGCAGCAACGCCATCGGCATCTTCCACGCCTTCATCGGCGACGAGGGCGTGGCCCTGCACGGCTACGAGGCGGCCGGCCACGGCCTGGAGAGCGGCGAGCACGCGCTCACCCTCACCGCCGGCTCGGTGGGCGTGCTCCACGGCTCGCGCACGTACGTGCTCCAGGACGACGAGGGCCAGACGATCGAGTCCCACTCGATCTCGGCCGGCCTCGACTACCCGGGCGTCGGCCCCGAGCACGCCTGGCTGAAGGACTCCGGCCGCGCCACCTACCACGGCGTCACCGACGACGAGGCCATGGCGGCGTTCTCGCTGCTGGCCAGGACCGAGGGCATCATCCCGGCCATCGAGTCCTCCCACGCGCTGGCGGGCGCGCTGAAGCTGGGCCGCGAGCTCGGCCCCGACTCGACGATCCTGGTCAACCTGTCCGGGCGCGGCGACAAGGACATGGGCACCGCCATGAAGTACTTCAACCTCTGACGCCCCCGGCAGCGCGGCGCGGGTGACCGGACGACGGCCTGCGGCAGGGCATCATGGTGGGACTCGACCTTCGAAACGGACAGACATGACGACTCTTCAGACGGTTTTCGCCAAGGCGAAGGCGGACAACCGGGCCGCGCTCGTCGGCTACCTGCCTGCCGGCTTCCCGTCCAAGGACGGCGCGATCGCCGCCGCCGCGGCCCTGGTCGAGGCGGGCTGCGACGTCATCGAGATCGGCCTGCCCTACTCCGACCCGCTCATGGACGGGCCGACGATCCAGGACGCGGTGCACCGCTCGCTGCTCAACGGCACCCGCATCGCCGACGTGATGCGCACCGTCGAGGGGGTCGCCGCCACGGGGGCCGCCACGCTCGTCATGACGTACTGGAACCCGATCGACCGCTACGGCGCCGACCGGTTCGCCCGTGACCTGGCCAACGCGGGCGGCGTGGGCACGATCACGCCCGACCTGACGCCGGAGGAGTCCGAGCCGTGGCGCACCGCCTCGGCCGAGGCGGGCATCGACACGGTGTTCCTGGTGGCGCCCAGCTCCACGGAGGAGCGCATCAAGGCCGTGGTCGACTGCTGCACCGGCTTCGTCTACGCCGCCTCGCTGATGGGCGTCACAGGCGCCAGGGAGAGCGTGAACTCGGCGGCCGAGGGCCTGGTCAAGCGCACCCGCGCGCACACCGACCTGCCCGTCTGCGTGGGCCTGGGCGTCGGCACGGGCGCGCAGGCGGCCGAGGTGGCCCGCTACGCCGACGGCGTGATCGTGGGGTCGGCGTTCATCCGCCGCATCCTCGACGCGCCCGACGAGGCCGCGGGGCGCGAGTCGATCATGGCGCTGGCCGGTGACATGGCCCGCGGCGTGCGCCGCTGAGCCCTCTGCGGGCTGTCCCGATCATCACGAAGGCGCGTCCCCTGAGCGGGGGCGCGCCTTCCGTCATGTCGTGCCGCGGGGGTCAGCCCAGGTCGGGTTCCGCGCGCAGTTCCAGGGCCGGCCCCACCTGGTCCAGCTCCAGGACGACGATCTCGTTCGTCCCGGCGCGCAGCAGCGGGGCCGGGACGTAGAGGGTGCGCTGCGGGCCGCGGTCCCAGTAGCGGCCCAGGCAGAAGCCGTTCACCCAGACGTACCCCTTGCCCCAGCCGGGCAGCGCGAGGAACGTGTCGGCGGGCTCGTCCACCTCCAGGACGAACCGGAAGAACGACCTGGGCCCGGCCTGCGAGCCGTCGGCGAACGGCACCGCGGAGACGTCCCGCAGCGGGATCGGCCGCGCGCTCCACCCGTTCAGGTACTGCTGGTGGTGCAGGACGCCGCCGGTCAGGCCCTTGCTCTCGCCGGTCAGCGGCCCGTAGTTCGTCCGTCCCATCGACTCCACCAGCAGCTCCACCGTGGCGGGGCCGGACACCGTCACCTCCGGCTCCTCGGCGTCGCGCTCGAACACCCCGGCGAGCCGGCCGTCCACGAACACGTGCGCCCGGTCGCGCAGCCCGGGCAGCCGCAGCCGGTACGCGCCGCGCGGCCCCGGCACCTCCGCCCGGTACAGCACCAGCCCGTGCTCCAGCCCCAGCTCCTCGAACGACGGCGGCACCGGCGCGCTCGTCCCCGGCCCCGCCACCGCCTCCAGCGCGTCGCCCAGCGACACCGACTGGACCGGCCGCAGCGTCGCCGGCGGCAGCACGGCCGGGACCGGCGGCACCGCGGGCGGCTCGCCCGCGTACCGCGACAACACCTCGCGGAAACGCCAGAACTTCTCGGTGGGCGCCCCGCGCTCGTCGATCGGCGCGTCGTAGTCGTAGGAGGTGACGGTCGGCCGCCAGTCGCCCATCGCCCGCTCGCCGGCCTGGTTGGCGCCCGCCCAGGTGCCGAAGTTGGTGCCGCCGTGGGCCATGTACAGGTTCACCGACGCGCCGAGCTCAAGGATGCGCTCCAGGACGGCGGCCGCGTCACCGGCGTCCCTGGTCATGTGCTTGTGGCCCCAGTGGTCGAACCAGCCGCACCAGAACTCCATGCAGAACGGCGGATCGTCCGGCCGGTGCTCGCGCAGCGCGGCGAACGCCCGGTCGGGGTCGGAGCCGAAGTTCACCGTGGCCAGCACGCCCGGCAGGGTGCCGCCGGTCAGGTACCAGTCGGCCGGGCCGTCGGAGGTGAACAGGGGCACCTCGACGCCCCTGGCCGTCAGGCCGTCGGCCAGGTGGCGCAGGTAGGCCAGGTCACTGCCGTAGGAGCCGTACTCGTTCTCCACCTGGACCATGATCACATTGCCGCCGCGGGTCACCTGCCGCTCGACGACCTGCGGGAGCAGCCGGTCGAAGTAGCGGTCCACGTGGCCCAGGTACTCGGGGTCGCAGGTCCTGATCCGGCCGGTGAGCCAGGCGGGCAGGCCGCCGTTGTCCCATTCGGCGCAGATGTAGGGGCCCGGCCGGACGATCGCCAGCAGCCCCTCCTCGGCCGCCGCGTCCAGGAACGCGCCCAGCTCCTCCGTCCGGCGGAACTCGCCCCTGCGCGGTTCGTGCAGGTTCCACGGCACGTACGTCTCGACGGTGTTCAGCCCCATCGCCCGCAGCATCGCCAGCCGGTGCCGCCACTGCCCGGGATGCACCCGGAAGTAGTGCATGGCGCCCGACAACACCCTGAACTCCGTGCCGTCGAGCCGGAACACTCCGTTCTCGACCGAGAAAACACCCATAACCGTTCCTCCGATAGGATTTCGCGCCCCGCAACCCTTCCAAGACCGCAGGTCAACGGCCATGGACAAACCCAGACAACCTGTTGGACTCACCCGCGGAGACCGGATGACCCCGCCCTACGACAAGTGGATGCAGTACCTGACCCCGGGGCCCGCCCATCGCGGGCTCGGCCTGGTGTGCCTCGGCGTCGGACGGCAGGAGGGGCGGCTGCCCACGGTCGGGCCGCGCACCCTGCAGCACCACGTGGCCGTCCTGGTGACCGCGGGCCGCGGCTGGTTCTCCCAGGGGGAGGGGCCCGTCGTCGACGTCGTCGCGCCCGCCGTCCTCTGGCTCCTGCCCGGCGTACGCCACCACTACGCGCCCGACGAGGCCGGCTGGGACGAGTGGTTCGTCGACTTCACCGGCCCCGCCGCCACCGCCTACCAGGACCTCGGCTTCGTGGACGCCGGCAACCCGGTCACCCCGCTCACCACGGCGGACCCGGCCGCCCACGCCATCGGCCGCATCGCCCAGGCGTGCCGCAGGGGCGGCCCGTACCTGGAGGTGGAGACCTCGGCCATCGTGCACGAGGTCCTGGTCGCCCTCAGGCGCAGCCGCGCCGACGAGGACCCCTACGGCGACCCGGTGCTGGCCGGGCTGGCCAGGGACGCGTGCCTGCCGGTGCCGGTCGCCGAGCACGCCAGGCGCCTCGGCATGCCGCTGACCGAGCTGCGCCGCGCCGTGCGCCGGCTGGCCGGGTGCAGCCCCAAGGACTACGTGCTGTCCATCAGGCTCAACCGGGCCAAGGACCTGCTGGCCACCACCGACCTGCCGGTCGCCGCCGTGGCCCGGCGCGTCGGCTACGACGACCCGGCCTATTTCACCAGGTTGTTCACCCGCCGCGCCGGTCTGCCGCCGAGCGAATTCCGGACGCAGCAGTATCGTGGACTTCCTACCATTTCATGAACGGGACTCTGCCTTAGCCGACGCTTATCCCGAGCGTGATCGGATGATGTCCCGGTACTGTGCGCATTCCCGGCGCAGAGAAAGAGGAGATCACCCGTGGCCGCGTCACAACCGTCACACAACGGCAGATCGGCGATACCCTGGGTGACGACCGTCGCCCGGCTGATCCTGGGGGGCGTGCTGATCGCGGCGGGGGCGCTGAAGATCGGCAATCCGTCCGACTCCGTGGTCGCGGTCAAGGCGTACCAGCTGCTGCCCGAGTCGATCGCCGAGATGGTGGGCTATGTCCTGCCGATCCTGGAGATCGTCGTCGGCGTGCTGCTGGTCGTCGGTCTGCTGACCAGGGTGGCAGCGGTGATCGCCGCGCTGCTCATGTTCGCCTTCGTGTTCGGCATCGCCTGGGCCTGGGCGCACGGCCTGCGGATCGACTGCGGCTGCTTCGGCGGCGGCGGCCAGCTGGAGACAGGACAAGAGCCGGCCTACCTGCTCGACATCCTGCGCGACTTCGGCCTGGTGCTGCTCGGCGCATGGACGGCCCGCTTCCCGCCGGGACGGTTCGCCCTCGACGGGGCGCTCGGACTGGCGGGTGCCGTGGAGGACACAGGTGACGAAGAGGAGATCGAGGATGAGCAAAGCGCAGCGCACCAAGTCTGACGGGAACATGTCGGCGCGCGAGAAGATCAGAGAGCAGCAGGCGGCGGCCCGCGCCCAGGAGAAGCGCAAGAAGCTGGTGACCTACACCACGGCGGCCGTGGTCGCGGTGGCCGCGGTCGGCCTCGGCGCGTGGTGGTCGATCAGCTCCTCCAAGTCGGAGCAGGCCGGGGCCGACCTCGCGCCGATCACCCTGCAGCCCGACGGCAGCGCCGTGATGGCCAAGGCGGGCGTGACGCAGCCGGTGGTCGACATCTACGAGGACTTCCAGTGCCCGGTCTGCAAGGAGCTGGAGCGGGTCAGCGGATCGACCTTCAAGAACCTGGCCGCCGAGGGCAAGGCCAAGGTCGTCTTCCACCCGATCACGATCTTCTCCAGGGAGCCGACGAAGGGCAACTCCGTACGCGCGGCGGCGGCCGCCCGCTGCGTCGCCGACGGCAAGCAGTGGATGGCCTTCCACGACCTGATCTACAAGAACCAGCCGGCCGAGACCGTCGAGGGGTTCAAGACCGACCAGCTCGTCGAGTGGGGCAAGGAGGCCGGGGTCACCTCGCCCGATTTCGAGAGTTGCGTCACGTCCCAGAAGCACGCTCCCGCCGTGCTGACCGACAGTTCGAAGATCATGTCGGCGCAGTCGATCGAGGGCACGCCCACCGTGAAGCTCAACGGCACCAGCATCGGCGAGGCGGCGTTCTCGCCGCAGCAACTTCGCGATGCGGTCACGAAGGCCGCCAAGTAGCCGCAGGCTGCGCTACCCTCACCTGACATGCCCCTAGCCTCGATTCCCAGCCCTTCCCAGGGGGTCTGGTATCTCGGAATCATCCCGATCCGGGCCTATGCCCTGTGCATCGTGCTCGGCGTCGTCGTCGCCGTCTGGCTGAGCGAGCGGCGCTGGGTCGCCCGCGGCGGCCAGAAGGGGACGATCATCGACATCGCCGTCCCCGCGGTGATCTTCGGTCTGATCGGCGGCCGGCTCTACCACGTCATCACCGACTGGCAGACCTACTTCGGCAGCCGTGCGATCAAGGAGCCGTACCAGGCCCTGTTCATCTGGGAGGGCGGGCTCGGCATCTGGGGCGCGATCGCGCTCGGCGGCGTCGGCGTGTGGTGGGCCGTGCGCAAGCGCGGCATCTCCATGAGCGCCGTCGCCGACACGGTCGCGCCGGGCATCGCCTTCGCGCAGGCCATCGGCCGCTGGGGCAACTGGTTCAACCAGGAGCTCTACGGCGGTCCGACCACGCTGCCGTGGGGCCTGGAGATCGACGTCGACCACGGCGGCGAGCCGGGCGTGCTGTACCACCCGACCTTCCTGTACGAGTCGCTGTGGGACGTCGCGCTCGGCTTCCTGCTCATCCTGGCGGGCAAGCGGTTCGCGCTGCGGCACGGGCGGCTGTTCGCCCTCTACGTCGCCGGGTACACGCTGGGCCGCTTCTGGATCGAGGGCCTGCGCATCGACCCGGTCGGCGGGGTCGACCACGCGGTGACCTTCCTCAGCCTGCGGCTCAACCAGTGGACGTCCATCGTGCTGTTCGTCGGCGCGCTGGTCTACCTCTGGCTGACCAGGAACAAGGACACCGAGGAGCGGGTCGTGCCGCTCGACCCGGCGGTCGATCCGGCGCACGAGAGCGGCCAGGCCGATCCCGGCTCGTCCGACGCGCCGGCCGCCGTGGCGGCCGAGCCCGTCGAGCCCGTCGAGCCCGCTGAGCCCGCCGAACCCTCCGACACCGACGCGGACGACGATGCCGCGACGAAGGAGAAGAACCCGCGATGACCGGCGGCGCGGAGATCCACCACCGCCATCGCGACGTCAGCGGGGGCTGGTTGCGGCCCTCGGTGTTCGGCGCGATGGACGGCCTGGTGTCGAACTTCGCGCTCATCGCCGGCGTCGCGGGCGGCACCGCCACCACCAAGGTCGTCGCCCTCAGCGGCGTGGCCGGGCTGGCCGCCGGGGCCCTGTCCATGGCGGGCGGCGAGTACGTCTCCGTGGCCAGCCAGCGCGAACTGGCCCAGGCCGAGATCGCCGTCGAGCAGCGGGAGCTGGCCGGCAACCCGGAGGCCGAGCTGGCCGAGCTGGCTCAGTCGTTCGTGGACAAGGGGGTGGAGCCCGACCTGGCCGCGGCGGTGGCCGGGCAGATCTCCCGCAATCCCGAGCGGGCCCTTGAGGTCCACGCCCAGAACGAGCTGGGTGTCGTTCCCGGCGCGCTGCCCTCGCCGAAGGTGGCGGCGGTGTCGTCGTTCCTGTCGTTCAGTGTGGGGGCGGTGCTGCCGCTCCTGCCGTACCTGTTCGGAGTCGAGGGGCTTACCTTGTCGGCCGTGGTGTCGTGCGCGGCGTTGTTCGGGGCGGGCGCGCTGGTGTCCGCCGTGACGGCGCGCAGCTGGTGGTACTCGGGGTTGCGTCAGCTCGTGGTGGGCGCGGTGGCCGCGGGCATCACGTACGGGCTGGGCAACCTGATCGGGGCGTCAGGACTGTGAGATCGGGACGACGCTCCGGCGACTCCGCCGACTCCTCCGGCACCGGCCCCAACACCCCGGGCACCGGCGGCGCTTCCGGCGGGTATGGCGGTGCTCCTGGCACCTATGACACTTCCGGCCGTTCCGGTGGTGGTCCTGGGGCTTATGACGGTTCCGGCCGTTCCGGTGGTGGTCCTGGGGCTTATGACGGTTCCGGTCGTTCCGGTGGTGCTTCCGGTGCTGCTGGCGGGACCGGTGAGGTCGGGGGCGGCGGGCGAGCCGGTGGTTCGCGTGGCGGGCGTGGCGCGGGGTCCGGGAGGGCTCGTCGCCGTTCCGCTGCTCGCGCCGCTGAGGCCGCGGCCCCCGAGCAGCCGGCGACCGGTGGCGACGGCGGCCAGGACCTCTGGGCGGCCCGCCGCGCCGCCCGCCCCCAACAGCCCGCCGACGCGGGCTGGGCCGCCCGCCCACCCGCCCCCCAGGGGCCCGACGCTTCCTGGCCCTCTCAACCTGCCCCTCAGGGCTCCGACGCACAGTGGGCGGCTCGTTCCGGGTCACAGGGCTCGAACGCGCAGTGGCCTGCTGGTCCCGGCTCCCAGGGGTCTGACACGCAGTGGCCTGCTGGTTCCGCCGCCTCTCAGGGGTCGAACGCCCAGTGGCCTGCTGGTTCTGGCTCGCAGGGCACGGACGCGCAGTGGCCCGCCGGCTCCGGCTCGCAGGGGTCGGACACGCAGTGGGCGGCTCGTGGTGATGTGCAGGGATCCGACGCTCAGTGGGCGGCTCGTGGTGAGCGGAGTGACGGTCAGCGGCCCGCGTCCCCGGCTTCCGATGCCGGATGGGCCGCGCAGCCCGCCGCGCCGGAGGCGTCCACGCCCGCCGACGACGCCGACGCACCGCGCGGCAGACGTTCCCAGCGGGGCAGACGTTCCCAGGCAGCCGTGGAGTCCGGCCGGGGCAGGCGTGCCCAGGAGGGCGGAGAGGCGTCCCGGGGGAGACGCGCCCACGACGGTGGGGAGACGGCTCGCGGGAGGAGGCGGGCGCCGGACAACGACGACTCCGTCTGGGCCGCGAGCATGGACGACCTGGCGGAGGCCGCCCGTACGGGCCGTCGCAGCACGGCCACCGACGGCGGCGAGCAGTCGCGTCCGGGACGCCGGAGCGCCCCCGCGGACGGTGGCGGGCCCGACGACGCAGCCGAGGGTTTCGCCGCGTTCGGGGCGTCGGGATCGTCCGCGGAGTCCGGAAGGACCGGGGGGTCCGCCGAGTTCCCGACCGGCTCCGGGTCACGCAAACGGCGCCGCACACCGCGCTCCGACTGGCAGTTCCCGGTGCTCACCGAGTGGGGCCTGCGTCCGGAGCAGCAGCGGCTGATCGTCATCATCGCCACGGTCATCGGCGTCGTCGCGGGCGCGACGGGGCTGGTGGCGGTCGTCGGCTCGCTCGGCGACTACGCCCCCGAGCGGGAGGCCAACGCCGCCGTCCTCGGCCCGGACGCCGCCATGCCCATGTCCTACCAGGGCTGGAGCTCGCCCAAGCTGTTCGCGGCCCTGGCCGACCGGGCCAAGGACAGCCGGGAGCTCACCGACAAGGAGGTGTTCGGGCAGAGCGAGCTCGCGGTCTCCAAGAAGCTCACGCTCAAGCTCGCCGCCAAGCGCATCGACGCCGACTGCTCGGCCGCCCTGTGGGGCACGGCCCTGCTGGAGAAGGTGGCCGACGCCGACTGCCTCCAGGCGGCCCGCGGCCTGTACGTCAGCTCCGACGGCCGCTATGTCGGCCAGTACACGTTGCTCAACCTCAAGGACGGCCAGTCGGCCGGCGACCTGGTCGAATCCCTCAAGACGCTCTACCGGGGCGGCTGGGCACGGCCGTTGACCTCGTCGAAGGCGGCCTTCCCGGCGGGCGGTTACTCCGAGGGCGGCGGCTACGCGCTCGGCCACTACGTCGGCCTCGTCTGGCTCGGCAAGACCGACGGCCTCGACCCGACCGCCCGGGACGACTTCGTCTCCGTCACCCTGGCCCTGCGCGGCGCCGAGAAGTCCGTCTACCGCCGCGTCGTCGCGATCACAGGCCCGGCCTCGTGACGTCGCCTCGGGCGGCCGCGATCAAGGGAGCGGCCCTGATGTCCCACGTCGGAGGCGCGGCTCTGATGTCCCGCGTCGGGGGTGCGGTCGTGCTGTCCCGCGTCGGGGTGGGGTTCGCGGAGGCGGTCGCGTGATGTCCCGTCGGGTGGTCGTGGTGGCGGGGGTGGCCGTGGGGGTGCTGGCGGTCGCCGTGGCCGGGTGGTTGTGGCTGCGTCCGGGGGAGCCGCGGCCGGCCGCCTTCCGGGGCGAGCCCACCTCGGCCTTCTACGCGGCCGTCGACTCCCGTCAGGCCGACGCCGCGCCGCTGACCGCGCAGGAGGTCTTCACCGCCGAGACGCAGACGCTCGGCGCGCTGCGGCGGGTCTCCACGCAGGAGCACGACGACTGCGACGAGGTGTTGTGGGGAGCGTCGGCGTCCGGGTGCACGCAGGTGCTGGCGGCGGCGTACGAGGGCGACGGGCTGGCCGGGCAGTTCGCCATCTTCAACCTGCCCGACGGGCGCGCGGCCGACGCCCTGGTGGCGGCCCTGGGCAAGGACGGCTTCGTCCGGCAGGACGCCGCGTTCGACGCCGCCCGCAGCCGTGCCCAGGCGCGGGCCATGGGCCACTACGTGACGGTCAGCTGGGCGGGCGGCACGGTCTCCGCCGACGGCCTGGTCACGGCCCTGGTCGCCCTCGACGGTCTCGGCCGCGTGGTCCAGAACCGCATCCTCGCCGCCATCTGACCACCCACCCCCACCTGACCACCCACCCCCATCCGTCCACCTGCCCGCTCGAAGGGGCGCCGCGGGTGGCCTGCTGCTCGGAGGGTGGCGGTCGTCCGGCGGTTCGGCCGTCCTGCCGCCGCCCACCCACAACGCCGCTCCCGTCAGACGCCTTGCGCGGAGTCAGGGGGTTGTGGTGGTGAGGGCGGTGACGGTGGTGGAGACGGCGGCGGGGAGATCGGCCAGGCGGTGGAGGGGGGCTTCCAACGGGGTCAGGTCGTCGGACCAGGGCGCGGCCTGGCGGATGAGGGTGCGGGCCTCGTTCTTGGTGAGCGCCGTGCCCTGGTCGCGGGCCACCGCGATGAGCGCCTCCCGCCAGGTGTTGGCGAGCTTGGCGTGGCCGTTGTCGAGGATCCTGCGCAGCACCGCGTCGCCCGCCCCGGCGGGTTGCGGGCGGCGTACGGCGTCGAGCGCCCCGCCCGTCCGGCGGAACTCGTAGACGCCGGACAGCGCCTCGGGCAGCGGCGGCAGGTCGGCCCCCCACACGCGCACGTGCGCGGCGCGGGTGGCGAGCAGCACGCGGGGGAGCGCCGCCTCCAGCCCCGGCGGCAGCGCGACGGCCACCCGCTCGACGGCCGCCGCGTACGGCTTGGCCAGCCAGGTCGCCAGCCGCACCCGGGGCTGGGGCAGCTCCTTGGGCCACTCGCCCACCAGCAGGTCAGCCTCGAACCCGGCCAGATCGGACGCCGGGGCCGCCGCCGGGGCCGACTCGACCGACTGGGGGCCCTGGGTGTAGATGGCCGTGGCCTGACGGCCCAGCCGGGCGTTGACCGCCGGGCGGGTCTTGGTCGTGGGACGCAGCAGGTAGAGGTCGGCGGCCGAGCCGATCGCCTCCGCCCCGAAATAGCGATTGAAATCCGGATAGATCGCTTCGTAGGCGAGGTTGAGCTCCGACAACGCCTGCTGGACCTTGAAGGCCAGCATCGGCGTACGCTCGCTGGCCCCGTACGCCACCAGCACCCGCCCGTCGTCCTTCAGCCCCTCCACGGCGCGCGCCGCGAACAGCCCGATCCCCTCCGGCGTGTACGGCGGGTCGGTGAACGCCAGGTCGTGCTCCCGCGCCGAGGCCGGCAGCCCGAGCCGCAGGTCGGCCCAGCGCGTGCGGACCCCGAGCCCCTGCTCGTCGATGTAGGCCAGGATGCGCTCGTCGACGTCGACCACCGTGACGTCGGTCTCGGGATGGACCAGCTTGACGGCCAGCGAGGTCAGGTCGTGGTCGCCGACGCACAGCAGCCGCGCCCCGGGCAGCCAGAACCGCGCCCCGAGCAGCAGCGCGCGCCGCAGGGCCGTCTCGGGGGTGGCCGAGACGTGGTCGAGCACGTGACGGGCCCGCGGCGCGCCCGCGACCAGCGCGGTCAGGTGTTCGAGCACGCCGGGGTAGTGGGGGAGCAGGTGGGCCACCGGGTCTTCGGGCGGCGGCGCCATGGCCAGCAGGTCCTGGTAGGCGGGCGTGTCGCCGGGCGGCACCCGGAACGTCTCGCCCGAGCGCTCCAGGCGCACCTCGCGCAGCAGGGCCTCGACGGTCCGCCTGGAGGTGGCGGTCTCCCTGACCAGGCCGGCCAGGGACCACCACTGGCCGTCGCACAGGAGGGTGAGGGCGTGCCGCAGCCGCCTGCCGTCGACGCCCGCCTCGGCGAGCAGGCGCTCCACGCCGTCACGATCCATGCGCCAACCCTATCGAGGGGCGGGCCCGGCTCCGGCCGCCCGCCGGGGAGGGCCGGGCTCGTCCGCAAGGAGCTTCCCGGGGCTCGTGAGAGCCATGGGACAACAGGGGCGTGACCTGGGAATTCCGATGGCCGGGTCCGGGGTTTGGGATGGGGAGTTCGGATGCTGGAACCGTGCGCAATGTTCGCAATGCGGACGTGGCGGGCACCATTCCGGCATCGTGCGGTAATCTCTACCCACGATATGCAGCAGGGCCAACGTCGTCCCCGCCTGTAGAGCAGTTCTTGACAGACGAAGACGACGGGAGGGATTCAATGCCTGCTGCCCACCTCGGATTCCCCGAGCCTCAGGGCCTCTACCACCCCGCCAACGAGCATGATGCCTGCGGTGTCGCCATGGTCGCCGACGTCGCCGGACGCCGTGGGCACACGATCGTGGTCAAGGCGCTGACGGCGTTGTGCAATCTCGATCACCGGGGAGCCAAGGGTAGCGAGCCGGACACCGGCGACGGAGCCGGGATCCTGACGCAGATCCCCGATGGGTTCTACCGCGCGAGCGTGCCGTTCGCGCTGCCCGAGGCCGGCGCGTACGCGACCGGCATCGCCTTCCTGCCGGCCGACGAGCAGGCCAGGGCCGTCGCCGTCGGCCTGATCGAGGAGATCGCGGCCGAGGAGGGCCTCACGGTGCTGGGCTGGCGGGACGTCCCCGTCGACCGCGCCCTGCCGGGCCCGAGCGCCCGCGCCGTCATGCCGCACTTCGCCCAGCTCTTCGTGTCGAGCCCCGGCGGCGAGCAGGGCCTCGACCTCGACCGGCTGGCCTTCTGCCTGCGCAAGCGGTCCGAGCACGAGGCGGACGTCTACTTCCCCTCGTTGTCGGCCCGCACGGTGGTCTACAAGGGGATGCTCACGCCCGACCAGGTGGAGCCGTTCTTCCCCGACCTGAGCGACGAGCGTTACGAGAGCGCGATCGCGCTGGTGCACTCGCGCTTCTCCACCAACACCTTCCCGAGCTGGCCGCTGGCCCACCCCTACCGGTACGTGGCGCACAACGGCGAGATCAACACGGTCAAGGGCAACCGCAACTGGATGCGGGCCCGCGAGGCGATGCTGGCATCGGCCCACATCCCGGGCGACATCTCGCGGCTCTTCCCGATCTGCGACCCCGACGGCAGCGACACCGCCAGCTTCGACGAGGCCCTGGAGCTGCTGCACATCGGCGGCCGGAGCCTGCCGCACGCGGTGCTGATGATGATCCCCGAGGCGTGGGAGAACCACACCGAGATGGATCCGGCGCGCCGCGCCTTCTACGAGTTCCACTCCTCCCTGATGGAGGCGTGGGACGGCCCGGCCTCGATCACGTTCACCGACGGCACCCTGGCCGGAGCCGTGCTGGACCGCAACGGGCTGCGTCCCGGGCGGTTCTGGGTGACCGCCGACGGGCTGGTCGTGCTGGCCTCGGAGGCCGGCGTGCTGGACTTCAAGCCCGAGGACGTCGTCCGCAAGGGCCGCCTGCAGCCGGGCCGCATGTTCCTCATCGACACCGCCCGCGGCAAGATCATCGAGGACGACGAGATCAAGGCCGAGCTGGCCGCCGCGCACCCGTACGAGGAATGGCTGCACGCCGGGCTGGTCAGGTTCGAGGAGCTGCCCGCGCGGCAGCGGGAGATCCCCACGCACGAGGCGCTGGTCAAGCGGCAGCAGACCTTCGGCTACACCGAGGAAGAGCTGCGGATCATCCTGTCGCCGATGGCCAGGTCCGGTGCCGAGCCGATCGGCTCGATGGGCACCGACACGCCGGTCGCGGTGCTGAGCGAGAAGCCGCGGCTGCTGTTCGACTACTTCACGCAGCTGTTCGCCCAGGTCACCAACCCGCCGCTGGACGCCATCCGGGAGGAGCTGGTCACCTCGCTGGCCAGCGTGCTCGGCCCCGAGGGCAACCTGCTCGACCCGGGCCCGACCTCCTGCCGCCAGCTCGTGCTGCCGTACCCGGTGATCGACAACGACGAGCTCGCCAAGATCATCCACATCAACGACGAGCACGACCTGCCGGGCTTCCACCCGCACGTCATCAGCGGCCTGTACGAGGTCGCCGGCGGCGGGCAGGCGCTGCTCGGCCGCCTTGAGGAGATCAGGGCCGAGGCGTCCAGGGCCATCGCCAACGGCGCGCGCATCATCGTGCTGTCCGACCGCGGCTCCTCCGACACGCTCGCCCCGATCCCGTCGCTGCTGCTCACCGGCGCGGTGCACCACCACCTGATCCAGGAGAAGACCCGGACCAAGATCGGTCTCGTCATCGAGACCGGCGAGGCCCGCGAGTGCCACCACATGGCGCTGCTCATCGGCTACGGCGCCGGCGCGGTCAACCCGTACCTGGCGATCGAGACCGTCGAGGACCTGGTCGACACCGGTGTGCTGCAGATCGGCAAGCACAAGGCCGTGCGCAACCTGATCAAGGCGTACGGCAAGGGCGTCATCAAGGTCATGTCCAAGATGGGCGTGTCCACGGTGGCCTCCTACACCGGCGCGCAGATCTTCGAGGCGCTCGGCCTGAGCCAGGAGGTCATCGACGCCTGCTTCACCGGCACGACGTCCCGCCTGGGCGGCGTCGGCTTCGACGTGCTGGCCGAGGAGACCGCCCAGCGCCACCGTCACGCCTACCCGCGGGCGGAGAACGCCCACCGCAGGCTCCAGGTCGGCGGCGAGTACCAGTGGCGGCGCGAGGGCGAGCCGCACCTGTTCAACCCCGAGACCGTCTTCAAGCTGCAGCACGCCACCCGCACCCGCCGCTACGAGATCTTCAAGGAGTACACGAGCCTCGTGGACTCCCAGGCCGAGCGGCTGATGACCCTGCGCGGCCTGTTCAAGCTGCGCAAGGGCCAGTCGATCCCGATCGACGAGGTCGAGCCGGTCGAGAGCATCGTCAAGCGCTTCTCCACGGGCGCGATGTCGTACGGCTCGATCTCGATGGAGGCGCACGAGACGCTCGCCATCGCGATGAACCGGCTCGGCGGCAAGTCCAACACCGGCGAGGGCGGCGAGGACCCCGAGCGCCTGTACGACGCCACCCGCAGGTCGGCGATCAAGCAGGTCGCCTCCGGCCGGTTCGGCGTCACCAGCGAATACCTGGTCAACGCGGCCGACCTGCAGATCAAGATGGCCCAGGGGGCCAAGCCCGGCGAGGGCGGCCAGCTGCCCGGCCACAAGGTCTACCCGTGGATCGCCAAGACCCGCCACTCCACGCCCGGCGTCGGCCTCATCTCGCCGCCGCCGCACCACGACATCTACTCGATCGAGGACCTCGCCCAGCTCATCCACGACCTGAAGAACTCCAACCCGGAGGCCAGGGTCCACGTGAAGCTGGTCGCCGAGGTCGGCGTCGGCACGGTCGCGGCGGGGGTGTCCAAGGCGCACGCCGACGTGGTGCTCATCTCCGGCCACGACGGCGGCACCGGCGCCTCGCCGCTGACCTCGCTCAAGCACGCGGGCGCGCCCTGGGAGCTCGGCCTGGCCGAGACCCAGCAGACGCTGCTGCTGAACGACCTGCGCGACCGCATCGTCGTGCAGGTGGACGGCCAGCTCAAGACCGGCCGCGACGTCGTCATCGCCGCCCTGCTGGGCGCCGAGGAGTACGGCTTCGCCACCGCCCCGCTGGTCGTCTCCGGCTGCGTGATGATGCGGGTCTGCCACCTCGACACCTGCCCGGTGGGCGTGGCCACGCAGAACCCCGAGCTGCGCAAGCGCTTCAGCGGCAAGCCCGAGTTCGTGGTCAACTTCTTCGAGTTCATCGCCGAGGAGATCCGCGAGTACCTGGCCGAGCTGGGCTTCCGCTCGCTCGACGAGGCGATCGGGCACGTCGAGATGCTCGACACCACGGCCGCCGAGAACCACTGGAAGGCCGGCGGGCTCGACCTGTCGCCGATCCTGCACCAGCCCGACCTGCCCGCCGGCACGCCCAAGCGGCGCACCGTCGAGCAGGACCACGGCCTGGAGCACGCCCTCGACAACACCCTGATCCAGCTCGCCGAGGGCGCGCTCAACGACGGCACCCAGGTCACGATGGAGCTGCCCATCCGCAACGTCAACCGCACGGTCGGCACGATGCTCGGCTACCAGGTGACCAAGCGGTACGGCGGCCAGGGCCTGCCCGAGAACACCATCGACATCGGCTTCACCGGCTCGGCGGGCAACTCCTTCGGCGCGTTCGTGCCCCGCGGGATCACGCTGCGGCTGACCGGCGACGCCAACGACTACCTCGGCAAGGGCCTGTCGGGCGGGCGGATCACCGTCCGGCCGCACGAGGAGGCGCCGCTCGACGGGCACATCATCGCCGGCAACGTCGCCCTGTACGGCGCCACGTCCGGCGAGGTGTTCGTCCGCGGGGTGGTCGGCGAGCGGTTCTGCGTCCGCAACTCCGGGGCCACGGCGGTCGTCGAGGGCGTGGGCGACCACGGGTGCGAGTACATGACCGGCGGCCGGGTGGTCGTGCTCGGGGCGACCGGGCGCAACTTCGCGGCCGGCATGTCCGGCGGCGTGGCGTACCTGCTCGACCTGCGGCCCGAGCGGGTCAACCGGGAGATGGTCGCCATCGAGACGCTGACCGAGCAGGACGCGGAGTTCCTGAAGGAGACGGTCGAGAAGCACTTCGCCGAGACCGCGTCCCCGGTGGCCAAGCAGCTGCTGGCCGACTGGGACGCCGCGCTCGCCCGGTTCGGCAAGATCATGCCGACCGACTACAAGAGGGTGCTGGCGGCCGCCGAGGCCGCCCGCGCCGAAGGCAGGGACATCGACGAGGCCGTCATGGCGGCTGCGGTTCAGGGCTAGGGAGGCGTACTCGATGGCTGACCCCAAGGGTTTTCTCACGCACGAGCGGGAGCTGCCGGCGCGCCGCCCGGTCGACGTCCGCATCAGCGACTGGCGGGAGGTCTACCAGGACTTCCCGCAGGAGAAGCTGACCAGGCAGGCGGCCCGCTGCATGGACTGCGGCATCCCGTTCTGCCACAACGGCTGCCCGCTCGGGAACCTCATCCCCGAGTGGAACGACCTCGTGTACCGCGCCGACTGGCGCGAGGCGATCGAGCGGCTGCACGCCACGAACAACTTCCCGGAGTTCACCGGCAGGCTCTGCCCGGCTCCGTGCGAGGCGGCGTGCGTGCTCGGCATCAACTCCGACCCGGTGGCGATCAAGCGGGTCGAGGTCGAGATCATCGACCGCGCGTTCGCCGAGGGCTGGGTGACCCCGCAACCGCCGCGGGTGCGCACCGGCAAGAAGGTGGCCGTCGTCGGCTCGGGCCCCGCGGGCCTGGCCGCCGCCCAGCAGCTCACCAGGGCCGGGCACGACGTGGTGGTGTTCGAACGCGCCGACCGCCTCGGCGGCCTGCTGCGGTACGGCATCCCCGAGTTCAAGATGGAGAAGCGCCACATCGAGCGGCGCCTGGAGCAGATGCGGGCCGAGGGCACCAGGTTCCGCACCGGCGTCGACGTCGGCGTCGACGTCACCGCGGCCGAGCTGCGCGAGCAGTTCGACGCGGTGGTGCTGTCGGGCGGCGCCACCCAGTGGCGTGACCTGCCGGTCGCCGGGCGCGAGCTCAAGGGCGTCTACCAGGCGATGGAGTACCTGCCCCTGGCCAACAAGGTCCAGGAGGGCGACTACGCGGTCGCGCCGGTCTCGGCCGAGGGCAAGCACGTCGTGGTGATCGGCGGCGGCGACACCGGGGCCGACTGCATCGGCACCGCGATCCGGCAGGGCGCCGCGTCGGTGACCCAGCTGGAGATCATGCCGCAGCCGCCCGCGTCCCGGCCCGGCAGCCAGCCGTGGCCGACGTTCCCCATCCTGTTCAAGATGGAGAGCGCGCACGAGGAGCTGGCCGACGGCGGCGGGGAGCGCGTCTACGCGGTCTCCACCACCGAGTTCGTCGGCGACGAGGAGGGCAACGTCAGGGCGCTGCGCCTGGTCGAGGTCGAGGGGCCGCAGAACGGCTTCAAGCCGATCCCCGGCACCGAGCGGGAGATCCCGGCCGAGCTGATCACCCTGTCCATGGGCTTCCTCGGGCCGGAGAAGGGCGCCCTGCTGGAGGACCTGGCCGAGGTCGCGGGCGAGGGCTTCTACGACGCCCGCGGCAACGTCGCCCGGGACAAGACGTACATGTCCAAGGTGGACGGCGTGTTCGTGGCCGGTGACATGGGCCGCGGGCAGTCGCTCATCGTGTGGGCCATCGCCGAGGGCCGTTCGGCCGCCTCGGGCGTCGACCGGTACCTGAGCGGGGAGACGGCGCTGCCGTACCCGATCCTGCCGACGGCGCGTCCGCTGGTCTGACCTGCGTGAAGGGCCCCGGAGCCGGACGGCTCCGGGGCCCTTCGTCATTTGCACACTCTGCAAGTCTTGCAGGATGTGCAAATTCTGCGTAGAGTGCAACGCATGGAGAGTCCGGAACAGCGCCGTGAGCGCCGCAGGGCCGAGAAGCGGCAGGCCATCCGGCTGGCCGCGGTGCGGCTGGCGCTCGACGAGGGCCTCGACGCCGTGACCGTCGAGGCCGTCAGCGCGGCGGCCGACATCTCGCCCCGCACGTTCTTCAACTACTTCGCCTCCAAGGAGGAGGCGCTCGTCATGGAGCCGATCTGGCGGCCGGACGACATCGTCGCCATGCTCGCCGACCGGCCGGCCGACGAGCCCGCCTTCCTGTCGCTCAAGGCGGTGGCCCGGGAGCTCGCCGTACGCGTGCGCCCGGTCTGGGACACCATGCAGCCGTTCATGGAGCTCAACAACCGTTACCCCGAACTGGCCGCCAGGGCGCGCGCCGCCGACCAGACCCAGATCATGGAGACGGTCCTCGGCGCCGTGCGGGCCAGGCCCGGAGTGACCGGCGGCATCCACGCCCGGATGCTGCTCATCACGACGTTCGGCGCGATGATCTCGGCCATCCAGGAGTCGGCGGCCACGGACGAGCCGGTCGAAGAACTGCTCGACGAGGCGTTCGCGCTGCTCGAACGCGGACTCTGACACCTCCGGAAAGAAAGCGGCGGTCGGGGTGGCACCCCCGACCGCCGCGGATTCCTCCTGCCCTCGCGAAAGAAGCAAGGAGACAACTGAATGGTATCGACAATCGCCCAGGAGGCCCCACCGCGGCGCGGCCTCCTGCTCAGCATGGGCTCGCTCCTGCTGTGCCTGTTCCTGGCCGCCGTCGACCAGACGGTGGTGGCCACGGCCACCCCCACCATCGTGGGCGAGCTGAACGGCCTGGAGAACGTGTCGTGGCTGGTCACGGCCTTCTCCCTGACCTCCGGCATCGTCGCGCCCCTCTACGGCAAGCTCAGCGACATGTACGGCCGCCGCCGCCTGTACCTGTCGGCCATCGCCCTGTTCCTCGCCGGCTCGGCCCTGTGCGGGCTCGCCCAGACGATGGCCCAGCTCATCGCCTTCCGCGCCTTCCAGGGCATCGGCGCCGGCGGGCTGATGGTGCTGACCCTGGCGATCTCGGCCGACATCGCCACCCCGCGCGAGCGCGCCAAGTTCCAGGGGCTGTTCGGGGCGGTGATCGGCGTGGCCGCCGTCCTCGGGCCGGTCATCGGCGGCTACCTCACCGAGCACGTCTCCTGGCGCTGGATCTTCTACATCAACCTGCCGCTCGGGGCGGTCGCGCTGGCGGTCGCGTTCGCCGTGCTCCGGCTGCCGCGGCGCACCTCGCCGCACCGGATCGACTGGCCGGGGGCCGCGCTGATCTCCGGGGTGCTGACCTGCCTGACGCTGTTCGCCTCGTGGGGCGGGACGACGTACGCGTGGACCTCGCCGGTCGTCGTCGGGCTGGGCGTGGGGGCGGTCGTGCTGGCGGGGCTGTTCGTGCTGGTGGAGCGGCGGGCGAAGGAGCCGGTGCTGCCGCTCGGGCTGTTCCGCGACCGCACGCTCACGATCGCCACGGCGACCATCGTGCTGATGGCCACCGGGATGGTGGGGGCGGCCACCTTCCTCCCGCTCTACCTGCAACTGGCCGCCGGGGCCAGCGCGTCGAACTCGGGGCTGCTGCTGCTTCCCCTGATGGCGGGCATGATCGCGGCCTCGGCCGTCGCGGGGCGGCTGGTGACCCGGCTGGGGACGTACAAGTGGGTCGTGGTGACCGGGGCGGCGCTGGCGACGGTGGCCGCCTTCCTGTTCTCGACCATGGGGCTGGGGACCGGGGCGGTCACGTCCGGGCTGTACATGGTGCTGTTCGGGGTGGGGCTCGGCATGGTGCTGCAGAACCTGATGCTGGCCGTCCAGGTCAGCGCGCCCGCCGCCGACCGGGGCGCGGCCACGTCGGTGGTGTCCTTCGCCAGGAACGTGGGCGGCGCCGTGGGGGTGGCCGTGCTCGGGGGCGTCTTCAGCGGCAGGCTGGGGCAGGCGGCCCTGGCCTCGGGGGTCGCGGGTGCGGTGCCCGAGTCCGTACGGCCGGCGTTCGCCGACGCGGTCACCGGGGTCTTCGCGTGGGTCACGCCGGTCATGCTGGTCGGCGTCGTGCTGCTGGCCTGCCTGCCGAACGTGCGCCTGCACCGCGACGCCTGACCCCGTAGGACGCGGGCTCCACACGAAACCACCCCAGAGCCCGCGTCATCCCCCATCTGCCGAAATTTCATACCTAAGTTGCATCAGCCGTTGAGTGTCGGGAAGATGCAGATTCTGCGACAGTCGGTGGATGGGGGAGCAATGCGGCGAGTCGCCTCTGGCCTGACGGCGCTGGCCGTCGCCGCCGCGCTGACCGCGTGCTCGGCCGCCGCGGGCGACCGGGCCACCCCCGAGGAGCCCGCGCAGGACGGCCCCACCAGCTCCGCGCAGCCCACGCAGTCCGGCGCGACGCCCCGCACCGGCCAGAACCAGAACCTGGTCTTCTACGCCGACGGCAAGCAGGGCCAGGCCCTGGCGGCCGTCAAGCGCGCCGGTGGCACGGTCGTCGAGGAGGACGGCAAGCTCGGCTACGTGCTCACCCAGGGCGGCGGCGACGGTTTCGCCGAGAGCGTCGGCGCCGATCCGGCCGTCGTGGGCGTCTCGCCCGACCGCCGCGTGATCGGCTCCACCTCCTCCCGCGCCGCCCGCCCCGCGGGCAGGGGCTTCCCCGACGCCGGATCCATGGCCGGGAAGGGCCTGGCCCAGGAGCCCTTGGCCCACCTGCAGTGGGACATGAAGATGATCGGCGCCGACCGGGCCAACGCCAAGGCCCCCGGCGACAAGAAGGTGCTGGTCGGCGTCATCGACACCGGCGTCGACGGCAAGCACCCCGACATCGCGCCCAACTTCGACCGCGAGCTGAGCCGCAACTTCGTCACCGACAAGCCCAAGGACGAGCGCGGCGAGACCCTGGACGGCCCCTGCGAGGTCCCCTCCTGCAAGGACCCCGTGGACGAGGACGACGACGGCCACGGCACCCACGTCGCCAGCACCATCGCCTCCCCGGTCAACGGCATCGGCATCGCCGGCGTCGCCCCGGACGTGCGGATCGTCAGCATCAGGGCCGGCCAGGACTCCGGCTTCTTCTTCCTCAAGCCCAGCCTCGACGCCCTCACCTACGCCGCCGACATCGGCGTGGACGTCGTCAACATGAGCTACTACGTCGACCCCTGGCTGTTCAACTGCGCCGCCAACCCGGCCGACACCAAGAAGGAGCAGCTCGAACAGCGGGCCGTCGTCGTCGGCATGCAGCGCGCCCTCGACTACGCCCGCGGCAGGGGCGTCACGCTCGTCTCCGCCCTCGGCAACGGCTCCACCGACCTCGGGCACCCCACGGCCGACAAGCAGAGCCCCGGCTACCCGCGCGGCGACGAGAAGACCCGCAAGATAGACAACTCGTGCGTCAACGTGCCGGCCGAGTCCAAGGGCGTGATCTCGATCTCCGCCGTCGGGCCGTCCGGACGCAAGGCCGTCTACAGCGACTACGGCCTGGAGCAGACCGACCTGGCCGCCCCCGGCGGCGACGCGCTGGACGGCAAGGGCGCGCAGGCCAGCCGGTCGATCCTGGCCGCCGCCCCCGAGCACGTGCTCAAGGCCGGCGGCCGGATCGACGCCTCCGGCAAGCCCAAGGGCGCCGACGTCGTGCGCGACTGCCACAAGGGCGCCTGCTCCTACTACCAGTACCTCGACGGCACCTCCATGGCCGCCCCGCACGCCACCGGCGTCGCGGCCATCCTGATCAGCCGGTTCGGCAAGCCCGGCCCCGGCGGCCTGTCCATGGACCCCGCCACCGTCGAGGACCTGCTCTACCGGACCGCGACGCCAATGGCCTGCCCGACCCCGCGCGCCTACGTCTACAAGGTGTACGGCGAGAACGAGACCCACCAGTGCGAGGGCGACCAGGCCAAGAACGGCTTCTACGGGCACGGCGTGGTGAACGCCTGGAAGGCGGCCACCATAGAGCCATGATGTACCGCCTGCTCGCGGACGCGGTGATGGTGACGCACTTCGCCTTCCTCGCCTACGTTGCCGTGGGCGGGTTCCTGGCCTGGCGGTGGCGGCGGACGATCTACCTTCACCTCGCGGCCGTCGGCTGGGCCGTGGTGACTCTCGTCACTCACGTGGACTGCCCCCTGACCGTCGCCGAGGACTGGGCGCGGCGCAGGGGAGGGCTGCCGGGCCTGCCGCCGAGCGGCTTCGTCGACCATTACCTCGAAGGTGTCGTCTACCCTGAACAGTACGCGAACTTGGTACGGCTCGGACTCGCCGTTCTCGTGTTGTTCTCCTACGCCGGGTACGTTCTCCGTCGTCAGTGACTGCCAAGTGGTCTGTACCAATTAAGGTAGGACTCGTGACTCGTCGCGCGAAAATCGTCTGCACCCTAGGCCCAGCCACTTCGTCCAAAGAACGCCTCCACGAGCTGATCTCCGCGGGCATGGACGTGGCACGGTTCAACCTCAGCCATGGCAACCATGACATGCACAGAGAGGTCTACGACCGGGTCCGGGAGGTGGCGGCCGACCTCGGCCGCGGCGTAGGCGTGCTCGCCGACCTGCAGGGCCCCAAGATCCGCGTCGGCACCTTCGAGGAAGGGCCGGTGCGCCTCGGCTTCGGCGACGTCTTCACCATCACCACCGAGGACGTGCCCGGAGACCGCGAGCAGGTCTCGACCACCTACAAGGGCCTGCCCGGCGACGTGCGTCCCGGTGACAAGATCCTGGTCGACGACGGCCGCCTGGTCCTGGAGGCCACCCGCGTCGACGGCGACCGCGTCATCACCCGCGTCGTCATCGGCGGCATGATCTCCAACAACAAGGGCCTCAACCTGCCGGGCGTCAACGTCAGCGCGCCCGCGCTCACCGACAAGGACGAGGCCGACCTGCGCTGGGCGCTGCGCACCGGCTTCGACATGATCGCGCTGTCCTTCGTCCGCCGCCCCTCCGACGCCGACGTCGTGCGCAACATCATGGAGCAGGAGGCCGTCCGCCTGCCGCTGCTCGCCAAGATCGAGAAGCCGCAGGCCGTCGACCGCCTGCCGGAGATCGTCGAGGCCTTCGACGGCATCATGGTCGCCCGCGGCGACCTCGGCGTGGAGCTGCCGCTGGAGCAGGTGCCGATCGTGCAGCGGCGCATCATCGGGCTGTGCCGCGAGAAGGCCCGCCCGGTCATCGTCGCCACGCAGATGCTCGACTCCATGATGAGCGCCCCGCGCCCCACCCGCGCCGAGGCCAGCGACGTCGCCTACGCCGTCATGGACGGCGCCGACGCCGTCATGCTGTCGGGCGAGACGTCGGTCGGCAGCTACCCGATCGAGTCGGTCGCGACGATGGACCGCATCGCCTGCGCCGCCGAGAAGTCGTCCCTGCACGCCACCCACAGCCTGGAGCGCCTGCCGGAGACCACCGGCGGGGCCATCGCCAGGGCCGCGGCCGAGGTCGGCGCGATCGTCGGCGCCAAGGCGCTGATCGCGTTCACCATGTCCGGCGAGACCGCCCGCCGCCTGGCCCGCTACCGCTCGCCGATCCCGCTGCTGGCCTTCACCTCGGCCCCGCACGTGCGCGGGCAGCTGTCGCTGACGTGGGGCGTGGAGACGTTCCACGTGCCGTTCGTGCACCACACCGACGACATGGTGCGGCAGGTGGAGGCGTCGCTGCTGTCGCTCGGGCGGCTGGAGAAGGGCGACAAGGTGGTCATCGTGGCCGGCTCGCCTCCCGGCACGCCGGGCAGCACCAACGCGCTGCGGGTGCACACCATCGGCTCCGCGGTCTCCCACGCCAACTGACCCGCCCACGCTCCGCGCAGGCTCGCCCGGACGGGTGAGCCTGCGCCGGGACGTCCTGTGGGCCCCCTCCGCGGCGACGGCCGGCGGAGAGGGCCCTGACGGTCAGTGGGCGTGCAGGGCGGCGTTCAGGGTGATGCCCGAACCCGTGCGGGGCAGGGCCTCCACCGCGCCCGACTGCGAGTTGCGGCGCAGCAGGATCCCGTTGGAGCCCGACAGCTCCGCCGCCTTGACCACCGTGCCGTCGGGCAGCGTCACCCGCGTGCCCGCGGTCACGTAGAGGCCCGCCTCCACCACGCAGTCGTCGCCCAGCGAGATGCCGATGCCCGCGTTGGCGCCCAGCAGGCAGCGCTCGCCGATCGAGATGACCTGCTTGCCGCCGCCCGACAGCGTCCCCATGATCGAGGCGCCGCCGCCGACGTCGGAGCCGTCGCCGACCACCACGCCCGCCGAGATGCGCCCCTCGACCATCGAGGTGCCCACCGTGCCGGCGTTGAAGTTCACGAAGCCCTCGTGCATGACGACCGTGCCCGACGCCAGGTGGGCGCCCAGCCGCACCCGGTCGGCGTCGGCGATCCGCACGCCCTCCGGCAGGACGTAGTCGACCATCCGCGGGAACTTGTCCACCCCGTACACCGTCACCACGCCCTTGGCCCGCAGGCGCAGCCGGGTGCGCTCGAAGCCGGGCACCGGGCACGGCCCGAAGTTGGTCCACACCACGTTGGCCAGCAGGCCGAACTGGCCGTCCAGGTTCACGCCGTGCGGCCGGACCAGCCGGTGGGAGAGCAGGTGGAGGCGCAGGTAGACGTCGTGCGCGTCGACCGGCGGCTCGGAGAGCTTGGCGACGCCCGTGCGCACCGCCACCACCTCGACGCCCCGCGCCGCGTCGCGGCCGGTCAGCGCGGCCAGCTCGCCGGCCTCCTCGGCGGAGATCCGCTCGGTGCCCGTCGCGGGCGGCTCGCCCAGCTCGGGAGCCGGGAACCAGGTGTCGAGAACGGTGCCGTCGTCGGCGATGGTGGCGAGGCCGACGCCGAACGCGCCGGTCGAGGTGGGATCGATTGCAGTCACGAGCCAAAAATACCGGGCGCCCGCTCAGCCCAAGGAGCCCAGGTCCGCCGACAGCCACCGCTCGGGCCGCATCCGGAACGTCACCAGGACGTGCAGGTCCGAGCCGTGCACGTACCCCGTCACCGCCTCCTGCGGCAGGTAGCGGGCGGCGATGCGGGTCAGCTCCTCGATCGTCGTGGGGTCGGAGCGCACCACCGGGCCCTCGACCGACACGTACCGGTAGGTCGGGCTGACCCGCTGGACCAGCATCGTGAACCGGCCCGCCTTCGCCACCAGCCGCGCCTTGCGCGACTCGCTGTCGGTCAGGAACCTGATCTCGCCGCCGGGGCTGTAGTCGTACCAGACGGGCACGGCCAGTGGCGACCGCCCCGCGCCCGTCTCCACCGCAAGGCTCGCGATGTGCGGCTCGGCCAGGAACGTCTCCCGCTCGGTCACGCTCAACGGCATCCCCCGCCACCCCCGTCTCGTCCGTCGCAACTCGTCACAGAGGACTGTTCCCGGCGAACCGCCCGCGAAATCCCGCGCTCCGCCTCCTTGATCACGCCGGCGCCTTCACCGGTGAAAACCACTCGCACCGCCGCCGCGGACGCCGCCATCATCGACAGGTTGGCCACCCGCGGGCCTGCGGGCCGGGCTGGGTGGGTTCTTCGACGATGACGGGACATCGCCTTGGCAGACATCATCGAGCTCAACCGGCGGTCGGTGCGGGCCACCGTCGACCTGGTGAACACGATCAAGCCCGCCGACCTCGCCCGGCCGACGCCCTGCGCCGGATGGGCCGTCCGCGACCTGCTGGCACACCAGATCGTGCAGAACCACGGCTTCGCCCTGGCGGCCTCGGGCGCGCGGTCGGACCTGGCGAGCTGGCAGCCGCGCCCCCCGGGCGAGGACCACGTGGCCGAGTACGCCGCCTCCGCGCAGGCCGTCGTCGCCGCCTTCGCCGCGGACGGCGTGCTCGACCGGGCCTTCTTCCTGCCCGAGATCCGCGACGGCGGCCCGTTCCCGGCGGCCATGGCGATCGGCTTCCACTTCATCGACTGCGTCGTGCACGCCTGGGACTTCGCCAGGGCGCTCGGCGTGCCGCCCGGCATCGACGACGACCTCGCCGCGGCCGCTCTCCCGCTGGCCGCGCAGGTGCCCGACACGCCGGAGTCGCGCGGTTCGGGGAAGGCGTTCCTGCCCGGCGTCGAGCCCGGCGGGGCCGCCACGGCCCTCGACCGCCTGGTCGCCCTCCTCGGCCGCTCGCCCTCCTGGACGCCGTG
Organism: Nonomuraea sp. NPDC049655; assembly: GCF_044465465.1. Lineage (NCBI taxonomy): Bacteria > Bacillati > Actinomycetota > Actinomycetes > Streptosporangiales > Streptosporangiaceae > Nonomuraea > Nonomuraea sp. NPDC049655. The sequence goes on from NZ_JBITLS010000005.1 coordinate 362,442, forward strand.
ACCCGGTCAACAGTTTCGGGTCTGCCCGTCGATCCGGCAGTCAGCGGATGGAGAACGAAAAACCGCCCGGCCTATGAGGGAGCCGGGCGGTCAGGCCGGTGCCCCGGGTGGGATTCGAACCCACACTGTATGGATTTTGAGGCCATCGACTCTGCCGTTGGTCTACCGGGGCGACTCGTCCGGTTTGTGATCTCGCAGCGTAATGCCCGAGGCCGCACCGGCGTGGATCTAATCTACCGGACGTCTGTACTCTTCTGCTCGTGAGTACGCAGCGGCGAGTAGTGATCGCGGAAGACGAGGCCCTGATCCGCCTCGACCTCAAGGAGATGCTCCAGGAGGACGGTTACGTCGTCGTGGGCGAGGCCGGTGACGGGGAGCAGGCGATCCAGCTCGCCGCCGACCTGCGGCCCGACCTCGTCATCCTCGACGTGAAGATGCCCGTGCTCGACGGCATCTCGGCGGCCGAGCGCATCGTGGCCGACCGGATCGCGCCGTGCCTCATCCTCACCGCCTTCTCCCAGCGTGACCTGGTGGAGCGGGCCCGCGACGCGGGGGCGATGGCCTACCTGGTCAAGCCGTTCACCAAGGCCGATCTGGTGCCGGCGATCGAGATGGCGGTCAGCAGGCACGAGGAGATGGTGGCGCTCAGCGCGGAGGTGTCCAGCCTTTCCGAGCGGCTGGAGACCCGCAAGCTGGTCGAGCGGGCCAAGGGCCAGTTGATGGCCCAGCACGGCTGGACCGAGCCGCAGGCGTTCCGGTGGATCCAGAAGGCGTCGATGGACCGGCGGCTGAGCATGCGGGAGGTTGCTCAGATCGTTATAGACGACGCGGCCGAGCGGGCATGAAAAGCGCCTATATCAGGTGATTTAGCCCCGCGGGTTGTGGCCCGGTCACGACTGGGCATCCAACCGGCTTCGGCTTCTTTCTGCGCAGGCGTCCCGGCGCATGCTGATGGGCGGACGGAAGGTCCGCTCATCTCGAACGGAGACGCTTTCGATGATCCGCATTTCCCGCGCCCTGGCCGTCGCCACAGCGGCGAGCCTGGCACTGGCGGCGTGTTCGACCGGCGGCACGACCGCCGGGACGGGCGCCACCGGCGCCGCGTCCGTGAAACCCTCCTCGGCCGCCGCGGTCAAGGGGGACGGCACGCTGACGATCGGCACCGTGCTGCCCCAGACGGGCAATCTCGCGTATCTGGGACCACCCGAGTTCGCCGGGGTCGACCTGGCGCTCAAGGAGATCAACGACGCCGGGGGAGTGCTCGGCAAGCCGGTGGCGAAGATCGACACCGACTCGGGCGACACCACGACCAACATCGCCTCGCAGTCGGTGGACAAACTGCTCGGCCAGAAGGCCGACGCGATCATCGGCGCGGCGTCCTCGTCGGTGTCGGAGTCGATCGTGGACAAGATCACGCGGGCGGGCGTGGTGCAGTTCTCGCCGGCCAACACCTCCGACAAGTTCACCACGATCAACGACCAGGGCCTGTACTTCCGCACGGCGCCGCCGGACAAGCTGCAGGGCCGCGTGCTGGGCGACCTGGTGGCCGCCGACGGCAACGACACGGTCGCCGTCCTGGCGATGCAGGACTCCTACGGCTCCGGCCTGGCCGACCAGGTGACCAAGACGGCCGAGGAGGCCGGCGCGAGCGTGGTCGAGCGGGTCGACTACGACCCCAAGGCGGCCGAGTTCTCCGCGGACGTGGCCAAGGTCAAGGCCAAGAACCCGAAGGCGATCGTGCTGATCGGCTTCGAGGAGACGGCGAAGGTCGTGCAGGAGCTGGTCAAGCAGGGCCTGACGGCCGACAAGGTCAAGTGGTACATGGTGGACGGCAACATGTCGAACTCCAACTACCTCAAGATGCCCAAGGGCACGCTGAAGGGCGTGAAGGGCACGATCCCGGGCGCCGCGGCCCCGGAGGCGTTCCAGAAGCGGCTGCTGACGGTGAACCCGAAGCTGACGAACTACACCTACGCGGCGGAGTCGTACGACGCGACGACCCTGATCGCGCTGGCGGCCGAGGCGGCCAAGGACGACTCGGGCACCGCGCTGGCCCCCAAGCTGATCGAGGTCAGCAAGGGCGGCGAGAAGTGCCAGGACTTCAAGTCGTGCGCCGACCTGCTCAAGGCGGGCAAGGACATCGACTACGACGGCGTGAGCGGCCCGGTGGACTTCAACGACGCCGGTGACCCGTCGGTCGCGACGATCGGCGTCTACCAGTACGACAAGGACAACAAGTACGACGCGGCCAAGGCGCTCGAATATCGCAAGGGCAACATCGCCGGCTAGGCGCTGGCGGCACCCCAAGCCGGACAGGCCGCCATACAACCACCCCAGTCCCGAAATTTCGGGCTGGGGTGGTTCATATGGAGTCATGGCCGTAACGCTGATGAAACATGCAATTACAGAGGGTGATTGCGACATTACAAATTAGCATAAAAGTACCCGAAATCCCCACATCTCCCCGTCAAAGAGGCATGCTGAGCTCGGAAAACGCAGCGAGGGAGATCGTTCCCCCGCTGGGAATAAGGGGAGTCTCTTTTATGATCCGCATTGCTCCAGCAGGGCGCTTCCTGGCCGTCGCGGCAGCGGCGAGCCTGGCCCTGACGGCCTGTGGCGGCGGTGGCGACACGGCCGCGCAGCAGACCACGTCCGCGGCGCCGTCCTCGTCGGCCCCGGCCACCCAGACGGAGGCGGCCAAGGGCGACGGCACGCTCACGATCGGCACCGTGCTGCCCCAGACCGGCTCGCTGGCGTTCCTCGGCCCGCCCGAGTTCGCCGGCGTCGACCAGGCCGTCAAGGAGATCAACGACGCGGGCGGCGTGCTCGGCAAGCCGGTCACCAAGATCCACACGGACTCGGGTGACACCACCACGAACGTGGCCTCGCAGTCGGCGGACAAGCTGATCGCGCAGAAGGCCGACGCCATCATCGGCGCCGCCTCCTCGTCGGTGTCGGAGTCGATCATCGACAAGGTCACCGGTGCCGGCGTGGTGCAGTTCTCGCCCGCCAACACCTCTGACAAGTTCACCACCATCAGTGACCAGGGCCTGTACTTCCGTACCGCGCCCCCGGACAAGCTGCAGGGCCGCGTGCTCGGCGACCTGATCGCCGCGGACGGCAACGACACCATCGGCATCCTGGCCATGCAGGACTCCTACGGCTCCGGCCTGGCCGACCAGGTGACCAAGACCGCCGAGGCGGCCGGCGCCAGCGTCGTGGAGCGCGTGGACTACGACCCCAAGGCGGCCGAGTTCTCCGCGGACGTCGCCAAGATCAAGGCCAAGAACCCGAAGGCGATCGTGCTGATCGGCTTCGAGGAGGGCGCCAAGGTCATCCAGGAGCTGGTCAAGCAGGGCCTGACGGTCGACAAGGTCAAGTGGTACATGGTGGACGGCAACATGTCGAACACCAACTACCTCAAGATGCCCAAGGGCACGCTCAAGGGCGTCAAGGGCACGATCCCCGGCGCCGAGGCTCCGGAGGACTTCCGCAAGAAGCTCCTGGAGATCGACCCCAAGCTCGAGGACTACACCTACGCCGCCGAGTCCTACGACGCCGCGATCCTCATCGCCCTGGCGGCCGAGGCCGCCAAGGACGACAGCGGCAAGTCCATCGCCGCCAAGCTGCCCGAGGTCAGCAAGGGCGGCGAGAAGTGCAAGACCTTCAAGGAGTGCGCCGACCTGCTGAAGGCCGGCAAGGACATCGACTACGACGGCATCAGCGGCCCGATCGAGTTCAACGACGCCGGTGACCCCGCCGTGGCCACGATCGGCGTCTACCAGTACGGCGACGACAACAAGTACGCGCCCAAGGCCCTGGAGTACCGCACGGGCAACATCGAGGGCTGACCCTCACCCGCCGCCCAGGCCGCACACGCGCAACGAGTACTGGATCAACCGGTCCTGCAGCGGCTTGGGCGGCACCACGATCACCACCCGCTCGGGGCCGCCGTCCACGGTGGCCCGCACCGGGAACAGGAACGCCTTCTTGGCCTCGGCGAAGGCGTGCGGGTCGCAGCGGCCGGGGGTGAGCGTCACCGGCACCTCCGTCCGCTGCTGCCCGGCCTCCAGCACCGCCACGGGCCGGCCGCCGGCGTCCGGCGTGATGATGTAGTGCGTGGTGCCGTCGAGCTCGGTCAGCGTCACCTTGCCGGCGCCGCGCCGGGTGACCACCAGCTTGCCCCGCATCTCCTTGCCCACCTGCTTCCAGTCGGGCCCGAACTCGATGCCGGCGGCCTCCTTGATGAGGAATTCCGAGCATTCGTCCCGAAGCAGGCGGGTCAGCAGCGGGCTGGGGTGCGGCACCTTGAAGACCACCCGGCGCGGCTGCTCGGCGCCGGCGCGGATGTTGGCCACCACGGTGGCGGGCTGGAGCTGGGGCAGGCCCGCGGGCAGGCAGTTGGCCGCGCCGTAGGTGATGCGCAGGTCGGTGCGCTCGGTCCGCTTGATCGTGGCGTCCGTCTTTTCCGGCGGCAGTGTTTTGAACGACGGCGTCACGAGCTGGACGTCGGCGAAATACACGGGTATGCCGCTGGTATTACGGACCGCCACCTCCAGCGCGTGCACGGGCTCGTCGGAACGCCATTGCTCCAGCGTGACCGATACGCCGGCGGGAGGATCCGAGGAAGGCGGCGGGGGCGGCGGCGACGAGGCGCACCCGGCTAGAAGGACCGCCGTGACTAGGACAGGCGTAAAACGCTTCACCCGTCGCACATTAAGCCTGCTAGCGCAGGTCCGTAAGTTGAGGACTGATTACGACTCCGCATCCAAGTGCCGACAGTTCACCCCGCCATCTGGTTCGAGTACACGGCGATTTTGTACGTTTCCGTCATTCGATCGGGAGCGCTCGGCGGTGCTGACGATCCCGGCCTGGAAATGAAGGAGACACTTCATGATCCGCATTGCTCCCGTGGGACGGGCGCTGGCCGTCGCGGCCGCCACCAGCTTGGCCCTGACGGCCTGCGGCGGTGGCGGCAGCAACACCGCCACGCAGTCCTCGCAGCCGGCCGCGCCATCCTCGTCGGCTCCCGCGGCGAAGGGCGACGGCACCCTCACGATCGGTACGCTGCTGCCCCAGACCGGTTCGCTCGCCTTCCTCGGCCCGCCCGAGTTCGCCGGCGTCGACCTGGCCATCAAGGAGATCAACGAGGCCGGGGGCGTGCTGGGCAAGCCCGTCACCAAGTACGACACAGACTCGGGCGACACCACCACGAACATCGCCTCGCAGTCGGTGGACAAGCTGCTGGCCCAGAAGGCCGACGCCATCATCGGCGCGGCGTCCTCCTCGGTGTCGGAGTCGGTGATCGACAAGATCACGGGCGCGGGCGTCATCCACTTCTCGCCCGCCAACACCTCCGACAAGTTCACCACGATCGAGGACAAGGGCCTGTACTTCCGCACCTCGCCGCCCGACAAGCTGCAGGGCCGCGTGCTCGGCGACCTGGTGGTGTCCGACGGCAACGACACCGTCGGCATCCTGGCGATGCAGGACTCCTACGGCACCGGCCTGGCCGACCAGGTGCAGAAGACGGTCACCGACGGCGGTGGCGAGGTCGTCGAGCGGGTCGACTACGACCCCAAGGCCGCCGACTTCTCCGCCGACGTGGCGAAGATCAAGGCCAAGAACCCCAAGGGCATCGTCCTGATCGGGTTCGAGGAGACCGCCAAGGTCATCCAGGAGCTGGTCAAGCAGGGCCTGCCGGCCGACAAGCACAAGTGGTACATGGTCGACGGCAACACCTCCAACACCAACTACGTCAAGATGCCCAAGGGCACGCTTGAGGGCGTCAAGGGCACCATCCCGGGCGCGGCCGCTCCGGAGGAGTTCCAGAAGAAGCTCCTCGGCATCAACCCCAAGCTGGAGGACTACAGCTACGCCCCCGAGTCCTACGACGCGATGAACCTGCTCGCCCTGGCCGCCGAGGCCGCCAAGAGCGACGCGGGCACCGACATCGCCGCCAAGCTGGCCGAGGTCAGCAAGGGCGGCGAGAAGTGCAAGGACTTCAAGAGCTGCATCGACCTGCTCAAGGCCGGCAAGGACATCGACTACGACGGCGTGAGCGGCCCGGTCGAGTTCAACGACGCCGGTGACCCCGCCGTGGCCACCATCGGCATCTACCAGTACGGCAAGGACAACAAGTACGCCACCAAGGCGCTGGAGTACCGCACCGGCAACATCGCCGGCTGATCAGCCTCCCGCAGCGCCCCGAGAAGGGCCCGGTCCGCGCGGACCGGGCCCTTCCGTCATGCGCAGCCGGCCACGATCTGCTCGGCGGCGGCCCGGTACTGCCGCAGCAGCGCGACCTGCCGCGCGTGCGGCACGTCGTTCCTGGACAGGCCCGCGGTGGCCGTCTCGACGCTCTGGACGGCGGCGTGCAGCGAGGCCGGCAGCCGGTCGCCGAACTGGAGCGTGATGCCGCGCAGCTCGGCCAGCCGGCCGATGACGGCGTCCTCGAAGTACTGCTGCTCCTCCTGGCCCTTCGGCCTCAGCATCAGGTCGGCGTAGCCGATGGCCGAGACCACGCGCGCGCACGGGCTGTCGGTCGGGTCGCCGCCGGTGCTGTACCGCTGCGCCGAGGAGGCGTCCTCCTGGCAGCCGACGAGCAGGACGGGCAGGACGAGCGCCACTGTCAGCATTCGTTTCACAGCGTTCATTAAAAAACGGAGAAGGGGCCCCGGGGGAGCCCCTTCTCCGTTCGATCCGGTTACGCCTTGGCCAGCGTGCCCAGGTACAGCTCGATGACCTTGGGGTCGTTGGCGAGCTGCCTGCCGGTGCCGGTGTAGGCGTTGCGGCCCTGGTCGAGCACGTAGCCGCGGTGGCAGATCTGCAGGCAGCGGCGGGCGTTCTGCTCCACCATGATCACCGTCACGCCCGCCTTGTTGATCTGCTGGGCCTGGATGAAGACCAGGTCCTGGAGCTTGGGCGACAGGCCCGCCGACGGCTCGTCCAGCAGCAGCACCGACGGCTCGGTCATGAGCGCCCTGGCCATGGCCACCATCTGCCGCTCACCGCCGGACAGGGAGCCCGCGCGCTGCTTGCGGCGCTCCTTGAGCGCCGGGAAGAGCTCGGCGACGAACTCGAAGCGCTCCTTGAACTTGCCGGGCACCTGGAAGGCGCCCATCTCCAGGTTCTCCTCGATGGTGAGGCTGGGGAAGACGTTGTTGGTCTGCGGCACGTAGCCGACGCCGCGGGAGACCAGCGAGTGCGCCTTCATGTTCGTGATGTTCTCACCCTTGAGCAGCACCGTGCCGCTGCGGATGTTGACCAGCCCGAACATGGCCTTCAGCAGCGTCGACTTGCCGGCGCCGTTGGGGCCGATGATGCCGATCAGCTCGCCCTCTTTGACGTAGAGGTCGGAGCCGTTGAGGATGTTGACGCCCGGCAGGTAGCCGGCGATCAGCTCGTCGCACCGCAGCACGGCGTCTTCGGCGCCTTCCAGGTGCGCGGCGCGGTCGGTGACGGCCGCCTGCGACTCGGGGGCGGCCTCGGGGGCGTCGCTCACTTCTGCGTCTCCTCTTCGATCTCGGCCTCCAGGGCCGCCTCGGCCTCGTGGAGCTGCGACTCCAGCTCGGTGTCCGAGAGCGGGGCGTCGTGGTGGGCGCCGAGGTAGGCGTCGATCACGCGCTCGTCCGACATGATCGTGTCGGGCGGGCCCTCGGCGATCACGGCGCCCTGCGCCATGACGATCACCCAGTCGCTGATGTCGCGGACCATGTCCATGTCGTGCTCGACGAACAGCACCGTCATGCCCTGCTCGCGCAGGTCCTTGACGTGGCCGAGCAGCGACTGGGTCAGGGCCGGGTTCACGCCCGCCATGGGCTCGTCCAGCATGACCAGCTCCGGCTGGACCATGAGGGCGCGGGCCATCTCCAGCAGCTTGCGCTGGCCGCCGGACAACGAGCCGGCGAAGTCGTCCCGCTTGGCGCCCAGCTTGAAGCGTTCGAGGAGCTCCTCGGCGCGGACGGTGATCTCGTCCTCCTGGCCGCGCCACATCGACGGGATGAGCGCCCGCCAGAACGTCTCGCCCTTCTGCCGCTGGGCGCCCAGGCGCATGTTCTCCATGACGGTCAGGCGGGACAGCGCCTTGGTGAGCTGGAAGGTGCGCACCATGCCGGCGCGGGCGACCTTGTGGGCCGGCACCCCGCTCATGCTGCGCCCGTTGAACGTCCACGAGCCGGAGTCGGCGGTGTCGAAGCCGGTGAGCTGGTTGAAGAAGGTCGTCTTGCCGGCGCCGTTGGGGCCGATCAGCGCGGTGATGGAACCCCGCTGGATCTCGACGTGGGCGACCTCGACCGCGGTCAGGCCGCCGAAGCGGCGCACGACGTTGTCGACGGTGAGGATCGGGTCCGGCTTCGGCACGCCCGGGTCGCGGGCCAGGTCCTTGAAGGCGGCCAGCGCCGCGGCCTTGCGCTCGGTGGCCGTGGTTTCAGCGTGCATTGATTGCTATCTCCCTCTTGTCGCCGAAGATGCCCTGTGGCCGGAAGATGAGCAACAGGACGAGACCCAGGCCGACCAGGATCCAGCGGACGGCGCCCACCTGGTTCGTGTCCATGAAGGTGATGATCCCGGCGCCGACGGCCTCGGACAGCACGCCGTAGATCAGGACGAGCAGCACCCAGAAGATCGACGCGCCCACGACGGGGCCGAGCACGCGGGCGGCGCCGCCCAGGATGACCATCGTGTACGCGTAGAACGTCGTCTCGGTGCCGAAGATGTCGGGCTGGACGGAGGCGTAGGCCAGGCCGTAGATGAAGCCGCCCAGGCAGCCCACGACGCCGCCCAGGATGAGCGACTGCATCTTGTAGGAGAAGACGTTCTTGCCGAGGCTGCGCACGGCGTCCTCGTCCTCGCGGATGGCCTTGAGCACGCGGCCCCAGGGGCTCTTCATCAGCAGGTAGACCAGCCCGCAGCACAGGGCGATGAGCACCCAGCCGACGGTCAGCACCCACAGCACCCGGTGGTTGAAGAACAGCGGGACGGAGCCGAGGTTGAAGCCGTACTGGCCCTCGGGGTAGGGGTTGAGCGCGTAGAAGCCGTCGGAGAAGCCGCGCTGGCCGTCCGAGCCGCCGAAGACGCTCTTGAAGGCCACCGAGCGGAACACCAGCCGGACGATCTCGGCCGCCGCGATGGTCACGATGGCCAGGTAGTCGGCGCGCAGCTGGAGGGTCGGGATGCCGAGCAGGATCGCCAGGAGCACCGCGGCGAGCAGGCCGACGATGATGCCGACCCAGAACGGCAGGCCCATGACGGTGACGGTGACGGCCAGGCCGTAGCCCGCCACGCCCATGAACGCCGCCTGGCCGAAGTTGAGCAGGCCGGTGTAGCCGAATTGGATGTTGATGCCGATCGCGGCGAGCGCGTACAGCACGGTCTCGACGCCGACCGCGGACTTCAGCGTCGTGCTGATGATCGTGATCCAGTCCATTCTGATCCTCCCCCGATCAGCCGATTCGCTCGCGGCGGCCCAGGATGCCCTGGGGCCGGACGAGGAGCACGATGATGAGCACGACCAGCGCGCCGACGCTCTTGAGCTCCGGCGGCACCCACAGGGTGGAGACCTGGATGAACAGGCCGACCACCAGCGAGCCGACCAGCGCGCCGAAGGCGGTGCCGAGCCCGCCGAGCGTGACGCCGGCGAAGATGAGCAGCAGGATGTCCTGGCCCATCGTGTACTTCAGGTTCTGCGAGAGCCCGAGCATGATGCCGGCCAGCGCCGCGATGGCGCCGCCCAGGGTCCAGATGATCCGGATGACCCGGTCGACGTTGATGCCGGACGAGGCCGCGAGCGCGGGGTTGTCCGACACGGCCCTGGCCGCCTTGCCGGTACGGGTGCGCAGCAGCGCGAAGCCGACCAGGAGTAGCACGGCCAGCTCGATGCCCATCGCCACGAAGTTCTTGGGCGCCGCCGAGATCGGCCCGAACTGGACGCCCGGCTGGGCCGTGTACTGGGCGTAGGCCTCGTTCTGGCCGCCGAAGAAGATCAGCATGACGTAGCGCATGACCAGCGCGACGCCGATGGAGACGATCATCATGGCGACGATGCCGGTGCCGCGCCTGCGCAGCTGGCCCCAGAAGAGCCGGTCCTGGGCGTAGCCGAACGCGCCGCCCAGCGCCACGGCGAGCACCGCGGCGGGTATGAGATGGAGGCCGAAGCCCACGTTGAACATGTAGGCCAGCACCGCGCCGAGCGTGACCAGCTCGCCGTGGGCGAAGTTGGTCAGGCCGGTCGTGCCGTAGATCAGCGACAGGCCGAGCGCGGCCAGGGCGATGATCAGCCCGAGGTTGAGCCCCTCGAAGGCGAGCTGCGCCGCGGTGTCCCAGACGCTGCTCTCCCCGCTCTCGTCTCCCTGAGGCTGCCCGGCGACACCCTTGGCCTGCAACGCGAACAGCACGGTCGAGCAGTTGCCCTCGAAGACGGTCGGCGTGCGCACGTTGCTGCCGCCGCGCACCTCGGCGTTCTTCGGCAGGGAGTTCGGGTCAAGGGTGACCTTGAACTTGCCCTTGTCGGTTGGAACTTCCCACGTGCCCTGTGCGTTGGTTGTGACCTCCTTGACGGGTTGTCCGCCCTCGGTGGTCACGGCGATTTTGACGCCGTTCACTGGCTGGCCTTGGAGTTTGAGCGTCCCCTTCAAACCCTGGCATCCGGCCGGCCCCGCCTGCGCGGGACTGGCCAGCAGGAAGATGAGTCCACCCAGGAAGGCCGTGAACGCGATCACGGCTCTGCGCAATGGTGCTCCCTCAAATAGGTCAAGGCGGGGTTGTACCCCTCCATCTCGACACGCGCGCATCGCAGGCACAACTGGGATGCAATGGCGGGAGCTTATTCCGCAGACGCCCGTTTCAGTATGGTTCGTCACCAATTAGTGACATGCGTGTGCCACACATGTGAGCAAACAACGCGGCAGGTCAGGGGCTAAATGAGGGAAGACGCCTGGCCCGCGCCGAAAACGAAACGGTAACGATGGGGAGAAAACGTGGACGAGCCCGCGGAGCGGCCTTTGGGGCCATGTAGGGCTTCCCCGGCCGCACACGTTATCTACCGGGCCTCCCCGCGGGCTCTGTTCGGACAACCGTAGCGATCGATGGGGCCGCTGCGCAAAGGTTCGGTCAAAGTGACGTCAGGGGCGCTGGTCGCGCAGCATGCACGTCAGTCTGGAGGTGCACACCCGCCGTCCCTCCTCATCGGTGATCTCGATGTCGTACGTCGCCAAAGTGCGTCCGCCGTGCAACCGCGTCGCGACCCCGGTCACGTATCCGGAGGTCGCCGAGCGGTGGTGGGTGGCGTTGATCTCGATGCCGACGGCGATGCGGCCGGGGCCGGCGTGGATCGCCGCGGCCACCGAGCCCAGCGTCTCGGCCAGCACCGCCGACGCGCCGCCGTGCAGCAGGCCGTAGGGCTGGGTGTTGCCCTCGACCGGCATCCTGCCGACGACGCGCTCGGGCCCGGCCTCGACGAACTCGATGCCCATGCGGTGGGCCAGCGTGCCCTCGTGCACCGCGCCGTACGCGGAGAAGTCCAGCGGATCGGTCTGCGTCAAGGGGATGTCTCCACTCTTCCGAGCTCGGGTTTTCTGTCGTTGACGCAGACTAGGCTGCGTACGTGCCGAAGAGTGAAGTGACCCCCAGCCGCCCGTGCCTGTTGCTGCTTGACGGGCATTCCCTGGCCTACCGCGCCTTCTACGCGCTCAAAGACGCCAACCTCATGACCACCGACGGTCAGCACACCGAGGCGGTCTACGGGTTCACCTCGATGCTGACGAACATCCTGCGCGATGAGCAGCCGACCCACGTGGCGGTGGCCTTCGACCGGTCGGAGCCGACGTTCCGCCACGAGGAGTACTCCGACTACAAGGCCAACCGGAGCGAGACGCCCGAAGACTTCCGCGGCCAGATGCAGCTCATCTACGAGCTGCTCGACACGCTGCGCATCCCGCATCTGTCCAAGGCGGGCTTCGAGGCCGACGACCTCATCGCCACCCTGGCCACCCGCGCGGCCGGCGACGGGATGAACGTCCTGATCGTCACCGGCGACCGCGACGCCCTGCAACTCGTCGACGAGCACGTCACCGTGCTGATGACGCGCCGCGGCATCAGCGACATGACCCGGTTCACCCCCGAGGCGGTCGAGGAGAAGTACGGCCTGACCCCGGCCCAGTACCCCGACTTCGCCGCCCTGCGCGGCGACCCCAGCGACAACCTGCTGTCCATCCCCAGCGTCGGCGAGAAGACCGCGGCCAAGTGGGTGCGCGAGTTCGGCTCCCTCACCGCGCTGGTCGACCGCGTCGACGAGGTCAAGGGCAAGGTCGGCGACAAGCTGCGCGAGCACGTCGCCCAGGTGCTGATGAACCGCCGCCTGACCGAGCTGCTGCGCGACGTGCCGCTCGACGTCGAGCTCGGCGACCTCACCCAGGGCGCGTGGGAGCGCGAGGAGATCAACAAGCTGTTCGACACCTTGCAGATCCGCGGCGAGCTGCGCGAGCGCGTCTTCAAGGTGCTCGGCACCGGCGAGGCGGAGCCCGAGCAGGGCTTCGAGGTCGAGACCGTCATCCTGGGCCCCGACCGGGTGGCCGGCTGGCTGGCGGCGCTCCCGCAGGGCCGCGCCGGGCTGGCCTTCAAGGGCTCCTACGGCAGCGGCTCTGGCCGCATCGACGGCATCGCCGTCGCCTCGCCCGACGGCACCGCCGCCCACATCGACCCCGTCAAGCTCACCGAGGCCGACGAGGCGGCGCTGCGGGCCTGGCTGGGCGACGCCAGCAGGCCCAAGGCCGTCCACGACGCCAAGGGGCCGATCCTGGCCCTGTGGGCCCAGGGCATGGAGCTGCGCGGCCTGAGCTGCGACACCGCGCTGGCCGCCTACCTCGCCATGCCGGGCCAGCGCACGTTCGCGCTGGAGGACCTGGCCAGGCGCTACCTCCACCGCGACCTGCGGGCCGAGGAGGAGTCCGGCGGCCAGGCCGCCCTGTTCGGCGACGACGAGGACGCGCCGGCCAAAGACCTCGCGCTGCGCGCCCACGCCGTGCGCGAGCTGGCCGACTCCCTTGAGGGCTTCCTGGCCGGCCGCGGCGGCACCCAGCTCCTGGCCGACGTCGAGCTGCCGCTGCTGTCGGTGCTGGCCGAGATGGAGCGGGCCGGCATCGCCGTCGACAGCCAGTACTTCGCGGGCCTGGAGGCCGAGTTCGGCGCCGCGGTCAAGCACGCCGTGGAGGAGGCCCATCGCTCCGTCGGCGAGCAGTTCAACCTGGGCTCGCCCAAGCAGCTCCAGGAGATCCTGTTCACCCGGCTCAACCTGCCGAAGACCAAGAAGATCAAGACCGGCTACAGCACCGACGCCGACCAGCTCGCCTGGCTCGCCACCCAGACCGAGCACGAGCTGCCGACGATCATGCTGCGCCACCGCGACCAGCAGAAGCTGCGCACCACGGTCGAGGGCCTGATCAAGGAGGTCGGCGACGACGGTCGCATCCACACCACGTTCAACCAGATCATCGCCGCCACCGGCCGCCTGTCGTCGGAGAAGCCCAACCTGCAGAACATCCCGATCCGCACCGCCGAGGGCCGCCGCATCCGGCAGGGCTTCGTGGTCGGCGAGGGCTACGAGCGGCTGCTGACGGCCGACTACAGCCAGATCGAGCTGCGCATCATGGCCCACCTGTCCGGCGACGAGTCGCTGATCGAGGCCTTCGAGTCCGGCCACGACTTCCACCAGGCCACCGCGGCCCGGGTGTTCGACCTGCCGCCCGAGCAGATCGACAGCGAGCTGCGGGCGCGCATCAAGGCGATGAACTACGGCCTGGCCTACGGCCTGTCCGACTTCGGCCTGTCCGGGCAGCTCAACATCCCGGTCTCGGAGGCGCGGGCGCTGAAGGAGGAGTACTTCACCGAGTTCGGCGGCGTGCGCGACTTCCTGCAGGCCATCGTGGCCCAGGCGCGCACCGACGGCTACACCGAGACGATCATGGGCCGCCGCCGCTACCTGCCCGACCTGACCAGCGACAACCGCCAGCGCAGGGAGATGGCCGAGCGCATGGCGCTCAACGCCCCCATCCAGGGCTCGGCGGCCGACATCATCAAGGTCGCCATGCTCCACGTCCACCAGGCCATCGCCGAGGAGGGGCTGGCCTCGCGGATGTTGCTGCAGGTCCACGACGAGCTGGTGTTCGAGGTCGCGCCGGGCGAGCTGGAGACGCTGCGGCAGCTCGTGTGCGACCAGATGAACGCCGCCTACCACCTGCGCGTTCCGCTGGAGGTCTCGGTGGGCGTCGGGCGTACGTGGCAGGACGCCGGCCACTGACGATGTTTATCCCGACACGGCGGGGCAGTCCGACATATCGCGAACGGCGTGGCCCCGCCGTCTCCGGGGCTTCTCGTCTACGCTGATGACAGTTTGGCCGAGATGTCGGGAGATTTGTGCGGGTACCAGCGTCCTTCACGCGGATCATCGCAATCGCGAACGTGGCCGTGGTGACCGTGGCCGTCGTCGGGCTGAGCCTCTTACCTGACGGTGAGACTCCTACTACCCAGGCGTCGGCCCGGGTCGGCGTGATCGCCCCCGTCTCACCCCCGCAGGGGCAGCCGCAGGACACCTCCCAGCCGCCCGGCGTGGTCGCCACCCCCGAGTTCGCCCGGCAGGTGCGCGCCAACGAGGCGGGCCTGGTGCCGGTCATCATGTACCACCGGATCCTGCGCAAGCGCGTGGCCTCCATCGACCGCACCCCCGCCCAGCTCAGGCAGGAGCTGGAGAAACTGGCCAAGCAGGGCTACGTGCCCATCACGGCCAGAGAGTTCGCCACCGGCGACATCCGGGTGCCGGCCGGGCGGTTCCCGGTCGTGCTGACGTTCGACGACGGTCACCCGAGCCACTTCGCGCTCGACGACGCGGGCAACCCCGAGCCCGACACCGCCGTCGGCGTGATCCTCGACGTGGCCGCCCGTTACCCCTCGTTCCGGCCGGCCGCGACGTTCTGGATCACCCGTGAGCCGTTCGGGCTGCGCGACCAGGAGCGGCAGGCGGCCGCGGTGCGGTGGCTGGTCGATCACGGCTTCGAGGTCGCCAACCACACCTGGTCCCATCCGGACCTGCGGCGGCTGGGCAAGAAGAAGGTGCGCGAGCAGATCGTCCGGCTGGAGCGCCTGCTGAAGAAGCTGGGGGCGCCGCCGGACAAGACCCTGGCCCTGCCGTACGGGTCGCTGCCGCGGCCCAAGAAGCTCGCCCGTACCGGCTCCTGGGACGGGACCCGCTATGATTTCGCGGGCGTGTTCCTCGCCGGGGCCCAGCCGTCGCTTTCGCCCTTCGCGAAAGACTTCGACCGTGGGGCGATCCAGCGGATCCAGAGCAACGGCAAGCGGGGAGAGTGCCGCAAGTGGTGCTCGCAGTACTGGCTGGAGTGGCTGAACAAGCACCCTGGCGAGCGCTACGTCTCGGACGGCGATCCTGCGCGGATCTCCGTCCCGCGCAGACTACGGGGTAATATCAACCCCAAGCGGGAGTCCCAGATCATCGGGTACTGATGTGCCTCCGGATTGACCCCGCGGCCAAGGTCTCATATGCTGATCGCTGCGCTGTGGGCTCGCGCGCGCCTCAGACGGAGCGGGCTCGCGCTCGGTCACGTCGATGTCGTAATTCCTCGGCTTGATGCGGAAGAGGGCCTGCCGCGCACGCCACATCGACATCTGTCCGCGTTCGGAGCAATTCCACACATGACGTCCAGCACTGAGGCCACCTCGAGCACCCCGCAGGTAGCGGTCAACGACATCGGGTCCGAGGAAGCCTTCCTCGCCGCGATCGACGAGACCATCAAATACTTCAACGACGGCGACATCGTCGAGGGCACCGTCGTCAAGGTCGATCGAGACGAGGTCCTTCTCGACATCGGCTACAAGACCGAGGGTGTCATCCCCTCGCGCGAGCTTTCGATCAAGCACGATGTCGACCCTGCTGACGTCGTGGAGGTCGGGGAGCACGTCGAGGCCCTTGTTCTCCAGAAGGAGGACAAAGAGGGCCGCCTGATCCTGTCCAAGAAGCGCGCGCAGTACGAGCGCGCCTGGGGCACGATCGAGAAGATCAAGGACGAGGACGGCATCGTCACCGGTACCGTCATCGAGGTCGTCAAGGGTGGTCTCATCCTCGACATCGGCCTGCGCGGCTTCCTCCCCGCCTCCCTGGTCGAGATGCGACGGGTCCGCGACCTGCAGCCGTACGTCGGCCGCGAGCTCGAGGCGAAGATCATCGAACTCGACAAGAACCGCAACAACGTGGTTCTCTCCCGCCGCGCCTGGCTGGAGCAGACGCAGTCGGAGGTTCGCCAGACGTTCCTCAACACCCTGCAGAAGGGCCAGGTCCGCAAGGGCGTCGTCTCTTCGATCGTCAACTTCGGCGCCTTCGTCGATCTCGGCGGGGTCGACGGTCTGGTCCACGTGTCCGAGCTGTCCTGGAAGCACATCGACCACCCGTCCGAGGTCGTCGAGGTCGGCCAGGAGGTCACGGTCGAGGTCCTCGACGTCGACATGGAGCGCGAGCGCGTCTCCCTGTCGCTCAAGGCCACGCAGGAAGACCCGTGGCAGCAGTTCGCCCGTACCCACCAGATCGGCCAGGTCGTGCCGGGCCGCGTCACCAAGCTGGTGCCGTTCGGCGCGTTCGTCCGGGTCGAGGAGGGCATCGAGGGCCTGGTCCACATCTCCGAGCTGGCCGAGCGCCACGTGGAGATCCCGGAGCAGGTCGTCCAGGTCGGCGACGAGATCTTCGTGAAGATCATCGACATCGACCTCGACCGTCGTCGCATCAGCCTCTCGCTGAAGCAGGCCAACGAGGGTGTCGGCACCGAGGTCGAGTTCGACCCGACCCTCTACGGCATGGCGGCCACGTACGACGACCAGGGCAACTACATCTACCCCGAGGGCTTCGACCCGGAGACCGGGGAGTGGCTCGAGGGCTTCGACAAGCAGCGTGAGGAGTGGGAGCGGCAGTACGCCGAGGCCCAGACTCGCTTCGAGGCTCACCGCAAGCAGATCGAGGAGGCCCGCAAGGCCGAGGCGGAGGCCGGCGAGGCCGCTCCCTCGTCCTACAGCGGCGAGACCGCTCCTCCGTCGGGCAGCTCGTCGTCGGCTCCGGCCAGCGGCGCGCTCGCCTCTGACGAGGCGCTCGCAGCCCTCCGCGAGAAGCTCGCGGGCGGCCAGAGCTAAGGCTCAGCCTTGAAAAGCCCCGCACGGGTTTCCGTGCGGGGCTTTTTCATGCCCTTCTCCGGGACGGGCCTCGCGGGGGGCTTGCCGTAGGGGGATCGCCGGGTGGTCATGAGCTGGGCCGCTGTGACGGCGACGGCCTGGTGGTGCTCGTGCCGCCGCCGGCGCGGCTCCGACATCGACACACCGTGCCGTGCCGGAGCCATCTCCTTGAGCAGGTGGTCGTGGCCGCCTCAGGCAAGATCAGCGATACGGCGGCACGCTCATGAAACACCTCGCTGATCCGCGCGTCCAAGACTGCCGGCAGGCCGCTGACGGACGGAGGTCAGTAGGCGAGTTCCCCGATGCCGCCATCGACGCGCAGGACGGTGCCGGCGGTGTAGGCGGACTCGTCGGAGGCCAGGTAGACGGCCGCCTTCGCCACCTCGGTGGTGGTGCCGATGCGATGCAGGGGCACGGTCCGCCGGAGTTCGTCGTAGACGGCGGCCTGTCGCTCGGGGCCGAGCGACTTGAACGCGTCCGTGAGGGTCGGCCCCGGGCTCAGCCCGTTGACCCGGATGCCCCGGTCCTTCAGCTCATAGGTCAGCCCGCGGGAAAGGGACAGCAGGCCCGCCTTGGCGGCACCGTAGACCGCCGCGTTCTCGTGCCCGACGTAAGCGGAGACCGAGCCGACGAGAATGACCGAGGCCCGCTGTGACAAGAGCGGAAGCAAAGCTCTGACCAGGAAGAACGGCCCCTTGAGATTGGTGGCGACGAGCGTGTCGAACGCCTCCTCGCTCCATTGCTCGATCGGGAGATGGGTGACGTCGGCGGCGTTGCTCATCACGATGTCGAGCTTCGGCCATTCCTGCTGCAACCGCGCGGCGAGCGCCGCCTGGCCGGGGACGTCGCCGGCGTCGCTGACGATGGGCAGCAGCGGGCCGTCCAGCTGCCGGGCGGTCTCGGCCAGCCGTTCCCGTGAGCGGCCGGTGATCGCGACAATCGCTCCCTCGGCGAGGAACTGACGGGCTGTCTCCAGCCCGATGCCGCTCGTCCCGCCGGTGATCAGTGCATGCTTTCCTGCGAGACGACTCATGGAAGTCATCCTCCTGACTGGCGCAAGGCGCACGGTTGTGGTGATGATGACGGGCCGTCCCGCCATCGTGAGGCACCCGCCAGAGGCCGGCCCCGTACTGCGGACGTGGCTCTGGCCGGTGCGTTCGGGGTCAGATGGCGGTGCGTCCGCCGTCGGCGGCCACGACGGCGCCGGTCACATAACTGGCCTGGTCGCCGGCGATGAAGGCGATGACGCGAGCGACCTCGGCCGGGGCGGCGGCGCGCTTGAGCGCGGTCGTCAGGCCCATGCCGCCGACGTCCGGTCCCATGACCGCCACCACCTTGGAGGTGGTCATCGGGCCGGGCGCCACGGCGTTGACGCGTACGCCGGAGGCGGCGAACTCGGCGGCCCAGGTGCGGGTCAGGGACTCCAGCGCTGCCTTGGTGGCGCCGTAGACCGCCATCGGCGGCATGCCCAGGCCGGCGGCGGTGGAGGTGACGTTGACGATGCTGCCGCCCCCGCCGGCGGCCATCTTCGGTGCGAGCTGGGCGACCAGGATGAACGGCGCGCGCACGTTGACCGCGAAGGCCGCGTCGTAGGCGGCGAGGTCCTGGTCGGCGGTCGCGCTGAACGGGACGACACCGGCGTTGTTGACGAGGATGTCCACCGCCCCGGCCTCCTCGGCCAGCCGCCGTACGGCCTGCGGGTCGGCCAGGTCGGCGCCGATGAAGCGTACGGAGCCGGTCGCGCCGGTCCGCACGTCGTCCACGACCTGGGCGCCGCGGCCCGGGTCGGTGCCGGTGATGATCAGGTTCGCCCCGCCGGCGGCGAGCACCTTCGCCGTGGCGTGCCCGAGCCCGCCGATGGCGCCCGATCCGGTGATCAGCGCCGTCTTGCCGTGAAAGTCCATGGGGTTCTGCCTCTCCGCCGGTGCGAGCGCCGGCGACTTTTATGCGACCGTTCAATAAGTCGCTCGGCCTTCAACGTACAGACTTTTGTGCAAGCGGTCAAAAAGTCGTAACCTGGGCACATGGCACGGACAGGACGCCCTCGCGCATTCGACAAGGACCAGGCGCTGCAGCGCGCGCTGCTGCTGTTCTGGTCGCGGGGCTACGGAGAGACCTCCATCCAGGACCTCGTCGAAGCGCTGGATCTGGAGCGGGGCAGCCTGTACGGCGCCTTCGGCGACAAGCGGCAGTTCTACCTGGCGGCGGTCCAGCTGTACTGGGACACCTACGAGCGCGAGCTGATCGCGGCACTGGCGTCCGGGCCGGTGCTGCCGGCGCTGCGCGAGGTGCTCGCCAACCCGGCCCGGACACCGGAGTACGCCTCCGAGGCCGGCGTTCCGCAAGGGTGCATGATCGGCAACACCACCGCCGAACTGGTTCCGCAGGATGCCGAGGCCCGCGAGATCGTCGCCCGCTCGCACGACCGCTTCACCCGGATCGTCGCCGACGCCCTGCGCCGCGCGCAGGCCGACGGCGAGGTCGCCCGGGCCGCCACCCCCGAGGCCCAGGCGCAGCTCCTGCTGTTCACCGTCCAGGGCCTGTCCCTGGTCTCCCGCGCAGGACTCGACACCTCCGTCGCGCTCGCCGCCGTGGACGCCCTGATCGACGCCCTCCGCGCTTGATCTGCGGCCTCCGCGCTTGATCTGCGGCGTCCGGCTCACCCGGCCCCAGGTGTGGTCACTCACCGCGGTTCGCCCTGCTGTCCGGGATGGCGCGGGCACATCCGTGACTTGGTTGGGCGATTCGGGACAGGTCAAACGGTCTCTGTGCTGGGGGCCGGGGTGAGGTTCGGAGGTGGGACCGGGCCGGGGGCGGCCCGGTGTCCCGGACGGGTCAGCTGCGGCCGAGCATGTCCGCGGTGAGGATGTTGCCACCCAGACCCCAGCCGCCGTCCGGAACCTCCTCCAGGAGGACCAGGGTGGTGGCCCGAGCTCGTTCTCCGTAGACGGCGGCATAGGCGTCGGTGACTGCGTCGATGAGCTTCTTCTTGGACTCGGGGGTCAGGGTGTCGGCGGGAACCTTGAGGTTGGCGAACGGCATGTCGGTTTCCTAATCAGTTCTGGGAGTAAGCCATCCGGCAGACTCCTTGGTGGTAGCCGCGGGCAGGTGAGCACTCCGGGTTCCTGGACGTTGAGTCCTGACGAAAGACCGTGCCTCTGCCGTTGGCCGGGAGAGTTGATCGCTGATGGGATGTCGTGCCCGCCCACATGGGCGTGAGCACTGCTTGATTAGGTCGCTGAGGTTCTCCCGCCGGCTGCTCAGGGTGATCGGCATTGAGATCGGGAGGATCGTTGCGACTGTTCGTGGGGGATGACTGGGCCGAGGATCATCACGATGTAGAGGTGATGGACGGCTCCGGCCGACGGCTGGCCAAGGCCCGGCTGCCCGAAGGCGTGGCCGGGATGTCCCGGCTGCACGCCATCGTCGGCGAGCTGGCTGGGGACGAGGCCGACGAGGCCGAAGTGCTGGTGGGGATCGAGACCGACCGGGGACCGTGGGTAGCCGCGCTGGTCGCTGCCGGATACACGGTGCTGGCGGTCAACCCGTTGCAGGCCTCCCGGTTCCGGGACCGGCTCGGGGTCTCGGGAGCCAAGAGCGATGCCGGTGACGCGCACGTGCTGGCCGACATGGTCCGCACCCACGCCCACGAACTGCGCGCCGTGGCCGGGGACTCCGCCGAGGCCGAGGCGGTCAAGGTCGTGGCCCGCACGCACAAGACCCTGATCTGGGAACGGACCCGGCACACCCAGCGGCTGCGGCACGCGCTGCGCGACTACTTCCCGGCTGCGCTGGTCGCGTTCGAGGACCTGGACGCCACCGACAGCCTGGAGCTGCTGGCCAAGGCCCCTACCCCAGCGCAGGCCGCCAGGCTGACGATCGGGCAGATCAGTACCGCTTTGCAGCACGCCCGCCGCAAGAACGTGGCCGACAAGGCCGTGGCGATCCAGGCCGCATTGCGCGCTGAGCACCTCGGTCAGCCGGAGGTGGTGACCGACGCCTACGCCGCCTCCGTCCAGGCGCTGATCGCCGTCCTGAACGTGTTGAACGCCCAGGTCAAGACGTTGCAAGGGCAGGTCGAGGCCCATTTTGGCGAGCACCCGGCCGCTAAGATCATCCGTTCCCAGCCCGGGCTGGGAACGGTCCTCGGCGCCCGGGTGCTCGCAGAATTCGGCGACGACCCCACGCGATACGCCAGCGCCAAAGCCCGCAAGAACTACGCCGGCACCTCCCCGATCACCCGCGCGTCCGGCAAGAAGAAGGTCGCCCTGGCCCGGTTCATCCACAACGACCGGCTCATCGACGCCCTGCTCACCCAAGCCTTCAGCGCCCTGAGACTCTCGCCCGGTGCACGCGCCTACTACGACCGGCAAAGAGCTCGCGGCTCCGGCCACAACGCCGCACTGCGCCAGCTCGCGAACCGGCTGGTCGGCATCCTGCATGGGTGCCTCAAAACTGGCACCCTCTACGACGAGACGACCGCCTGGTTGCATCACGCAGAATCGGTTGCAGCTTGACATCTAAGCTCCTGGGATGTCTTTCGTGTGGGGATTCAGAGTGGGGCCGCGGATGGCCGGAGGTCGGCGCCGCCGGCGCGGCGGTAGAACCCGGCGCGGATACGGTCGGCGACGATCGGGACGACCTCGCTACCGTCCTGACGGCTACGGCCCCGGCGCGAGCCGGGCACACCGTCGGCGTCGGCATGAGGCGAATCGCGGACCGCAACGCGCCCGCCGCCCTGGAACGGCTCGCCGGCCGAACCCGCTGGAGGCCCCGGTGGCGACGATGGCCTGTCGCGCGGCGGCCATCAGATGATCCCGCCGTTGGCGCGCACGACCTGGCCGTTGATCCAGTGCCCGGCCGGGCTCGCCAGGAAGGCGACGACCTCGGCGATGTCCTCGGGGGTGCCGAGCCGTTCCAGTGGAGGCTGCTTGGCGAGCTGCTGGATCGTCGCCTCGGTCTTGCCGTCGAGGAACAGTTCGGTGGCGGTCGGGCCTGGCGCGACCGCGTTGACCGTGATGTTCCGCCCGCGCAGTTCCCGGGCGAGCACCAGTGTCATCGCCTCGACGGCTCCCTTGCTGGCGGCGTACGCCCCGTAACCCGGGAACTGCAGGCCGACCACGGAGGTGGACAGGTTGACGATCGCGCCACCGTCGCGCATGCGGCGTGCGGCCTCCCGGGCCATCACGAACGCGCCGCGGATGTTGGTGCGGTGCAGAGCGTCCAGCTCGTGGAGGTCGAGGTCGGCGATCGGGGACAACGACAGCCGCCCCGCCGAGTTGACGACCACATCGACCCCGCCGAAGGACTTCTCCGTCGCCTCGAACATCTCCGCGACGGCGTCCTCGTCGGCCACGTCGGCCTGGACCGGGATCGCCCGGCCGCCGGATGCCGAGATCTCCTCGACCGCCTGCGCCGCGGCGGAGGCCGACCCTTGGAACCCCACTGCGACCGCACAGCCCCGTGCCGCCAGCGCCACCGCGATCGCCTTGCCGATGCCCCGGGAGCCGCCGCTGACGACGGCCACACGCTGGTCACTCATGGAAAACTCCCTGGTCTCTAGCGGTGATACGGATTCTCCGTATCGGCGTTACGTCAATCGACGGTAGCACACTTCGTATCGCCGCTATCGATTGGCGCTATCATTGATCGCATGGCAGAGACGGACGCGCTTCGGGCGGCGATGATCGAGGCCGCGGAGCGGCAGCTGGCGTCGTCCTCGGACCATGAGGTGGCCACGCGCGCGGTCTGCGACGCCGTCGGCGTGAGCCAGCCCGTGCTTTACCGGTTGTTCGGTGACAAGCGCGGGTTGCTGGACGCCGTCGCCGACCACGGCTACGAGCAATATGCCGCGCTCAAGGCCGCCCAGGAGCAGACCGGCGACCCGGTCGCCGACCTGCGCGCCGGCTGGGACGGCCACATGGCCTTCGCCCGGGCGAAGCCGGCCCTCTACCAGTTGATGTTCACTCCGCGGCCGTGGTCACACTCGACGGCGCGAGATCGCGTGATGGACCTGCTGGTGGCGGCGCTCACGCGGTGCGCGGCGGCGGGGGCGTTGAAGGCCGAGCCGCAGACCGCCGCTCAGCTGATCCTGTCGGCGAACGTCGGCACCGCCCTCGACCACATCGCCAGACCGGCTCTGTTCGACGACCCCGCTCTGTCCCACCGCATGCGAGACGCCGTGTTCTCGCACGTCCTGGCCGGGCCGGCCGCTCAGAACGACGCCGACCCGCTGTACGCCGCCGCGCTGCGCCTGCACGCACAACTCGATCTCACCGGGACCGAGGCCCTGGAACCGGCCGAGACCGCCCTTCTGCGGCGATGGCTTGAGCGCATCACGCAACCCGTCCGAGGATGACGGCCACGCTCAAGAACACGCTGCCCGCTCGGTCGCCGGCTTTCGCGGCGTAGCGTCTCGCTGCCCGGGGTCGCCTTCTCGCCGTTTCCCGGCCAGGTACGGCCGGCACCGACGCGGAGGCGCTGGTGCCACCCTGGCATGTGGCGCGTCGCGTCCCTCAAGAGTGGCCTGTGGCGCGGAGGCTGAGTCGCAGGGCAGGGCTGGGCGGCCCGTGAGGGTCTGATTACAGCCGATCTGTCTCTTCCCTCCTCTGACCCGAGCGGGGTTCTGTGAGGGGGCGGGGGTCGGTGGCACGGAGAATCGCCGAGCGGGCGCGAGATTTTACCCATCGACCTTTTACGACTTCTCTACCTGCGAAGACGGCCGCTGGGAAACTGACATGCGGCTGGAGGTACGAGCGTTCGGGGGCGATGCGGTGCGTATGGTTCGGCGCGTGATCCCGGTGGTGGCGGCGGTCACCGTCCTGGTTCCGGCGGCAGGCGGGGGAGTCGGGCAGGCGATGCGCCTGGTCGCCTCGCCGACCCCATGGCCGGAACGCGACGTGACCGAGCTCGCGGAGCCGCGACCCGAGGCGGCCTGGCCTGAGAAGCCCAGGCAGGACACGGCCGGATCGGCGGCGTCGGAGCTCGGGGCGGCGGGGCCGCAGGAGCGGGGCGTTGCCGGGGCGGTGCGGCCGGCGCCTGGGCGGGAGAGGCTCGTCTGGTCCGAGTGCGGCGGCGGTATGCGGTGCGCCACGTTGCCCGTCCCCGCCGACTGGGCCAGGCCGCGCGAGGCCCGCGTGGCCGTCCGGCTCGCCATGATGCCCGCCCAGGACCCGCTGCGGCGGCTCGGCGCGCTGGTGGTCAACACGGGGGCCGCGTCGGTCGTACGAGAGGTCGTGGCGCGGCCGGACGCCGTGGGCGAACTGGCCAGGTGGTTCGACGTCGTGCTGGTCGAGGCGCGCGGGGCCGGGGATGGGGGGCATGCGGGGGCGTGCCCCCGACCCCGGCCGGACCCGGCCCGGCTGCAGGTGGCCGAGGGACGGACGGCCTGGCGCGCGTTCGCCCGGGACAACGCCGTCTACGACCGGGCCTGCCGCGCCGCGCTCGGGGCCGCCTACGCCGGGCTGACGTCCTGGCAGGTCGCCCACGACCTCGATGCCGTACGTGCCGCGCTGGGGGAGTCGCGGCTGCGCTACCTCGGCAACGGCTATGGGAGCGTGTACGGGCAGGCGTACCTGGAGTTGTTCCCCGGCCGGGCCGGGCGGATGTACCTGGAGGGGCTGCCCGACCACACCGAGACCGGGCTCGAACGGCGGCTGCTGGCCCACGCCCGCGCCCAGGAGCGGCAGCTCGGGTACTTCCGCGACTGGTGCCGGAACCGTCCCGGCTGCCCGCTCGGCCGCGCGGACGCCGTCCGGGTGTTCGACGGGCTGGTCAGGCGCGCGCCTCTGCGGCTCGGTGGCGGCGAGCGTACGGTGAGCGGGCACGAGATCGCCGCCGCCGTATGGGCGGGCCTCACGCCCGCACGGTGGCCGGCGCTCGCGCAGGCCCTCTCCAGAGCCCGGACGGGCGACGCCACGGGCCTGGCCGCCCTGCTCCCCGCCGAGCCCCCACAGCCCACCCCTCCCGCCCCGACGGCAGCCGCCCCCGTCCCGGGCCAGGCGGCCTCCGCAGGTACGGCGGGAACACCCCTCGGCGCAGGGCAGACGCCTCCTGCACCGGCCGGCACCCGGCCCTCTGAGGCGCTGCCGGGGAGGTCGGGGGCGACGCCTCAGGGACCGGCTGGGGCGACGTCTCGGGGCGGAGCGGCAGTTCCTGGTACTGCGGCCCCTGGTGCCGCGGCCCCTGGTACTGCGGCCCCTGGTACTGCGGCCTCTGGTACTGCGGCCTCTGGGGCGGTGGGCTCTGGAGTGGCGGGGGGAGGCGTCCTGTCCGATGCGCGGGCGGCTTCGAGGACGGCGGGGGCGGTGTCGCAGCCTGGGGAGACGGTTCCCGGTGTGGTGGGGGGAGTGGCGTCCGGGGAGGTGGGGGAGGTGGGGCCGGCAAGTGCGGAGGGGGTCAGGTGGTGTCATGACTTCGGGTTGGCAGTGCCCGGTCATCGCCTTTTTCTCCAGGTGGAGGCGCGGCTGCGGAAGGCGGCCCCACGGGTGGGGTGGCTGAGCGGGCGGGCGGAGGTCGCCAGGTGCCTGGGGGCGGCGCGCTCGCCGGGCTGGGCGCCGCACCCGTTGCCAGCCGGGCTCAAGGTGCCCCCGGTGCTGGTCGGCGTGGGACGGCTGGACAACGAGACGCCGTCCTCCGGGGCGGCAAGGGCGGCCGGGCAGATCCCCGGGGCGAGGGTCCTGTGGCACGGGGACGGGCAGGGCGCGTACCTGGCGCAGGGCGTGAGCAGGCTGCGCGCGGCCTGTCTGCGTACGAAGGTGCACGACTACCTGGTCAACGGCGTCCTGCCGAAGCAGGGCACGTTCTGCCCGGGTGAGCTCACGGCGGGCAACGCTCCCTAGCCGGCAGCGCGGGAGGACCGTCCAAGGCCGGGCGGCGGGCGGTCTGGAGGGCGGGAAGTCGGCGGTGGCGGTGGGAAGGCAGCAGATAGGGTGCTGGCGTGAAGATCGAACGGGCGGTGGCGGCGGACGCGGGCGAGATCCTCACCCTGCAGCGGGCGGCGTACGTGAGCGAGGCCCAGCTCTACGGCGACCCCTACATCCCGCCGCTCGTGGAGTCGCTGGAGCAGGTGCGCAAGGCCGTCGAGACGGGCGTCGTGCTCAAGGCCGTGGACGCCGGCCGGATCGTCGGCGCAGTGCGCGGGCAGGTGGCCGGCACCACCTGCCTGGTCGGACGGCTCGTGGTCGCGCCCGACCGGCAGGGGCAGGGGCTCGGCACGGCCCTGCTCGCGGCGCTGCACGAGCAGGTGCCGGAGGCGGGGGCGTTCGACCTGTTCACGGGGCATCTGTCGGAGGGGAACCTGCGGCTGTACCGGCGGCTCGGCTACCGCGAGACCCGCCGGGAGCGGATGGACGACCATCTCACCCTGATCCACCTGCGCCGCAGCGCAGACTGATCGTTTCCTTGGGGACCTGTCCGGTGCCCGACGCCACCGCGGCTCGTCCGGCGGCGTCAGCCGTTCAGTGATCTCCGCACGGCGGCGTCCACGAGCTGGCGGACCTCCTGCTCGCTGAAGATGTCCGGCAACGTCAGCCGTTCGACGATGAGCCAGTTCAGGGCGAGGTAGAGCAGGACCACCGAGGTCGAGTCGCCGGGCAGGCCCGACGTCGCGTGGTAGCCGATGTTGGCGTCGATGTCCTCGCGGATGCGCTTGGTGAGCACGGCGCGCAGCTCAGGACGCCGGGTGGACTCCAGCCGCAGTTCGAGCAGGGCCAGGTAGCCGGAGTTGAAGGCGGTGACCCGGTCCACCAGCTCGTGCATGAGCTCGGCGTAGCGGGTCTCGTCCCGCACGCCCTCCTGGCCGCGGGCGAGCGTGGCCTCGTCGGGCAGCAAACGTTCGTAGATGCGTCCGCCGACCTGGGTGAACAGGTCGTCGCGGTTGGCGAAGTAGTTGGAGGCCGTGCCGGGGGGCACGGCCGCCTCGGCGTCGACGGCCCGGAACGTCAGCCCGCGCGCTCCTTCCCTGGCCAGCACCTCGATGGCCGCGTCGATCAGCGCCTGCCTCCGCTCGGGGTTCTTCCGCACTTGACACCACTCCAGACGTAGTACTATGTTCAAACCACTTCAGTCATAGTACTACAGCAGGAGTTGCTCCGAATGCGAAAGCTTGTCTACTACATCGGCGTCTCCCTCGACGGCTACATCGCCGGGCCCGGCGCCGAGTTCGACTTCTACCCCGTGTCCGCCGAGATGGCCGACTGGATCAACACCCGCTATCCCGAGACGCTGCCCACCCACGTCCGCAGGCTCGTGGGCCTTGAGGGCGTGCCCAACAAGGTGTTCGACACCCTGGTGATGGGCCGCGGCACCTTCGAGCCGGCCCTGGAGGTGCCCACCACCAGCCCGTACTCCCACTTGCGCCAGTACGTCGTCTCCAGCACGCTGACGATCGACGACCCCACGGTGCACGTGGAGAAGGGCGACCCGATCGAGCTCGTCCGGCGGCTGAAGGCCGAGGACACCGGCATGGACATCTACCTCTGCGGCGGCGGCAAGCTCGCCGGCTCCCTGCTCCCGGAGATCGACGAGATCATCCTCAAGCGCTACCCCGTGGTGGCCGGGGCGGGCATCTCCATGTTCGCCGGCCGGTTCAGCCCGACCCTGTTCACCCCGACCAGGCGCGAGTCCTTCGACAACGGCGCCCAGGTCACCTGGCTCACCCGCGCCTGACCCCCACCCCCAAGGAGGAACAAGTATGCAGATCAAACTTCCCGCCACGATCACCCAGGCCAAGTCCGACCAGCAGGCCCGCTCTCCGCACCGGCACGACCAGCCGGCGCGCGACCTCAAGCCCACGGGCCGGGCCAACCCGTCCCGCCGTCCGACCGCCGCCCCGCGCCGCGGCGGGTACTGAGCGAGCCGACGGGATGACCGGGTACGCCGGGATGGGTAGTCTTTTCCGGTGCTGAAGATTGGGCTCACCGGCGGCATCGGCTCCGGCAAGAGCGAGGTGTCCAAGCGGCTGTCGGCCAGGGGCGCCGTCGTCATCGACGCCGACAAGATCGCGCGAGAGGTGGTCGAGCCCGGCACGGCGGGGCTGTCCCGGGTGGTGGCCGCGTTCGGCGAAGGGGTGCTGCGCCCCGACGGCTCGCTGAACCGGGAGCGGCTGGGCGCGGTGGTCTTCGCCGACCCCGACCGGCTGGCCGCGCTCAACGCGATCGTGCATCCGCTGGTGGGGGAGCGGGTGGCCGATCTGCAGGGCCAGGCGGCCGACGACGCGATCGTGGTCTACGACGTGCCGCTGCTCGTGGAGAACAAGCTGGCCCCCATGTACGACCTGGTGATCGTGGTCGACGCGGCCGACGAGGTGCGGATCCGGCGCCTCGCCGACCACCGCGGCATGCCGGAGGCCGACGCCAAGGCCCGCATCGCCGCCCAGGCGAGCCGGGAGGACCGCCTGGCCGCCGCCGACCTGGTGATCCCCAACGAGGGCTCCCTCGACGACCTGGAGGCCCGGGTCGACGAGGTCTGGCACGAGCTCGTACGCCGCGCCGCCCGCGGCTAGTCACCCGCCTGCGGTCAGAAGGGCGAGTCGAGCGGCACCTGACTCACCTCCGGCAGGTACGGATCCAGCTCCCCCAGCTCGAACCGTGACATCCCGATGACGTGCCAGAACTGCCCGCCCGGCTCACCGTGCACCTTGTACCGTCCGTCCGGCGCCAGGGCGGCCCAGCCCTCGGGTAGCCCCAGCAGCGTCGCCCGCCGCTCGCCGCCCTCCCAGAGGATCACCACGCCGTCGTCGCCTGCGCTGGCCAGCAGGTCGGACGTGGGGCTGTAGGCCACCGACCACACCCGGCGCGCGTGCCCGGTGAGGGTGTGCAGCAGCTGCCCGGTCGCGGTCTCCCACACCCGCACGGTCATGTCGTCGCCGCCGGTCGCCAGGTGGCGGCCCGTGGCGTCGAAGGCCAGGCTCCACAGCCGGCCTTCGTGCTGGGTGAGCGTGTGCGCCAGGCGCGGCTGCCAGGGCTGGCCGGGCCGCAGCTCCCACACCAGCGCGCGGCCGTCGTTGCCGGCGCTGGCCAGGTAGCGGCCGTCGGGGGAGAAGGCCACGGAGTACACCCGGTCGGTGTGGCCCTCCAGCGTCGCCACCCGGCCGCCGGAGGAGACGTGCCACAGGCGGACGAGCTTGTCGTCGCAGCCGGTGGCCACGTAGTCGCCGAGGGGGCTGAAGGCGATCGAGCGCACCCGCCCCCGGTGGTCGACCAGGTCGACGGCCATGCGGCCGGTCGGCCGGTACCAGATCTTGACGCTGTCGTCGTCGTTGGCGGTGGCCAGCATGTTGCCGTCGGGGCTGAACGCCTCGGCCCACACGTGGTCGGTCTCGGCGTGCAGCTCGCGTTCGTAGTCGCCGGTGGTGGCGTTCCAGAAGTGCACGCCGCCGTCGTTGCTGGAGGTGGCCAGCACCGGGCCGGCGGGCGAGAACAGCGCGGAGATCAGCCGGTCGGCGGTGCCGGTGAACTCCCG
Organism: Nonomuraea sp. NPDC049655; assembly: GCF_044465465.1. Taxonomy (NCBI): domain Bacteria; kingdom Bacillati; phylum Actinomycetota; class Actinomycetes; order Streptosporangiales; family Streptosporangiaceae; genus Nonomuraea; species Nonomuraea sp. NPDC049655. Next base: position 392,124 of record NZ_JBITLS010000005.1, read on the forward strand.
CAGCCGCCGCCCGGTGCGCGGCTCCCAAACCCGGACGACGCCGTCGTTGCCGCTGGTGGCCAGCATCGAGCCGTCGGCGCTGAAGCGCACCGACGAGATCCGCCGGCCGTGGCCGCGCAGCACCCGCTGGCACTGCCCGGAAATCGGGTCCCACAGGCGCACGGTGCCGTCGTTGCTGCTGGTGGCCAGCTGCTGGCCGTCGGGACGGAACGCGAACGGCCAGACCGAGCTGCGATGCCCGGTCAGCTCGACGCGCTTGCCGCCGCCCACGGGCTGCAGCCGGACCGTGCCGCCGGAGTCGCCGCTGGCCAGCGTGCGGCCGTCGGGGCTGAAGGTCACCTGGTAGACGGCCGCCGTGTGGGTGGTGTGCACGCCGAGCGGCTCGCCCGACGCCTCCCACAGGCGCACGCTGCCGGACGTGTCGCCGCTGGCCAGCATCGAGCCGTCGGGGGAGAACGTCAGGCAGTAGACGCTGCCGGTGTGGCCGGTCAGCTCGTGCCGGGGGGACCAGGTGGCGGTGTCCCAGAGCCGGATCGTGCCCGCCTCGTCGCCGGTGGCCAGCAGGGTGCCGTCGGGGCTGTGCACGGCCCGGTAGACGCTGCCGCGGTGGCCGTCGAGGGTCACGGCCGTCTGCCCGGCGCTCAGGTCCCAGACCCGGACGACGCCCGCGGAGTCGCCGGTCACCAGCTGCGAGCGGCCGAAGGAGGCGGTGTAGACCGGCGCCCGGTGGCCCGGGAGCTCGTGGACCAGCCGGCCGGTCGCGGTCTCCCACACCCGGACCACGCCGTCGCCGCCGCCGGCCGCCACCAGCTCGCCCGAGGCGCTGAGGCGTAGCGGCCACACGCCGTCGGGATGGCCGGTCAGGGTGTGCAGGCGCCGGCCGGTGAGGGTGTCCCAGAGCTGGACCGTGCCGTCGCTCGCGCCGGTGGCCAGCAGGTCGCCGGCGAAGGTGACGGCGTAGACGCGGCCGCGGTGGCCCTGGAGGGTCCGGACCGGGGAGCCGCCCGCGCACAGCAGCACGCCGCCGTCCTCGTTGCCGATGGCGATGGTCGAGCCGTCGGGGCTGTAGGCGATGGGCTCGGGCAGGCGGGAGGTCTGGAAGTGGTAGCCGTACGGGACGCCGATGCCGGCCGGCGCGAACTCCACCTCCACCGGCTGGCCCGGCACCACCGCCGCGCCCGGCAGGTGCGGCAGCGTGCCGGTGACGTTGATCAGGGACGCCCGGTGCCAGCGGGCGCCCTCGACCGTGACGTCGCTCAGGTCGACCTGCGCCAGCCGCGCGCCCGACAGGTCGGCCCCGGTCAGGTCGGCGCCGGTCAGCCGGGCGCCGTCGAGCCGGGCGCCGGCCAGGCTCGCGTCGCGCAGGACGGCCCTGGACAGGTCCGTGCCGGCCAGGGTGGCCTCCGACAGGTCGGCGCCGGTCAGGTCGACCTCCTGCAGGTCGCGCGCCGACAGGTCCTCGCCCTTGAGGTTCGCGCCGCGCAGGTCGGCCTTGGCCGGGGTGCGCAGCCTGGCCGCGATCTTGACCGCGTTCGCCCTGGCCACGTCGTCGGCGGGCGGGTCGGCCACCCAGGCGCGCAACGCCCGTACGTCGGCCAGGTCGCACAGGAACTCGACGGTCAGCGCCGACAGCGGCCTGCGGGTCAGCGGGAGGGGGTTGTCGAGGTTCGCGGCGATGTGGCGGGCGATGAGCCATTCCATCACGGAGGCGTGGATGAACCCGAACATGCCCTCCTCGGTGCGCACGAGCAGGCTGCCCGAGCCCATCGCGTGCGCGGCGTGCGCGGGCGAGAGCTGGCCCGAGGCCAGGTCGCTCAGCGTCTCGCCGATCTCGGTCAGCTCGTCGACGCCGAGCAGCGTCTCGCCGCTGTCCCACAGGCGCAGCGCCAGCGCGGTCACCACCCGCCACAGCTCGCCGATCGACAACGCGCCTGGCGAGCCGGGCACGCGGGCCCGCCGTTCCTCGAAGGCCAGCCAGGTACTGAGGATCTCCTCGTACAGCAGGGCCGGGCTGAGGGTGTGCTGGGCGCCGGCGACCGTGCGCAGGCGGTCGGCGTCGAGGTCGGCGATGAAGCTGAGCATGCGCGGGTTCTGGGCCAGCGCCAGCAGGTCTTTGATCTCGCCCATGAGCGACATGCGGGCGCCGGCCTCGTCGCCGTCGTCGAAACGGTTGGCCAGGTAGGAGCGGATCTGGTCGTGCGTGAAGTCCTCCACGCTGAGCACCCGCCGCTGCGGCAGCACGCCCACCATCTCGCCGAGCGAGGTCAGCACCTGGCTGTGCGACTTGAAGTGCTGCGTACGGCTGGCCACCACGATCTTGGCCTTGTCCTCGGCCGCGGCCAGCAGGGTGGCCAGGTGGTCGGCCGCCCGGTCGTAGGTCAGCCGGGTGACCAGCTCGTCGAACCCGTCGAACAGCAGCACGATGCGCCCCTGCCGGAGCAGGTAGCGGAACGCCTTGAGGTCGATGAACTCCTCGCCGTGCCCGGCCAGGTGCGCGGCGACCAGGGCGTCGACCGAGTGGGCCTTGTCCAGGGCGCGCAGCTCGATGAAGATCGGCGTCAGGTGCGGCAGCTCGGCCGGGATGCGCCTGGCCAGCTCGCGCAGCGCGAACGTCTTGCCGTGGCCGAAGTCGCCGAGCAGCAGCAGGAACCGGCCGTGGTCGGCGGCCAGCAGCCGCATCAGCTCGTCGGTGAGCCCCTGCCTGATCTGGCTGCCCGGCCGGTCGAGCTCGCGGTAGCGCTGGGGGACGTACAGGCCGGGCGGGTAGCGGCGGTCGCCGGTGAGCCGGGCGGTCTGCTCGGCGACATATCCCGACAGGTCGAGCAGGCCCTGGAACTCCAGGAAGCTGCGCACCCGCACGCCCTTGCGCATGAGGTCGTCACGGAGCGCGCGGGAGGCCGGCGGACCCTGGTAGATCAGCTCGGCGGCCAGGTCGGCGGCGTGGGCGCGGCGGGCGAACCCGGTCGCGGCGGCTTCGGTCAGCTCGCCGACGTGCGCGCCGATCATGAGCTGCCGGACGAACCCGTCCTCGGGATGGGTGACCACCAGGTGGTCGGGGAAGCGCCGGATCTTGGCCCGCTCGTGCCGGGCCTCGCAGACCTCGGTGATGCGGTCGAGCAGCAGCTCGACGGGGCTCGGCTCGCGCTCCTCGGGCTGGGGGGCGGGCGGCGGGGTGCCGGGGGTCTCGCCGGTGAACGTGGCCCGCACCGCCCGCCAGCCGTGCCGGGCGCGTGCGGGCTTGCCGGTGTCGGGCGTCCAGGTGCGCATGCCGTCGGGGGAGATCTCGATCACCTGGTGGCGGCCGGAGCGCGGGGCCGCGACCGCGGCGAAGCCCGGCCGCGGCTCGGCGGCCGGGACGCCCGCGCCGGCCCCGTGGAAGAGCAGGTTGAGCCGGTGGGTGAGCAGCCGGTCGAACGTGGGCGCGTCCCGCAACGCGGCGGGCGGATGGCCGATCGCGCCCAGCCGCAGCCAGGCGCTCTCCTCGTAGGGACGCAGCCGCTCGGCGAACCACGCGGCCTGCGCCTCGCCCAGCAGCGCGTACGCGTCGCGCTCCAGATGGCTCATCGCCATCGTCGAGTTGAGCCCGGCCACGACCACCCGCAGGTCGGGCACCTCGAACAACGTCCAGGGCTGGCCACCGTCGAACACCCGGTCGTCGAGCCCCTGGTACACCTCGCGGAACAGCCCGGCGAAATGCCGCCACTTGGGCCAGTAGGGGGGCTGCGGGCTCACGTCGTCGGCCTCGCAGGTCATGAAGTACGCGCTGGCCGCGGCCTTGGTGACGTCGCGCGGGCCGGGCAGCAGCACCAGCCGGTGGGGCTCCAGGCCGATCAGCAGCCGCAGGTCCGTGACGAACTGCGTGGCCTGCGCGAACTGCCCGAGGCTCCCGGACTCGGTCAGGTCGCCGCTGACCACCATGAGGTCGGGACGCGGCATGCCCCGGTCGTACATGGCCGTCAGGTCGGCCCAGATGCGGGCCTGCATGTCCTCCGGCGTGAACGGCTCGCCGGGATCGGGCAGCGCCCGCCCGAACCTCGGCCCGCCGATGTGCAGGACGTTGACCGACTCGCGCCCGCGGTCGTCGCCGCCCGAGGGCGGGAACTTGGGGGCCGTCACCGGGGTGCGGCGGGCCCTGGCCAGGTCGGTCGTCGGGGGCAGCGTCGGGACGGCCGGAGGCGGCACGACCCGGCCGGAGGGGAAGGCGGGGGCGGCCGCCGGCTTGGCCCGCCCGGCCAGCGCCTCGCCGACCCGGCCCAGCAGCAGCGCCCTGGCCTGTCCGGAGTCGGTGACGCCGAGCAGATCGACCCAGGTGATCGTGGACAGCAGGCCCTCCAGCTGCACGTCCTCCAGCCGGATCGTGACGAGCTTGTTGGAGGGGTTGTCGGGATCGGCGCGCATGGCCGCCTGCCACTCCATGCGCCCGTAGCGCGAGGTGAGGTAGTTGCGCGAGAGCACGGCCACGACGAGCTGCGCCTCGCTGACCCCGCGGTCCATGAAGTCGATGAAGTTGGTGCCGGGCACGAAGTCCCAGGCTTGGATCATGGTCCGGTAGCCGGCCGCCTCCAGCTCCCAGGCGATCCAGGTCGCCCAGGCGGTGTCGGCCGGGGAGTAGCTGACGAAGATCTCGGTCGGCCTGCCGTCACGTGCCATCTGCTCAGTATCCACCGAGGAATCGGTGATTTGCAGTCAGTGTGCGATCATCGTCGGGTGTGGCGGCGTCTGGCTGTGCTCGATCTGATCCGGATCGGGCTGCTTGCTCTCGGTCTGGTCTTCGTGGCGACCGGTCTGCTGCCGTGGCGCGACGCCGTCGAGAGCCTGGAGACGATCGGGCCGCTGCTGATCTTCCTGGTCGCCATCATCGTGCTGGCCGAGCTGACCAAGGAAGCGCAGGTCTTCGACGCCATCGCGGCCAGGATGGCGGTGCTCGGCCGCGGTAACTACACCGCACTTTTCTTTCTTTGTACGGCTTTCGCGTCATTTGTCACGATTTTTCTGAACCTTGACACCACCGCCGTCCTGCTCACCCCGGTCATGCTCGCCCTGGCGCCCCGGGCCCGCATCGCCGCCCTGCCGCTGGCGATGACCACCATCTGGCTGGCCAACACCGCGAGCCTGCTGCTGCCGGTCTCCAACCTGACCAACCTGCTCGCCATGGACAAGCTCGGCCTCGACGCCCAGGGCTTCGCCGCCCGCATGTGGGCCCCGCAGCTCGCCTCGATCGCGGTGACGATGGTGTTCCTGTGGGTGTTCTTCTGGCGCCGGGGCGAGCGCCGCGACCTGCGCTACACGCCGCCGGTGCTGGAGCCGGTGGCCGACCGCGTGCTGTTCGGCGCGGCCTCGGCCGGCTGTCTGCTGTTCATCGCCCTGCTGCTGCTCAAGGCGCACGTCGCCGTCGCCGCCACCGCCGCGGCCGTGCTGGTGGTGGCCGCCTTCCTGGTGCGCGACCGGGCCAAGCTGACCTGGAGCCTGCTGCCCTGGCAGCTCGTCGTCTTCGTGACCGGGCTGTTCCTGGTGGTGCCCACCCTCAGCGCCCACGGGCTCGACGCGCTGATGACGTGGATGATCGGCACGGAGGGCGACCCGTACCGGACGGCCGCGGTGGGCGCGGGCCTGTCCAACGCGATCAACAACCTGCCCGCCTACAAGGCCGTCGAGGCGGTGATCACGGCCGCCGACCAGGACCGCCTGCTGGCCCTGCTCGTGGGCACGAACGTGGGCACGGTGATCACCCCGTGGGCCTCGCTGGCCACGCTCCTGTGGTTCGAGTCGTGCCGCCGCCACGGCGTCGCGGTGCCGCTGCGCCGCTTCCTGCTCACCGGCGCCGGCCTGGCCGTCATCGGGCTGCTGGCCACGGTCTGGGCCCTGGTCACGTTCGGCTGAGCGCCGGGGGCGTCAGCCCGGCAGCAGCGACATCAGCCCGGGAAGCGCCCGCGGGTGAGCGGCCACGAAGCTGCGGTCCTCGGCCGTGCCGTCGATGCTCTCCTCGAACGGGCCGCCGTCGAGCGCCCTGATCTCGATCCCGGCCTCCTGGGCCAGCAGCGCGCCGGCCGGCAGATCGACCGCCTCGGCGCGGTAGCCGACGATGCCGTCGATGTCGCCGCGGGCCAGCATCGCCCACGACAGCAGCGGCGCCCACAGTTGCAGCACCCGCCGCGCGCCCACCTCCAGCGCCGCCTTCAACGCCAGCACGGTGGCGTCGCCCCTGCTCACGCCGTACCCCTGGGTCCAGGCCAGCAGCGGGCCGTGCGGGCTGGCCGTGTACGGCGGCGCCAGCCGCGCCCCCGTGGACGCCACGGCCCCGCGCCCCCGGATCGCCGACCAGGTCTGGGCCGTCACCGGGTCGTGCACCACGCCCAGCACGGGCCGCCCGGCCCGGCACAACGCCACCCCCACGACGTACGTGGGCAGCCCGATGGCCACGTTGTTGGTGCCGTCGAGCGGGTCGACCAGCCACGTCCACTCGCCGCCCGCCGCGCCGATCAGCCCGGACTCCTCGGCCACGATCGTGTGCGAGGGGAAGGCCGTCAGGATGCGCTCGACCAGCAGCTTCTCCGAGGCCAGGTCGAGATCGGTGACGACGTCGCCGGCGTCGCCCTTGGCCCGGATGCCGATGGCCCCACGCGTGCCCGCCGCGAGCAGCGCCCCGGCGGCCTGGGCGGCCTCGACGGCCACAGAGCGAGCGTGATCCAGGTCCATCGGGCACCCCTCAGGTCAGGTGGGCGGTGATCAGCCGGACGGCCAGCGCCGTCTCCTCGGCGTTCAGCGGTTCCCGGGGAACGTGGTGGCCGCCCGCCCCGAGCGGGCCGAGCGACAGGTCGCGGCTGCCGGGCCGGCCGCGCCCGAGCGCGATCGTGGCCGCCTCGCCGCCCTCCGGCACCACGCTGCTGTGGAAGCGGTCGGCCGGCAGGGTGTAGGTGTCGCCGGGGCCGAACAGCTCCACCAGCCCGGTCGCGTGCCGCACGGTGCGGCGGGTGGGCGAGATGCGGTCGCCGTCGGCACCGCTGACCACCTCGAACACCCGGTGCGTGGCGTCGGGCCCCGCGTCGGTGACCACCGCGTGCACGTTGCGGACCTGGCCGTAGAGCACGTGGCTGACCAGGTCCCAGCTGTGGCAGTGGATCTGCGAGGTGGTGCTCTCGGCGTGCTGGAGCGAGTCGGACCACAGGTGGAGGCATACCCCCTCGCCGCCCTCACGCTCCAGCGGCAGGCAGACGAAGCCGAGCGGATGGCGTACGGCCCTGGGGCGCGCGGTTTCCCTCAGCACGCCGAGCGCCCACGACCTGGCCTGTCCGTCGCGGACCCGCTGGAAGACCGACCGGTAGCTCATGAGTCGCACTCACGTTCCGTCTCGTCGGAGGGCCGCAGGACGCGCCTCGCCGTAGGGATCGACGGCGCGCAGGGCCTTGCGCGCGATGTCCACGACGTCGCGGCCGTCGTAGGCCTTGGGGAGAGGCACCCCGATGCGACCGAACAGGTCCTGGACCTCCTCGATCGTGGGCTCGTCGCCGAGCGGCGCCTTCTTGTACATGTCCATCGGCACCCGCCGCGCCTGCTCGAAGCTGAGCCGCAGCTCGGTGTCGCAGTTCTCGTAGTAGAACGTGCCGGCCAGCGCGGTCATGGCGCGGTTGGGGTCCTCCACCGTCATGATCAGCCGGGTGGCCGACAGGTCCCAGCGGAACGTCGTCATCGACGACGACAGACCGACCTCGATGTCGAGCAGGCCGTAACGCTGGCGGTACCAGAAGGCGGCCAGGATCGTCGCGTACGACTCCTTCCTGACCCGGTCGGTCGTCCACGTCTCGCCGGTCGCGTCGGGGGAGTCCGACAGGGAGCGCCGGTAGTGGGCGTACGTCTCGCACACCTCGACGTTGGACGGGTCGATCACCTCGACCCGCACCACGAGGTGCCGTTTGTCCCGGCGGGCGGCGGCCACGCACGAGGGCAGGGTGACCGCGCGCAGGTAGGTGCCGGTGCCGCCCTTGAAGCTCCACCGGGTGGTGTCCTTGCGCGCCTCGGCGTGCATCTGGGCGATCTCCTGCTTGCTGCCCAGCACCCTGACCAGTTGCAGCGCGTCGAGGGCCTTGCGGGTGCCGTGGACGAGCGTCTCGATCTCCTCCAGCCGCGACAGCCGGACGGGGAGCTGGGCCAGCGCGCCGGAGGTGATGGTCTCCTCGACCGGGGCCTGACGGGCGCGGTCGCGCAGCAGGGCGGTGGCCACCAGCGCCATGATCACCAGAGTCGCGGCGTTGACGAGCTGGGTCTGCACATCGGTCGGCACCACCGTGTCGGGCATGATGCCGAGCACGCCGATCACGATGGCCAGTAACAGCGCGATGGCGCCGTCGGCGTTCTGGGCCGCCCATGGGGCGACCCGCTTCAGCGCCGCCATGAACCGTGCCATCGTTCGCCCGCCCGTCCGACGATCAGTCAATCCCCTAGGTCATCGTAACGACCGTCGGCATGCGACTTCCAGCGCACGGGAAGGAGGTATCTCCTACCCGGGAATGACATGACATCTCCCCCTGGCAGCTCAGGACCGGGACCTGACCAGGTTCGATACTGGAAGCGCACGGGGGTGGGGATGAAGGGGATCAGGATGTTCTCGGCGGCCGCGCTGGCGCTGGTGCTGGTGGCCGTGCTGGCGTGCCCGGCCCCGCCCGCGGCGGCGTGGGCGGAGGTCCACCGGCCGTCGTCGTCGGAGCGGTTCATGCAGGTCGTGGCCCATCCGGACGACGACCTGCTGTTCATGATCCCCGACCTGTACGGCGCCGTCCAGTGGCACCGCCCGACGGTGACCGTCTACCTGACCGCGGGCGAGGGCCAGGCCGGCTGGGACGACGACCGCGACCCCGTCGCCTACACCCGCGACCGCGCGCGGGGCCTGCGGGCCGCGTACGCCTTCCTGGCCGGCGCGCCCGACGTCTGGCGGGTCACGACGATCACGGCGGGCGGCTTCCCCGTCCGTATGGAGGAGCTGGCCGACAGGCCGGCGGTCAGGCTCGCCTTCGTCGGACTGCCGGACGGCGGCGACCCGCGCGCCGACGGCGGCCGCGACGCGCTGACCAGGCTGTGGCAGGACCGCTCCTGCGTGCGCCGGTTCGGCGCCGGCCCCGAGCCGCGCTGCGTCGGCCGGCGGGACGTGGTCGGCGTGCTGCGCGCGCTCTACGCCCGCTTCCGGCCGACGGTGCTGCGCACGCTCGACCCCGAGCCGCCCACCGGCCGGGGGCTGTGCGACCACCCCGACCACGTCGCCTCGGCCCGCTTCGCGCTGGCCGCGGCGAGCGGGCTGGGGCTGCGGGCGGTCTCCTACCGCGGCTACCCGATGACCGGCTGGGCCCCCAACGTCGCGGGGGCGCTGCGCGAGCTCAAGCGCCAGGTCTTCGGCGTCTACCTGGGCCACGACTACCGCGTCGGCCACACCTGGCGCTACCGGGCCTGGACCGAGCGCATGTACCGGGTCCCCTGAGCCGGGCCGCCGCCCGGCTCGGGGGAGCACCCGGCTAGAACCAGCCGCGGCGGCGGGCCATCTGCTCCAGGCCGTGCTGCAACGCCTGGTCGGCCGCGCCGGGGTGGTCGTCGTAGCGCACGGTGAAGCGGTTGTAGGTGTCGTGGCTGGAGGTCAGGAAGCCGCCGCGCTTGTCGGCCTCCAGGATGACGTCCATCTGCCGCGGCCCGGCGATGAACGTCAGCTCCAGCTCGTTGAAGTGCCGCCGCCACTGGCCGCCCGCGTAGTACTCGATCTCCTGGAAGAACGGCATCGTCGAGCCGTACAGCGTGCCGCGCTCCAGGTCGGCCTTCTTGAAGCCGAAGCCCAGCCGGTCGAGGGCGGCGATGACGTGCTCCTGGGCCGGCAGCGGGCTGACGAACAGCGGGTCGAGGTCGCCCTTGTCGATCGCGCCCGCCAGCGCCAGCTCCGTCTGGACGCCGAGCCGCATGCCGTGCAGCGGGTGGCCGCCGATCGCGCTGATCGGCGTCTCCCACGGCACCATGATCTCGAACGGCTGCTGGTGCTGGGCGCCCGAGGCGAGCTGGAAGGTCCCGGCCACCTGCTGGCGCAGGAAGCTGTAGGTCGTCTTGTACTCGTTGTCGCCGCTCTCGACCTCCACCACGGCGGTCAGGTCGAGGTAGATGCCCTCGACCTTGTAGTCCGAGCCGCCGCCGCGGAAGTGCACGACGCCGCGCAGCGGCTCACCGGGACGCACGGACGCGTCGGTCAGCACCGTGTCGACCTCGACGCCCGCGCCGAAGGCGGCCATCAACTTGCGGAACACCATGGGGTCTCTCCTATGCGGTGGGGGTCTGGCCGTTGCCGGCGGTGTGTCCCGTGCCCGAGATGCGGGGGAGCAACTGGGCCAGGACGAGGGTGGACAGCGCCGAGTCGGCCTGGCCCTGCTGGGTCCGTACGACCAACGGCTGGGGGGCGTTCTCGGCGAGCTTGGCGCCCACGTCCAGGCGCCGGCGGGCCAGCTCGTACTGCAGCACGGCCCGGTTGTCGCGGTAGGACTCGGCCAGCCTGCGCAGGGCCTTGGCCTCGTTCTCGGCGGCGGTCAGGTCGGCCCTGCCGCGCGCCTCGATCTCCCACGTCACGCGCTGGGCCTCGGTCTCCTGCTCCTCCAGCATGCGCGCCACGTTCTTGCGCGCGGTGTTGTGAGCGGCCTTGACCTCGACCACGCGGGCGTCGCGGGTCTTCTTGGAGCGCTCGATCTCCATGAGCAGCGTGTCGATGCGGCGCTTGCGGGTCAGCTCCCATTCGCGCTCGTAGGCCGACAGCTCCTTGGCGACCTTCTCCCGGGTGGCCAGGTGCTGCTGGTACTGGTCGGGGAGCTGGACGTCGGGGATGTTGGCGCCGGTGACGCGCACGCCGTACCGGCCGAGCTGGCGGTTGAGCGCCTCCTGCATGTCGCCGACGTCGGAGCCGCGCAGGTCGTAGGCGCGCTCGGTGTTGACCCGCCGGCTGCGCTGCCTGATCGCGTCCTGCACGGCGCTGGAGAGCACGAGGTCGAAGTTGCCCGCGCCGATCGTCCGGACGAACGCCACCGGGTCCACGATGCGGAACTTCAGGAAGAACTCGATCGACTTCAGCGGCACGTTCTCGGCCGTCGGGCAGGCCACGATCGGCGCCGAGTACGGGATCTCGGTGGAGGTGTCCACGACCGCGTCCACCCGGTCCCACGGCAGCCACAGATAGTGGCGGCCCGGCGGGAGCGTGCCGGTGATCGCCCCCCAGCGGCTGCGCACGCCGGTGGTGCCCTCCTCGATCTCGATGATCGCCTGGCGCCAGATCGTGACCAGTGCCACGACCAGGAAGAACAGCGCGGCCAGCGCGGCGGGCAGGGTGAGGTCGGTGAGCGCGGCCATCCCGGCGAAGTACAGGGCCAGCAGGACGAGCGCCATCCAGGCGAAGCCGCGCCGGTCCTTGGGGATCACCACCGGCACGAGCTGGCCCTGCTCGCCGCCGCGCAGCAGCTGGCGGATGTCGGACCAGGAGGCCAGCGACTCCTTGATCTTCGAGAACTCGCGGGTCATCGGACCTCACCCTCGCTCAGGCGGCCGGGCAGCAGGCGCTCGACCGTGCTCTCCAGGTCGTGGTCGGGCTCAGGCGTGGCCTGCGGCTCGCTCACGTCGGCGGCGGCCTTCTTCAGCAGGGCCGCGATCTCGTCCTCGCGGCCGCTGACGCGGGCGGCGATCTCGCCGAGCCGGCCGCGGATGGCGGCCATGTCCTCGGCGGAGAACAGCGCCGCGCCCTTGCCGCCCACGAGCTGCTGGGCCAGGGCCAGGAAGTCGATGTCGGTCTGCTCGCCCACCTGCACCACCTGCGGCAGCCGGGTGGCCACCGACTCCAGCTTGGTCAGCAGGTCCTGCTGGAAGCGGTAGTCGAGGATCTCGGGGGCCTCGGCGGCCGACAGCGCCCGGATGTCCAGGGCCTGGGCCTCCAGGAGCGCGGCGTTGGCGTTGGCCGTGGACTCGGCCTCGACCAGGCGCTGCCTGGCCTGCGCGGTGGCCTGGTGGCTGGCGCGTTCGAGCGCGGTGTCCATACGGGCCTGGTAGCCGGCGATCTCGGCCTGGATGGCGCTGAGCGTCTCCTGGAGCCCCGCCAGCTCCTTGACCAGGTCGCCCTCGTTCTGCTCCTTGCGGAGCTGGAGCTCGTACTCGTAGGTGTAGGCCTCCTTGGCCACCCGGACCATCTCCGGGGCGGCCAGGTCCATGCGGTACTCCTGGCTGGACGGCTCGGCGTGGGTGATGTTCACGTCGGTGAGCCGTACGGCGGGCAGGAACTGCTGGTTCAGGTTCTCCAGCATGCCGAGGGTGCTCTCGCCCACCAGGTCGTAGATGTCCTCGGCCCGCTGGGCGTAGATCAGCGAGCGGGTGACCTCGCTGATGGCGTTCTGCAGCTTGGACTGGAAGCCGCTGACCGAGCCGAGCACGAAGATGAACTCGGCCGGGTTCTCGATCCTGAACTGCAGGAACAGGTCGACGCTGGCCTTGACGCCCTGCTGGGTCGGCGCCTCCCTGATGGGGGCGTTGAACGGGTACTCGCGGGTGGTGTTGACGATGTAGCTGACCCGCTTCCACGGGTTGAACAGCGTCACCCGGCCCGGGTCGGCGATGTGCACCAGCTTGCCGAACTTGGTGATCAGCGCCTTGCAGCCCTCGGGGACCATCACCACGCTCCTGCGCCACCACAGGAACGCGGCGGCCAGCACCAGCACCACCCAGTAGTGCGGGCCGAAGAAGATGTCCGACCCCGGCACGATGCCGCCGAGCGCGCCGATCAGACCCAGGACGACGAGAACGGTCAGCGGGATGACCACCTTGGCCGTGCTGCCCTTGGGGATCACCACCGGCGAGATGACGTGCATGCCGTTCTCGGCGAAGCTGCGGTTGACGATCTCGCCGGCCTCGTTCAGCGAGGCGGACCTGGCCTCGATCAGCGTGCCGACGGAGGCGCCGCCGTCGCGGGCGGCGGCGAAGTCGTGCGGGTTGAGCGCGAAGCCGGGGGCCTGGCCGGTGAGCTGGCCGGCCTGGTCGGCGACCTGGCCGATCGCCTGGCTCATCGCCTGCCGTACGTCACCTCCTTGCGCGACCGCTTGGGCTATGCCCTGACCTGCCTGGATCAGTGCCTCTCGGGGTCGTGACATCGAACCTTCCTTTTCCGCTACAGGCGAATCCGACCGTATCGGGTATGACTTGCTGTTCGCTTGCAATGTGTCGTCATATGACTGTTACGTCCCATAGCAGGGGTGTTATGGATGGAGCAGGTCTGCTATCTGGAGGGTTGATGAGTGAGACCGTCCACAACCGCATCGCGTTGCTGCGGGCCGAGCGGGGGGTGAGCCGCAGGCAGCTCGCGCAGGCGCTGGGGGTGCACTACCAGACCGTGGGATACCTGGAGCGGGGCGAATACAGCCCGAGTCTTCACCTGGCGTTGCGCATGGCGCGGTACTTCGAGGTGCCGGTCGAGGTGGTGTTCTCCACCACGCCGTTCCCCCGGATCGGGCAGCCCACGGCCTGACGGTTTCTGTCGGTGGCGCCGCCTACAGTGGCAGCATGCGTCCGGTCACAGATTTGCAGCGGAAGGTGGCGCCTTTCGAGGTCGTCACCGAGATGACTCCATCCGGCGACCAGCCGACGGCCATCGCCGAGCTGGAGCGCCGCGTCCGGGCCGGGGAGAAGGACAGCGTCCTGCTCGGCGCCACGGGCACCGGCAAGACGGCCACGATCGCCTGGCTGATCGAGCGGCTGCAGCGGCCCGCGCTGGTCATGCAGCCCAACAAGACGCTCGCCGCCCAGTTCGCCAACGAGCTGCGCGAGATGCTGCCCAACAACGCGGTCGAATATTTCGTCTCCTATTACGACTACTACCAGCCCGAGGCGTACGTGCCGCAGAGCGACACGTACATCGAGAAGGACTCCTCGATCAACGACGAGGTCGAGCGGCTGCGCCACTCGGCCACCAACTCGCTGCTCACCCGCCGTGACACCATCGTGGTCGCCTCCGTCTCGTGCATCTACGGCCTGGGCACCCCGCAGGAGTACGTCGACCGCATGGCCAGGCTCCGCGTCGGCATGGAGGTCGACCGCGACCAGCTCCTGCGCCGCCTGGTCGACATGCAGTACACGCGCAACGACCTGGCCTTCACCCGGGGCACGTTCCGGGTGCGCGGCGACACGATCGAGATCATCCCGAAGTACGAAGAGCTGGCCGTGCGCATCGAGATGTTCGGCGACGAGATCGAGAAGCTCGCCACCATGCATCCGCTGACCGGCGAGGTCATCACGGAGGACGAAGAGCTCTACATCTTCCCCGCCTCCCACTACATCGCCGGCGAGGAGCGCATGGCGGCGGCTGTGGCCGGCATCGAGGCCGAGCTGGCCGCGCGCCTGTCGGAGCTGGAGCGGCAGGGCAAGCTGCTGGAGGCCCAGCGGCTGCGCATGCGCACCACCTACGACATCGAGATGATGCGCCAGATCGGCACCTGCTCCGGCATCGAGAACTACTCCCGTCACCTCGACGGCCGCGCCGCCGGCACCGCGCCCAACACGCTGCTCGACTACTTCCCCGAAGACTTCCTGCTGGTCCTCGACGAGTCCCACCAGACCGTGCCGCAGATCGGCGCGATGTACGAGGGCGACGCCTCGCGCAAGCGCACGCTGGTCGACCACGGGTTCCGGCTGCCGTCCGCGCTGGACAACCGGCCGCTGAAGTGGGAGGAGTTCCTGGAGCGCATCGGGCAGTCGGTCTACCTGTCGGCCACGCCCGGGCCGTACGAGCTGGGGCGGGTCAAGGGCGACGTCGTCGAGCAGGTCATCCGGCCCACCGGCCTGGTCGACCCCGAGATCGTCGTCAAGCCCACCAAGGGGCAGATCGACGACCTGGTCCACGAGATCCGCGAGCGCGCCGAGCGCGACGAGCGCGTCCTGGTCACCACGCTGACCAAGAAGATGTCCGAAGACTTGACCGACTATCTCCTGGAGCTCGGCATCCGGGTGCGCTACCTGCACAGCGAGGTCGACACGCTGCGCCGCATCGAGCTGCTGCGCGAGCTGCGCATCGGCGAGTTCGACGTGCTGGTCGGCATCAACCTGCTGCGTGAGGGCCTCGACCTGCCCGAGGTGTCGCTGGTGGCCATCCTCGACGCCGACAAGGAGGGCTTCCTGCGCTCGGAGACCTCCCTGATCCAGACCATCGGCCGCGCCGCCCGTAACGTGTCCGGCCAGGTCCACATGTACGCCGACAAGGTCACGCCGTCGATGGAGCGGGCCATCGACGAGACCAACCGGCGCCGGGCCAAGCAGATGGCCTACAACGAGGCCAACGGCATCGACCCGCAGCCGCTGCGCAAGAAGATCGCCGACATCCTCGACTCCCTCCAGCGCGAGGACGCCGACACCGACAAGCTGCTCGGCGGCGGCCGTCAGCAGTCGCGCGGCAAGGCCCCGGTGCCCGGCTTCGCCGCCCGCCAGGCGGGCCAGCACGCCAAGGCCATCGCGGGCGAGATGCCGCGGGCGCAGATGGAGTCGCTGATCGAGTCGCTGACCGAGCAGATGCACCAGTCGGCCGCCGACCTTCAGTTCGAGGTGGCCGCGCGGCTGCGCGACGAGATCAAGGAGCTCAAGCGCGAGCTGCGCGACATGCGCGAAGCAGGCGTCAAGTAGCGGCCGGCGACATGCGAAGCGGGCGTCCAGTAGTGGCCGACAGCGTGGGCGAAACGGGCGTCCAGTAGGGGCCGGCGGGTCGGCGGCGGGTCCCCGCGTGGCGCGCCCTTGCCGGCCCCGGCCGTGGTCCAGGGTTCTGACCTGCGGGAATGAAGGCGGGTTCCTGGGGCAGCGGTCCAAGTATGAACAAGTCGATCATCGGGGCTCTGGTCGGTGCGGCACTGCTCGCCGCCGGCTGCGGCGCCGTACGGGAAGTCGGCCAGTTCGCCGTCGAACCGACGCCGGGCCCCACCATGGGAAGCCCGACTCCGACGATGGAAAGCCCGCCCGAAACGGGGACCATGTCCCCCTCGCCGGGCGCCACGTCCATGAAGCCAGGAGCCGGAGAGCTCAAGGACGCCGCCAAGGTCGCGATGGCCGCGGTGCCCGGATCCAAGGTCGTCTCCGTCGAGAGCGAGGAGAACGGCATGCTCTGGGAGGTCAAGGTCGTCGGCTCCGACGGCACGGAACACCAGGTCGACGTACAGTCCGGCAAGGTCGTCAAGGGGCCGACGGCCGAGCAGATGGACGAGCAGGAGAAGGCCAAGATGCACACCCGCATCACCGAGGCCAAGCTCGACTACGCCCAGGCCGCCGACAAGGTCGCCGCGGCCGTACCGGAGGGACACGTCGCCAAGCTGAAGCTCGACACCGAGAACGGCAAGACCGTCTGGCAGTCGGACGTGATGACCCCGGACGGGACCAAGCACGAGGTGATGGTCGACGCCGCCACCGGTGAGGTCACCAAGAAGAACGAAACCAGCTGACCCACGGGGGAGCAGGCCACCTCCGGCCATCGGCGGAGGTGGCCGTCCCGGGCCGCAAGGGGGCGCCGCACGGTTCTGGACGCCTGCCGAGGAGGCGGAGCCGGGAGGGGTGCTCTACGGGCTGTAGAGTAAGGTCTTGATCGTGTTTGCGGCCGCCACCCGCGGCGGTTCGCTGAGCAGCAGAGAGACCTCTTCCCCCATGACCACTCCCTTCCAGTGGCTCGCCGCCCGGGTCGCCTTCGAACGAGCCGCCCTGCGACGGGCCGCGGGCGCGGCGCTGGCCACCAGCCTGATGATCATCGTGACCGGCGGAGTCGTCCGCCTGACCGGGTCCGGGCTGGGCTGTGACGGGTGGCCGCGCTGCTCGGAGGCCGGTTTCGCGGCCACGCCCGAGCTCGGCGTCCACGGCGCGATCGAGTTCACCAACCGGGTGTTGTCCGGGGTCGTGTGCGTCGCCGTCGGCTGGCTCATCGTCGTGGCCCGGCTGCAGCGCCGTCCGGTGCCCGAGCTGACCCGGTGGGGGTGGGTGCAGTTCTGGATCGTCATGCTGAACGCGGTCGTCGGCGGCCTCACCGTGTGGGCGCGGCTGAGCCCGTACCTCGTCGCCGCGCATTTCCTGGCCGCCGTGCTGTTCCTGACCGCCACCACGGTCGTCTGGCACAAGGCCCGCCTGCTCGACCGGCCCGCGCGGCCACTCTCCGTGCCGGTGGGCCGCCTTCCGGCGGCGCTGGTGGCGTCCGTGGCGGTGCTGGTCGCGGTCGGCACGATCGTCACCGGCACCGGGCCGCACGCGGGTGACTCCTCCGACGTGCCGCGCATGCCGTTCAACTGGACGGCGATGGTCTGGCTGCACGGGGTCGCCGCCGCGCTCAGCCTCGGCCTGGCCGTCGCCCTGTGGCTCAGGACCCGGCGCGAGCCGGGCTCGGCGGCCCACCAGCGCACCACGTTGTTCCTCGCCGTGCTGCTCGGCCAGGGGCTCGTCGGCCTGACGCAGATCGTGACGGACCTGCCCGAGGTCGTCGTCCTCGCCCACCTGCTGGGCTCGGCGATGGTGTGGGTGGGCGCGGTACGCGTCCTCCTCGACATCCGGCTCCCGGCGGTGGCAGGGGAGGAACGGCCCCTGCCCGCCCCCGCCCGCACGTAGCCGATCCGCGCGGACGGGCCCGGCGCTCCGGCGGCCGGGCCGCGCGCGTTCCGCCGGTCACGTCCGGCCGGACTCCTTGCGGAGCAGGTCGGCGAGGGCGTCGGGGTCCGCGGCGGCCACGCCCTTGGCGGCGAACCAGGTGGCCACGTTGCGGGCGTCCCGTTCCAGGTACGACGGGCCCGCGGGATGGGCGATCACGTCGACGATCTGCGGCAGGTCGATGATCACCAGCCGCCCCTGGTGCACCAGCAGGTTGTACGGCGACAGGTCCCCGTGCGCCAGCCCTTCCGCGGCCAGCGTCACCATGGCCGCCACGAGCTGCTCCCACAGGTCGTCGAGGCCGTCGGAGACCTGGGCCAGGCGCGGGGCGGCGTACCCGTCGGGGGTGCCGACGAACTCCTCCAGGATCTCCGTCCCCACGATCTGCACCGGGTACGGCACCGGCACCCCCAGCTCCCACAGCCGGCAGAGCGCCGTGAACTCGGCCACCGCCCACTGCGCGGCGATCACCTGCTTGCCGAAGGCGGTGCGGTTGGCCATGGCCCGGTTCATCCGGCTCTCGCGGGCCCTGCGGCCCTCCAGGTAACCGGAGTCCCGGTGGAACAGGCGGTGCTCGGAGGAGCGGTAACGTTTGGCCGCCAGCAGGCAGACCCGGTCGGTGCCCGGCACGCCCCGCGAGATCAGGTGGACGTCGGCCTCCTTGCCGGTCTTGAGCAGGCCGAGCTCGGTGTCGACGGCGGCCAGCTCGGTGACCAGCCAGCCGGGGTGCGGCTTCGGCCCCTTCTCGGTGGGCGTGCTCTGGTCCCAGGTGGACCAGCGGTCGCCCTCGGGCGGGCCGTCATCGGTCTCGGGGGCGCTTTCGAGCCATTCGATGTCGTCGGCGTCGAGCGCGAACTTGCCACGGCGGCGGTGTTGCGAGTGCTTGGGCACGGTGAGATGTCTCCAGTTTCGAGGCCCCACCGGCTCGCCGGACGGATCAGGTCAGCGGACACCTGGTGGGAAGGTCTGAGGTCGCGGAAAACGGCACGCGGGCAACGGTCGTCACGGTCTCAGCCTCCCTTCGTCTCGCTGCGATCGACGCGGACGAGTATGCCGGGTCCGGCACGGCACTCGCAATCGAATAAACGGCGGCCCGATAACCGGGTGCGCCGCGACCAGCCCGGCTTGTACGGTTCGGCCATGCGGCGATGTGAGGTGTGCGGACATCAAGAACCCGCCGGCGCGCCGGACTGCGACCGCTGCGCCGGGCTGGTGGACGAACTGGTCGAGGAGGGCTGGCGTGCCTTCCTGCTGGCGGAGTTCGGCACCGTGGCCCCGCCGGACGAGCAGCTCATCGCCCGCATGGTGGTCGACGAGCCCGACAAGCACCCCTGGCGGGTCGTGGACGCCGCCTACGACCGCCTGACGTGCCCCGAGTGCGGCGGCCGATTGAGCCGCGGCCCGGCCGGATGCGCCTCCTGCGACCTCGCGAACGGGTTCCGCTACTCGGCCGTCGAGATCGACCGCCCCGGCGTGCCGCCCGGCAACGAGCACGCGCTGCGGGTCAACGTGGCCGTGACGCGCCGCCCGTACGGGATCGCGGCCACGGAGGTGCTGGTGCGCCGGCTCTCGCTGCCCGTGCTGATCGAAGGCCGCCTGCCCACGACGGCCCAGGCCCAGGCCACCAAGGCCCTGGCCCGCAAGGGCGCCACGGAACAGGAACTGGCCGCCGTGATCTACGCGGACTGGAACAGCTGAGCGCGACACGCGCCCGGCCGAAGGCCCCGGCGGGGCCCGTCACTTCTGGTCGGCGGCCGGGCGGGCGGCGGAGTCGCGGGCGAGGGCGACGATCCGCTCCAGGGCCGCCGCATGCCGCTGGAAGGCCGACCTCCCCTGCGGGGTGAGCTGCACGTACGTCCGCCGCGCCCGCTTGTCCTGGTCCTTGCGGACGACCACGTACCCGGCGGCGGCCAGCGCGGAGACCTGTTTGGACAGCGCCGAGTCGCTGGTGCCGACCGAGTCCCTGAGGAAGCCGAAGTCCACCCATTCGGCCGGCGCCAGCAGCGCCACGATGGACAGACGCGCCGGGACGTGCAGGAACTCGTCGAAGAGCGGATCCATCAGGCGACCCCGCCGTCCTGCCGCACGATCGACTGCATGACCAGGCGGTTGACGGGCGTGGCCGCGACGTACGCCAGGGCCGCCACCACCGCGCCCGCGACCGCCTGCGACAGCAGCCCGTGCGGCGGCAGGTCGAACAGCGCGAAAGAGGCGATCCGGCCGATGCCGAAGCCCACCATGACGCAGGCCAGCAGCACGCCGTGGAACAGGGCCTCCCGGCCGGTGGCCTTCCGCCGGACCGAGGCCCGGTGCTCGCAGACGATCCCCACGCCCGCGTACACGACCACCCCGAGCGCCGCGCCGAGGTAGAACCACGGGCTCGGCAGGTCCAAGGCCGCGAGCATGACGAAGAGGCCGAGCGCGGAGACGAGCACGCGGGGGAGCGCGAAGCTCTGGCGGACGATCTGCTGCCGGGTCCTGGCCTGGAGGCGGTGGATGTCGTCGAGCGAAGTCTGGGCGTCGTGCTGGTTCATGGGCCTTCTCCGGGGTCGGCTACTGCTTTCCTGTAAGGAAAGTAGCATCTGTTTTCCTCTTGGGAAAGTCGTCGGCGGCCGAACGGCCCGGTGCCGGAGGTGAGACATGTCTCTTTGATCTCCGGTGCCCGCGGAACTAGGGTCGCTGCATGGTCAAGGCCAGAGGTGACAAACCGTGATCGGCCGCGCAAAGCTCGCCCTCGGGCGGCCGCTCGGCCGTGAGGGCCAGGGAATGGTTTACGAGGAGCTCAGCGGCAGGATCAACGGCCGGCCGGGTGTCGCGTACAAGGAGATCGACTACGACGTCCGACCGGGCCTCGACGTCGCCGTCCTCACCGCGATGACGCAGCTGGCCGGCCGTCTCTCCCCCGCGGACGTCGCCTGGTTGGAGGAGCGCGCGGCCTGGCCCGCCGAACTGGTGGAGGAGAACGGCGCCGTCGTCGGCTTCCTGATGCGCACCGTGCCTCAGCGGTTCTTCCGCGAGACGCCCGGCCCGTCCGGCGCCGTACGCCGGCTCGCGACCCTCGACCGCCTGTTCGGCCAGGAGGACGTCACCGACGGCGACCGCCTGCTGATCCTGGCCGATCTCGCCGACACGCTCGCCCGCCTGCACGCGGCGGGCGTCGTCGTCGGCGACCTGTCCCCTGAGAACGTGCTGTTCACGACAGAGCCGCCGCCGGGATGTTTCCTCATCGGCTGCGACGCGATGGGGCTGGGCGGAGCGCGGGCGTTGCCGCCCGTGGAGACGCCGCCCGACCGGCGGATCCCCGCCGGGGAGCAGCCGGGGACGCCGCAGGGTGACGCCTACCGGTTCGCGCTGCTGGCCATCCGCGTCTTCGCCCGTGACCCGTCCGCCACCGACGTGTCCGCGTTGGCCGCCGTCCATCCCGGCCTGGCGGAGTTCGCCACGACCGCGCTCGACCAGCCCCCGTTCAGCCGTCCCATGCCCGCGCAGTGGGCCGCGCGATTACGCGAGGCCGCGCGGCCGGAGCCGGTCTCGCCGCCTGCCCGGCAGGCCGAGGCGGCTTCCGGTGCCGGACGGTCGAAAATGGTCGGCATCGGGGCCGCGGTGGTGGCCGTCGTGCTGGTGGTGCTCGCGGTGGTCGCGAAAAACGTGATCAAGAACAACGTGCGCGAGGCCCTGACCGGCTCGTCGGAGGCCACGACCGAGCCCGCCGAGACGTCGTCGTCGTCGTTCCCCGCGCCCACCGACTTCCCCACCCAGACGCCACCCACCACGGCACCTACCTCGGCCCCGACCGTGGAGCCGAGCGAGCCGACGGCCGCCTTCGAGGTCGGCGACTGCCTGTCCGGCCTGCCGGACGCGCCTGTGGTCGACAGTTGCAAGCAGGGCGCGCCCTATCGGGTGGCCGCCATCACCACTCCCTCCGGACTCTGCGACGGCGAGACCAACCACCGCTACCTCGTCCACGACGACGTGCTCTACTGCCTGGCCTACCAGTTCGGGCGGAACTACTGCTACAAGTGGTCGAAGAACGACGAGTACGTGGACTTCGCCCGGAAATGCCGAGCGCCGAAGACGTTCACCGTGCGGCGCGTTCTGCGAGGAAACGCCGACAAGGACGCCACCGCCTGCGATGGCGTGACCAGACATTCCTGGACGTGGCCCGTCCCCGCGCTGACCATCTGCGTCGACAAGTACTGAGCGGCCGGCCGGACACCGATGATTTCCGGGCGGCTCCGGCGTCGTACGTGTCACCGGACGACCCGCGACCACGGAGATGCGATCATGCGGAAGCTCATAGCGACGGTCTTCAACTACTCCCTCGACGGCCTGCTCGCCGACGAGGGCACCGACTTCTGGAAGTTCTGCTTCGACCTGCCCGAGAACAACCGGCCCGACTCCCCGGCCTACCTCGACTTCCTGCGGAGCGCGCACGCGCACGTCATGGGCCGCAACGCCTACGAGGGCATCGCCAAGGGCATGACGACCGCCACCGACCACCCGTTCGCCGACATCCTGACCGCCGGGCGCAAGGTCGTCTTCTCCCGGACCATGAAGACGGCCGACTGGGCCAACACCACCGTCGCCGACGGCGACCCGGCGGAGGAGATCGACGAACTCCGGCTGGACGGCGACGGCCACATCCTGGTCTGGGGCGGTGTCGGCCTCTGGCGGTCGCTCATGCGGCTCGATCTGATCGACGAGTTCCGGCTGAGCGTGTTCCCCTACGTCGCGGGCGAGGGCACCCGGCTGTTCGACGGCTTCCCCAAGTCCTACCGGCTCGACCTGGTCTCCAGCTTCGCCTCCGACAGCGGCATCATGGAACTCCAGTACCGTCGGCACCGCTGACCCCGGCCGCGGCCGGTCCGCGCCGCCGAGGGGCCCCAGGACCGCCTGGGCCCGTCATGGCCACGCCCGGAGTTAGGCGGGCGGCCATTCCAGGCCGAGGTCGATGTCCACGTCGAACCCGACGTCGAGGCGTAGCCGCCCGCGATGGACGCCGGCGGACACGTAGGCCCCGGCGTCGCGGTCGAGGTGGAAGGCGTGCACCACCGGCTGGTCGCCTTCGCACTCCACCCGCCAGTAGTGCTCGATGCCCGCCCCGGCGTACCTGATCGGCCTGGTACGGCGATCCCGCTCCCGGGACGCCGCCGGGACCACCTCGCAGACGAGGTGCACCTGATCAGGACGGAACGACGTGGTGGCCGGGCCGATCGCCGGCCTGCGGACCACCAGGACGTCCGGCGCGAGCATCAGGCGCGGCCCGAGGGCCACGGTCATCGAGCGGATCACCGCCAGGTGCGCGGGCGGCCTGAGCGACCGCTCGAACAGCCGGGTCGCGAACATGCGGAAGGCGCTCTGCGGCGGCCGCGTCGCGAGCACGCCGTCGATCAGCTCGGCGTGCCGGGGAGCGTCCGGCGGGAGCGCGTCGAGCGGGCCGGCGGCGGTGAAGGGGCGCGACCAGGCGGGCAGGGCTGGGGACATCGGGCGGGCACCTTCCGGACGAGCGCTCGGCGCGCTCATGGTGCCACGTCAGGCGGACCTCAGGAGTGGTCTTTGCGCTGCTCCATCGAGCGGCGGTAGAGCTCGTCGATCTGGTCCAGCGGGTCCGGGGGACGGCGGCGGGCCTCGATCTCCAGCTCCGTGCGCGAGTACAGCTCGTCGATGCCGGAGGACGCGTGGTGCATCTGGTCGCCCAGGAGGTCGGCGCGGATGCGGGCGCACATGGCGGTCAGCTTGGCCTGGTGCTCGCGCAGCCGGTCGAGGGCGGCGTGGTCGACGTACGGCGAGAGGCGGCGCTGCTGGGCGTACGTGGCGAGCTGCCCGTCGTGCACGTCGGCCTGGGCCGACAGGTCGGCCAGCAGCCGGGGCAGGTCGCCGAGGCCCCAGCCGCGCTGCTGGGCCTGTTCGACGGCCTGTCGGGTGAGGGTCACCTCGCGGCGCAGGTCGAGGCGGAGGCGTTCGACCTCGGCCGCGTCGCCGGTGCCCATGGCGTTGACGTGCGTGGTCAGCCGGGTGGTGGCCTGCCGGGCCTTCTTGGCCGCCTTCTTGCCCACCTTGACCAGCAGATAGACGCCCACGCCGGTCAGCAGCAGGAGAAACGCCAGGATGGCCAGCACGATGACAAGGAACTCGCTGATCTCCGCCACCTCCCGTTGGGTTGTTGCCTAGAAGGATAGTTCGACCCCCAAGGGGTTCAACGCGTGACGGGGATCCCGGGTTCCGGCGACCGTGCCGAGCAAGCTCTTGATCGGGGACGTGGGCGCGTGTTTCAGTGCACATGTTCGGTCGTCTCGGATGAGGGGTGCGCGTGCTCGACGGCAAGGTAGTGATCATCACGGGCGCCGCCCGGGGCATGGGCGCGGCAACGGCGCGCCGGTGCGCGGCGGCCGGGGCGCGGGTCGTGCTCACCGACGTGCTCACCGAGGAGGGGACGGCCACCGCCAAGGACGTCGGAGGCACGTTCGTCCCGCACGACGTGACGGACGCGGAGCAGTGGACGGCCGTGGTGTCCGCGACCGTCGAGGCGCACGGGCGGCTCGACGGGCTGGTGAACAACGCCGGGATCGTCACCGTGCGGACCATCGAGCAGCAGACCCTGGCGGAGTTCGAGCGGGTGCTCCAGGTGAACCTGGTCGGTGTGTTCCTCGGGCTGAAGGCCGTGGCCGGGGCCATGCGGGCGTCCGGCGGCGGGGCCGTGGTGAACCTCTCGTCGGTCGCGGGGCTGACCGCGCTGCCCGGCACGGGCGGGTACGGCGCGTCGAAGTGGGGCGTACGCGGGCTGACCAAGATCGCGGCGCTGGAGTTCGGGCGGGACCGCATCAGGGTGAACTCGGTGCATCCCGGGATGATCGTCACTCCGATGACGGCCTCGCTGGGCGCGGTCTCGGGCGAGGGCACGTTCCCGCTGGCCGCCGCCGGGCGATGGGGTGAGCCCGAGGAGGTCGCCGAGGCCATCGCGTTCCTGCTGTCCGACGCGGCCTCGTACGTCACGGGCGCGGAGCTGGCGATCGACGGCGGCTGGACGGCGGGGGAGACGGCCCTGCTCGGCTCCGTCCCGCGCGAGGCCGCTCCCGTCGCGGAGGAGGGGGCCGGAGATGGCCGTTGACGAGCCGACCCGCGCGGTCATCGACCTGATGAGCGAGTTCTTCCCCAAGGGCGAGGGCCCCTGGGACCCGGTGGCGGCGCGCCGCGTGCTGGCCTCGGTCCCGAGCCCGGAGCCGATGCCCGTGGGCCGGGTGGAGGACCGCGACGCGGCGGGCGTCCCCGTGCGGGTGTACGGGCCACCGGAGGGCGCCGAGGGGCGGCCGCTCGTCGTGTACTTCCACGGCGGCGGCTTCACCCTGGGGTCGCTGGACAGCCACGACGGCGTCTGCCGGCAGATCTGCGCCGGGTCCGGGGCGGTGGTGGTCGCCGCCGACTACCGGCTCGCGCCCGAGCACCCCTATCCGGCCGCCGTCGAGGACGCCTTCGCCGTCACCCGGTGGGCCCACGAGCACGCGGCCGGGCTCGGCGCCGACCCGGGGGCGCTGGTGGTGGCGGGCGACAGCGCGGGCGGCAACCTCGCCACCGTCACCTGCCTGCGGGCGCGCGAGGAGGGCGGGCCGCCGATCGTGCTGCAGGTGCTGGTCTATCCCGCGACGGACGGCGTCCGTCACTGGCCCTCGTACGACCAGAACGGCGAGGGATATTTCCTGACGACGGCGCACATGCGGTGGTTCTGGGACTGCTACCAGCCCGACCGGGAGCGGCGCGGGGAGCCGTACAGCTCCCCCCTGGGCGCGGACGTGAGCGGCCTGCCGCCGGCCCTGGTGATCACGGCCGGGCACGACCCGCTGCGCGACGAGGGCGAGGCGTACGCCCGCCACCTGCGCCACTCCGGGGTCGAGGCGGAGTGCGTCCGGTACGAGGGCCTGTTCCATGGCTTCTTCGGCACGGGCGCGATCCTGCCCGCCGCCGCCGATGCCACGGACCGGGTGTGCGCCGCCATCCGCGCCGTCAAATAAGGGGATTTTTCATGCCGTACGCCGAAATTTCGGCAACCATCAGCCTCTTCTACACCGACGACGGCGCCGGCGACCCGCCGCTGCTGCTCGTGCACGGCTGGGGCGCCGACTCCCACCAGTGGTCCTGGCACATCGACGCCCTGGCCGCCCGCCACCGCGTCATCGCCGTGGACCTGCGTGGCCACGGCTACTCCTCGGTCCCGGAGACCGGCAACACCCCGCAGGCGATGGCCGAGGACCTGAACACGCTGCTCGACCGCCTGGACGTCCCCGAGGTGGTCGCGGTCGGCCACTCCATGGGCGGCCAGGTCGTCTCGATCCTCGCGGTCGAGCATCCGGGCCGCGTACGGGCGCTGGTCACCCTCGACCCCGGCTACGGCATGGGCCAGGACCTCGCCGCGGGCTTCCCCGGCATGATCGCGGGCCTGCGCGGCGCGCACCCGCACGCCGTCGCCGAGGAGATCGACCGGTGGTGCACCACTTCCGCGACGCCCGCCGTCATCAGGCGCTGGCACAAACGCCGCCTGTACGGCATGCCCCCGCACGTGCTGGCCGAGGCTTTCGAGGCCATGTTCACCGCCCCCGGGGCCATCGGCGTGCGGTCGGTCAGCGACGAGTACCTGGCCCGCCGGCGCTGCCCGGTGTTGTCGATCTGGGCCGACCCCGGACGCGCGGCCTGGGAGTCCGGGCTGCTCAAGCATCCGGACTCGAAGGTCGTGTGCTGGGAGGGGTCGGGCCACCGGCTGCACGAGGAGCGCCCGGCGGAGTTCGTCCGCGTGCTGGAGGGCTGGCTCAGGGCGCGTTGACCGGCGTTGACCGGCGTTGACCGGCGTTGACCGGCGTTGACCGGCGTTGACCGGCATGGTGAAGGGCCCGGCAGCGCGGACGCTGCTGCCGGGCCCTTCGTGTGAGCGCGCCACGGGGGTTGGGGGCCATGGCGCTCACACGTCTATGCGGGCGGCTCCACCCGGACGATCTCGCCCTTGCCGGGGGTGAAGCCCTTGTTCGACACGTAGACCGAACCGTCGCCGGCGACCGCCATGCCCAGCGGCACGGTCAGCGTGCCCGGCTTGAGCAGCTCGGTGCGCGTGCCGTCGGCCTCGATGCGGTAGAGCGACGTACGGGGCTGGTGGTCGGCGGGCACCGGGCCGACCGAGCCGAGCACGAGCAGGCGGCCCGAGGCGTCGAAGGCGACGTCGACCGCGGTGGTGAAGCCCTTGACGGCGGTCTCGGCCTTCTTCCCGGCCAGCCTGAACACCCGGGCCACGCCCTCGGGCTGCGGGAACCCGGCGTGCTCGGCCACGTAGTAGGAGCCGTCGGGGGCGGCCGCGATGCCCATCGGCACCGACTGCATCGGCACCTTGCTGCCCTTGGGCAGCTTGAGCATGGCCGGGGCCGCGACCTTGCGCGCGTGGAACACCGCCCGCAGCGTCACCTTGCCCGACGCGCTGACCTGGAGCACGTCGTTGCCGCCCACGTCCGTGACCAGCGCGCCGCCCTGCGGGGTCGGCACGACCGCGAACGGGTACGAGTCGATCGCGCTGCCCTTGTCCTTCTTGTCGGGGTTGTGGTTGACCTCGAACGCCAGCAGGTCGCCCATGACGGACGCCTTCCCGTCCTTGATCTTCAGCAGCGT
This sequence comes from Nonomuraea sp. NPDC049655, assembly GCF_044465465.1. Lineage (NCBI taxonomy): Bacteria > Bacillati > Actinomycetota > Actinomycetes > Streptosporangiales > Streptosporangiaceae > Nonomuraea > Nonomuraea sp. NPDC049655. The sequence goes on from NZ_JBITLS010000005.1 coordinate 419,412, forward strand.
GCCGAGGGTGCGGCCCTTGGGGCCGAGGTCGGCCCGCAGTTTGCCGTTGCCGCCCAGGCCGACGGGCACCAGCATGGAGCCGTCCGCGGCGAAGGCGACGTCGTGCGGGCCGGTGCCCATCCCGTCGGAGCCGGCCGAGGGCAGGTCCTTGACCACGGTGGTCAGCGTGCCGTCGGCCAGCTTGGAGATCTTCCCGGTGAGGCCGAGGCACACCTTGCTCGCCTCGCCGCCCGGCTCGGCGGGCACGGTCGCGCACTTGATCTTCCCGCCGGAACCGGACTCGGCGACGTACAGGGCGCCGTCGGGGCCGAAGGTCAGGCCGCGCGGGCCGTCGAGCTTGGCGGCGACGACCGTGACGCTCGCCTGCGCGGACGCCGACGCCGGGACGGGCGCGACCGACGCGGCCAGGCCGAGAGCAGCGACTCCCCCCGTGATGATGACTCGCTTCATGAGGGAACACCGTAGAAGCGCCGGAGGGGGCGGCGAATCAGCCCGCAGGGGGAGGCGTACTCAGCCTGCGGGTGGATTCCTCCTGATCCTGCGCCGGGCGCGCAGCCGGCGTACCCGCCGGAAGGTCCACCACGCGAGCACGACGAACAGCAGCAGCGCGACGATCACCAGCACCGGCAGGAACACCGCGATCAGGCTCATGCCGAGCGAGCCGGCGTCCTCGGCGGTGCTCACCACGGGCGCGCCCACCCCCGCCGTGCCCGCGTTGATCACCGGACGGGCCGTCGCCTTCAGCGTGTGGACGGCCAGCGCCATCACGATGCCCAGCAGCCAGCCGGCCCACGGGTTCTCGGTCATCCAGGTCGAGTGGTCGAGCTCGGCGGCGGCGTTGGTGGCGGAGAAGACCACGCCGCCCGCGGCCGGGCGCACCACGGTCTGGATGGCGTCGTTGACGGTGTCGACGGCCGGCACCTTGTCGAGCACCATCTCGGCGAGCAGCAGCACCGCGATGATCGCCAGCACGCCCCAGTTCGACAGCCAGGCGTAGCCGTCGGGCAGCTTCACCTTGTCGGTGAGGTTGGCCAGCACGCCCACGACCAGGAGCGGGATGTAGGCGTTAAGGCCGGCGGCGGTGGAGAGGCCGAGACCGGTCAGCGCGGCGAACATCCCCCTAGTCTGCCCCCGCCGCGGCCTCCATCACGCGGGCCAGGCCCGGCCGGGTGAACTCGGCCGCCGCACGCTCGTACTTCTCCATGCCCCAGGACCAGAAGTCGAAGTCGATCGTGTCGTTGGCGCCGTCCTGGATCGAGGCCCACAGGGTCCAGCCGTACTTGGACATCAGGCCGAGCAGCCGGGCGCGGGCGATCCTGTGGCGCAGGCGGCGGCCGTAGTAGGCGGTGACGAGCTCCTCCAGGTGGCCGGGCGGCAGGTCCGCCTCGCTCCAGAGGTTGCCGAGCTCGAAGCAGGGGTCGTTGTTGCCGGCGTACTCGTAGTCGATGAGATGGAGGCGGTCGCCGCACTCGACGATGTTGCCGGGAAGGAGGTCGTTGTGGCAGGGGACGGTGGGCTCGGCGCGCGCCGCCAGACATTTCCTGATTTCTGCGGCGACGGGCATGAAATCCAGATATTTCGCAGGAAGTCGGAAACCTCGCTCCTGGACGATCCGCAGATACCCCCGCTGCACCTCGAACATGTCGAAATCGCGGACGAAGCGCGGCCCCGCGTGCAACCGCCGGCACACCTCCGCCACCCGCTCCAGGTTCGCCGGCTCCCACAGGTCGGCCTCGGTGAACGTCCGGCCCGGCAGGAACCCGATCACCAGCACGCCCGCCTCCGGCAGGTAGCCGTGCACGGGCGCCCCGACCCCGGCCCGCGCGGCGGCGAGCGAGTCGGCGTGCTCGGCGTCCTTGTCGATGCCCAGCAGGGAGCCGTCGCTGGCGGCCACGCGCACGACGTAGACCCCGTCCGGGGTGGTGACCTTGTAGTTGCGGTTGGTCATCCCGCCGGGCAGCTCCTCGACGGAGCGCGGCAGGCCGGACAGCAGCGGGATGCGGTCGAGGACCCGGGCGATCGCCATGATCGATGCTAGCTCCGCCGTCCTAAACGGTCTAGACCTTTTAGGGGACGCGGGTTAGCCTCGCGACCATGAGCGACTCGGCCCGCATCGTGATCATCGGCGGCGGGGTGGGCGGCGCGTCCGTCGCCTACCACCTCACCCGGCGCGGCGAACGCGACGTCGTCCTGCTGGAGCGGGACGAGCTCACCAGCGGCTCCACCTTCCACTCGGCGGGCCTGGTCGGCCAGCTCCGCTCCGACCCCACCCTGACCCGGATGAACCAGTACTCCGTCGAGCTCTACCGCACCCTGGACGCCGGCTGGACCGAGTGCGGCGGACTCAAGCTGGCCTCCACCCCCGAGCGGATGGCCGAGATCCGCCGCCAGATCGGCTGGGCCAGGACGTTCGGGCTGCCGCTGGAGGAGATCTCGGTCGCCGCGGCGGTGGAGCTGTTCCCGCTGATGGACCCGTCGGGGGTGGTGGGAGCGGCGTACCTGCCGACCGACGGCCAGATCGACCCCTCGATGCTGTGTCACGCCCTCGCCTCCCGCGCCCGCGAGGGCGGCGCCCGCCTGCGCACCCGTACGCGGGTGCTGGGCATCGACGTCGAGCGCGGGCGCGTCACCGGCGTCCGCACCGACCAGGGCGACATCGCCTGCGAGATCGTGGTCAACTGCGGCGGCATGTTCGCCGCCGAGATCGGCCGCATGGCCGGGGTGCGCATCCCGATCGTGCCGATGTCCCACCAGTACGTCGTCACCGACGCCTGCCACGACCACCCCGTCCTGCCCACGCTGCGCGACCCCGACCTGCTCGTCTACTACCGGCAGGAGGTGCGCGGCCTGGTCATGGGCGGCTACGAGCGCACCTGCGTCCCCTGGACGGCCTCCGCGACCTCCTACGACGCCGTGCCGGCCGACTTCAACGGCAGGCTGCTGCCCGAGGACTGGCCGCGTCTGGAGGAGATCTCCGCCAACTCCCGGATCCGGGTGCCCGCGATGGCCGACGTCGGCATCCGCAAGCTGATCAACGGGCCGGAGGCGTTCACCCCGGACAACGAGTTCTGCCTGGGGGAGACCGAGGTGGGCGGGTTCTTCGTGGCGGCCGGGTTCTGCGCCCACGGCATCGCCGGCGCGGGCGGCATCGGCAGGGTCATGGCCGACTGGATCGTCGACGGCGAGCCCGGCATGGACGTCCACCACATGGACGTCCGCCGCTTCGGCCGCCAGTACCGGTCGCCGTCGTACACCGTCAAACGCTCGGTCGAGAACTACGAGACGTACTACGACATCCGCTACCCGGGCCACGAGCGCGCGGCCGGGCGCCCGCTGCGGGTCTCGCCCGCCTACTCCTGGCACGCCGCCCACGGGGCGGTCTTCGGCGAGAAGGCGGGCTGGGAGCGGGTCAACCACTACTCCGCCGCCCCCGACGGCACGGACGAGCGCCCCCGCGGCTGGGCAGGACGCCTGTGGTCGCCCGCCGTCGGTGCCGAGCACCGCGCCACCCGCACCACGGCCGGGCTGTTCGACGAGAGCTCCTTCGCCAAGATCGAGGTCACCGGGCCGGACGCCGCCGCCCTGCTGGAATGGGTGTGCGACAACCACGTGGCCCGTCAGGTGGGCGCCGTCACCTACACGCAGGCGCTGAACCGGCGCGGCGGCATCGAGTGCGACTTCACCGTCACCCGGCGCGGCGAGCAGGAGTTCCTGATCGTCACCGGCACCGCGTCGGGCTCCCGCGACCTCGCCTGGCTGCGCCGGCAGGCCGCGCTCACCGGCTCGACGGCCAGGATCGCCGACGTCACCGGCCAGTACGCCTGCTTCGCCCTGTGGGGCCCGAAGGCCCGCGACATCCTGGCCGGGCTGACCCCGGACCCGCCGGACCTGCCGTTCATGTCGGCCCGGGAGCTCACCGTGGGCGACGTGCCCGCGCTGGCGCTGCGGGTGACGTTCGTGGGGGAGCACGGCTGGGAGCTGTACTGCTCCAGCGAGTACGGGCTCGCGCTGTGGGAGACGCTGTGGCGGGCGGGCGAGCCGTACGGGCTGGTCGCGGGCGGCTACCGGGCCATCGACAGCCTCCGGCTGGAGAAGGGTTACCGGGTGTGGGGCGCCGACATCGGGCCCGAGACGACGCCGTACGAGGCCGGGCTCGGGTTCTGCGTCAAGCCCGGCAAGGACTTCCTCGGCCGCGACGCCCTCGACCCCCACCCGGCCCGCCGCCTGCGCTGCCTCACCCTGGCCGACCCGCGGGCGGTCGCCCTGGGCAACGAGCCCGTCCGGGTAAACGGCCAGGTCGTGGCCCGGGTCACCTCCGGCGGCTACGGGTACACGGTCGAGCGGTCGATCGCCTACGCGTACCTGCCGGTCGGGCCGGGGGCCGAGCCAGGCGCCGCGGTGGAGGTCGAGGTCGAGGGGGAGTGGGTGCCGGGCGTCGTGGTCAGGGAGCCGCTGCACGACCCGGCGGGGTCGCGGGCGCGGTGACGCCGCTGCGCACCGACAGGCGCACCCGGTCGGGGCGGAACAGGTCGCGGGCGTACTCGACGGGGGCGCCGTCGGCGGCGTAGGCCGTGCGCTCGATCAGCATGAGCGGCGCGCCCGCCGCGATGCCCAGTTCGGCCGCCTCCTGCGGACCGGCGATCACCGGGTCCAGATGCTCGACCGCGGTCCGCGGCTCCAGCCCGTAGCGGCCGGCCAGCAGGGCGTAGAGCGAGCCGCCGAGGTCCTCCTCCAGGAAGCCGGGCAGCGCGGGGAAGAAGGAGCGTTCGAGCGCCACCGGCGAGCGGCCCGCCGACCGCACCCGGGCCACCTCGTGCACCGGCTCGCCCGGCCCGACGCCGAGCGCGGCGGCCACGGCCGCCGGCGCGGGCACGGTGGCGGCCGTCAGGATCCGCGCCTCGGCCCGCAGGTGGGCGCGGCGCATCTGCTCGGTGAACCCGGCCAGGCCCGTCAGGTCGCACTCGATGCGCGGCTCGGCCACGAACGCGCCGCCCGACCTGCCGGGGAGCCTGATCAGCACGCCGTCGCGTTCGAGGGTGGCCAGGGCCTGGCGCAGGGTCATCCGGCTCACGCCGAGGCGGGCGGCCAGCTCCCGCTCGCCGGGCAGCCGGTCGCCCGGGGCCATCTCGCCGGAGGAGATCGCCGCCAGCAGCCACTGCTCGATCTGCGTGTGCGCGGGAACCCCGGTGCCACGCTCCAGCTCAGGCGGTGTCCCGACCACACGCGCATGCTATCGGGCCATACGGGAGGAACCACTCAGGACGACGAGAGGCGGGTCACGGCGTCGGTGAACTCGCTGATCATGTCGTACACCACGTCGCGGGCCGGTCGCACGCGATCGAGCTGGCCCACCACCTGGCCCACGTAGTAGGTGACGAGCTCCACGGCCCCGGGGTCGCCGCGGTCGGCCGCCGCGCCGATGCGGGCCATCGCCCCCTCGGCCAGCAGCAGTTGCAGGGGCATGCCCAGCGGCCCCGGGCTCTCCTGCCCGGAGTCCCACTCCTCGGTCCAGGCCGACCTGAGCTGCCGCGCCGGCTTGCCCGTGCGCGACCGGGACCGCACGGTGTCCAGCGACGAGGCGGCCAGCAGCTTGCGCCGCAGCGCGGGCGACGTCTCCGCCTCCTCGGTGGTCAGCCACACCGAGCCGCACCAGACGCCCTCGGCCCCGAGCGCCATGGCCGCGGCCATCTGGCGTCCCGAGGCGATGCCGCCCGCGGCCAGCACCGGGACCGGCGCGACCGCGTCCACGACCTGCGGCACGAGCACCATCGTGGAGATCTCGCCGGTGTGGCCGCCCGCCTCGGTGCCCTGGGCCACGACGATGTCCGCCCCGGCCGCCACCTGCCTGCGGGCGTGCTCCACGGTTCCGACCAGCGCGGCCACCGGCACGCCCGCCTTCCTGGCGCCCGCCACCATCTCCGGCGGCGGCGGTCCGAGCGCGCTGGCGATGAGCCCGATCGGGTGCTTGAGCGCCACGTCGACCAGCGCGGTCGCGCCCGGCGCCGTCACCCGCCGGCCGAACTCGTCGGCCACCGCGCTCAGGGGCTGCGGCGGCGCGTTCACGCTGTACTTGGACAGCAGGTGGGCGACGAAGTCGCGGTGGCGGTCGGGCACGAAGTCCAGCAGGTGGGCCCGCAGGTCGAGCGCCGAGGCGTCGATCCGGCCGGGGACGAGCACGTCCACCCCGTACGGCCGGCCGCCCACCCGCTCGTCGATCCAGGTCAGCTCGGCGTCCAGCCGCTCCGGCGAGTACGCGACGGCCCCCAGCACCCCGAACCCGCCCGCGTTCGTGACCGCGGCCACCACGTCGCGGCAGTGGCTGAAGGCGAACAACGGGAACTCGACGCCCAGGCGCTCACAGATGGCGGTCCGCATGCACCGACGCTAACCTCCAGAAGCTTGTTCGGTCCATCCCCGTTCCCGGGTCCGCGCGTCCCGGACCTCAGGACGGCCCGGTCTGCCCGTCGAGTGCCAGGGCGATCGCGGCGGCCGCCTCGGCGGCGCCGGGGGCGTGCCAGCCGAGCTCCGGCGTGTACCCGCGGACGCGCTTGGCGGGCACCCCGGCGACCACGCTGTGGTCGGGGAACTCGCCGCGCACCACCGCGCCCCCCGCCACCACGCACTGCCGCCCGAGGACCGTGCCCGGCAGGATGATCGCGCCCGTGCCGAGCCAGGACCCGGCGCCGATCGAGACCGGGCTGTTGCGCGGCCACTGCCGACCGATCGGCGTCTCGGGGTCGTCGTAGACGTGGTTCTGGTCGGTGATGTAGACGTACGGGCCGGTGAAGACGTGATCGCCGATGTCGATCGACTGGTGGGCCACGATGTGCGAGCCCCTGCCGATCGAGCACGAGCCGCCGATCCGCAGGATCGAGTCCGGGCCGAGCTCGACGCCCGGCCACATGCCGCAGGAGATCGACACGCGCTCGCCGATCAGCGTGTGCTCGCCGATCTCGATCCACCGCTCGCCGAAGATCGCCCCCGGCGGGAAGGCGATGCTGACTCCCTCGCCGATCCGGCGGAAACGGTAACCCGCCGTGGAGTCCGGGGAGATCGCCCCGGCGTGGCGGATCGCCGCGTACGCACGGTGAATCAGTGCGCCCATGGCCCGGCGTACTAGTGACATAGGGCCCAAAGTTACCGCTAGGTCATGCCGTTCGGGCATGTGAGGGGCGTTGTTTGATATCCTGAGAGCCCGTGGACACTTCGGCCACCATTCGAGCCACGGGAGCCCCTTTGCGCAGCGCATCGCAAACCAAGCATCTGTTCGTCACCGGCGGTGTCGCCTCCAGTCTCGGCAAGGGGCTCACGGCCTCCAGCCTCGGCCGGCTGCTCAAGGGGCGCGGTCTCCGGGTCACCATGCAGAAGCTCGACCCTTACCTCAACGTCGACCCCGGCACGATGAACCCGTTCCAGCACGGCGAGGTCTTCGTCACCGACGACGGCTCCGAGACCGACCTCGACGTCGGCCACTACGAGCGGTTCCTCGACACCGACCTGCACGGCTCGGCCAACGTCACCACCGGCCAGGTCTACTCCAACGTCATCGCCAAGGAGCGGCGCGGCGAATACCTGGGCGACACCGTCCAGGTCATCCCGCACATCACCAACGAGATCAAGGACCGCATCCGGGGTATGGCCGGCCCCGACGTCGACGTCGTGATCACCGAGGTCGGCGGCACGGTCGGCGACATCGAGTCGCTGCCCTTCCTGGAGGCCGTCCGCCAGATCAGGCACGAGGTCGGCCGCGACAACGTCTTCTTCCTGCACGTGTCGCTGCTGCCCTACATCGGCCCGTCCGGCGAGCTGAAGACCAAGCCGACCCAGCACAGCGTGGCCGCGCTGCGCAGCATCGGCATCCAGCCCGACGCGATCGTGCTGCGCTCCGACCGTCCGGTCCAGACGGCGATCAAGCGCAAGATCAGCCTCATGTGCGACGTCGACGAGGACGCCGTCGTCTCGGCCGTCGACGCCGCCTCCATCTACGACATCCCCAAGGTGCTGCACGCCGAGGGCCTCGACGCCTACGTCGTGCGCCGCCTCGGCCTGCCCTTCCGCGACGTCGACTGGAAGGAGTGGGAGCAGCTCCTGCGCCGCGTGCACCGCCCGGCCAAGGAGGTCACGATCGCGCTGGTCGGCAAGTACATCGACCTGCCCGACGCGTACCTGTCGGTCACCGAGGCGCTGCGCGCCGGCGGTTTCGCCAACGACGCGCGGGTCAACATCCGCTGGGTCAAGAGCGACGACTGCGAGACCCCCGAGGGCGCCGAGCGCGAGCTCGACGGCGTCGACGGCGTGCTGATCCCCGGCGGGTTCGGCGTGCGCGGCATCGAGGGCAAGATCGGCGCCATCCGGCACGCCCGCGAGGGCCGGATCCCGCTGCTCGGCATCTGCCTCGGCATGCAGGGCATGGTCATCGAGGCGGCCCGCAACATGGCCGGCATCGAGGACGCCAACTCCGCCGAGTTCGACCCCGACACCAAGCACGCGGTCATCTCCACCATGGCCGACCAGGAGGACGTCGTCGCCGGCGAGCGCGACATGGGCGGCACCATGCGGCTCGGCAGCTACACCGCCAAGCTCGGCGAGGGCACCCTGGCCAGGCAGCTCTACGGCGGCAAGGCCAAGGCCGACGAGCGCCACCGTCACAGGTACGAGGTGAACAACGCCTACCGCGAGCGCCTGGAGAACGTCGGCCTGGTCTTCTCCGGCCTGTCGCCCGACGGCCGCCTGGTGGAGTACACCGAGCTGCCCCTCGACGTGCACCCGTTCTTCATCGGCACGCAGGCGCACCCCGAGTTCCGCTCCCGTCCCACCCGGGCCAACCCGATGTTCAAGGGCCTCATCGGCGCCGCCCTGACCTACGCCGACAGCCGCGTGAGCACCAAGGTCGGCAAGTGAACGTCCGAGACACGCCCGAGGCGTGGGACGTCGTCGCGTCCAAGGAGCACTTCCAGGGCTACGTGATCAAGGTCGTCACCGACACGGTCAGGATGCCCCAGGACGAGGTCGCCGACCGCGACTACGTCGTCCACCCCGGCTCGGTCGCCGTGCTCGCGCTCGACGACCACGACCGCGTCCTGATGATCAGGCAGTACCGCCACCCCACCCGGCAGCTCATGTGGGAGCTGCCGGCCGGCATCCGCGACGTGGCGGGCGAACCGCTCGCCGACACCGCGGCCCGCGAGCTCGCCGAGGAGTCCGGCTACCGCGCCGACACCTGGCACACCCTGGTCGACCTGCGCTCCTCTCCCGGCATGACCGACGAGCGGATCAGGGTCTTCCTCGCCCGCGGCCTGAGCAGGATCCCCGACGAGGAGAACACCTTCGTCCACCGGCACGAGGAGATCGGCATGCCGGTCGAATGGGTGCCGCTGTCAGACGCGGTCGAGAAGGCGCTCATGGGAATGATCCACAATTCCCCGGCCGTGGCCGGTATCCTCGCCGCATATGCGGCTTCGGTTGAGGGATTCGCCCTGTTGCGCCCCGCCGACGCCCCGGAGGCGTGACGGAAGGACCATGTCGTGGAGGCGGTGCTCTCCAGCTACCTCGCCCATCTGGCGGTGGAGCGGGGCCTGGCTGCCAACACGCTCGCGTCCTACCGCCGTGACCTGCGGCGATACTTCGAACATCTGCAGGCGCGCGGGCGGCTGAAGCTCGACGAGGTGGGGGAGGCCGACGTCCAGGCCTTCCTCGCCGCGTTGCGCGAGGGCGACCGGGAACATCCCGCCCTCGTGGCCAGCTCGGCCGCGCGGGCCGTCTCGGCCGTACGGGGCCTCCACCGGTTCGCCCTGCGCGAAGGCGTCACGGCCCACGACCCCGCCCACGAAGTACGCCCGCCGCGCCAGCTCCGCAGGCTGCCCAAGGCGATCGCCGTCGACGAGGTCGAACGCCTCATCGCCGCCTCCGGCCCCGACGGCGCCCCGCTCACCCTGCGCAACCGCGCCCTGCTGGAGGTCCTGTACGGCACCGGCGCCCGCATCTCCGAAGCCGTCGGCCTGGCCGTGGACGACCTCGAACCCGACCAGGTGCGACTGCGCGGCAAGGGCGGCCGCACCCGCGTCGTCCCGCTCGGCCGCTACGCCCGCTCGGCGCTCGACGCCTACCTCGTCCGCGCCAGGCCCGGCCTGCTGGCCCACGGCCGCGGCACCCCCGGGGTCTTCCTCAACGCCCGCGGCGGCCGGCTGACCAGGCAGGGAGCCTGGGAAGTGCTCCAGGCCGCGGCCGAACGCGCCGGCCTGGCCGGCATCAGCCCGCACGTCCTGCGCCACTCCTTCGCCACCCACCTGCTCGACGGCGGCGCGGACGTCCGGGTGGTCCAGGAGCTGCTCGGTCACGCCTCCGTCACCACCACACAGGTCTACACCCTGGTGACGGTCGACAAACTCCGCGAGGTCTACGCCGCGGCGCACCCGCGCGCCCGGCAGTGATCTATAGTCTTTTGCGCGTGCGCGGTGCCCCGGCGTGCCGCCTTGCCGCGTTTAGTGGTGACGCCATAGTGTCCGTCCGGACGGTCCGGTTCGGGATCGTCAGGGAGGTTCGAGCTGGTGACTGTGACGACCAAGGGTTCGACCCCGGGGACCCCCGACAACCCCTGGGGTGACACCAAGACCAACGCGCCTTCCAACGGCGTCAACCTGGGCCCCACCCAGCGCCCGCGACCGGTGTTCCCTGAACCGGTCCCGCCGCAGGTGCACGGCCCGGCGCGAGTGGTCGCGATGGTCAACCAGAAGGGCGGCGTCGGCAAGACGACCACCACCATCAACCTGGGCGCGGCGCTGGTCGAGTGCGGGCTGAAGGTGCTGCTGGTCGACTTCGACCCGCAGGGCGCGCTCTCGGTCGGCCTGGGCATCAACCCGCTCCAGCTCGACCTGACCGTCTACAACCTGCTGATGGACCGCGGCGTCACCGCCGAGGACGTCCTGCTGGAGACCGGCGTCGAGGGCCTCGACCTGCTGCCCAGCAACATCGACCTGTCGGCCGCCGAAGTGCAGCTCGTCACCGAGGTCGCCCGCGAGCAGGTGCTCGGCCGGGTGATCAAGCCGCTGCTGCCGCACTACGACGTCTGCCTCATCGACTGCCAGCCGTCGCTCGGCCTGCTCACCATCAACGCGCTGACCTGCGCCCACGGCGTCATGGTGCCGCTGGAGTGCGAGTTCTTCGCCCTGCGCGGCGTGGCGCTGCTCATGGACACCATCTCCAAGGTCCAGGAGCGGCTCAACGAAGACCTCGAGATCGAGGGCCTGCTCGCCACCATGTACGACGCCCGTACCCTGCACGGCCGCGAGGTGCTGGCCCGCGTGGTGGAGGCGTTCGGCGACAAGGTGTTCCACACGGTGATCAACCGTACGGTCCGCTTCCCCGACGCCACCGTCGCCGGCGAGCCGATCACCACCTTCGACCCGTCGTCCCTCGGCGCCAACGCCTACCGCGAACTGGCCCGCGAGGTGCTCTCGCGCTGGCCGGCTCCTGCGACAATGGCCAGGTGACCGCAGAGCAGACCGAGGCCCCCCAACGCTTCCAGGTACACCTGGACGTCTTCGAAGGCCCCTTCGACCTGCTCCTCGGCCTGATCGCCAAGCACAAGCTCGACATCACCGAGGTCTCGCTCTCCAAGGTCACCGACGAGTTCATCGCCTACATCCGGTCCAAGGGCCCGGAGTGGGACCTCGACCAGACCAGCCACTTCCTGCTGGTCGCGGCCACGCTGCTCGACCTGAAGGCGGCCCGGCTGCTGCCGTCCGGCGAGGTGGAGGACGAAGAGGACCTCGCGCTCCTGGAGGCCAGAGACCTGCTGTTCGCCCGGCTGCTGCAGTACAAGGCGTACAAGGAGGTCGCGAAGGTCTTCGCGGGGCGGATGGCCGAGGAGAGCCTGCGTTTCCCCCGCACGGTGTCGCTGGAGCCGCAGTTCGCCAACCTGCTGCCCGAGCTCATCCTCGGCATCGGGCCTGACCAGCTCGCCCGCATCGCGGCCAAGGCGTTCACCCCGAAACTGCCGCCCACCGTCAGCGTCGGCCACATCTACCAGCCGCTGGCCAGCGTCAAGGAGCAGGCGGCCATCCTGGTCATGCACCTGCGCAGGCTGCGCCGGGCCACCTTCCGCGCGCTGACGGCCGACTGCGAGGGCACCTTCCAGGTCATCGCCCGCTTCCTGGCCGTGCTGGAGCTGTTCCGGGAGTCCGCGGTGACGTTCGAGCAGGTCGAGGCGCTGGGAGAGCTCCACGTGACCTGGACGGGCGCCGACGACGGCGACGTCGCGGTGGGGGACGACTACGAGGAATCCGCGGAGAAACCATCGAATGACTGACAACCCCAACCCCCTGCCGGGCCCCCGCAAGGCCCCCGACTCGGGGTCGCCGCTGCCCGCCTGGATGACGCTCCCGGGCTCCCTCGTCCAGCCGTCCTCGCCGGAGGAGGCGTCCGCCCTGCCCGCCGGCCCCGAATCGCCGGTCGCGCCGCCGAAGCCCTCGCCGTCGCCCGAGTCGCCGGCCCCTGAGTCGCCGGCCCCCGAGTCGCCGTCGCCCGAGTCGTCCTTGACCGAGTCGCCTTCCGCGGGCCCCGAGCGGCCCTCGGACACCGCCGCCGACCGGGAGGAAGGCCAGCAGGGCCCGGAGGAGAACGTTCAGCGGGAGGGGCCCGCTCTTGAGGCGGTCCTGGAGGCCATCCTGATGGTCGTCGACGAGCCCGTCGCCGAGATCACGCTGGCCCAGGTGCTGGAGCGCCCCACCCACGAGGTCGCGGCGGCACTCAGGGGGCTGGCGGCGGAATATACGGCCGCCGGACGGGGTTTTGATCTGCGGGAAGTCGCGGGTGGCTGGCGTTTCTACACGCGGGCCGACTGCGCGGCGCTGGTCGAGCGGTTCGTCCGCGACGGCCAGCAGACGCGGCTGACCCAGGCCGCGCTGGAGACCCTCGCGGTCGTGGCCTACCGGCAACCGGTGAGCCGCGCCCGTGTCGCCGCCGTACGCGGCGTCAACAGCGACGGCGTCATGCGGACGCTCGTCGCCAGGGGGCTGGTCGAGGAGGCCGGCACCGACCCGGAGAGCCAGGCAGTGCTCTACCGGACAAGCTCATACTTCCTGGAACGTCTGGGACTGCGGGACCTGAGCGAGCTTCCCGAGCTCGCCCCCTTCCTCCCCGACGACGTGGAGAACCTCGAGGAGACAACAAAGTGATCAACAGGCGCAGCACCCCGTCCGGTGATGGACGCGGTCGTGGACGTACCGGCGGCTCCGGCCGCGGCGGGCGTCCCGCCTTCCGCTCCGACGACAACCGCCGCGACGGCTCCGGCGGCGGCTTCGGCGGGGACGACCCCCGCCGCGACTCCCTTCGCGCCGACCGCGGCGGCGCCCGCGCCCGCTTCGGCGACCGCGACGACCGACCCCGCCAGGACTCCGGCTTCCGCGGCGGCGACCGCTCCGGCCGCCCCACCTCCGGCGGCGACCGCTCCGGCTTCAGTGGTGACCGTTCGGGTCGCTCCGGCGGCGAGCGCTCCGGCTTCGGGGGTGACCGTTCGGGTCGTCCCGGCTTCGGTGGTGAACGTTCCGGTCGTCCCGCTTCCGGTGGTGACCGCTTCGGGCGTTCCGGTGGCGACCGTGACGGCTACTCGCGCGGCGACCGCGCGGACCGTCCGGCGCGTGGCGACCGCGACGACCGCTACCAGCGCGCCGACCGGCCCGCCGGTGGCGACCGCGGCGACCGCTTCCGCGACGACCGTCCCCGTGACGACCGCGGTGACCGCGGCCCGCGCGGCGGCGACCGTTTCGACCGTCCCCGGCGTGAGGGCGGCGACCGATTCGACCGTCCCCGCCGCGAGGGCGGTTTCGAGCGTCCGCGTCGTGAGGGCGGGGACCGGCCGCGTGGTGAGGGCTTCGGCGGGGCTTCCCGGTCCGGCGACCGGGGCAGGTTCGGCGACGACCGGCGCGGCGGCTACGGCGGCGACCGGCGCGGTGAGCGCGGCGGCTACGCCGGTGGCGAGCGCGGCGGGTACTCGGGCGAGCGCGGCGGATACTCGGGCGACCGTGGCGGCTCCGGCGAGCGCGGTGGCTTCTCGGGCGAGCGCGGTGGGTTCTCCGGCGGCCGCGGTGGGTTCTCCGGCGGTCGTGGCGGATCCTCCGCGGGCCGCGGCGGCTACGCGGGCGAGCGGCGCGGGGAGCGTGGCGGTTACGCCGGCTCCCGTGGCGACGGGCGTCCCGTGCGTGGCGGCGACGGCGAGCGTCAGGAGCGCGGCGGCTTCCGTGCCGACCGCGGCGGGCGCAGGGACGACGCTCCCAGGTCCGCCTCCGCCGGCAACACCCGCGCCCGTTTCGGCAGGCGCGAGGACAACCCCCGCGGGCAGCAGCCGCGCACCCCGAGGCGCGACGACGTGCAGACGCTCGGCGGCGGACGTCGTACGGCCGGCGCCGAAAGCCCCCAGGCCAGGCGCGTCAAGGCCGCCCGTCAGCCGCTGCGCGACCGTGCCTTCTACGACGACGACTACACCGACGAGCGCGACACCACCGAGGTGCCCAACGGCGTTCGCCTGCAGAAGGTGCTCGCCCAGGCGGGCGTGGCCAGCAGGCGCGCCTGCGAGGAGATGATCGGCGACGGCCGCGTCACGGTCAACGGCCAGGTCGTGCGCCGCTTCGGCGCCAAGGTCGACCCCGCCGCCCAGGTCATCCACGTCGACGGCAAGCGCATCCCGACCGCCCCCGACCTCGTCTACTACGCACTCAACAAGCCGATCGGCGTCGTGTCCACCATGGACGACCCGCAGGGCCGCCCGTGCCTGGCCGACTACGTCGAGGAGCTGGCTCCCCGCCTGTTCCACGTCGGCCGGCTCGACACCGAGACCGAGGGCCTGCTGCTGCTCACCAACGACGGCGAGCTGGCCAACCGGCTGACGCACCCGAGCTACGGGGTGCAGAAGAAGTACTGGGCCAAGGTGCCGGGGCCGATCCCGCGCGACCTGGGCCGCAGGCTCAAGCAGGGCATCGAGCTGGAGGACGGCATCGCCAAGGCCGACAGCTTCGCCATCGTCCAGGAGCACGGCCAGCAGGCGCTGGTCGAGGTGGTGCTGCACGAGGGCCGCAAGCACGTCGTGCGGCGCATGCTGGAGGAGGCCGGTCACCGGGTGATCGACCTGGCCCGGATCGAGTTCGGTCCGGTGAAGCTGGGCCGCACCAAGGCCGGCACGGTCCGCGCGCTGAGCCTGAAGGAGGTCGGCGAGCTTTACGCGGCCGTGAAGCTGTAATCTGGCCGGAACGCAGGGGCCCGTGCGCATCTCCGCACGGGCTCTCCCGCTATGGAAGGGGAACAGGGCGCATGGTGCGGGCGATCCGCGGGGCGATCCAGGTGGATGCCGACGACCGCGACTCGATCATCCAGGGGACGACCGAGCTGGTCCAGGCGATCATGGAGCGCAACAGCCTGACCACCGACGACGTGATCAGCGTGCTGTTCACCGCCACCCCCGACCTGACCTCCGAGTTCCCCGCCCTCGCGGCCCGCAAGCTGGGTTTCCACGACGTGCCGCTGATCTGCTGCACCGAGATCGGCGTGCCGGGGGCGCTGCCGCGCGTGGTGCGCCTGATGGCGCATGTGGAGACCGACCGTCCGCGGGCAGAGATGCAGCATGTGTATCTTCGGGGCGCGGTGGCGCTGCGGCAGGACATCGCCCAGTAGGCGACCGGCGTGAGCCGGATCGTCGTGCGGCACGTGCCTGACGGACACGGCAGGCAACACTCTCACTAGCCCGATAAATCAGGACATCGATATGGCCTCGGAACTCCGTACCGTGCTCGTCGTCGGCACCGGTCTCATCGGCACCTCGGCGGCCCTGGCGCTGCGCAAGCACGACGTGCGCGTGCTGCTCGCCGACCGTGACGCGGCCGCCGTGCGGCTGGCCAGGGAACTGGGCGCGGGCGAGGAGTGGGAGCCGGAGCGGCTGCCCGCCGGGCAGGTCGACCTGGCGGTCATCGCGGTGCCCCCGGCACACGTGGCCGACGAGCTGCTGAAGCTGCAGAGCCGCGGCGTGGCCCGCTTCTACACCGACGTCGCCAGCGTCAAGGCCGAGCCCATCCGCATGGCCGCGCGGCTCGGCTGCGACCTGACGACCTACGTCGCCTCCCACCCGCTGGCCGGGCGGGAGAAGTCCGGTCCGGGCGCGGCCAGGGCCGACCTGTTCCTCGGCCGGCCATGGGCGCTCTGCCCGACCGGCGAGGCCGCCGACGACGCCAGGGCGGCGGTGCTCAAGCTGGTCGAGCTGTGCGGCGCCAACCCCGTCGAGGTGGGCGCGGAGGAGCACGACCGCGCGGTCGCCGTCGTCTCGCACGCCCCCCACGTCGCCGCCTCGGCCGTGGCGGCCCGCCTGGCCGACGCCACCGAGGTCGCGCTCGGCCTGGCCGGGCAGGGGGTGCGCGACGTGACCAGGATCGCGGGCGGCGACCCCGGGCTCTGGCTCGGCATCCTGTCGGGCAACGCGACCCCGGTCGCCGAGGTGCTGGAGGCGGTCTCCCGCGACCTGGCCGAGGCCGCGACCGCGCTGCGCTCCCTGGCCGAGGGCGACGGCACCGCGAGCGGCGACCTCACCCAGCTCCTCAAGCGCGGCGTCGCCGGGCACGGGCGCATCCCCGGCAAGCACGGCGGCCCCGCTCCCGCGTACGTGGTCGTCCAGGTGGTCATCGGTGACCGTCCCGGCCAGCTGGCGCGGCTGTTCCAGGTGTGCGACGAGGTCGGCGTCAACGTCGAGGACGTGCGGCTGGAGCACGCGCCCGGGCTGCCCCTGGGCATCGCGGAGCTGTGGGTCCAGCCGGACGCGGCCTCCCCGCTCGCCGACGCCCTGCGCGAACGCGGCTGGCAGGTCCCCTGACGTTCCCTGACCGGGGACACTGAGCACGACGCGACGGGCGGGCGCCGAGCCCCCGCCCACGGCGTCAGCCGGCCGCGCGTTCCAGCCTGCGGCGGGCGCGTTCCACGGCGACCGGCAGGCCGCGCCGGGCGGCCAGGGCCCTGGGCAGCCGCCGTACGGCGGTGCGCAGCCCCTCCCGGCCCGCCGGACCGCCCAGCAGCGCCTCCAGGGACCGGCGCGCCACCACCGGCCAGGGACGGCGCAGCACGGCGGTCAGCACGGCGTTGCGCGCCGCCAGCGCCTGCCTGCCGCGCGGGTCGCGGGCGGGGGAGGGGTGGTGGTGGGCGACGACGTCGTCCACGTAGGCCAGCCCCCAGCCGCGCGCGGCCAGGTCCACGGCCAGCCGTTCCTCCTCGCCGAAGAAGAAGATCACGTCGTCGAAGCCGCCCGCCTCCAGGAACGCCTCCCTGCGCACGACGGCCCCGCAGGCCAGGAAGCCCAGCACGCTCGGCCCCGGCAGGTCGTCCTCGACGCCGAGCGGTGAGTCGCGCATCGCCTCCGACACCGCGTCCAGCCGCTCCTGCGGCCCGACCAGCACGCGCGCGCCCAGAACGGCCAGGCGGGGATGGGCGTCCAGCACGTCGGCGGCCAGCTCCAGGGCGCCGGGCGCCCACCAGGAGTCGTCGTCGGCGAAGGCGACGTAGGGCGTCTCGGCCAGGCGCACGCCGACGTTGCGGCCCGGCGCGCCCAGATTGGCCCCCGCCTCGACCACCTGGACGTCGGGGAAGTGCTTGCGAACGAACCCGGCGGTCCCGTCGGAGGAGCCGTTGTCGACGAGGATCACCGGCCTGGGGTGGCGGGGGATCGTCCGGGCCAGCGTTCTGACCCGATCCCTGGTGGCCACCACGACCGTGACCCGCGCTCGGTTCGTCTCCGTCACGCCGGACCTCCTTACCTGGGCGGACGCCCTTACTCCTCGCCGGCGGCATTGACGGCGGGACGCAGGAGGCGTACAAAGGTCGGTAACAGCGTTACCGACAAGAAACGGTGTTACTCACATGGCGGTCACCGCGTACCGGCAAGCCCAGCAGGAAGGCCAGAGCGTGGTCAGGACGGCCATCCTCGACGCCGCCAAACACCTGCTCGTCGCCGAGGGCCCGGCGGCGCTCACCGTCCGGCGCATCTCCGGCGAGGTCGGCTGCTCCACGAAGGTGATCTACACCCTCTTCGGCGGCAAGGACGGCCTCAGCGAGGCGCTGTGGCTGGAGGGCTTCGCCCGGCTGGAGGCGCGCCTGCTGGCCGTCCCCGCCGAGGAGGACCCGCTCCCGGCGCTGCACGCGGGCCTGGCGGCCTACCGCGAGTACGCGCTGGACGAGCCCGACTACTACCGGGTCATGTTCCAGAACGCGATGCACGGCTTCCAGCCCGCCCCCGACGCGGTCGCGGCCGGCCGGCGGACCTTCGACATCCTGGTCGAGGCCGTGGCCGCCTGCCTGGAGGCCGGACGGCTGCGCGGGGCCGCCGCCGGCGAGATAGCCGACGTGCTGTGGATGGCGATCCACGGCGCGGTGAGCCTGGAGATCTCCGGCTTCTTCGACAGCGCCGAGGCGGAGCGGCGCTACCGGCTGCTCTACACCTCCGTGCTCACGCCGTTCCTGACCTGAGAGGAAGCGCACGATGACCAGCACCCCCTTCCGCAACGGATTCGCACCCGCGACGGAGGAGATCACGGCCTTCGACCTGGAGGTCACCGGCCGCATCCCCGCCGAGCTCGACGGCCGCTACCTGCGCAACGGCCCCAACCCGCTCAGCCTCGACGACCCGGCCGCCACCCACCTGTTCATGGGGGAGGGCATGGTCCACGGCGTGCGGCTGCGCGGCGGGCGGGCCGAGTGGTACCGCAACCGGTGGGTGCGCAACGCCGAGGTGGCCCGCCGGCTGGGCGAGCCGCCGGCGCCGGGCCCGGTGCACGCGGGCATGGACTTCGCGGCCAACACGCACGTCATCGGCATCGCCGGGCGCACGTTCGCGACCGTCGAGGCGGGCGGGTTGCCGTACGAGCTGAGCTACGAGCTCGACACGGTCGGCGCGTGCGACTTCGTCGGCGGCCTGCCCGGCGGGTACGCCGCCCACACCCACCTCGACCCGGTCACCGGCGAGCTGCACGCGATGGCCTACTTCGCCGGCTGGGACCACCATCAGCACATCGTGATCGACCCCAAGGGCGTGGTGGCCCAGGTCAGGGACATCCCCGTCGCCGACCGCCCGATGCTGCACGACTTCGCGCTGACCCGCCGGCACGTCGTGATCTACGACCTGCCGGTCACGCTCAGCATGGCCCACGCCGAGCGCGGCGCGCCGCTCCCGTACGCGTGGGACGACGCCCGGCCCGCCCGGCTCGGCCTGCTCTCCCGCGAGACCGGCGACGTGCAGTGGGTGGAGATCGACCCCTGCTGGGTCTTCCACACCCTCAACGCCTACGACGACGGCGACCAGGTCGTGGTGGACGTCGTCCGCTACCCCAAGCGGTTCGTGGACGCCCGGCTCGACCTGGGCGGCGCGCCCACGCTCGACCGGTGGCGCATCGACCCCGGCGCGGGCCGGGTCACCACCACCCGCCTGGACGACCGCCCCCAGGAGTTCCCCCGCATCGACGAGCGCCGCACCGGCGGCCCGTACCGCTACGGCTACACCTCGGCCGCCGCCGACCTGCACGACGTGATCTACCCGGCCGCCGAGCTGGAGGACCTGCCGGACGAGGCGTTCGACAACACGCTCATCAAGCACGACCTGGAACGCGGCACGCAGGAGGCGCGGCGGTTCGGGCGCGGCGCGTACGTGGGGGAGCCGGTCTTCGTGCCCTCCGGCGCCGCAGAGGACGACGGCTACCTGCTCACCTACGTCAACGACCCGGCCAGGGGAGCGGCCGACCTGGTGATCCTTTCGGCCCAGGACTTCACCGGCGAGCCGGTCGCGGTCGTGCACCTGCCGGCCAGGGTCCCGCTCGGCTTCCACGGGAGCTGGATCGCGGACTGACCGGAGGCGGTAGCCTCTTCAGGTTGGGGAAACACACGTGAAGAGGGAGAGGCCGTGTCCGGTCTGGTCGTCGCCATGGACGGTCCTTCGGGGTCGGGCAAGTCGAGCGTGTCGCGCGGGGTCGCCCGTGCGCTGGGCCTGCGTTACCTCGACACCGGGGCCATGTACCGGGCGATGACGTGGTGGATGCTCCGGCAGGGCGTCGACCTGGCCGATCCCGAGGCGGTCGCGGCCCGTTGCGGCGAGCCGTCCATCGTCTCCGGCACCGACCCCGAGGGGCCGACGATCCTGGTCGACGGCGTCGACGTGGGCGGGCCCATCCGGGAGGCCGAGGTGACCGGCTCGGTCTCCGCCGTGGCCGCCGTCCCCGAGGTGCGCAGGCGGCTGGTCGCGCTGCAGCGGGAGATCGCCGGCGCTGGTGACATCGTGGTCGAGGGCCGCGACATCGGCAAGGTCGTCTGCCCCGACGCGCCTGTCAAGGTCTACCTGACGGCCAGCGCCGAGGCCCGCGCCCGGCGCAGGAGCGCCGAGCTGGCCGGCTCGACGGTGGAGGCGCAGCAGGCCGCCATGGAGCGGCGTGACACCCTGGACTCGACACGTAAGACGGACCCACTCTCGATGGCGGATGGCGCCGTCGAGCTCGACACCACCGCGCTGAACCTCGAAGAGGTCATCGCGGAGGTGCTGAGGCTGGTCAAGGAGCGCACCTGACCTCCAGGTGCGGTACTCACCTAAGGATGAACAAGCATGTCAACGGGGGATTGGGTCGAGGCTGACCTCGACGAGCTGGAAGTCACCGAGCACGGCGACACCACGCCTCTGCCGGTCGTGGCCATCGTGGGCCGCCCCAACGTGGGCAAGTCCACGCTGGTCAACCGCATCATCGGCCGCCGCGAGGCAGTCGTGGAAGACGTTCCGGGCGTCACCCGCGACCGCGTCACCTACGACGCCAACTGGCGCGGCCGCCGCTTCACCGTCGTCGACACCGGCGGCTGGGACCCTGACGCCACCGGCATGAACCTGCGCATCGCCGAGCAGGCCCAGGTCGCCGTCGAGCTGGCCGACGTGATCGTGTTCGTGGTCGACGCCACCGTGGGCGCCACCGACGCCGACGAGATCGTGGGCGCGGTGCTGCGCCAGTCGGGCAAGCCGGTGCTCCTGGCCGCCAACAAGGTCGACAACCAGCAGCTGGAGCTGGAGGCCGCCGCGCTGTGGGCGCTCGGCCTGGGCGAGCCCTACCCGGTCTCCGCGCTGCACGGCCGCTCCAGCGGCGACCTGCTCGACGTGGTGCTCGACGCGCTGCCCGAGACGCCGCAGGTGACCTTCGGCGGCGAGCGCGGCCCGGCCCGCGTGGCGCTGCTCGGCAAGCCCAACGTGGGCAAGTCCTCGCTGCTCAACAAGCTGGCGGGCGAGGAGCGGGTGCTGGTCGACCCGATGGCGGGCACCACCCGCGACCCGGTCGACGAGCTGATCGAGCTGGGCGGGCGCACCTGGCGCTTCGTCGACACCGCCGGCATCCGGCGGCGCGACCGCGAGCTGCAGGGCGCCGACTTCTACGCGGCCATGCGCACCCGCGCCGCCCTGGAGCGCTCGGAGGTGGCGATCGTGCTGATCGACGCCAGCGAGCCGCTCACCGAGCAGGACCTGCGGATCATCGGCCTGGTGATCGAGTCGGGGCGGGCCATGGTGGTGGCCTTCAACAAGTGGGACCTCGTCGACGAAGACCGCCGCTACTACCTGGAGAAGGAGATCGACCGGCAGCTCGTGCGCACCCCGTGGGCGCTGCGGGTGAACATCTCCGCCAAGACCGGCCGTCACATGGACCGGCTGGTGCCGGCGCTGGAGAAGGCGCTCGACTCCTGGTCCACCCGGGTGCCGACGGCGCGGCTCAACGCGTTCCTCACCGAGCTGGTGCACGCGACGCCGCCGCCCGTCCGGGGTGGCAAGCAGCCGAAGATCCTGTTCGCCACGCAGGCGTCCGTCGAGCCGCCCAAGTTCGTGCTGTTCACCTCCGGCTGGCTGGAGGACACCTACCGGCGCTTCATCGAGCGGCGCATCCGAGAGGAGTTCGGGTTCGCCGGGTCGCCGATCGACGTCACGATGAAGATCCGCGAGAAGCGCCCCAAGAAGGACAAGTAACGGCGTTGCCGTATCATCTACGGCAACACGTGGACGGAGACGAGTAGCCAGCGGGCCGCACGGGCCCAGAGAGCCGCCGGCAGCTGTGAAGGCGGTCCCGTGTCCGCTGGTGAAGACACTCCCGAGTGCGGGGAGGAAATGCCCCGCCGGCTGACCCTCGTCATCGGGTCGTGGAGGCCGCCCCTCGCGGGCGGCGAAAGTGCGGTGGCACCGGGAGCTCCCTTCTCCCCCGCACTCCCAAGGGGTCATGCATTTCCTGCAGAGGAGCTGTAATGATCTCTCGTGTCCTGTCGGCGTCGCTCGCTGAGCACGCCGGCCGACGAGTGACGATCGCCGGTTGGGTCCATCGCCGCCGGCACCTGAAATCCGTCTCCTTCCTGGTCGTACGCGACCGTGCCGGGCTGGCCCAGGTGGTCAGCGCGGACGGGGAGCTGCCGCCGGAGGAGAGCGTCGTCCGGGTCACCGGCACCGTGACCCCGGCCGAGCAGGCGCCGGGCGGGGTCGAGCTGACCGGCCCGGAGATCGAGGTCCTGGCCGAGCCCGCCCAGGCGCCGCCGTTCGACCTCTACCGGCCGGTCGTGGCCGCCACGCTGCCGACGGTCCTCGACCACGCGCCCGTCGCACTGCGGCATCCGCTGCTGCGGGCGCCGCTGGAGATCTCGGCGGCGAGCGTGGCCGGGTTCCGCGAGACGCTGGACGGCCTCGGGTTCACCGAGATCCACACGCCCAAGATCGTGGCCTCGGCCACCGAGTCCGGCGCGAACGTCTTCGGCATCGACTACTTCGGCCGCCGCGCCTACCTCGCGCAGTCGCCGCAGTTCTACAAGCAGACGATGGTCGGGGTGTTCGAGCGGGTCTACGAGGTCGGGCCGGTCTTCCGCGCCGAGCCGCACGACACCGTCCGCCACCTGGCCCAGTACACCAGCCTCGACGCCGAGCTGGGCTTCGTGGCCGACCACCGGGACGTGATGGCCGTGCTGCGGGAGGTCGTCGCCGGCATGGTGGAGTCGGTGCGCCGCCGGGCCGCGTCCGCCGTCGAGGCGGCCGGGGCCGTGCTGCCCGCCGTGCCCGCCGAGATCCCGGCCGTGCACTTCACCGAGGCACAGCGGCTGACCGGCGAGGACGAGCCCGACCTGTCACCGGCCCAGGAACGCTGGTTGTCGGACTGGGCGCTGCGCGAGCACGGGTCGGAGTTCCTGTTCGTCACCGGCTACCCGATGTCCAAGCGGCCGTTCTACACCCATCCCGACCCGGCCAGACCGGGCTACTCCAACGGCTTCGACCTGCTGTTCAGGGGCCTGGAGCTGGTGACCGGCGGCCAGCGCCTGCACCGGTACGACGACTACGTCCAGGCCCTGGACGGGGACGTGCAGCCGTACGAGGGCTACCTCCAGGCGTTCCGGTACGGGATGCCGCCGCACGGCGGGTTCGCCCTCGGCCTGGAACGCTGGACGGCCCGGCTGACCGGCGCCGCCAACATCCGCCAGACCACCGCCTTCCCCCGCGACCTGCACCGCCTGTCGCCCTGACCGGCGGCGCCACCTGATTCACGGTCAGTGTTCGGGGTCGGGGGCGGCGTCCGCGAGGGCGGGCGCCGCCTCCGGCAGGGCGCGGCGCGGCATGAGCAGCGCCACCGCCGCCCCCAGCAGGCAGACGAACGCCGTGAGCAGGAACATCTCGGTGTACTCGACGTGCAGGGCGGCATCGACCTGGGCCAGGTAGTCGGCCAGCCGCCGCTGGTAGGTCTGCGCGTCCACGCCGAACGGCAGCGGCGTGTCCAGGTTCGCGGTCAGCGACTGGAACCGGTGGAACCCCCACGCCGACACGCCCGCCACGCCGACGAGCATGCCCATCATCCTGGCCACCACGACCGCCGCCGAGGCGACGCCGTGCTGGACGGCCGGGCTGACCCGCAGGACCGCCGACGAGACCGGCGCGATCACCAGGCCGAGGCCGAGCCCCGCCACGACCAGGTCGGCGTCCACGGCCAGGCCCGCGCCGGCCAGGTCGAGCGGCCAGCGGCTCATCAGCCAGTATCCGGCCGCGGCGATCAGCAGGCCGGGCACCGCCACCGCGCGTTCGCCGGCCCGCCGGGCCAGCATGCCGCCGAGCAGCGCGCCCACGGCCAGCGCGCCGAGGAACCGGGCCAGGACCAGCGCCGCGCCCAGGGCGTCCTTGTCCAGCAGCGTCTGGGCGGTGAACTGCACGAAGACCATCGTCACCAGCAGCGCCGCGCCCGCCAGGAAGCTCACGCCCAGCGTCGCCAGCAGCGGCGACTTGCGGGCGGCCGACAGGTCGAGCAGCCGGACGGGGGAGCGGATCTCCCACCAGACGAAGACGCCGCCCGCCACCGCCCCGGCCGCGATCACCGGCGGACCCCACGGCGGCAGCACGGTCGTGGCCGGATCGGGGTTGTACAGGCCGACGACCAGGAGGGCCAGCGCCAGCGCCAGCAGGGCGCCGCCGACGACGTCGACGCGGGCCGTGCCGGAGGGCGGCCGGGCCGGGACCGTACGCTGCACGGCGACGGCGGCCAGGGCGGCGAGGGGCACGTTGACCCAGAAGATGGCGTGCCAGCCGCCCAGCTCCACGCCCGCCACGGCGACCGGCGGGACCAGCGCCAGCACGCCGCCGTACAGGGGGCCAAGGGCGCTGCCCAGCTCCTGCGCCGCGCCCACCGCGCCCAGCGCGAGCGGCCGGTCGCGCGCCTCCCACAGGTCGCCGATCAGCGCCATCGTGATCGGCAGCAGCGCCCCGCCCGCCACGCCCTGCACCGTACGGCCCGACACCACCATCGCCTCACCGGCCGCCAGCGCGGTCAGCACCGAGCCGAGCGCGAACGCCGCCAGGCAGGCGTGGATCAGCGGCCGCCGGCCGTAACGGTCGGAGAGCTGGCCGAGCAGCGGCATCGCGGCGACGTAGCCGAGCAGGAACCCGGTGACGACCGGCGTGACCCGCTCCAGGTGGTTCTGCGGCACGCCGACGTCGTGGGCGATGTCCATCAGGACCGTCACGACCACGTAGGCGTCGAGCGCGGCCAGCAGCACCACCGCGCCGCCCGCGCCGAGCGCGACCCGGCGGCCGCGGTCGGCCGGGACGTTCCGGCTCACCGGGCTCATCCGGACGGCGGCGGCGTGATCGTGACCGGCGCGTCGTAGTCGCTGAACGTCACCGTCACCGTGCCGTTCTGCAGCGGCAGGCTCGCCTTGGTGAGCCTGCTGCTGGCCTTGTCGACCCAGACCTTGCCGTTGACGCCCTGCGTGACGCCCGGGACGATCTGCCCGACGACCTGCCCGGAGAACGTCGTGGCCACCCGGTACGAGCCGTCCTCGACCGCCTCCACCGTGGGGTCGGTCGCCGAGGCGAGCAGCTGCGCGATGCCCTTGCCCGGGTCGAGGATCACCGACGGGTCGTAGAACTGGGCGAGCTGCTGCCTGGTCATCGTCTGGAAGCCGCCGGTCGGCCCCTTGAAGTGCACGGTGTCGCCGATCAGGGCGAAGGTGATCTCCTGCAGGGTGCCCAGCACCTCCAGCGTGATCGTGCCATCGGCGTCGCCCGCCGAGGTGAGCCTGCCGTCGGCCTTCTTGAGCGGCACGTTGGGCTTGCCCTCCGTGGCGATCGAGAAACCGGCCGACCTGACGGCCTTCATGGCCTCCGCGGACTTCTTCATCACCTCGGGCCCGGCGGGGAGCTCGTCACCCCCGCCGCCCCCCGCGGAGCAGGCCGGCATCAGCGCGAGCACGACAACGATCAGCAGCTTTCGGAGCATGAGCGGATCGTAGCGAGCGCCCGGGAACGCCGGTGAGCCGTCGCCGATATCGGTTGGGCCTCAGCGCAGCTTCTTCAGGTGCTCGACGATGGGACCGAACGCCTGCTCCAGCGCCTCCAGCTGGTCGTCGGTGAGCCGGTCGACGAAATGCTCGCGCACGCTCGCGACGTGGTCGGGCGCCACCCGCTGGATCGTCGCCCAGCCCTCGTCGGTCAGGACGGCGAACGTGCCGCGCCGGTCGTCGCGGCAGTCTTCCCTGGTGACCAGCCCTTTGGCCTCCATGCGGGAGATCTGGTGCGACAGCCTGCTGCGCGACTGGATCGTGGCGTCGGCCAGGTCGCTCATCCGCATGCGCCGCTCGGGGCTCTCGGAGAGGTTGACCAGGATCTCGTAGTCGTTCAGCGAGAGCTGGTGCTCCTGCAGCTCGCGGTCGAGGCGGTGCATGAGCAGCTTGTGCAGCGCGAGATGCGTACGCCAGGCACGCTGTTCGGCGGGGGAAAGCCAGCGGGGCGCGCTCATGATCCCCAATCTATCGCACGCCTCCGACGATGCGGCTACCTGCGGGGGGGCCGCCGCGAGGGCCGCCGTACAGTGATCTGATGGAGGAGAAGTCGGGGGAGAGCCTGGCGACCGTGCTGGTCGCGGGCGCCGCGAACCTGACCATCGCCCTGGCCAAGCTCGTCGCGGGGCTGATCGGCGGCTCGGCCGCGATGTTGTCCGAGGCGGCCCACTCGGCCGCCGACACGATGACCGAACTGCTGCTGCTGGTCTCCGTACGCCGGGCGGGCAAGCCGCCCGACGAGCGCCACCCGTTCGGCTACGGCAAGGCGGGGTTCTTCTGGGCGATGATGGCGGCGGTCGCGACGCTGGTCGGCGGGGCGGGGTTCTCCGTCACCCACGGGCTGCACGAGATCAGCCACGGCGAGAAGCTGGGCAACCTCACGCCGTCCTACGTCGTGCTGGCCGTCTCGTTCGTGATCGAGGGCATCTCGTTCACGAAGGCGTACTCGCAGTTGCGCGCCGAGGCCGGCCGGTACAAGGTGCATCCGGCGCGGCTGGTGCGGATCACGTCCGACACCGCGCTCAAGGCCGTCCTGTTCGAGGACGCCGCCGCGCTGGTGGGCCTGGTGATCGCGGCGCTCGGGCTGCTCGGCTCGCAGTTGTCCGGCTCGGCCCTGTGGGACGGCGCGGCCTCGGTCGCCATCGGCCTGCTCCTGCTGGTGGTCGCGCTCATCCTGATCCAGTCGAACCTGTCGCTGCTGATCGGCCAGGCCGCCCCCAGGCAGATCGAGGTCGGCATCCGCGCGGTGCTGCTGGCCCAGCCCGAGGTGGACGACGTGGTCGAGCTGCTGACGATGATGATCGGGCCGGGCTCCATCATGATCGCCGCGAAGATCGACTTCCGGGACGAGGCGAGCGCGGCGGGCGTGGAGATCGCCTGCGACGAGATCGACCGGCGGCTGCGCGACCGCTTCTCCGGCGTCACCCTGGTCTTCCTCGACCCCACCCCGACCCGCCGCCGCTGACCGGGCCCTCAGAGCGCGGGACGGGAATCCGCTCGGCCGGCGTGTCGGTGACGACGGCGACCCTGATGTCCGGGGCGGCCCGCCATTCCAGCAGGTGGCCGACCGGCAGCGGGTCGACGCCGGTCGTGCGCAGCTCGTCCAGGGTGAGCTCGCCGCGTTTGACCAGGGCCTCCTTGCGGGTCCAGTGGCGGATCAGATCGTCGTTGCCGGTCACCAGGGCGCGTTCGGCGGGCGTGAGCGCGTGGTCGGCCAGGCCCTCGTTCAGCGGGCCCGTCGGCACGTGCTCGGCGTCCACGCCGACCCGGCCGGGGCCGGCCGCGGCGCACACGTAGCCGCGGGTGTGGCTGAAGCTCACGCCCAGCTCGGGGGCCTCGCGCAGGTACGGCCTGCCGTGGCCGGGGCCGTGCACCTCGCAGTGCTGCAGCAGGGTCAGCCCCTCCGGCGGCAGATCCAGCACGGCCGCGGCGCACAGGCGGACGAGCAGGTGGGCCGCGACGAAACAGGCGCGGTCGGCGGGGAAGACGAACCGGTCGGCGCGTTCGCGCTCGGCCTCGGTCAGCCACGTCTCGGGGGCGCGCACCTCTTCGGGGCGGCCGCCCATCGCCAGGGGGACGATCGTCAGTCCTTCTTCGCCGCGGGGTCGTCGAGCTTGTGCTGGTCCTGCGAGGCCGCGCCGAGCACGGTCACGTCCTGGACCTTCCAGGCGCCCTTCTGCTTCACAAGCGTGATCTTAAGGTGCGAATCCTTCACCGAGCGAATCGCCTGCGCGGTGTTCACCTGCTGGTCCACGACGACGATGGCGTGCGCGGTGGCCGCGTCGGCGTCGGCGTCGGCGTCGGCGTCGGCCAGGTAGACCTCGCGGACCTTGGCCTGGGAGACGGCCTTGAGCTTGACGATCACCTGGGACGTCGCGCCGCCGAACGCCGCGTCGTAGGTGGCCTGGAAGTCGCCCGTGGCCTGGGCGGACAGGGTCGAGCGGGTGCTCTGGAGGTCCTTGTAGTCGTAGCTGAGCAGGGCCTGGCCGAAGGCGCTCGCGGCGCCGGAGACCTCCAGGCGCAGGGCGCGTTCGCGCTCCAGGCGGGCCAGCGCGTCCTGGGCCCGGGAGGCGTCGATCCACTGCGGCACGGCGGCGGCCGCGACGGCCGCCGCCAGCATCGCCGCCAGCGCGCCGAGCACCCGCCCCCGTGTGAACCGCCCGCCCACCGCCGCCGTCCCGCCGCCCTCCGCCTCTCGGCCGCTCTCCGCCTCGGCGGGAGCTTCGGTGGGAGCTTCGGTGGGAGCTTCGGTGGGAGCTTCGGTGGGGGGCTGTGGAGGCGCCCCGGTGTCCGGGGTGGTGGGGGCGGCGAGGTGGTGGTCGGCGGTCATGGGGACTCCTCACGGCGGCGGGCTGCCCGGCCCGCCGCGATCCAGCCCACGATGCCAGCCCCGGTCGCACCTTGTCAGTCGGCCACGAGAAGTGACCGGGCCGTCACGAGCGGACGACGTTCATCCAGGACTCGATCTCGTCGGGGTGGCGGGGGAGGGCCTTCGACATCAGGGTGGCGCCCTCGGCGGTGACCACCAGGTCGTCCTCGATGCGGATGCCCATGCCGCGCAGTTCGGCGGGCAGCGTCAGGTCGTCGGGCTGGAAGTACAGGCCCGGCTCGACCGTCAGGACGTTGCCCTCCTCCAGCACGCCGTCGAGGTAGACCTCGGCCCGCGACCTGGCGCAGTCGTGCACGTCGAGGCCGAGCATGTGGCCGCTGCTGCACAGCGTGTAGCGGCGGTACAGGCCCGACTCCATGAGGGCGTCGGGGGAGTCCTTCAGCAGGCCCCAGTCGTGCAGGCCCTCGCAGATGACGCGCATGGCCGCCAGGTGGAAGTCGCGGAAGCTCGCGCCGGGCTTCAGCGCCGCGATGCCGGCGTCCTGGGCGGCCAGCACCAGCTCGTACGCCTGCCGCTGCGCCGCGGTGAACCGGCCCGACAGCGGGAACGTCCGGGTGACGTCGGCGGTGTAGAGGGTGTCGGTCTCGACGCCGGCGTCCAGCAGGAGCAGGTCGCCCTCGGCCAGCGCGCCGTCGTTGCGGATCCAGTGGAGCACGCAGGCGTGGGCGCCGGAGGCCACGATGCTGTCGTAGCCGACCGCGTTCCCCTCCAGGCGCGAGCGCAGCCCGAAGACGCCCTCCAGGTAACGCTCGCCGCGCGGGTGGCCGAGGGCCGCGGGCAGGGCGCGCACGACGTCCTCGAAGCCGCGCACGGTGGCGTCCACGGCCGACTGCAGCTCGCCGACCTCCCACTCGTCCTTGACCAGCCGCATCTCCGACAGGAACACCTCCAGCTCGGCGTCGCGGCCGCCCGCCGGCACCAGCGCGTCGACGGAGGCGTCGACGCCGCGCAGCACCCGGGCCGGGCCCTCGGAGCGCAGGTCGCGGATGTGCGCGCACTCGATCTGGTACAGCTCCGACGCCTCGGCCAGGTCGGGCCTGCGGCCCACCCAGAACTCGCCGTAGCGGCGGTCGCGGTAGAACTCCTCGCCCTCCTCGCGCGGCGAGCGCGGCCGCACGTACAGCACGGCCTGCCCGGACGGCTCGATGACCAGCACGTCGCCGGGCTCGCCCGCGCCCGTCAGGTAGGAGTACGCGCTGTGCGGACGGAACCGGTAGTCGCTGTCGTTGCTGCGCACCTTGAGCGTGCCCGACGGGACGACCAGCCGCTCACCGGGGAAACGCGCGGCCAGCGCCGCCCTGCGCCGGGCCGCCCAGGGAGCGATCGGCAGCGCGGTCACGCCGGTGCGCCGGGTGTCGGCCCAGCCGGTGCGCATGAACGCGGCCAGCTCCGGGGTGATGGGCAGGTCGTGGCTTCCGGTGTTGAGCTGCTCGGTCATCGATGCCTTCCACGTCGTCGGAGATGCGGCAAGTCAGCCTACGTGACCGCTTGACGGGGTCCCCACTCGGTTGTTTGCCTGTGAGGACCGGGCATAAGCCGGCCCTCGGCCGGGGACAACGGGAGCAGAGGTGGTGCACATGCTCATCGGGACGATCCTGCGCAACAAGGGAAACGCTGTCACCACGGTGGCGCCGGCGGCGACGGTCCGGGAACTGCTCGGCAAGCTCGCCGACCACAACATCGGCGCGGTCGTCGTCTCCACCGACGGCACGACGATCCAGGGGATCGTCTCCGAGCGCGACGTGGTGCGGCGGCTGCACGACCGGGGCCCCGAGATCCTCGACGCGCCGGTCTCCTCGATCATGACGACCGAGGTCCGCACGGCCGGGCCCGGCGACAACGTCGACGAGCTGCGCCGCACGATGACCACCCACCGGTTCCGCCACATGCCCGTGGTCGAGAACGGCCGGCTGGTGGGCATCGTCAGCATCGGCGACGTGGTCAAGAGCGCGATCGAGGAGCTGGAGACGGAGAAGGCGTCGCTCGTCGACTACCTCCACCGCTGACCGGGGCGTTGACAGGGGCGTCGATGGAGATGGCACCCTTGGGTCCGTGACGTACGGCCCCCCTGAGCCCCCTCGGGCGACGAGCAGTCCGCCGATCATCCTGCTCGTGTCCGGGCTGGCCGCCGTGGTGGCCTTCATCCTGGGCATCTTCGTCGGGTACGGCGCGGAGGGCTCGTCGGCCTCGCCGGCGCCCAGGGTCACGGTGACGGTCGAGGGCACCGGCCCGCCCTCGGCCTCCGTCCCCGCCACCCAGCCCGCCCCGACGGACGCCCCGCAGACCGGCCCCCTCCAGACGGACCCCCTCCAGACCGGTCCAGCCCAGACCGGCCCCGCCCAAACCGGTCCCACGCAGACCGGACCGGCGCAGACCGGTCCCACGCAGACCGGTCCCACGCAGCCCGGACCGGCGCAGACCGGGCCGATGGCCGGGATGCGCACGTTCGTCGTGGGCGTGGACATGCCGCCCGGCACCTACCGCACGACCGGTCCCGTCGCCGGTTCCACGAACTGCTTCTGGGCCCGGCTGAACAGCACGTCCCCCGATCTCGGCTCGGTGATCAACGCGGGCGCGCCGACCGGCCCGGCGAGCGTCACCATCGAGCCTGGCGACAAGGCGTTCCAGACCGCCGGATGCGCACAGTGGACCAAGGCGTGACGGCGGCCGGTGGGTTCGACCTCCTGGTCGTCGGCGACGCCAACCCCGACATCGTGCTGACCGGCGCGCCGCGCGACCTGGCGTACGGCCAGCGCGAACAGCTCGTCGCGGGCGGCGACCTGGTCCTCGGCGGGTCCGGCGCGATCACCGCGTGCGGGGCCGCCAGGCTCGGCCTGCGCACCGCCTTCGCCGGCCGCGTGGGCGACGACGCGGCGGGGCGTTTCGCCCTCGGCGCGCTGGCCGAGCGCGGGGTGGACGTCTCCCACTGCGTCACCGACCCCCGGCCCACGGCCATGACCGTCGTGCTCGCCGACGGGACGGACCGGGCCATCCTCACCTCGCCGGGCTGCCTGCCGTACCTGACCGCCGCGGACGTGCCGCGCGGCCTGGCCCGGCACGTGCACGTGTCGTCGTACTTCCTGCAGCCGGGACTGGCGGACGGGCTGCCCGCGCTGCTGGCGGAGCTGCGCGCGGCGGGCGCCACGACCTCGCTGGACACCAACGACGACCCGGCCGGCCGCTGGGACGGCCTGGCGGACGTGCTCGCCGCCACCGACGTGTTCCTGCCCAACGCCGGCGAGGCCAGGGCGATCGCGGCCCGCCTGTCCGGCGTCCGTGACGGGCCGCTGGAGGCCGTCGCGGCGCGGCTGGGCGCCCTCGGACCGGCCGTCGTCGTCAAGGACGGCGCGGACGGCGCGCTGGCCTGGGAGTCCGGCCTGGTGACGCGGGCCCCGGCCAGGGCCGTCGAGCCCGTGGACACCGTCGGCGCCGGCGACAGCTTCGACGCGGGCTACCTCGCCGCCAGGCTGCGCGGGATGAGCCCGCGTGAGTGCCTCGACGTGGCCCTGGCCTGCGGATCGTTGTCCACCCGCGCGGCCGGCGGCACCGCCGCCCAACCCACCTGGGACGACCTGTGAAGACCGCCCTGCCGTGTCGTTGCGCGGGTGAGTCCCGCTGGAGGAGGATGCGCTCAGCCCAACAAGGAGGATGACATGTCGGTGTTGCAGAGCTTCCTGGACAGCGTGCGCGGCGGTGCGATCGAGGTGGTCGACCTGACCGCGCCCCTGTCCTCCGAGACGCCGATCCTCCAGTTGCCCGAGCCGTTCGGCAACACCATCCCGTTCCGGCTGGAGGAGATCAGCCGTTACGACGACCGCGGCCCCGCCTGGTACTGGAACGACATCCACACCGGCGAGCACTCCGGCACCCACTTCGACGCCCCCGTCCACTGGGTCACCGCCCGCGACGGCCAGGACGTCTCCCAGGTGCCCGTACGCAGCCTGATCGCGCCCGCGGTCGTGCTCGACTTCGCCGCCGAGGCGGCCAAGGACCCCGACTTCCTGCTGCAGATCGACCACGTCAAGGAATGGGAACGCGCCAACGGCCCGCTGCCCGACGGCGGCTGGCTGCTCTACCGCACCGGCTGGGACGCCCGCTCCGCCGACCAGGCCGCCTTCCTCAACGCCGACGAGACCGGCCCGCACTCGCCGGGCATCTCGGTCGAGTGCGCGTCCTGGCTGGCCGCCGAGACCCCGATCCTCGGGCTCGGCGTGGAGACCGTCGGCACCGACGCCGGGGCCGCCCACTCCTTCGACCCGCCCTTCCCCTGCCACTCCTTCCTGCTCGGCGCGGGCAAGTACGGACTGACCCAGCTCCGCAACCTCGACCGCCTGCCGGTGACCGGGGCCGCCGTGGTCGCCCCGCCGCTGCCCATCGTGGGCGGCTCCGGCAGCCCCGTCCGCGTCCTGGCCCTGGTGGAACGTTGACCGTCCCGGAGACGGCGGCCGCGGCGGTCGGCCGGGCGCTGGCCGCCGGCGGCGTCCGCACGGCGTTCGGGGTGGTCGGCAGCGGCAACTTCCACGTCACGAACGCGCTGGTCGAGCACGGCGTGCGGTTCGTCGCGGCGCGGCACGAGGGCGGGGCGGCGACCATGGCCGACGCCTACGCCCGGATGAGCGGCGAGGTCGGCGTCGTCACGGTCCACCAGGGGCCGGGGCTGACCAACGCGATGACGGGGATCGCCGAGGCGGCCAAGAGCCGTACGCCGATGATCGTCCTGGCCGGTGAGGCGACGGACGCGCGCTCCAACTTCCACATCGACCAGGACGCCCTGGCCGCGGCGGTGGGCGCGGTCCCCATGCGTCTCACGGACGCCGCGCGGGCCGAGGAGCAGGCGCTCGAAGCCTTCCGCGTGGCCTCGCGGGAACGCCGCACGGTCCTGCTGAACCTGCCGCTCGACGTGCAGTCCGCCCCCTCCCGCAGCCGCGCCCCCGCACCTGCCCTGACCGGCGCGGCCGGGCCCGACCGCTCAGCGGCGCAGGACACGACGGCCGGGCCCGACCGCTCAGCGGCGCAGGACATGACGGCCGGGCCCGACCGGGCAGCCGCGGACGACGCGACGGCCGCGCTGGGGCGGCTGCTGGCCGGGGCGCGGCGGCCGGTGTTCGTCGCGGGCCGCGGCGCCCGGCACGCCCGCCGCGAGCTGGAGGCGCTGGCCGACCGCACCGGCGCCCTGCTGGCCACCTCCGCCGTCGCCAAGGGCCTGTTCCGCGGCAGCCCCTGGGACCTCGACGTGAGCGGCGGCTTCGCCACCCCGCTGGCCGCCGAGCTGATCCGCGGCGCGGACCTGATCGTCGGCTGGGGCTGCGCCCTGAACATGTGGACGACCCGCCACGGCACGCTGATCCCGCCGGAGGCGAAGGTGGCCCAGGTCGACCTCGACCCGGCGGCCGTCGGCGCGCACGTCCGGGCCGACCTCGGCGTGGTCGGGGACGTCCGCGCCGTGGCGGCGGCCCTCACCGGGCCGGGCGGCGCCGCGCCGGGCTACCGGTCGGCCGAGCTGGCCCGGCGGATCAGGGACGAGGGGCGCTGGCGCGCGGTGCCGTACCGGGACGAGAGCGGCGCGGGCCGCATCGACCCGAGAACGCTCACCATCGCCCTGGACGACCTGCTCCCGAGCGAGCGCGTCGTGTCCGTCGACTCGGGCAACTTCATGGGATATCCCTCGATGTTCCTGGACGTGCCGGACGCGGGCGGGTTCTGCTTCACCCAGGCGTTCCAGTCGGTCGGGCTCGGGCTGGCGACCGCGATCGGGGCCGCCCTGGCCCGTCCGGACCGGCTCCCGGTGGCCGCCCTGGGCGACGGCGGCGCGTTCATGGGCACCGCCGAGCTGGAGACCGTCGTCCGGCTGGGGCTGCCCATGGTGGTCGTGGTCTACGACGACGAGGCGTACGGGGCGGAGGTGCACCACTTCGGGCCGCACGGGCATCCGCTCGGCACGGTCCGCTTCCCGCCCGCCGACCTGGCCGCGATCGCCCGGGGCCACGGGTTCGCGGCGGTGACCGTCACGGACGCCGCCGGGCTGGCGGGCGTGGCCGAATGGCTCAAGGGGCCCAGGGACCGCCCGCTGCTGGTGCACGCCAGGATCACCGGCGAACGCGGCTCCTGGTGGCTGGAGGAGGCCTTCAAGGGCCACTGAGCGGGGCCAGGGGCCGGGACGGTCAGAGTTTGCGATAGGTGCGGGCCTCTTCGGCGGCGGCCAGCACCTCCGCCAGCGACCCGCCCGTGCACGCCGCCACGCACGCCGCCACCGCCCCCTCCACGAACGGCACGTCCGCGATCACCACCCGCCCGTCCTCCTCCAGCAGCCGGGCGGTCAGCACCGAGCTGCCGAGGTCGGGGATGATCAGCACGCCGTCGCCCCGGTCCACGCTGCGCACCGCCTGCTCGACGAGGTCGAAGCTGGTGCCCAGGCCGCCGTCCGCAGTGCCGCCGGCCGCCGCCACCGGCACGGGCTCCGCGGCGATCCCCAGGGCCAGCGCCGCCGTCTCGGCCGCCAGCCCGGCACTGTGCGAGACCAGCACCACCCCGACCATCAGCCCTCCGCCCGCCCCTGGCCCTCTGCCCGGTTCCGGGCCACCGTGGCCAGGGCGCGCATGATCAGGGCCGCCGAGGCGGCTCCCGGGTCCTCGTGGCCCACGCTGCGTTCGCCCAGGTAGCTGGCCCGGCCCTTGCGGGCCTGGAGGGGGATCGTCTCCCGCGCGCCCTCGGCAGCCGCGTCCGCCGCCCGTTCGAACGCCTCCAGCGCCCCGATGCCGTCCCGTACGGCCAGGGCCAGCGACCGGGAGGCCGGGACCAGCGCGTCCACCATGGTCTTGTCGCCCACGGCCGCCTTGCCCAGCCGTTCCAGCGCGACCACCCCCTCCTCGAACGCCGCCTCGAAGCGGGCCAGCGTCACCGGGGACTCCAGCGTCCGGCCCATCTGCCGGAACATCGACCCGTACAGCGGGCCGGAGGCGCCGCCGACGCGGCGGATGAGGGCCGTGCCCGCGTCGGCCAGCACCTGCCCGGGGGAGCCCGGCGGCCGGTCGGCCAGCGCCTTGGCGACCTCGGTGAAGCCGCGGTCGAGGTTCGCGCCGTGGTCGGCGTCGCCGATGGCCGCGTCGAGGTCCGTCAGCCGTTCGCGGTCGCGGCGGACCAGCCGGGCCGCCTCGTCGAGCCAGTCCGCGAAGAAGCTGGTGTCCATCAACGCCCCCAGCGCAGCGCCGGCGTCTCGACGGGCGCGTCCCAGAGCCGGATGAGCGGGTCGTCGACCCGGCACACGGTGACCGAGAAGCCCTGCATGTCCAGGCTCGTCACGTAGTTGCCGACGAGCGAGCGGGCCACCCGCGCGTCCTTGCCCTTCACGAACGCCGCGACCTCGGCGAACAGCACGTACAGCTCCATGAGCGGGGTGCCGCCCATGCCGTTGACCATCACCAGCAGGTCGCCGCGGAGCGGCAGGTCGCTGTGCAGGGCCTCCATCGCGACGGCGGCCAGCTCGCGGGCCGAGGCCATCGGCACCCGCGTGCGGCCGGGCTCGCCGTGGATGCCGATGCCCAGCTCCACGTCCGTCTCGGGCAGGTCGAACGTCGGCTTGCCCGCCGACGGCGTCGTGCACGAGGTCAGCGCGATGCCGAAGGACCGGCTGCGCTCGTTCACCTCGGCGGCCACCCTGGCCACCTCGGTCAGCGGCGCGCCCTCCTCGGCCAGCGCGCCCGCGATCTTCTCCACGAACAGCGTCGCGCCCGTGCCGCGCCGCCCGGCCGTGTAGAGCGAGTTCTGGACGGCCACGTCGTCGTCGACCAGCACGGAGGCCACGTCGTTGTCCTCGGCCAGCTCGGCGGCCATCTCGAAGTTGAGCACGTCGCCGGTGTAGTTCTTGACGATGTGCAGCACCCCGGCGCCGCCGTCGACGGCCTTGGTGGCCTCGATGATCTGGTCGGGCACGGGCGAGGTGAAGATCTCGCCGGGGCAGGCGGCGTCCAGCATGCCGTGGCCGACGAACCCGGCGTGCAGGGGCTCGTGGCCCGAGCCGCCGCCCGACACCAGCCCCACCTTGCCGGGGCGCGGCCCCGCGGCCCGGTAGACCACGCGGTCCTGGACCCTCAGCTCGGGATGGGCCGCGGCCATGCCGTTCAGCGCGTCCTCCACCACGGAGTCGGCGGTGTTGATGAGCTTCTTCATGGTCAAAACATCTGCCCGTTCTCACGGGAGGGCAAGCGCCGCCGCGTGAACAGGGGGGATGTCCTACGATCTCGTGACCCGAGCCGATCTTTTCCGGGCGGGACCAGGTCTCCCGGGTGGCCTGCCGACCGGCGTGAGTAGGCTACCTTCTGCTCATGGCTGAGATTGTGTACCCGCCGGTGATCGCCGCCGCGCGGACCCTCTTTCGCGTGCTCGACTACCGCTTCCACATGGAGGGCACGGAGCACGTGCCGCGGACCGGGGGAGCGGTGCTGGTGAGCAATCACATCAGCTATCTCGACTTCATCTTCGCGGGGTTCGCCGCGGTGCCGTCCAAGCGGCTGGTGCGCTTCATGGCCAAGCAGGACGTCTTCGACCACCGCGTCTCCGGGCCGCTGATGCGCGGCATGCACCACATCCCGGTCGACCGCGGGGCCGGGGCCGGCTCGTACGCCACCGCGCTGCGCAAGCTCAAGGCCGGCGAGGTGGTGGGCGTCTTCGCCGAGGCCACGATCAGCCGCTCCTTCACCGTCAAGGAGATCAAGAACGGCGCGATCCGCATGGCCCAGGCCACCAACGTGCCGGTCATCCCGGTCGCCCTGTGGGGCAGCCAGCGGTTGTGGACGAAGGGCCGTCCCAAGCAGCTCACCCAGCGGCACGTGCCGATCACCATCCTGGTGGGCGAGCCGTTCCACCCCAAGCGCGGGGAAGACGTCAACCAGCACACCGTCGACCTGCACACGCGCCTGTCGGAGCTGGTCGACCGGGCGCAGCGCACCTATCCCGAGGTGCCGCCGGGCGTGTGGTGGCAGCCCGCGCACCTGGGCGGCACCGCGCCCACCCCCGAGGAGGCGGCCGCCATGGACGCCGCCGAGGCCGAGGCCCGCGCCCAGCGAGACTGAGCCCGCCTGAGCCCGCCGGAACCGGTCAGATGGCGGCCTGGTAGGCGCTGGCGCGCATGCCCGCCAGCAGGCCCGCCGTCTGCTCCGGCGTGTAGCGGCGCACCGGGTCGTGGTGGAGCAGCCCCTCGATGAGCGGGCGCATCACCCCGGCCCGCCGCGGCGGCGGGTACGGGCCGCTGCGCGCCATGCCGAGCACCGTGGCCGCGTCCTGCCCAGGGTAGGGCGGCTGGCCCTCGACGGCGCTGTAGAGCGTCGCGCCGAAGGACCACATGTCGGCCTCCTTGCTGGCCGGCCCGCCGTGCAGCCGCTCCGGGGCCATGAACGCGGGCGTGCCGCGCAGCCGCCGCGAGGTCGTCATGCGGATGTCGCCCTCGGCCGTGGCGATGCCGAAGTCGGTCAGCACCACGCGGTCGCCGGTCAGCATCACGTTCGCGGGCTTGACGTCGCGATGGAGCACGCCTGCCTTGTGCGCGGTGCGCAGCGCGGCGAGCAGATGCTGGCCGATCGCCACCACCGACTGCGCGGGCAACGTGCCCACCTGGGAGAGCAGCTGGTGGAGTGAGAGCCCGTGCAGGTACTCCATCACGATCCAGAGCTTGCCGCCCACTTCCATCAGGTCGTGGACCGTGACGATGTTGGGGTGCGTCAGGCCGGCCGCCATCCGGGCCTCACGCAGCACCCGGCGGCGAACCATCTCGGCCTCACCGGCCAGAGTCAGCTCCTTCAACGCCACCTCTCGGTGGAGGAGCCGATCGAACGCCCGCCAGACGACTCCCATACCCCCACGACCGGCCTCCTCGTTCAGGAGGTACCGTCCGCCGATCTCCCGCATACCATCCCCTCAAGCTCGGGGATAATCATGTCATCTCCGCACACGGCATAGGGTGCCTAACGTGATCTGGATATGTCGGGAAGTGTAGGTTCGCTGGTCAGCGCCGCAGAAATTCGCCCAGGCAGGGCGCGCCACACGAGCCCCACCGCCACCAGGCACAGCCCCGCGGCCCCGGCCAGGACGGCGGCCAGCCCGAACAGGTCGCCCGCCAGGCCGCCGAGCGCCGCGCCCACCGGCATGCCGCCCATGCCGACCAGCCGGTAGGCGGAGTTCACTCGTCCCAGCATCTCGCCGGGGATCAGCCGCTGGCGGATCGAGACGACCAGCACGTTGGCCGCCGCCCCCGTCACGCCCCACACCACCGCGACCGGGTACAGCGCCCACGGCGACGGCACGAGCATGGGGACGAGCAGCAGCAGGCTGCTGATCAGCCACGCCCCGACCAGCGTGCCGGCCTCGCCGATCAGCCGCGTGACCGGCCCGGTCAGCGGCGAGCCGAGCACCGCGCCGGCCGCGAACGCGGTCATCATGAGGCCGTAGCCGCTCGGGTCGAGGCCGATGCGCGACCCGTCGCCGACGGCCCACAGGACGAAGACGGCGAAGTATCCGGCGTTGGCCAGGTTCAGCATGCCCGCGGAGATCGCCAGCCTGCGCAGCAGCCGGTGGGCCCACAGGTAGCGCAGCGCCTCGCCGATGTCGGCGCGCAGCGGGCGGCGCGGCCCGGATGCGGCCGGAGCGGCCCGGAAGGAGCCGGCCATGCCGGTCAGCAGCAGGGCCGCGGCGGCGTACAGGAGGGCGGGGGCGCCGAAGAGGGTGGCGGGCAGCAGGCCGGCGAGCAGCCCGGCCACCGGCGCGCCGACGAAGTCGTTGCCGACGGTCTGGACGCCGACGATCCGGGCGTTGGCCCTGGTGAGGTCGTCCTTGGCGACGGTCATGGGCAGAACGGACTGCGCCGAGGTGTCGGCGAAGACCTCGCTCACCCCGGCCGCGAAGATCACCGCGAGCAGCGTCCACAGGTTCAGCAGGCCCGCCGTCGCCAGCAGCGCCGCCACCGCCAGCACCGCCGCACGCGCGGCGTTGGCCAGCGTCATGATCCGGCGGCGGTCGACCCGGTCGGCCACCGCCCCCGCGTGCAGCGCCAGCAGCAGCCAGGGCGCGGTCGCGGCGGCCCCGGCCAGCGACACCAGCGTGGGGGAGCGGGTCATGGACACGGCCAGCAGCGGCGCGCCGACCCGCAGCACACCGTCGGCCAGGTTCGACAGCGCGGTGGACGACCACAGGAACCAGAAGGCCCGCCCGAGACGGTTCACGACTCACTCCGATAGTGTGTAAGGAAAAGTGTGCATAGATTCCTTTGCAAAGATAGGCTTGCACAGTGACAGAAGGCAAGGGCTTCTCCGCCCGCACCCTCGACGCGAAGGCGCTGAAGTCGTTCGCGCACCCGCTGCGGCTGCGCATCTACGAGCTGCTCGACGAGCACGGCCCGGCCACCGCCACCGGCCTGGCCGGCCTGCTCGGGCAGAACACCGGGGCCACCAGCTACCACCTGCGCGAGCTGGCCCGCCACGGCATGATCGAGATCGCGCCCGAGCTGGGCCGGGGCAAGGAGAAGTACTGGCGGATCACGCCCGGGGGCTTCAGCTTCGGACCGGCGAAGGACAACCCCGAGGAGGTCGACGCCGCGCTGAGGTTCCTGCTGGACGATATGGTCCGGCAGCGCGGCGCGGAGCTGACCCGGTGGCGGGAAGGCGCGATGCGGGCTCCCGAGGAATGGGTTCAGGCCGGCGTGTTCGCCCGCCGCTCGCTGCGGCTCACCCCCGAGGAGACGGCCGACCTGCGCGACCGGGTGCTGGAGGTGCTGGACCGCTTCCGCCGCCTGTCGGACGGCAGGGACGCCCCCGCCGACGGCGCCCACGTCGTCGTGCACTTCGACGTCCTGCCGCTCGGTGCGACGGGCGACCCGCCCGCGCAGGACCGGTCCTGACCCCTGCGACGCGCGGCGCCCCCGTCCCTGGAGGGACGGGGGCGCCGTGGCCGGACGATCAGGAGATCAGGGTCATGGCCCGCTCGACGGTGCCCTCGGGCGCCTTGGCGGGCGAGCCCGCGTCGAACGGCGGCTGCGGGTCGTACTCGATCGCGAGCTGCACCGCCTGTGCCGTCTCGACGCCGTCGGCCTGGGCCAGCAGGGTCAGGGCCATGTCGATCCCGGCCGACACCCCGGCGGCCGTCACGATCTTGCCCTCCGTGACGACGCGCTCGCCCACCGGCTCGGCGCCGACGCCCGTCAGTCCGTCCAGCACCGCCCAGTGGGTGGTCGCGCGCACGCCCTTGAGCAGCCCCGCCGCGCCCAGCACGTACGAGCCGCTGCACACCGACGTCGTCCACCGCGTGTGCTCGTGGGCCTCGCGCAGCCAGCCGAGCAGCGCCTCGTCCGACATCGCCTCCGCGGTGCCGGGCCCGCCGGGCACGAGCACCACGTCGGGACGCGGCAGGTCGGCGTAGGAGGCGGTGGCGGCGATCGACAGGGTGCCCTGGTCGTCGGTCACCGGCCCCACCTCCCCGGCGACGAACGTCACCGTGACGCCGGGCGCGAACGCCAGCACCGTGTAGGGGCCGACCGCGTCGAGAGCGGTGAAACGGGGATAAAGCGGGATTGCCACGTGCATGGTGTCATTTCTCCTTCGACTGGAATCTGCGGCGGTGCTCGCCCGGCGACACCCGCCAGTGGCGGCGGAAGACGCGGTAGAGGGTCTCCGGCGTGCCCAGGCCCGCCTCCCTGGCCACGGTCTCCAGGGGGTGCCCGGTGACCTCCAGGAGGCGTCTGGCGGCGTCGGCGCGGCTGCGTTCGACGTACCGGCCGGGTGGCAGGCCGGTCTGCTCGGTGAAGACGCGGGAGAAGTGCCGTTCGCTCATCCCGA
The DNA here is from genome assembly GCF_044465465.1 of Nonomuraea sp. NPDC049655. Lineage (NCBI taxonomy): Bacteria > Bacillati > Actinomycetota > Actinomycetes > Streptosporangiales > Streptosporangiaceae > Nonomuraea > Nonomuraea sp. NPDC049655. The sequence goes on from NZ_JBITLS010000005.1 coordinate 460,953, forward strand.
CGCGCCGGGCGAGCGCGGGCACGCTCAGGTCGGCGGCCGGGTTGGCGTCGATGTAGCCCTGCAGCTCCCGCAGGGGAAGGCTGCGCGGCGTCATGGCCCGCATCGGCGCGCTGAACTGGCTCTGCCCGCCCGGCCGGTGCAGGTAGACGACGAGCCCGCGGGCGACGTCGCGGGCCAGCTCGTGGCCGTGGTCCCTGGCCACCAGCGCGAGCGCGAGATCCACGCCGGACAGCACGCCCGCCGAGGTCCACACGTTGCCGTCCTCGATGTAGAGCGGATCGGGGTCCACCTCGACGTCGGCGTAGCGGTGGCGCAGGTCGTCGGCGGACAGCCAGTGGGTGGTGGCCCGGCGGCGGCCGAGCAGCCCGGCCTCGGCCAGCAGGAAGGCCCCGTTGCAGACCGAGGCCACCCGTCCCGCCCGCGCGGCCAGGGCGGCGACCGCCCCGACCAGCGCGCGGTCCTCCAGCTGCCGGGGCACCGACAGCCCGCCGGCCACCATGAGCGTGTCGATCGGCCCCGACACCTCGCCGAGCGCCCCCGCCATGACGGTGACCCCGTTCGACGCGCTCACCGCCCCCGCATCCACACCGGCCACCTCGACCCGGTAACCCCGCCCCCGGGCGATCAGGTCGGCGGTCGCGAACACGTCCGCCGGCCCGGCCATGTCCAGCAACTGGAAGCCCGGGAAGACGACGATCACGATCCGTCGCTGCATGCCTTCATGCTGGTCGCGGCCCTGCATTGGCGTCAATGACACAAACCTTGCACATTACGCCACCCGCTCCCGCCTGCTGGCGGTGGCGGGTTACACTTATTGCAGATATCGAGGGTCGGAGGTGGTCATGCCCCGCAGCGGCGTCCTGGCCGGCGCGACGCGCGTCGAAGCCGACAGCGGTGACCGCAAGCTGCTCGAACATCTGGAGGCGACGGCTGCCGCAGGGAACGCGTCGCTGGTGCTGCGCGGGCCGGACGGCACCGACCTCGTGCTGCCGCGCTCGTTGGTCAGGCTCCTGGTCGCCGCGGCCCACGACCTCGGCAAGGGGCACGCCGTCTGGGCCCTGCCCGCCGAAGCCCTGTTGAGCCCCAACGAGGTCGCGGAGCTGCTCGGCCTGTCGCGTCCCTTCGTCGTGCGACTGCTGGACGAGGGCGAGATCCCCGCGCAACGTCTTCCAGGCAGCCGCCATCGTGTCGTTCGCCTGGAAGATGTCCTGGAGTTCCAGGATCGCCGGGAGCGTCGCGCCGAAGCCCGTCGCAGGATCATGGAGGTCGCCGAGGAGGCGGAACTACCCTACTGATCTCCCAAGGGACATTGGCTGATGGCGCGGGTCTTCGTCGACACCAACGTGCTGTTCCCGTTCTCGCTGATGGACCTCATGCTCGCGCTGACCGCGGACGCCGTGCACACGTGGGTCTGGAGCGATCACCTGCTGTCGGAATGGGAACGTGTCATCGTGCGCGAGCAGCACCGCTCCGCCCATGCGGCGGCGCGCATCGGGGAGGTGATCCGTGAGTTCTTCGCCGACACCCGGGTCTCCGAGGACGACTACAAGCACCTGATCGATCAGATGGAGGGCCCCGACCTCGACGACCGCCATCACATGGCCGCCGCGATAGCGGGTCACGCCCGGACTCTGGTCACCTGGAACGTCACGGACTTCCCGGCGTCGTTCCTCGGCCGCCACGGGGTGCGCGTCAGCACTCCCGATGCGTACCTGCGCTCGCTGCTGAACCGCAGTCCACGTGAGGTGCTGGGCGTGCTCGCCCGGATGGCGGCGGGGAAACGCCGTCCGCCCATGACCACGTACGACGTCCTCACTGCGCTGGACAGGGCAGGGGTTCCCGGCTTCGCCAGAGGAGCGCGGAATGTACTGACGATCGTAGACGGCGGTTTCTGACGGAATTGGAGACGGCCGGCACCCCTGCAGGGGTGCCGGCCGTGGCTCTTGGGGGCGTCAGCCCATGTGGGGGTAGCGGTGGTCGGTCGGCGGGACGAAGGTCTCCTTGATCGTGCGGGCGTTCACCCAGCGGATCAGGTTGAAGATCGAACCGGCCTTGTCGTTGGTGCCCGAGGCGCGCGCGCCGCCGAACGGCTGCTGGCCCACGACCGCGCCCGTCGGCTTGTCGTTGACGTAGAAGTTGCCCGCCGCGAAGCGCAGCCGCTCCGAGGCCGCGGCGATGGCGTACCGGTCCTGGGCGATGATCGAGCCGGTCAGCGCGTACGGGGCGATGCCCTCCATCTGGTCGAGCACCGTGTCGAAGTCGCGGTCCTCGTAGACGTGCACGCCGAGGATCGGCCCGAAGTACTCCTTGACGAAGATCTCGTCCGTCGGGTCGGCGCACTCCAGGATGGTCGGCTTGACGAAGTAGCCGACGCCGGAGTCGTAGGAGCCGGTGAGCACGTCGATGTTCGAGGCGGCCCGCGCCCGGTCGATGGCGTCCTTGTGCTTGGCGAAGGCCCGCTCGTCGATGACCGCGCCCATGAACGTCGACAGGTCGGCCGCCACGTCGCCCACGGTCAGCGACTCGGCCACGCCCACGAAGTCGTCACGCATGCGGTTCCACACCGAACGCGGCACGTACGCCCGCGAGGCCGCCGAGCACTTCTGGCCCTGGTACTCGAAGGCGCCCCTGACCAGCGCGGTCGAGAGCACCGCCGGGTCGGCCGACGGGTGGGCCAGCACGAAGTCCTTGCCGCCGGTCTCGCCCACCAGGCGCGGGTAGCCGTGGTAGGAGGCGATGTTGGCGCCGATCGTGCCCCACAGGTGCTGGAAGGTGGGGGTCGAGCCGGTGAAGTGCACGCCGGCCAGGGCCGGGTGCGTCATCGCGACCTCGGAGACGGCCTGCCCGTTGCCGGTGACCATGTTGATCACGCCCGGCGGCAGCCCGGCCGCCTCCAGCAGGCGCATCGTGTGGTGCGCGGCGAGCTGCTGCGTCGGCGACGGCTTCCAGACGACGACATTCCCCATCAAAGCGGCAGAAGTCGGCAAATTTCCGGCGATGGCGGTGAAGTTGAACGGCGTGATCGCCAGCACGAACCCCTCAAGGGGCCGGTACTCCATCCGGTTCCACACGCCGGGCGACGAGATCGGCTGGTCGGAGTAGAGCTGACGGGCGTAGGTCACGTTGAAGCGCAGGAAGTCGATCAGCTCGCAGGCCGCGTCGATCTCCGCCTGCTGCGCCGACTTCGACTGGCCCAGCACGGTGGCCGCGTTCAGCGTCTGGCGCCACGGACCGGCCAGCAGGTCGGCGGCCTTGAGGAAGACCGCGGCCCGCTCGTCGAAGGACAGCGCCCGCCAGGCGGGCGCCGCCCGCAGGGCGCTGTCGATGGCGTCCTGCACGTCCTGAGCCGTAGCGTCGTTGGTACGGCCCAGGACGGAGGCATGGTTGTGCGGCTGCACCACGTCGATGGGCGCGCCGCCGCCGAGCCGCTGCTCGCCGTCGATGGTCATGGTCAGGTCGACGGGGGAGCCGGCCAGCTCCTTGATGCGGTCCTCCAGTGCCGTACGCTCGGCGCTGCCCGGCGCGTAGCCGAGCACGGGCTCGTTCACGGGGACGGGGACGTTGCTGATGGCATCCATTTACTTACCCCCAAGGGCACGAAGGAAGAAGGCGACGTTGGCGGGACGCTCGGCCAGCCGGCGCATGAAGTAGCCGTACCAGTCGTCGCCGTAGGGGACGTACACGCGGACCGTGTGGCCGGCCCCGGCCAGGGCCTCCTGCCGGTCGGTCCGGATCCCGTAGAGCATCTGGAACTCGTGGTCGCCGAGCGTGCGGCCGAAGCGGTCGGCGAGCAGCTCGGTGATGGAGATCAGCCGGTCGTCGTGCGTGGCCACCATGGGGTAACCCTTCCCCGCCATGAGGATGCGCAGGCATCGCACGTACGCCTTGTCCACGGCCTGCTTGTCCTGGTGCGCGACCGAGGCGGGCTCGCGGTAGGCGCCCTTGACCAGCCGGACGCGCGAGCCCTCGTGGGCCAGGTCGCGGCAGTCGTCCTCGCTGCGGAACAGGTAGGCCTGGATCGCCACGCCGGTGGACGGGTAGTCCTCGCGCAGCTTGCGCAGGATGCCCAGCGTCGAGTCGACGGTGGTGTGGTCCTCCATGTCGAGCGTCACGGTCGAGCCGCCCGCCGCGGCGGCGGCGCAGATCTCGCGGGCGTGCTCCAGGGCCATGCCGTCGTCGAGCCGCTGCCCGACCGCCGACAACTTGACCGACACCTCGCCCCGGGTGCCGAGCCGGAGCGGCTTCAGCGCCTCCAGCAGCGTCACGTACGCCTGCGCCACGGTCTCGGCGGCGCGCGCGTCGCGCGTCTCCTCGCCGAGGTGGTCGACGGTCACGGCCAGATTGGCGTCACGCAGCCGTTCGATGGCGTTCCGGGCCTCCTGGACGCTCTCGCCCGCGACGAACCGGTCCACCACCTTGCGGGTGAGCGGAAAGCCTGACACGGAACGGCGCACGACGCCGCTCCCGGAGGCGGCAAGGAGCAGTTGACCCAACATGCCTCAAGTCTAGAAACCCCAGGTCAGAGGGGGCCATGAACGCGCGTAACGATCGATGTGGCAGGCTGTCATACAAATGCACAACACGTCCGACCTTCAGGAAATCGTCGACGAGATCGCCGCCACGCTCGGGGCGTCCGTGACGCTGGAGGACCGCTCGTTCCGGCTGCTCGCCTACGGCGCCCAGCACGGCGACATCGACACGGTCCGCCAGGAGTCGATCCTGCGCCGGCGCGCCACCGGCGAGGTGCGCGACTACTTCGAACGCTACGGCATCGCCAGGGCCGGCGGCCCGGTCCGGATCCCGGCCGACGCCGAGCTCAAGGTGCTGGCCCGGGTCTGCTGGCCGCTGCGGCACGGCGAGGTCACCTACGGCTACCTGTGGCTGCTGGACTCCGGCAGCCTCGCCGACGAGGCGCTGCGCCGCGTCGCGCCGCTGGTCGCCAGGGCCGCCGCGGCGCTCGCCCAGGAGGCCAGGAGCCGCCAGGACCTCGGCCGCGGCCTGCTTGCCCTGCTCTCCGCCGACCCCGAGGAACGCGCCGCGGCCTCCATCGAGGTCCCCGGCCCGGTCACCGCGGTCGCCGTGCGCGAGTCCAGCGAGCGCGTGGCCGCCCTCTGGACGCTTCCGCGCGGCGTGCTGGCCCGCACCGGCTCGCCCGTCGCCCTGCTGGCCCCCGCCCACCTGGCCGGGGAGGTCGCCCAGACCCTGCAGAGCGCGTACGGCACCGCCGCCGGCATCGGCGCCCCCAGGAACGACCCGGCCGAGGCGTGGCAGAGCTGGCGCGAGGCCCGCCAGGCGCTGCGCATCGCCGAGCACTTCCCCCGGCACGCCCCCATCGCCCGCTGGCAGGACCTGGGCGTGCACCGCCTGCTGGCCCGCCTCGGCCGCGCCGACCTGCGCGAGCTGGCCGCCGAGACCGCCGCCCTCGACGCCGAGCTGGCCCAGACGCTGGAGGTCTACCTCGATCTCGGCGGCCACGCCCAGAAGACGGCCGCCGAGCTGGGCGTTCACCGCCAGACCCTCTACTACCGCCTGGGCAAGGCCGAACGCCTCCTGCACCGGGACCTGTCCGACGGCGACGACCGGCTGACCGTGCACCTCGGGCTGAAGGCGGCCAGGCTGCTGCCTCAGGACGGCCGGTAGACCTTCACCCAGTCCACGTACATCGACACCGTCGCGGGGGTGGAGGAGTCGCGGCAGCGCGGCTCGCACACCACGTCGTTCTGCAGCGCCAGGCCCATGCGGTCGCCGTCGGGCACGTACGGGCCGCGGTAGTCCCACACCTTCCTGCCGTCCAGCCAGAACGTCAGCCGGCCGGGCAGCCAGTCCACGGCGGCGGTGTGCCAGCGGGTGAAGTCGGCCCGCAGCTGCCGTTGCGCCCGGCCGCGCCCGCCGTGCACGAAGATGCCGCCGCCCTGCCGGCGCGGGTCCACGATCTCGGCGAAGTCGACCTCGGCGTAACCGTCGCCCTCGCTCTGGGCGGTGGGCCACAGCAGCGCGACCGGCGTGTAGCCGTTGCCCGCCTCGGCCCTGAACCGCACCTCCCACCTGCCGTAGCGCTGGGTGAGCCGGGTGGCCACGCCGCCGGACAGGTCCTTGCCGCCGTACCGGCCGCCCTTCAGGCGCAGCATCCCGCCTGCGACCGTGGCGGCCCGGCCCGTACGGGGGTTACGGGCCGCGTCCGGCGAGTGGTAGACCATCCACCTGCCCGTGTCGACCGAGGAGCCGTCGAAGTTCTCGACGAGGACGGGCGCGCCCCACCTCGACGTCTCCGCCTGTGCGCTCTGGGGCAGGGCGAGGGCCGTGATCAGCGCCGCCACCGCCGCCCGCTTCGAACCGCGAGTAGACATGCGGACCATCGAAGCAAAGATCTCACTCCGGTAACAAGGGCCCCTTCCGGACAGGCTCCGGGAACGGCGGGAGGCGGACGGCTTGCGCCGCCCGCCTCCCACGCGGTCTTCCGTCAGACGCAGGCCGACTCGTAGACGCGGACCAGTTCCTGGCTCACGCGCTCCCAGGAGTAGCGCGAGCGCGCCCGGTCGGCGCCGGCGTACCCGAGCGCGGTGCGCAGCGTCGGGTCGCACAGGATCTCGCGGGCCAGCCGCGCGGTGCGCGCCGGCCGGTCCGGCGGGACCAGCAGGCCGGTCACGCCGTCGATCACGGAGTCGAGGTGGGCGCCCACGGCCGAGGCGATCACCGGCACGCCGCAGGCCATGGCCTCCAGCGCGACGACGCCCGTCGCGGCCTCGCGCGGCACCGACACCACGGCGTCCGCGCTGCGCATCAGCTTCGGCACCGAGGCCCGCTTGACCTGCCCCAGCAGCGTCACCCGGTCGGCGACGCCGAGCTGCTCGGCCAGGGCGCGCAGCCGGCGCGCGTCCCTGTCGTCGTCCAGTTCCTCGGGCTCGGGGCCGCCGGCGATGACCAGCTCGACGTCCGTCAGGCCCTGCAGCGCCCGCACCGCCGTGTACGCCCCGCGCTCGGGGGACAGCGGGCCGACGTGCAGCAGCCGCTTGCGGGCGCCCTTGGTGGCGATCGCCCCGCGCCGCTGGAAACGCTCGGTGTCCACACCGTGCGGCACGATCGCGATGTTCCCGCGCGGCACGCCCAGCCTGATCAACGCCGACTCCTCGTCGCCCGAGCCGGCGATGACCGCCTTGGCCCGGCGTCCGAGCGCCCGCTCCAGCTTCTGGTGCGCGGCGTCCACGGTGTGGAAGGTCTGCATGACCGGAACGTCCAACCCCTTGGCGCCCGCCACGGCGGCGAGCCCCCCGGTCCACGAGTGGGCGTGGATCACGTCCGGGCGCTCCTGGTTCCAGCGCTTCATGAGGTGCTCGCCCACGTCGTTCAGGTACGGCACGACGTCCTCGGGCGTGAGGTCCTTGGCCGGGCCCACGTCGATCTGCTCCAGAGTGACCCCCGGGGCCACCCGCGTCTTGGGCTTGCCCTCGGCGTCGTCACGGCGGGAGTAGATGGTGACGTGGTGTTCGCGGCCCAGCTCGCGCGCTACGGAGAGGATACGGTGGCGCTGGTTTCCCTTGGCGGACGCGACGATCGCAATATTCATGGCACACCTCAGCGTGGAAAAGCCTTCAAGGTGTGCCTGCGTCTTAGGCACGTTGTTCTACGGAAAGACAATACCCATGTTTAGCCGAATCGCAAACCCCCGCAGATCAGACACCCTTGAGGGCCAGGACGACGATCTCGTCCCACACCTGGCCGCCTGAGAAGGCGTGCCGGTCGGCCTCCACGGCCTTGACCACGGTGGCCGGTGACTGGCCCGCGCAACGGCCCAGCACGTCGGCCAGCCGCTCCTCGCCGTACGGCTCGCCGGCGTCGTTCCTGGAGGAGATCAGGCCCTCCGAGTAGAGCACCAGCGTCTCCCCGACGGAGACGGTCAGCTCCTGCACGCCCGTCTCGGCCACGGGGGAGATGCCCATCGGCACGCCGCCGCCCGCCGCGAAGCGCACATTGCCGTCGGGCTGCAGCAGCGCCGCCGGATGGTGACCGGCCGAGGAGAGCTGGATCGTCCGGCCCTTGACGAACCCCACCACGGCCATCACGAACATGCCCGTGCCCTGCGCCACCAGAGCCTCGTTGACCTTGCGCATCACCAGGTCGGGATGGGACTCCCAGGTGCTGAGCACCCGCAGCCCGCCGCGCACCATGGCGCTGACCGAGGCCGCCTCCTCGCCCTTGCCCGCCGCGCCGCCCAGGGCGAACCCCCAGCCGCCCGCGACCGGGAACACGTCGTAGAACTCCGCGCCCACCGAAGCGCCCGGATGGTAGACCGCCGACGCCTCGTAGCCGGGCACGTCGGGCAGGTTGCGCGGGGCCACGCTGGCCGACAGCGCGTCGGCGGCCCGCGAACGGCTCTGGAAGCTCGACTGGGCGCGCACGGCCAGGCCGAGCTGCATCCCGACGTCCTGGAGCACGCCGAGGTCGGCCAGCGAGAACGGCGGCCGGTCGTGCGTGCGCACCAACGTCAGCACCCCGTCGGACTGCCCGATCGGCACCGACAGCAGCGAGCCGGCGCCCATCGCGGTCAGCAGCGGCCCGTCGGCGGTGAAGCCGAGCAGCGACTCGTCGTCGACCATCTCGTGCACCACGCCCGAGCCGCGCTCCAGCACCTGCATCACCACCTGGCTGCCGGCCGGGTCGGCCGACTCCACCAGCCGCACCAGCTCGCCCAGCGGATGGTTCTTCGGCGCCACCACCACCGAACGCCGCGGCAGCCCGTCGCGCACCAGGTCGGCGATCACCCAGTCGGCCCACTCGGCCGCCAGCAGGCGCGTCGTCCGCGGCAGCGCCACCGGGCGCAGCAGCGCCTCCTCGTCCAGCAGCAGCCCGCCGACCCTGGCCAGCAGGTCCTGCCGTTTGGACGCGGCCAGCAGCAGCGCCCCGTCGGACTGCTCGGGCCGCCGCCCCCCGGGCTCGGGAAGCTGCACCTCGGTGGGCAGCGCCACGGCCGCCACCATCTGCTGCGGCTCGCCCGGCATCGTCACCCGCGTCAGCGCGAGCTGCACGGTGTGCGTCCGCCCCTGGTGCGCCAGCCGCGTCTCGAACGCCGACGGCTGCCCGGTCTGCAGCACCGAGTTCAGGTGCGAGCGGAACGCCGCCCGCCTGGAGACGTCCACCAGCAGCGGGAACGACCGCCCCACCAGGTAGCCGTCGGGGCTGCCGAGCACCCGCGAGGTCTCCGGGTTGATCCGCCGGACCACCCCGCCGCCGTCGAGCACGATCACCGGCACCGGGAAGGCCCGGAACACCTGGCGCAGCAGCTTCAGCTCCCGCTGGGTGCCGTCCTTCTTGCTCGCGGCGCGCTTGGGCGCCTTGCGCAGCGCCTCGCGCGCCTCGGCGAGCAGCTCGGCGGCGGTGTCCAGTTCGGCCAGGGCCGCGTCGAGCGTGGGCGCGAGGTCGGTAGGGTAGGCGGTCCTCGCCTCACGCAAGGACGACACGCGTCCCGCCAGCGCGTCCAGAGCGTGTTCGAGGTCCGGCATGGTCATCCTTTGACGCTACGCCACCGGGGATAACGGTAGCCATAAGGGGTAGGGGCTTCTTGCTATGGAATCGACCGCGATGATCACTCCCGGGCTCGCCCGAGACCTGGCGGCGCTGGGGCGACTGGGTGAGGACACCTCCACGGAGAGCGTGTTGCGCGGGCTGACCACGGCGCTGGCGGCCGGTGTGCCCGGGTGCTCGGGCGGCTCGGCCGAACACTGGCGCGACCAGCGGGTGCTGGTCTCCGGCTCGCACAGCGAGCTGATCATGCTGGTCGAGGGCGAACGTGAACTCGGTGAGGGACCGTCCCTGGAGGCCCGCCAGAGCGGCGCCCGCGCGAGCGTGAGCGACGTGCTGAGCGACAGCCGCTGGCCCCGCTACAACGCACTGGCGACCCGCTGGGGGGTGCGTTCGGTACTGATGGTGCCCATCGAGGTGGCGCCGGCGCAGCTCATCGTCGGACTCTACTCCGTGCGCCCGGGTGCCTTCTCCCCGCAGGCCGCCCACTCGCTGGCCGACATGCTGACCGAGCAGGTCGGGGTGGCCATGGCGAACATGTGGGAGTTCGAGGAGGTGCGCACCGACGCCGCCCAGCTCCAGGAGGCCCTGGCCGGCCGGTCGGTCATCGACCAGGCCAAGGGCATCATCATGCAGACCAGCGGATGCACGGCCGAGGCCGCCTTCGAGGAGCTGCGCAGGATCTCGCAGCACCATCAGGTCAAGGTGGCCGATCTGGCCAGGCTGCTGGTGGAGGAGCACCAGCGCAAGTCGACGCGTCGCTCATAGGGCCTCAGCCGATGGCGGCCAGGGCGTCGTCGAGCGTGTCGTAGAGCGGCAGACGCTGGGCCAGCCCGGTGATCCACATCACCTTCGACTTGGAGTACTCCACGCCGACCAGCGCGAACTTCGCACGTGAGGCGAGGCTCGTCTGCCAGTGATGGACGATCAGCCCGAGTGCCCGCGAATCCATGAACGTCACCCCGGCCAGATCGAGTATCAGGTCGGCTCCGGCCAGCGACAGGTAGTCGGCGAACTGCTCACGCGTCGTGGCGTCGAGCACACCGTCGACCTTGACGACGGTGATCTCGCCGACGGGCGATGACGTCAGGCTCAGGGCGGCCACGGGCCCCTCGCCGTTTTCGGGCATTGTCACGAAGCAACCCTACTGTCACCACGCGACCGAGGAATACTTCCCGCGGCAGGGGGGAGACTGGGACCGAAGTCCAGCAGAGGGCTTCCGTCTCGAGAGTAGAGCGAGGCGTGCCTCTGCCTGGGCTTTTCTGCTGGCGGAGGCCGCCCTGCGACCCATATGAGGAGCAGCGATGGCTGTGCAGGAGTACGTCCTCGAGGAGATGACCGCGGAAGAACTCCTGGCTGAGATGGTCAGGGAAGACACACCCGACAGCCACAGGGAACGGCTGCGCGAGCGCATCGTGGAGATGCACCGGCCGCTGGCCATGGAAATCGCCAGGCGTTACCGTTACCGGGGCGAACCTCTGGAGGACCTCCTCCAGGCCGCGTACGTCGGCCTGATGAAGGCCGTCAACGGCTTCGACCCGACCCTCGGCCACGCCTTCAGGGGCTACGCGGTCGTCACGATGACCGGTGAGGTCAAGCGGCACTTCCGCGACCGCACCTGGGCCATCCGGGTCCCGCGTCTCTACCAGGAGCGACGGTCCGAGCTCAACCGGCTCGTCGCCGACCTCAGCCAGGACCTCGGCAGGTCCCCGACCGTGGCCGAGCTGGCCGCGAAGATGAACATCTCGGAGGAGGACGTCCTGCTCACCCTCGACGCCTCGGCCGCGTACAGCACGCTGTCGCTCGACGCGCCGCTCGGCACCGACGACGACGCGGCCTCGCTCGGCGACGTCATCCCCGAGGACGACGACACGCTGAGCACCATGGTCGACCGCGAGGCCGTCAAGCCGCTCATCGACGCGCTGCCCAGCCGCGAGAAGCACATCCTGCTGCTGCGCTTCTTCGGCAACATGACGCAGGCCGAGATCGCCGCCGAGTTCGGCATCTCGCAGATGCACGTCTCACGGATTCTCCGTAAGGTACTCGACCAGCTCCGCAGTGAGCTGCTGGTCGGTTAGCCGCTGGCCGGCTGTGAGAGAAAGGCGAGTCGCCGGGTGAACGAGGACGTCGAGCCTCAGTCGGGCTACACGAGCCCGCCACCCGGCGTGCCCGTGAAGGAGCTGCGCTTCCGCCTGCCGGACCTGCCGGAGGTCCGGCAGTTCGCCGAGGACGAGGCCCGCGCCGTGGGGATGCCCGAGGAGGCGGTCGGCGACTTCGTCATCGCGGTCAACGAGGTGGCGACCAACGCGGTCACGCACGGGGCCGACCGGGCGGCCATGCGGACCTGGGTGATCAGCGGGGACCTGGTGGTCGAGGTACACGACGAGGGCTTCTGGAAGCCGGGGCCGCTGCCGGGGGCGGTGGGGGGGATGGGGTTGTGGGTGGCGCGGCTGCTGTCCTCTGATTTCACGTTGCGGGTGGGGAGCGGGGGGAGCACCGTGATCATGAGGTTCCCCGGTAAGGGGTGACCTGCTTCTTCGCTTGGCCCCGCTTCTTCACCAGGGCCCGCTCCTTTGCCTGACCCCGCTTCTCCACCGGGACCGGCTCCTTCGCCTGGCCCCGCTTCTTCACCTAGGCCCGTTTTTTCGGATTTTTTGCGCTATTTAGTTCTTTGGGGTGTTTAGGTGTTCCGGGTGGGAGGCCGTTTGGCCTCCCACCCGGACAGCGTGCTCAGGCTGGTCAGTAGCCTGCTCGGCGCCCGGACAGGGCGCTCAGCGGCAGGTCGGTGGCCTGCTCAGCGGCGGCTGCGGCCGCGCCAGTGGCCGGTCCCGCCGCGGATGCTCGCCGTGCCGACGCCTGCCTGATGCAGGGCCAGCAAGGTCAGCCCCAGCAGGACGAACGTCATGCCGGAGATCCCGCCGATCTTCACACCCACGAGGTCGAGCAGGAAGCCCAACCCGAAGATGATCGCTGCGACGACTGCGAGCATGCCGATCACCTCCTCGTTTCGGGGGTCAGATTATGCGTGGACAGCGCGAGCAATTGCTCCAGGACGTTGCGGTAGTCGCGGAACGCCTGACGCAGGTCCTCGGTGTCGGGGGAGTCGACGTCCTTCCAGCGTTCGCGCAGAGCGCCGGTACGGCTGGTGAGGGAGTTGGTCAGCGACTCCACCACCTCGCCTACCAGGCCGTCCGCGCGCTGGATCGCCTCGGCGGGGTCGTCCACGAAGGACGCCTGGACGTCCCGCCAGCGGGCCTGCACCTCGGCGGGGTCCTGGTCGAACAGGGCGACCTCCTGAGGGGCCGCGTGCGAGGGAACGTCATCGACCGGAGCGCCCTCGACGGGCGCTCCCTGGACGGGCGCCCCTTCTAGGGGAGCCCCCTCGACCGGCCGCCCGCCCTCGCCGAACTCACCGTCGGTGAGATCGTTGTCGGTGCGACGGTTGTCGGTGAGACCGCCGTCGGTCGCCAGCCCGTCGCGGGCCGCTCCAGCAGTGGTCAGGTCGTCGCGCGCGAGATCGTCGTCGTCCCGCTCGCCGTGAACCAGGACGTCGTCGGACCGGTCGCTGTGCACGAGCACGTCGTCGGACCGGTCGGTCCCTGGCGTGTCGTGGCGTGCCCCGGTTCCGGACAGCACGTCCCGGGAGGTCTCGTGCCCGGGCGTCTCGTCGGCGGGGACGCCGGCGTGAGCGGGGTCGGGGTCGGGGTCGGGGGAGTGGTGATCGGCACCATGTCCCAGAGGGGTCTCGCGGTGCGGCTCGGTCGGCAGGTCGCCGGCGTCGCCGGTGCTCGCGTAGGGGTCCTTGTAGGACGGCTCGTCGTCATGGTCCCGGTCGGGGACCGCGGAGGTGTACCCGTGGCTCGCCGGGGTGTAACCGGCGTCGTTCGGGTAGCCGCCGTCGTGCCGCCCGGTGGTGTCGTCGTAACGGTCGCCGGACCCGTCGGTGAGGTCCCTGTGCTCGTCGTCCCTGGCAGCCTCGTCCGACCGCTGCGACGGGACCCTGAGCTCGTCCTCACTTCTTCTGCTGCTGCTGCTCATCTACGTTCACCGCCCTCGCGTGGTCTCGTGCAGCAGTTCCTCGAACAACGCGCGGTAATGAACCATGGCCTGACGGAGCTCCTCGGTCGAGGCTTCCTTCCTGGCCGCCCGCCCGCTGATCTCGTGGGCCGTCCTGTAGTGGTCGAGAGTGGCCGCGTGCCCGACCGACAGATCGGACAGCCGCTGCTCGAAGTCGTCCGTGGGGTAGCCACGGTCCGCCATCACCGAGGTGACGAGCTGGTCCGCCTCGGTCACCGCGAACCCGGGGGCGTCGACGAAACGCTCCTGGACCTCGGTCCACCGGTTGGCGTACGCGTCGCGCGTCTCCTCCGGCAGCGGCCGGATGTCGAGCTCGGAATGGCGCTGCTCGCGGGCGATGAGCTCCCGCTCGGCCTCACGCCGGTTGTCACTCTCGGCCACCGTACGCTCGTACTCAGGGCCGAAACGTTCGCGGAGACGGCTGCGGCGTTGCTGCTGTAGCACGACATAGCCCACTGCGGCGAGCGCCACCACCGCGACCACGACGACGGCCACCCAGATCAAGGTGGTCATTGATGTTCGCCTCCGGTCTCTGTAATGAGACCTGCGACTGCCCACGATCAAGGCCGTCGAAACTCGCGTGCTCAGTGAGCTGCAAGCCCTTTCCTGGCGGCCTCCAGCACCGTCGCCACGTGCGAGCCCGCAGGTGACGCCGGAACCTCACTGAACCCCTCAGCCGCGTCGTACCGGACGTCGAGCCCCGCGTCCACGAGCCGCTGCGCCCACCGCAGCGCCGTGTTCAACCGCTCCGCCGCCGGCGGCTTCCCCTGCGCCGCCGCCGACAGGTTCCGCAGATTGGTGGCCGGCCCGGACTGCGCGTGCACGCGCGCCAGCTTCCACGGTACGGCGGCACTGTGGTCGAGCATCGGCTTGGCCAGCCCGGCGGCCCGCTTGGCCTGGAGCACCCCCGACTCGGACACCCCGAAATGAGCGGCCAGCTCCTGCACGCTCATCCCGCCGGCCACCAGCCGCGCCAGCTCCGCCCGATCAACGCTCGGCCTCCGCCCCACCACGCCCTCCGCTCCCGCTTTCCGTGTACGCGCCTACCTCCGATGTGCGCTAAGGTTATGACGTCCCGCCCCGCAGGGGGCGGCCGACACAACCGGGACGTAGCGCAGCTTGGTAGCGCACTTGACTGGGGGTCAAGGGGTCGCAGGTTCAAATCCTGTCGTCCCGACGGTTGCGAAAGGCCAGCCAATTTGGGTGAAAGCCCAGGTCGGCTGGCCTTTTCTGTTGATCACTCAACCTTGATCGATGATCTAGACCGCTCTCAGTTTGGGACCAGTTTGGGACCAGCCCCCTGAAAGGTGGGCGCTGAGGGCGTTACCCGCGGCGGCGATGGAAGCGCCGTCCGGGTGGAGATAGCGCTGCGTGGTCGTCAGGGACCCGTGACCGGCGATCTTACGAAGAACGTGCACGGACACTCCCGCATCGGCCATCCACGTCAGGCCGCTGTGGCGAAGATCATGACGGCGCAGGTGCTCATAACCGAGCGCGGCCATGTGGGGTGCCAAAACGCGAACACTGCTGCTGATCTGGGCGTTTGCCGGGTGATCAGGCTGCTCTGTGGTACTCGTTGATCAGACCTGCGACGGTCCTTCGACGATGGATCCGGGAAGTCATGTCGATCATCTTGCTGGGACCGTGCAACGGCGGGCGAAGCGAACGGCCTTGATGCGGGCGATGCTGGTTGAAGTGGTGTTCGTACTCGGCCAGAACCTTACGCAGGTGCCGCTCACCATGGATGAGCAGGTGATCGAGGCACTCACGGCGTAGCGTTCCCACGAACCGCTCCGCGAACGCGTTCGCCCGTGGCGACCGGACGGGCGTCTTGATGACCCGCACGCCATTGGCGGTGAACACCTCATCGAACGAACGGGAGAACTTGCGGTCACGGTCCCGGATGAGAAACCTGAACGCGCTGGCGCGCTCGCCCAGGTCCATCAGCAGGTTCCGGGCTTGCTGGGTGGTCCACGCGCCGGTCGTGTTGGAGGTGACGCCCAGCAGGTGCACGCGGCGTGTCTCGATCTCCACGCTCGGGCACCAGCACGAACGTGGACAGCTGCAGGTTGCCGATGTTGCCGCCGTGCGTGACCAGTCGCACGCCCGCCTGCTCATCCAGCAGCCACGGCAGCCCGATGCCGGTCCACGGCACGCCGACCCGGACGTGCTCCGCCTGCATCAGCTCCCTGGTGGCGGCTCCGACCGGCTCCTCGCCGCTCGCACCCAGGTGGAAGGCGGCGTAGCGGAGCTGGTCGCGCACCGACGACACCAGGCCGCCCTCGGGCATGCCTTCGCGGAACAGCCCCCACGTGTGCGCGACCTGCGGGCCGTCCTCTCCTACGGCGTGCCCGACGGCGTGCGACCGCGTCGCGACCTCCCAGGGGAAGAAGAAGCTGGAGCTCATGCCCAGGGGTTCGAGCACGATCCGACTGACCGCGCTCTCGTACGGCTCGCCGCACACGACCTCGATGACCCTGCCGAGCAGCCTGAACCCGGCGTTGTTGTAGGAGGCGAGCGCGTCGGGCGGGAAGAGCTGGGGCAGCTGGTCGTAGGTACCGATCGAGGCGGCCAGCGCGCCGGTGTCCCAGCTCTCGCCGTCGTCGATATCGCCGAGGAATCCGCCGGTGTGGGTGAGCAGGTGCCGGATGGTCAGCTCGTCGGCGGCCCGCTCGTCGGCGAGCTGGAAGCCGGGCAGATACTGGCGCACGCGCCCGTCCAGGTCGAGCCGACCGCGCTCGACGAGGTGCATGATCGCTGTCGCCGTGATCGTCTTGGTGGTCGACCCGATCTGGAACAGCGTGTCGCCCGTCACGGGGGCCGGCGCGTCGACGCTGGTGACGCCGGTGGTGAGGACGTGGTCCGCGCCATCGAAGAGCACGCCGACGGCGGCACCGGGGACATGGAGGGATTTCACCTTGCTGTCGAGCAGGTTCTGCAGATGGTTAAGGTCAGCCATCCGTTCATCCTGCCGACAGCGAGAGCGGTGGGCTTCGTCCGCCCGCACCATTTCCGTCGCGCTGTTCGTCCAGGAGTCGGGACGCCACCGCTGGCCCGCCGTCTCCGGTCATGCATCCTGGGGTGCCGTCAAGAACCGCGCACCAACCCCGAGCGGCAGCATCTTCCCAGGCCGGGCGGGGTGTCCTCCGGAGAAGCGTCGACTCGCCAGGGCCGCCGCAGCTCTCACGTGTAAGCCATTGACCTGCGTATTCTCGCGCGTTTGGGGCTGGTGGCGCGGTTCTTAACGGCGCCCTTGCTTCTGCCGTATTCCGGTGGCATCCCTTGTGGGTCAGAAGTGGCAATCATGAATGTCGATGTAGCGGTTTCCCGGTAGGTCTGGCGGGATCGATGTAGGCGGGGAGAGATCCTGCTTCTCGGGTTTCAGCGTCACTCGGAACGAAGATCCTGGCCCGTCCAGCCGGTTATCGGGTAGGGGACGGAGTAGCCGTTGACGGCACAGCGGGAGACGACGTGGTTGAGGGCTGCGTCGCAGCGGGGTCGGGCAGATCGCCGCGGACGGGCTTGGGCTTGCCGCTGATGTAGGAGTCGACGAAGAACTCCTTTACCTGGCCCTCCGCTCCCGAAGGTGTCCTCAGCCGCCAGGTGACGGAGGGCTCCTAACTACCGGGATCCCACAAGTAGCGAAAGGTACACAAGTGCGGGCCAGTGGGGACGCAAGTGGTCTCCGGTGCGAGAGGGACAGCGCGGCGGGATGATCTTAGGCTTCCGGAGGGCGAACACCTGCCCAGACGGTGCGAGAAAGCTAAGAACGGGACGCCGCGATGAAGCTGCAGGATTTCACTACCCCGGGCACCTACACGGTCACTGCGCCGCCGGGGTCGAGTGTGCTTGTGGAGGCCTGGGGCGGCGGTGGGGGCGGCGGCGGAGGCGGTGCCGGGAGCGTCGGCAGTGGGGTGACCTGGGGCGGCGCAGTGACCGTGTAGGTGCCCGGGCGGGTATGTGCGCGCCATCGTGATCGCCTCGCCCGTCGACGGCACCCTCACGGTCACCGTCGGGGCAGCCGGCGCAGGTGGTGCCTCAGCTCCGGCCAACTTCAGCGGGCAGGCCGGGCA
Organism: Nonomuraea sp. NPDC049655; assembly: GCF_044465465.1. Classification (NCBI taxonomy): domain Bacteria; kingdom Bacillati; phylum Actinomycetota; class Actinomycetes; order Streptosporangiales; family Streptosporangiaceae; genus Nonomuraea; species Nonomuraea sp. NPDC049655. Next base: position 478,619 of record NZ_JBITLS010000005.1, read on the forward strand.
ACCCGGCACCAACGGCGGGGACAGCACCGTCAGCACTGGCGGCGCGGTCGTGGTGGCCGCACGCGGCGGAGGCGGCGGAAAGCCCGGGGCCGGCGGAACCGCCACCGGGTCGGGCGCCCACGGCGCGGGTGGTGCTGGCGGCGGCGGCCTGTTCCCGGCCGATAGCGGGCTGCTTCGCAACGGTGGCACCGGAGCGAGCGGAACCAAGGACTCCACCGGAGCTCCCGTGGGAGGGGTGGGGGCGAGCAGCTATATCGCCAGCGGCCCGCTGCCGTCCACTCCCCCCACCGGCGGCTCTGGGGGCGGTCCGCTCCCGAGGTCGGCTCGGTCGGGCTGACCGAGGCCGCCGCCCGTGAGCGCGGCGTCAACGTCCGGACGGCGACCGGTGACCTGGGCACCCGCGGCTGGATCGCCGAGGAGGCGGGTCCGGTCAAGCTGGTCGCCGACGCCGACCGGGGCGTGCTGGTCGGCAGCACCGTCGTCGGCAGCGCGGGTGGCGAGGTGCTGGCCGCGCTCGTGACGGCGATCCACGCGGAGGTCCCGATCGCGACGCTGGCCGAGATGCACTTCGCGTACCCGACCTCCCACCGCGCCCTTCAACCCGTCCTGCGCGCTCTGCTCTGAAGCGCGGGCGAACGGCGGCCCTTGGCGCCAGGTGGCCGTTCCGGGGGAGGATGTGCTCAGCTTGGTACGGCCGCAGGACGCTGAACGCGCGCAGCGCCTGTCGCCGATTCCGGAGACCTGTCCGAAGGAGACGTCATGCGGGTAGCGGTGGTCACGTTCGACGGGTTCAACGAGCTCGACAGCTTCATCGCCTCGGCGCTGATCAACCGATGCCGGCCCGACGGGCTCGAGGCGTTCATCACGACGCCCACGCCGGTGGTCACGTCGATGAACGGCGTGCCGGTGGCCGGGCAGCGTCCGATGGAGTTCGTGAGCGAAGCCGAGGTCGTGCTCATCGGGAGCGGGGTGAAGACCCGCGACGTGGTCGCCGACGATCGGCTGCTGTCCATGTTGCCGCTCGACCCCGCCCGGCAGCTGATCGGTTCGCAGTGTTCGGGGGCGCTGGTGCTGGCTCGTCTGGGCCTGCTGGAGCACATGCCGGCCTGCGCGGACAGAACCAGCCGGCCGTTCGTCGAAGCCTGCGGCGTCACCGTGCTGGACGCGCCCTTCCACGCGGAGGGGAACATCGCGACGGCGGGTGGGTGCCTGGCGTCCCAGTACCTGGCCACCTGGGTGATCACCCGCACCCTCGGCGAGGACGCCGCCCGCGCGGTCCTCGACTACGTCGCCCCGGTCGGCGAGAACGACGAAACGGTCGACCGCGGTCTCCGCGCCGTCCACGAGGGCAGCGGGCTCACCCTGCGTTGAGCAGGCGGCGGTCGCTCGCCGCCCTCTCCTTCACAGGTCGCCGAGGCGTTCTCCCAGGTCGAGTTCGAGTGGGCCGCGGGTCTGCAGTCCCTGCGCGAACAGGGCCCTCACCCGGGCCTGGGTGGCGTCCGCGGCGACCAGATCGCGGAACCGGATCGCATCCGCCCGGACGGCGTCGGCGGCGGGCAGGGTCAGCCCGTTGAGCACTCGCTTCGCCGTACGAACCCCTTCGACCGGGAACGAGGCGATACGCCGGGCGAGCCTGGAGACGAAGGCGTCGAGCTCGGCATCGGGCAACGCCCGGTTGATCCAGCCATACCGCTCCGCCGTGTCGGCGTCGAAGTCATCGGCGCCGAGGATCGCCTCCATCGCCCGCCCCCGGCCCAGCAGCCGGGCGAGATGCTGCATGCCTCCGGCTCCGGGAGGCGCGCCGGTGCCGACCTCGATCTGCCCGAGGACGGCGTTCTCGCGGGCGGCGAAGCGCATGTCGCACGCCAGTGCCAGTTCGCTGCCCGCCCCACGCGCCCGGCCGCGGATCTTCGCGATCGTCACGATCGGCAGCTCGCTGAGCCGGTGCCAGAGCATGCCGAGCGAGGCGTCGCCCGGACCGCCTGCCTTGGCGGCCTCGGCGGTGTAGTCGGCGACCTTGGTCAGGTCGACGTGCGGGACGAAGTAGTCGGGGTCGGCGCTTTCCAGGACCACGACCCGGATGGCTTGACCTGCTTCCAGCTCGCCGACCAGGTTCGCCAGATCGCGGACGAGCTCGGGGCCGATCAGGTTCATCGGGGGCGCGTCCATCACCACGCCCAGCACGCCGTCGCCGGTGTGTGTGAGGCGCAGAGTCCGATACGTCATGGCCAGGCATCCTTTCAGTGATCCGCGACCGGCAGGTACTCAGGAGGGGGTCAGCCGTTGGCCTGTCGCCAGGCCGCGTCGAGGGCGATCTGCCGGAGTTGTTCCAGCGTGAGGGCCGGGGCGCGGCGGCCGGCGGGCAGCCGGTAGGCGGCCGCGTTGACCGCTGAGATCACCACGCGCAGGCCGTCCGCGCGCAGGGTGTCGACGGTCCATTCGACCGCGCCCGCTCCGCCGCGCTGTGCGGGGCCCTGCCGGGTGCCGACGCGGGTGCCGTCGGGCAGGGTGGCGGCCTGGCCGAACAGCTGCGTCATGGCCGGGTCGCCGGGCTTCCACTGCTGGACGTTGACCGCTACCAGGCTCTTGCCGTGGCCGTCGTCGACGGTGAGGTGGCCGAAGCCGTCCGCGCCGCCGGGTTGCCCGGCGCGCAGCCCCTTCGGCAGCAGCCGCTCGATGATGCGGCTGATCTGCGGTGCGCTCAGCCGGGCGATCGAGCCCTTGCGGGCAGCGGCGGCCGGAGCGGGCATCGCCGCCAGGACCGGGTGCCATCGGGGCGAGGATGCCACCGCGGCGAGCTGTTCAGGCGTCAGAGGAAGGGCCGAGCTGCCGGCTTGGGAGGCGAGGACCTGTCGGCCGTCGGCGTAGGTGAGCAGGGCGGTCAGGAGCTGACCCGCCGAAGGATGCTCCTCCTGACGCGGGGATCGGTCCTGGACGAGGGTGGCGCCGCCGGCCAGGCGGGTCCGGGTGCAATGGCTGTAGGGGTGGTAGGCGGTGTCGGGGCACTGCGCGTACTGCACGGGGACCGGGACCGGCCATCTGTTGAGCTTCACCGTCACGGTCGCCCTTCTCCCTCCCGCCTGGAAAAGCAACTGCGCGGAGGGGGCGGGGCCGGGCTGGGCGCTCACACCCTGCCCATGTTGGCCGGAGAACTCTCCCGGGGGGAGCTGGGTCTGGAGCAGGTGCACCATCTGCTGAGCTGACACACCCGTGGTGGTGGGTGTCGCGGGCCGTACGGAGGAGCAGCCGACGATGGTGAGGACGAACAGGGCTGTCGAGGCGAACATCCGGACTGGTGTGCGCAGCTTGGCCGCCATGGCGCACCTCCGTTCATCGTTGCGGGGGAGCTGCAGGGGCTGCGGGGGTGGAGGGGCCGTCCACCCCCGCCGGGAGGCGTCAGGCGCCGGGGTAGGAGATGGAGCTGATGGAGTTGTCGTAGGGGTAGTCCAGGGCGTTCCACACGGCGTTGGGGGCGAAGTAGCCGTAGGTGCCCTGGAAGTTGACGTTCGTCCAGGCTTCGATGGCCACCGAGTTGGTCTTGATGGAGGAGATGGCGTCGTTGTAGGCCCAGGTGCGCAGGTCGGCGACCCTGGGCGGGTTGCTGTCGGTGCCGGTCAGGCAGTCGCGGGTGATCTGCCACATGTTCCAGTCGTCGCACAGCTTCCAGGTGCCGGTGGCTGCGGCGGCCGACTGGGCCGTGACGCCGGTGATTCCGATGCCCAGGAGGAGGGCCGTGAGGGTCGCGGTCAGGGCCTTGCGGAGGTTCCACATGAGAATGTTCCCTTCTTGGTTCCTCCGTAGCTGCGACGGAGGCTGTTTGGACGTGGCGGTGGTGGGTGTACGTCGTTGTCACTACTAGTAGGAGACTGGACACTGTAAGTAACTGCGGTAGGGAGGTCTTCGGACCGGTGGGGGCAGGTGGCCGGGCCTATCGGGTTCAGCGGAACTGGACGCTGTCGGCCTTGTCGTCCATGTTGCCCAGGTTGGTGACCCATTGGCCGGCGGCGATGCGGGCGACGCCGCCGTAGTAGGAGTCGGACAGCTCCACGGTCTCGGTGCCGTACCAGCCCCAGCTCCTGACCGAGGAGATCTTCCGGGCCGCGTAGGCGGGGATCGCGTGCCGGCCGGTGTTGAGCTGCACCTCGTAGCAGTCGCCGTCGAAGTTGTAGCCGGTGAACAGCTGCACGTACCCGGCGGATCCGTAGTGGTAGCAGTTGCCCTGCGCCTGGGCGCCGGGAGAGGCGACGATGAGAGCAGCCACGGCGGCCGCGGCGGCGAACAGGACGGTGAGGCTTCTGCGGGTGGACGGGGAAGCGGCGGTGAGGGACATCTCTTCTCCCTGGCGGAGATAGGGCCCCGCTCATCGGGGCGCCCTAGGGGGTGATGTGTTCACGATCGCGCGCGCTTGCCGCCTCTCGCGCCCGTGACACCCCCTGGCCCTGCCCTTGTGACCCCTGGCCCGTCCACTGGCCGTCTACCGGGGGGATGGATTCGGTGCAGGTCAGGCCGTCAGTGACCGCGGGCGGCGGGTTCGTCCATCACGTGCTCATCGTTCGTAGTGCTTGCGCCAGGTCCTTGCGTGAGGTGACGCCGAGCTTGGTGAACACCTTGCGCAGGTGCCATTCGACGGTGCGGTGGCTCACGAACAGGCGGGCGGCGATCTCCGGGTTGGTGTGCCCGTCACCGGCCAGCCGCGCGATCTGCGCCTCCTGCGGAGTCAGCTGAACGCTCGGGCCCTGGCTGCGCTTGTGAACGGTCTCCCCGGTCGCCACCAGCTCCCGTTCCGCACGCCGGGCGAACGCTCGCGCACCCATGGCGTCGAAGGCGGCCAAAGCGGCCTTGAGCTGGGCACGTGCGTCGATCCTGCGGTTCTGCCTGCGCAGCCACTCGCCGTAGATCAGCTGAGCCCTGGCGTGGTGGACGGTGACGCGGGAGCGGGCCAGGTGCTCGATCGACTCCCGGTACAGCTCCTCGGCCGTGCCGTCCTGGCTCAGCAACGCCCGGGAACGGGTCTCGATGCCGCGTGCCCATGGCGTTTCGCTGGTCGACGAGCGTTCCTCCAGCCGCTCGAACGCCTGGTGCGCGGTGTCCCCGTCACCGGAGCGGACGGCTGCCTCGATCAGCTCGGGAAGCACCCACACGGTGAACCCGATCCCGTCTGGCTCGGCGGCGCGCTGGGCGGCCTCGGCGGCAGGGCCGTACTCGCCGTAGCCGAGGTGCAGGGTCGCGGCGGCCCACTCGGCCGCCTCCACGGCGAAGCCCTCGCCACGGGCCGTGGCTGCGGCGAGGATGCGCTCACGCAGGTCGAGCGTGCGCTCCCGCTCGCCTTGCCAGGCGGCGAGCAGGATGGAGAAGTCAGCGACAGCGACGTTGCGCGTCGCTTGGGTGATCGCGTCGGCTTCCTGGACGAGCTGCTGGGCGAGGTCGAAGCGGCCCGCGAACAACTGGTGGGCGGCGGAGTAGTTCAGCGCGAACGGCAGGACGGTGAGCATGCCGCGCTCGCGGGCCGTCTCGGCCAGGCCGCCGGCCATGGCCGCGCAGGCGTCGTCGTCCCAGACGTCCATGGCCAGCTGGCAGGCCAGCCAGCACCAGGCGATGTTGTCACGGCGGAAACCCTCACGCTGGAAGGTCGCGATCGCCCGCGCCACCGAGGGCAGCACCTGCACGTACTGGTGGGTGGCCCGGGTGACGAGCACGTCGAGGAACTGGTCGACGGCCCGCACCGGATGATCACTGACCGGTGCCAGCGCGGCCTCGGCGGCGGTCAGAACGCCGTCGGGACGACCGAACCGGCCGCTGCGCATCAGCGCCCACATCGCCTCAAGATGCGTCTCGCGCGCCAGCTCGGGATCGACGACTTCGAGCTGCCTGGCCGCCATGCTGAGCAGGATGGGCGTGTCGCTGCCCCGGGTGCGCGCGAACGCGATGTGGGCGCGCACCCGCTCCAGCCGCGCCCGGTCGGCCTCACCCAGCGGGGCGATCGCCGCCAGCGCGAGCAGGGCCTCGGCCGCGCCGAGAGCGCCCGCGTCGAGCTTGGCCTGGGCGGCGGCCAGGGCCCGTACTCCGCGCGTCCGCTGATCGGGCGTCAGCTCGGCCGCCCGCTCCAGAAAGGCCGCCGCCGCCTCGGCGCCGGCGCGGGCCTGCGCGCGGACTGCACGACGCTCCAGCTCAGCCGCGACCTCCTCATCAGGCGCCGCCGTCGCGTGCGCGCGATGCCAAGCGCGCCGATCCGGGTCGGCTTCCGGGTCGGTGGCCATGGTCAGCGCCGCGTGCCCGCGACGACGCACCTCAGGTGGCGCCGCCCGGTAGGCGGCGGTCCTGACCAGGGGGTGGCGGAAGACGACCCGCGGGCCGAGATCGATCAGGCCCGCCGACTCGGCGGGCTCGGCGGCACCGATGGCGATGCCCAGGTGCTCCAGCGCGCGCATCAGCACCAGCATGTCGCCGACCGGTTCGGCGGCCGCGGTGAACAGCAGCAGGCGGGTGTCGCCGGGCAGCGCCTCGACGCGCCGCACGAAGCTGTGCTCGATGCGGCCGGACAACATGCGGGCGTCGGGCAGCCCGAACCCGCCCGCCAGCTCCGCCGGTGTCATCGTGCGAGGTAGTTCGAGCAGGGCCAGGGGGTTGCCGCGCGTCTCGGCGACGATCCGGTCGCGCACCTGCCCGTCCAGACCGCCCGGGATCACCGAGCCCAGCAACCGGCGGGCGTCGTGGTCGCCGAGTCCTTCCACGGGCAGGGCGGGCAGCCCGTCGAGTTCGGTGTCCTGGCCCGGCTCGCGCACCGAGAACAGCATCGCCACCGGCTCGGCGGCCAGCCGCCGGGCGACGAAGGCGAGGACCTGCGCCGAGACCGCGTCCAGCCACTGCGCGTCATCGACCACGACCAACAGCGGACGCTCATCGGCCAGCTCGCTCAGCACGCCGAGAACGGCGAGCCCGACCAGGAACCGGTCGGCCGCCGGACCGTCCTGCAGCCCCAACGTGACGCGGAGGGCATCGCGCTGCGAGCTGGGCAGGCGCTGAGCCCCCTCGATCAGCGACGCCCCGAGCAGTTGCTGCAGGCCGGCGCCCATCAGCTCCGACTCCGACTCCACGCCCGCCACCCGGGCGAGCCGGAAGGCGGCAGCGCGGCCGGCGCCGTACTCCAGCAACGCCGTCTTCCCCACACCCATCTCGCCCCGCAGGACCAGAACCGATCCATGCCCGTCGCGAGCGCGCTCCAACAGAGCGTTGATGGCGGCGCACTCGGCCTGACGGCCCAGGAGAAGCGAGTTGGTCCCAGAGCTGCCCGTCATCCATGAAGTATGCGGTCAACTCACGACACCAGATATGTCTCCAAGGTCATACCGTCGCCCCGGTAGAGACTGACGCTGATGAACACGCCCTGATTGACCCAGTCGAGATGCGGCGTGCCGGCCTGCAGCCGGGTGGTGGCGCGGATCAGCGGGCCGTCAGCCGGGCCGACCTGGGCGATCCCATGCGAGTGGACGTCGAGCAGATCGCCTCCGTCGGTACGCAGCGTGCAGCGCAGGTGGCCCCGAATGGTTCCGTCCGGGAGCGTCTCCCGCCGGTCGGTGCTGCCCTCGACGACCAGATTGCCGTGGAGTTCCGGGCCGGTGAACCGGCCGCCGATCAGCGGCACGATCAGGCGCCCGCTGTATCCGAGATCGACAGGAGCGCCCAGCACTGCGTGCAGGCGGAACACCTGCGTGAGCGTGGGACCAGGCAGTTCGTTGATCATGCCTCCAGCCTGACCCGGAAAGGCGTTCGTTCGCGCCCGGGTAACCCACGGGTGTTGCCGAGCCGCCTCGTCGGGGACAGCCGGAGTCGTGATGAACGATCACGGTCGTGCGCTCTCCGCAGTTCCTCGCGTTCGGCGTTCCTGCCGGACTGTTCGTCGGCGAAGATGCGCAGACAGCCTGCCATGGCGAGCGCGGTGAGCTGGCGGTCCAGGAGCTGGCCTCGGATAGAGACGCGGGCGTAGCCGATCAGGGCCCCGACGGGGCCGAGGGGGCTCGGCCGCCAGCCGGTCTTCCGCTGAGGGACCCCTCGAGTAGCGGGCCTTCGGGGAGCGCGAGGTGCTTGCCCGTGGCGTTCACCACGACCCGCCGGTGTTCAGGAAGCTCGACATAACCTCGCGCAGGCAGTTGAAGGATGCCCTGGGAGCGTGAGCCCGTTCCCCGCATGCCGTGCATCGAGCGTGCCGTCAGAAGTTCTCGACGACCCGGAACAGCGTCGGAGGCCGATACGGGGGGCGGATTCCCCTCGGAACTGGGCGTCAGCTGTGAAGGCAGAGGACAGTCAGGGGGAACTCCGCGACCACTCTGCCGAGATCGCATTTGGTCTCGCAAGGTGTTTGCAGACCCCGGTCGGTCAGATGGTCGAGGCGTTTACGGGTGTCCGGGAGTGCGATGAGCCTCTGGAACGTGGCGGCGTCGGAGCGCACTTGGGCGGGGTCGGGCAGCGTGAGATCGTTGACGGCGCCCTTGGCGGCCCTGACCCCTTCAGGGGGGAAGCCGGCGTCGGGATGTTGCCCTGTATCAGGCGAGGTCGAATTCCAGGCCCGGGGTTGCAAGGTGGACCGGTCCGTCGAAGTGCAGTTCGGCCTCGGCCTTGAGAGTCTCGTACCAGGTTGCGTCGCGATGGGGCAGGTGGGTGAGCATGAGCTGGGCGGCCCCTGCCGCCTGTGCGGCGCGCGCGGCGTCGGCGGGAGTGAGATGACCGCTGCCGGACGGGTCGGCACGGTCCAGGGTGGCCTCGGCGAGCAGCAGGTCGGCGTCGGCGAGGGTGTGCAGAGCGTCGGTCACACCAGTGTCGCCCGTGTATGCCAGGGTGGCGGCGGGTCCTCGGATGCGGCTGCCGCAGTTGGGCGGCGCGTGGCGGAGGGCGTGCAGGCTGATGTGGCAGTCACCGATCTGGAATTCCTCGCCTGGCTGGTATTCGCGCACGTCGAGGGCGAGGTCGAAGACCCGGTCCAGGATCGGGGCAGTCGACGGCGAGAACAGCCCGGCCAGGCTGTGCAGCAGGTCCCGGCCGCCGTTGGGCACGTGGAGCGGGATGGCCGGCGGCCGCAGGTGGGTGTTGTGGGCGGTCAGCTGACCGGACAGGATCCTGCGGCCCAGCGGCAGCAGGTCGTAGCAGTGGTCGATGTGCAGATGGCTGATCAAGATACCGCTCAGGTCGTCCGGGCGGGTGACGCCGCTGAGGGCGGTGGCTGTTCCGGGCCCGCAGTCGAGCAGCAGCCTGGTTCCGGCAGTGGTGACCAGATAGCCGGAACTGGCCACCCCGTGCGAAGGCATGCCCGCCCGGCAGCCGAGCACGGTCAGGCGCATCGCTTCGCCCTCGTGGTCGAGCATCCCTTGAGCGTGACGCGTACGTGGATCGGGGGAGCCAACCGCGCCTGACGAACTTGCGAACCTTCGCCGACAGGAGAGTGGCCTCATCGCACGGCGTGCCGCCACCTGGTGCCGAGGACGATCTGTCGCAGTCGCCCGAGGGTGAGGGCGGAGGCCTTGCGGGCAGGTATTCGGCCACAGCAGACCAGAAGCGGCCGGAGCGGTTCAACCCAGGTAGAAGTCCCGGCGAGCGGCCACGAACGCCTCGATCGTCCCGGCCGGCATGCCGGTCACCCGTTCGACGTCGTCGGAGGCGCGGTCGTAGCGGTTCTCGCGGTGCAGCCGGGCCATGGTGGCGATGTGCTCCTCGGTGTGCGGCGGCAGGCCTGCCTTGGCCAGCACTTCGGCCTGCCACCGGTCCAGGGGTACGTCCAGGTAGGACACCGAACATCCCAAGGCTCGCGAGAACTCCTCGGCCATCTCCGTCATGTCCACCGTGCGCGGCCCGGTCAGCTCGTAGACCTGCCCCACGTGCGGAACCGGATCGCGCAGCACGGTGGCGACCACCCGGGCGACGTCGTCCGTGGCGATCGGTGAGGTGCGCCCGGTGCCGAACGGCAGCGCGATCGTGCCGTTCTCCCGGATCGATCGGGCCGCCAGGGTGGTGAACAGCGGATTGTCGAGAAACGACGTCGGCCGGATGTGCACCACCGGCAGGCCGGACCAGTCGAACACCTGCTCCGCCAGCCAGTGCAGCCGCTGTTGGTGCGACTCGGCGGTGCTGGTGGCGGTCATCTGCGACACCGTCATCTGGGACATGTCGACCAGGCCCGCCAGCTCGCCGTGCTCCTTCGCCACGGTGGCCACCACGGTCGCCGCCAGCAGGTGGTCCGGCGACACGGGCATCGCGAAATACATGCGCCCGGCTCCTTCCAGCGCGGCGGCGACGCTCTCCGGTCGGGTCAGATCCCCGACGACCACCTCCGCGCCTCGCGCACGCAGCTCCGCGGCACGATCATCGTCGCGGTGAACCATGGCGCGCACCGGCACGTCCTGCGCTCGCAGCTGCTTCAGGACTGTGCGGCCCACGTCGCCGACCCCGGCGATGAGAACTAGGTTGCTGCCGACCATCGGCCGATCTCTTTCTGGTGGTTGATCCTCTGAGCGCAGGGTGCGATCGCGCGGGCACATGAGGGTTACCGAAGCGCGTGAACGTGATCCCCCGGCAGGTGTACCCACATCCGAGTCGGATGAGCCAGGGGCAGAGTGAGACGGCGCGAGTCGCAACGGCTGACATCCGCCCCGCCGCGGTCGCCTGTCGTGACCCTGCGCCGAATCCTGTTCAAGGCAGTGTCCGTCGACCTCGCCCCACACGGCGACGCATAGATCCATACCGGCTGAGCAGACGACCGGATGGCCACTTCAACTTTTCGCAGCCGGGGTCGTCCGTCGGCGCCGGGCGGGTCAGCTCGTGGCTCCCGGGCGCAGGCGGGCCCGGGCGGGCAGATCGTAGGGGAAGGGGCGTAGCCGTACATGACCAGGTAAGACTGGCCGGCGTCGCTCGCGGTGTAGTCGAGGAAGGTGCGTACCAGAAGGTCCGGAACCGGTCGTAGATGGTCGAATGTCAGCACCAGGTCGCCTTCGCGGCCCGGAACCGTGGCGCCCTGGAGGCCTTGCCTGCGTTGTCCGGGGACAGCGGGACGTACTGGCCGGCGGCGTTGCGGACGAGTGCGGTGTTGAGGCGGACGTCGCCGGCGAAGCCGTACCCGACGTACCTGATGGAGTCCTTGGCATGGAGGAGGACGTCGGCGATTCCCCTGGAGCTCGCCACGCCCTGGCCCGCGCCGGTCCACGTCCTGGACGGCGGGTGCGGCCAGCCTCCGGTCGCGCGCAGGAAGTCGGTGAAGTCGTGTGTGGTGCCGGGCTGGTCGGAGCGGTGGTAGACGTGGATGCGTGTGCTGGGCAGGCCGTGTGCAGGACACTGGCGCCGATGCCGCCGTGCCGTCGCCGATCCTCGTTCCGGCGCGGACCGCTGGTGCCCCGGCTGTGTCGTTCGATCTCCCTGTTGTGCAGGCGACTTCGGCGGTATTTTTCCGGAATTTTCATCCCGTCCGATATGTAACGAATCGTGGACGTATGTCGTTTTCCGTGATCTCTTGACAGAGTGTCGCGGCGCGACCGGCGCCCGTTCGGAAACGGAGGCAGCATGGATCTGCACGAAGAAGCCCTTGACCTGGACGCGCTGGACGTCGCCACCGTGGAACTCCCCGGCTCCGAGGTGCTCGTCGAAGCCGTGGCCATGGGACTGGGCAACACCGAGATCGGCGCTTCGGGATGCACCTCGGGTAAGAGCTGGCTCATCTAAAGAGCGGCGCGATCCGCATGGCGCTCCGGCGTCGGCGTTCGGACATCGTGGTAGTCAGGGTCGCCGCCCTGCCAGGCGCCACCCTGGACGATCTGCGGTGCGGCCGTACCTGGCAGGCCGTCCAGGAGATCCTCAAGGGGCAGGACGGGCTGGCCGCGGAGGGTCGCGAGCTGGCGCTCGCCTTGGAGCCGTGCATCGCGGACGTCCCCTCCGGGCAGGCCAGGTCCCGCCTGGTCGCACTCCGCCGGGCGCTGTACAACGGACGCCGTCCTGCGGCGTTCTCCAGCTCGGTCGAGCTTCCGGCCGGGCTGGATCGGCGGGTGCGGCGGTGGCTGGAGACGGCGCGGGAGAACGAGCGGCTGCGCGCCGCGCTGCCCGCCGTCCTGGAGGAGGACCGCCGGGACAGACATCGCAACCTTCGCAAGTGGGCCTCGGCCGGCCTCTTCACCCATGGCCTGGTCCAGGCGAGCCCGTCGCTGGCCGAGGCGTTGCGACGCTGGCTCGACTCGCCCGACGCCGCGCCTCCCCGGCGGCTGGACCTGCGGCTGAGCCGGTATCTCGCGCGGGTGGCGGCCAAGACGAGCCCGCACTCGACGTTCACCATGATGGGGCTCGGGTGCTGGGACGTGGGGCCGGAACCGGTCACCGTGGCGGGCGAAGGGAACTGGCGCAGCGCGGCCGAGCCCGACCTGTGGCTGCTGCGCAGGCTGCTCGGCGACCTGGCCGCGACCGACGACGACCTCGCGGCCCGCTTCCTGGTCAGGCCCAACGCCAGCCTGACCGGTGAAGGCGACCGCCTGTGGTACCTCAGCCGTACCGAGGACGCCTACCGGAGCGTCCGCGCCGCGCCGCCGCTGCGCGCGCTCCTGAACTCCCTGACCGACGGGACCACGCTCGGTGAGGCACGGCGACTCGTCCCGCCGGACGCGCTCGCCCGTCTGATCGAGCTGGAGGTGCTGGAGACGTTCGCGCCGGTCGCCGACCAGTCCGACGCCCACCTCGCCGACCTGGCCCGGCGGCTGGCGCCGCATCCTGCCGCCGACGCGCTCACCACGTTCGCCCGGGTGCTGGACCGCGCCCCAGACATGGCGGGACTGTCCGAGCAACTGGCCCTCCAGGACGAGGCCCGCACCGCGCTGCGCCGCCTGGCACCGCCCGGCACGCGACTCCCGGACAAGAACCTCTTCCGCGACAACGCCGTCTTCGCCTCGCCCGCCGTGCTCCTCGGGGAACGGGCCTGGCGGGCCGCTCTGGACGACCTCCACCTGCTCCGTGAGCTGCTGGGGGTCTTCCAGCGTGACAACGAGATCCGGCTGCTGGCCGCCGACCTCTTCGTGCGGGCGTCCGGCGCCGGGGCGCAGGTCCCGTTCGTCCGGTTCCACCGTACGCTGGCCGAGCAACTCGCCACCCCCGCCGGGCAGGCGCTGCACGCCCTGCTCTATCGCGGCGGCGGCGCGACGGCGGAGAGCCCCGGCACGGTACCGGCGGCGGCCGAGCTGCGGCGTCACCGTGACCGCGTCCTGACCGTGCTGCGCGAGGAGCCGGAGGCGCTGGCCCGCTGCCTGTCCGCCCGGCCGGGCAGCGCCCGGCCGGTGCGGTCGCTGGCGTGCTACGTGCAGGTGCTGCCCGGGGACGGCCCCGTGCGGCTGGTGATCAACAGCGTGGCCGCCGGTCACGGCGCCGCGCGCAGCCGGGTTCACCGGCTCCTGGCGGTCGCGGGGCTGTCGCACGAGCCGAATCCCGCCGAACCCGAAGCTGACGGGCTCCCGGTCGAGCTGACGGGACTGTTCGGGCACAACGTCAACCTGCGCTCGGCCACGACCGCCCACGACCTGAGCTACCCGGGCGCGGTCTCCGACCGGCCGCCCGGCGCGCGCCTCACGCTGGGCGAGCTGACCGTCCGCCACGATCCCGCCACCGGAGAGCTGGAGCTGGCACGCGCCGCCGACGGCCGCCGCGTCCTGCCACGCCACACCGGCCTGATCGCCACGCCGTTCCTGCCGCGTACGGCCCGGCTGCTGCTGCACCTGTTCGGCGACCAGCCCAGCGTCGCGGTGCCGACCTGGGCGCTGTTCGCCGAGCCGCCGCCGCTCACGCCCGAACAGGTCGTCAGCAGGCCCAGGACGTGGCTGGGCCAGGTCGTCGTGGCCCGGGCCACCTGGTACGCGGCCACGGCCGGCATCCCGCGACGGCGTCCGGGCGATCCCGAGGCCGAGCACCTGCTGAGGCTGGCCCGCTGGTTCGCCGCGTCCGGCATCCCGTCCCGCTGCTTCGTCTTCTCCCTGGACCCGGGCACGTGGGGTCAGAACCCCATGCGTACGGCGCGGCTGGCCAAGCCGACCTTCCTGGACCTGGCCGACCCCTCCCTGGTCGCCGCCTTCGACCGGCAGCTCGGCGACAGCGGCGCGTGCACGGCGTTCCAGGAGGTGCTGCCCGAGCCGGGCGGCGGCCACGTCACGGAGTACGTGGTGGAGGTGGGCGATGGCTGAGCAGTGGATCTCGCTGCACGTCTTCCACCGGGGCGGCACCGACCGGCTGATCACGCAGGCGGTCGGCGGGCTGGTGCGCTCGCTCGCCGCCGACGGCCCGCCGACGGGCTACTTCTTCCTGCGCTACTGGGAGGGCGGGCCGCACCTGCGGCTGCGGCTCCTGCCGTCCGCCCGCCCGTCGGAGGTGGCCGAGCGCGCCACGGCGGCGCTGGAACGGCATCTCGCCGCCCATCCCTCGCCGGCCTCCTGGGACCCCGGCCGGTACGCCGCCCTGGCCGAGCGGTACGCCGGAGCCGAGCACCTCCTCCACTACGACCGGCGGGTACGCGCCCGCGACGGCGTGGAGGCCATCGCCTACCGCCCCGAGTACGGGACGTACGGCGGGCCGGAAGCGGTCGAGGCCGCCGAGCGGCACTTCCACGACTCCAGCCGCATCGCGCTCGCGCTCCTGGAGGGCGAGCTCGGGCCCGGACGCCGGGCGGGGTTCGCCGCCGCCGCCCTGATGCTGGCCCTGGCCGCCTGGGAACCGGATTCCGCCCGTCTGGCCCGCACGCTCCCCGCCGACCGCGACCACCGCTTCGCCCCGACGGAAGCGTCCGACCGGGCCGGGACCTCGGAGGGGCAGCGGGCCGCGCTCGCCGCACAGCTCCTGCGCAGCCACCGCATCGCCACCGGCGAGGAACGCCCACGCGCCGGCGATCCGCTCGGCGCGTGGTGGCGCTCGATCGACACCCTCCGCCACCGCGTCCTGGACCTCCAGGCCACCGGCCGATTCAATCCCGAACCAGCACGATCCGCTCTCGTACCCCCCGGCGTCACCCGGCCGCGCGGCGACCTGCTGATCCTCCTCCTGCGCTGCGTCCACCTGCTGTGCAACCGGCTCGGCCTGCCGGCCGGGCACGAGTCGCACCTGCGTCACCTCGTCTGCACCACCTACCGCGAACTGGAGCACCGGTGAACGACCTCACGACCCCCTGGCACAGCATCCAGGTCCGCTACTACCAGACCGATCAGGACGGCCTGATCCTCGACGCCGTGCGACCGCTGCTGGAGGAACTGGGGGAGCGGGTGCGGCAACCGTACTTCGTACGCCACTGGCGGCGCGGGCCGCACCTGCGACTCAACCTCCGCGCCCCCGACGACGCCTGGCACGCGGACATCCTGCCGCTGGCCACCGACCGGCTCGGCCGCTACCTGCGCGATCACCCCTCCCGGGGGGTCCTGGACGAGGCCGCGCTGGAGCAGGCCCACCATGCGCTCGCCGTCCGGGAGAGCGATCACGGCCCGCTGAGGCCGTGGTATCCGGACAACACGCTTCAGACCGAACCGTACGAGGACCGCCTGCACGTACTCGGCAGCCACATCCTGCGGGATCTGCTCGACTCCTACCACGCGGAGAGCACCCGGATGGCGTTCGGGACCTTGGCCGCCATCCGCCGGGGCGAGCTGACGCTCTTCCAGCTCAGCCTCGACCTGATGATCGCCTTCGCGCACACCAGCGTGCCGCCGATCTCGCGGGGGTACATGTCCTTCCGCTCCCACGCCGACGCCTTCGCCTCCTACTGCGTGGACCGCGACGGCGTGCGCGCCGGCTTCGAGGCCAAGTACCGCGAGCACGAGCGGCAGCTCCGAGCCCTGGTCCGCCGCCGGGTGGCCGAGGTGGACGAGGGCCGCACCCCGCCGCACGTCCGCGAATGGCTCGACTACGTCCAGCACAGGAAGGCGATCGCCGCGCCCCTCATCCGCGACAAGAAGATCGACCTTGACGCCGCCGCGCCCGAACCCGAGATGCGCCAGCTCCACACCATCGACTTCCACGAAATCCTGCTGGCCACCGGACGGTACAAGGACGAGGTACTCGGCTCCGACTGGTTCCTCGGACACCGGCTGGCCATCAACATGCTCTACGGCCACCTGGCCAGACTCGGGCTCGCGCCGCTCCAGCGCTACCTGTTCTGCCACCTGATCGCGGCGGCGGTCGAGGCAGAGTACGACGTGTCACCCGTCGAGAAGGCCACGGCGTGGGCACGAGCCTGACATCGCCGGCAGCCCAGTACGCCTGACGCGGCTCGGGCGGTGTCGTCATGAGGGGCCGGTGTGGAGGCGGTATTCCTCGTGGAGGGTGTCGTAGGCAT
The DNA here is from genome assembly GCF_044465465.1 of Nonomuraea sp. NPDC049655. NCBI lineage: Bacteria > Bacillati > Actinomycetota > Actinomycetes > Streptosporangiales > Streptosporangiaceae > Nonomuraea > Nonomuraea sp. NPDC049655. The sequence continues at coordinate 494,943 of NZ_JBITLS010000005.1, forward strand.
AGAGCTCGGCGTGGCGGCCCCAGTCGGTGGCGACGTCGAGCTGCTGGGCGACAGGTCCGATATCACCGCCACCGACATGTTCGCCGCGCTGACTGGCATCGCCCTCGCCTCGGGCACACCCGAGCAGCGCGAGCAGGCCGACGGTCTGCTCGACCTCACCCCGGACGGACTCAGCCGCTGAACGACCGGAAGCTGCGGCTTCATGGGCGCCGGACGATGAAGTCCGGTTGGCGATGTGTACGGGCAGTCGTCCCTCTCTCGTGGGTGGTTCATGGTTGCCGGAGAGATGCCGAACTCTTGATGCTGACGTGAGTGCTCTCATGTCTTCTGATCTTCGTTCGGGAGAACAGATCGGTATGACTACGGAACGTGAACACCCGCCGGCCCGGCCAGGACGCCTGGGCGGCGTCATGGACAGGGTCAGAAACAACGTCCCGATGGACACACCGCTCGAACGACAGGGGCTGTTCCTGGCTTTCTACCGTTTCGTGACGGGTCTGCTGTTCGCCTGTCACGGCGTGGCCACCCTCTTCGGCGTCCTGGGCGGCACCCAGGGGCCCGCCCCGAGCTTCGGGGAGTGGCCCGGGTGGTGGGCCGCGGTCATCCAACTGGTCGCCGGCAGCCTGGTCGTCCTGGGAGTGGCCACCCGCGCCGCCGCCGTCATCTGCTCGGGCACCATGGCCTACGCCTACTTCGTCGTGCACCAGCCCCAAGCGTTGTTCCCGATCGAGAACGGCGGCGAGAAGGCCGCTCTCTTCTGCTGGGGGTTCCTGCTCATCGCCGCCTTCGGTCCCGGCCGCTGGGCCTTGTCCGCACGGCCGGCATCCCCACGGGCGGTCGCGCACGAACAAGCCTGACGGTGAGTCGTCCAGTGCCGCCTGCCAGGCGATTACCGGACGCATCCCCGATTGTCCGATTCCCTTTGCCGCTGCTCTGGACAGGAACAGGGGTGAGGTGACGGAGGGAATGGTGGGATGCGGATCGTCGTGGACCTCACCCGCTGCCAGGGCTACGCGCAGTGCGTGTTTCTCGCGCCAGGGGTGTTCCGACTGCACGGGGAGGAAGCGCTGCTGTACACGCCGGCCGTCCCCGACGACCAGGTGGAGCGCGTGCGCCAGGCCGCGGTGGCGTGCCCGGTCCAGGCCATCGTCCTCGGCGAGGCGGTGAGCGTCGATGGCCGATGACCTGCGGGAGGGCAGGATCGTCATCGTCGGTGCGTCGCTGGCGGGGCTGCGGGCCGCTGAGACACTGCGCGAGGAGGGCTTCACCGGCTCTCTGACCGTGGTGGGAGACGAGCTCCGCCCGCCCTACGACAGGCCGCCGCTGTCCAAGCAGGTGCTGCTCGGCCAGGCGGCGGCGGACGCCACCGAGCTGCCGATGCGCCGCGACCCGGACGCCCACTGGCGGCTCGGAGTGCCTGCCACGGGCCTGGACCCGCTCGGAAAGCGGGTGATGCTGGCCGACGGTGATTCGCTGCCCTTCGACCGGCTGCTGATCGCCACCGGAACCCGGGCGCGGCCCTGGCCCAACGCGGAGGAGGCCGCCCTGGACGGGGTGTTCACCCTGCGCACCTGGGATGACGCCGGACGGCTGGCCGAGCGGCTGGCCGCCGGGCCGCAGCGGGTGCTGGTGATCGGCGGCGGCTTCACCGGCTCGGAGATCGCCTCGGCCTGCCGGGAACGGGGCCTGGAGGTCACGGTCACCGAACGCGGCCCCGCGCCTCTGGTGGGCGCGCTCGGCGGCACGCTGTCGAAGCTCGCCGCCGGCATGCAGCGGGCGCACGGGGTGGACCTGCGCTGCGGGGTGACGGTCACCGCCCTGCGCGGGGACGGGAACGGCCGTTTCACCGGCGCGGACCTGTCCGACGGCAGCCACGTCGCCGCGGACGTCTGCGTCGTGGCGCTGGGCGCGGTCCGCAACGTCGAATGGCTGAAGGACGCCGGGCTGGCGGCGGGCCCGCGCGGGATCGCCTGCGACGGCGGGTGCCGGGCCTTCGACATGTACGGGATCGTCACCGACGACGTCTTCGTCGCCGGCGACGTCTCCCGCTTCCCCCATCCGCTGTTCGAGTACCAGCTGCTCTCCTTGGAGCACTGGGGCAACGCGGTCGCGCAGGCCGAGGTGGCGGCGCACAACATGGTCAATCCCGGGCCGCTGCGGCGTCCGCATCTCGCGCTGCCGACGTTCTGGTCGAGCCAGTTCGGGCTCAACATCAAGTCGGTGGGCGTCCCCACCTTCTCCGACCAGATCGTCCTCGCGCAGGGCTCGCTGGAGGCGCGCCGGCTGGCGCTGGTGTACGGCTACCGGGGCCGGGTCACCGCCGCGGTCACCGTCAACATGGCCAAGTCGCTCGAGTACTACCAGCACCTGATCGAGACCGCTGCGCCGTTCCCGCCCGCGCCCGGCGCGGCGGACCGGACGCTCGCCGCCGAGCTGCCGCTTCCCTCCGACGTGCCGGACCCGAAGGGGCTCTCCCACGGTCCCCTTGTCGCGCTCACCGGTCACCTGCCGGACCGCCGGCTGACCATGGTGCGTCCTGGCTGACCCTTCCGCCCGTCCACGAGGAGCCCAGACCATGAGCACCGACACCCTGCTGGTACGCATCACCGACTACGCCAGCCGCCCCGACCCCTACCCCCTGTACGCGGAACTCCGCGAGGCCGGTCCCGTGGTGCGTCAGGCCGACGGCAGCTACCTGGTCGGCACCTACCACGAGATCAACGCCCTGCTCCACGACCCGCGGATCAGTGTCGATCCCCGCAGCCGCCGGGCTCCGGACCCCGATCTGTCCACCGGGCAGCAGCTCCCGTTCCTGCGGCTCGACGACCCCGAGCACCACAGGCTGCGCACCCTGGCCATGCGACCGTTCGGCCCCCCGCACAGCCCCGGCCGCATCGACGCCATGCGCGGTCAGATCACCGAGGTCACCGAGGACCTGATCGAGACGCTGGGCGACCGCACCCGGATCGACATCGTCGACGACTTCGCCTACCCGCTGCCCGTCGCGGTCATCTGCCGGCTGCTCGGCGTCCCGCGCGAGGACGAGCCGCGGTTCCGGGAGTGGTCCGACGCGATCGTCGCCTCCGCCGACGTCGGCACCGGGGACGACACCACCGAGCGGGATCGAGCCGGTCGGCAGGCCAGGGCCGACATGGGCCGGTACCTGGTGGACCTCGCCGAGCAGCGACGCGGCGATCCGGGTGACGACATGCTGTCCGCCTTCGTCAACGAGCCGGACCCGGCCATGCGGCTCACCCGCGAGGAACTGGCGGAGACCGCCGTCCTGCTGCTCATCGCCGGGCACGAGACCACGGTCAATCTGATCACCAACGGGGTGCTCACCCTGCTGCGTCACCCCGACCAGCTCGACCGGCTGCGCGACGACCCCGGACTGCTGCCCGGGGCGGTGGAGGAACTGCTGCGCTACGAGCCGCCGGTGCACATGCGCGAGCGCGTCCCGCTCGCCGACATCGACCTCGCCGGGTTCACCCTGCCCGAAGGCGCGCCGCTGGTGCTCGTACTCGCCTCCGGCAACCGCGACCCGAAACGGTTCCACGAGCCCGACCGGTTCGATCCCACCCGCCCGGACAACCAGCACCTCGGCTTCGGCGGCGGCATCCACCTGTGTTACGGCGGTCCGCTGGCCCGGCTCGAAGCCCAGATCGCCCTTGGCGCGCTGATCCCCAGCCTCGGCACCGCGACCCTGATCCAGGACCCGCCGCCCTACCGGCACAACGCCATGCTCCGCGGCCCCCGCCACCTCCCGATCGAGCTGCAAGAACCCGCCTGACATCGGTGCGAGAGCCATGCGGCCGAGGCGCGAAGCAGTGGCTGGGCGTTTGCAGGGCCGCTTGCTACCTGCCGCTGTTGTCTTGCACGTCTTCGAAGACGAGGCAAGGTTTGGCACCATGTGCCGGTGCTTCGGCGAGTGGGACGGGTTCAGGGAAGCGTTCGAGCGAAACGGCCGGTCTTGGAGGACGGTCAGCACGCCATTGGCGACGAGACGGCGAACCTGGGACAGCGCGCACAGTGCCTCCTCAGGTGTGGCAGTGCCGAACCAGCGGTTCAGCCAGAAGCCACGGACCGCAGCGCCGGCCCACTCGCTGGGGCTAACCCCTCCTTTCGCGTACAACAGGTAGCGTGTAGCTGGCCGGGTTGCCGCCGGGCGCCGCGCGGTGTTTGGATCAGGATTATGGCCCTCGACGAGCTGCGCGACCTTCTCATCCGCCATGCTCGACCCGATCTCAGCACTCCCATTGCGGACGTCCTGATCTTCAAGGCCGAGCGCCCCCAGCCTCCGACGCCGACGACCTACGGCAAGGTCATGGCGCTCGTCGCGCAGGGCACGAAACAGTTCGCGCTGGGCGACCGCCTGTACGAGTACCGGGAGGGGCAGTATCTCGTCGCCTCGGTCGATCTGCCGGTGACCGCCCATTTCGCGAAGGCCAGTTCTGAACTCCCTGGCCTCGGCGTCGGGCTGACCCTGCGTCCGGCGGCCATCGCGGAGGTGTTGCTGCAGGCGGCTGCGGGCGATCTGCCGGAGCTCGGCGACGACGCCCCGCCCGGCCTGGCGGTCAGCACCGCCTCCGCCGAGCTCCTCGACGCCGTCGTCCGCCTGCTGCGCCTGCTCGACCGGCCGGGCGACATCGCCGTCCTCGCGCCGCTCGTCAAGCGGGAGATCCTCTGGCGGCTGATCACCGGCGAGCAGGGCCCGACCGTGCGCCAGTTCGGGCTTCCCGACAGCAGCCTCAGTCACGTCGCCCGTGCGGTGCAGTGGATCCGCGACCACTACGCGCAGCCCTTCTCCGTCGAGGACGTGGCCAGGCTGGCGGGGATGAGCGTCTCGGCCTTCCACCGCAACTTCCAGGCCGCCACCGCGATGAGCCCGATCCAGTTCCAGAAGCAGATCCGCCTTCAGCAGGCGCGGCTCCAGCTCGCCGCGGCCCCGGGCGACGTGGCCGGGGTCAGCCGTCGTGTCGGCTACTCCAGCCCGTCGCAGTTCAGCCGCGAGTACCGTCGCCAGTTCGGCGCGCCGCCGAGCCAGGACGCCGGGCGCCTCACTCCAGCACGCGATCGAGACGGATCGGCAGGGATCTCTGCCTGATCCCGGTGGCGTGCCAGACGGCGTTCGCGATCGCGGCGGCCGTGCCGACGTTGCCGATCTCGCCGGCGCCCTTGACGCCCAGGGGGATGCCGGGCTCGTGGTCGGGTACGAAGTCGGCTTGGATGTCGGGCACGTCGGCGTGCGCGGCGATGTGGTAGCCGGCGAAGTCCGCGTTGACGTGCCGGCCGGAGACCGGATCGCGCAGGCCCTCCTCGTGCAGCGCCATGGAGAGCCCGCCGATCATCCCTCCGACGACCTGGCTGCGCGCCATCAGCGGGTTGACCACGCGGCCCACGGCGAACATCCCGAGCAGCCGGCGTACGCGCACCTCGCCCGTCATCGGATCGACGGTCACCTCGGCGAACACGGCGCTGAAGGAATGCCGTTCCTGTGCCGGTAACCCGCCGAGCGACCCCGTGGTGTCGGCTGTGACCGTACCGCGGCATCCCTGGGCGCGCAGCTTCTCCGCGGCCTCCGTGATCGCCCATCCCCATGACGTCGTCCCCCGGGAACCGCCCGCGCCCCACGCGGGACCGAGGCCGCTGTCGGAGATCTGGAGCCGGACCCGCTCGGTGCCGACCGCGAGTGCGTCGGCTGCGATGGCGGTCAGCGCGGTGCGGGCGCCGGTGCCGAGGTCGGTGGCGCCGATGGCCACGGTGAAGGTTCCGTCCGGCTCGGCGGTGATCGTGGCCGAGGAGGGGAAGGCTCCGGCGCTGAAGGAGGTGGCGGCCAGTCCGGTGCCGACCAGCAGAGGACCCTCCCGCCGCGTCCGCGGCCGGTGGTCGCGCGTGCCCCAGCCGAACCTGCGGGCGCCTTCACGCAGGCACGCGACCAGGTTGCGGCTGCTGAACGGCAGCCCGGACACGGGACCGGCCTCCGGCTCGTTGCGCAGCCGCAGTTCGAGCGGATCCATGCCCAGTCGCTCGGCCAGCTCGTCCATGGCGGATTCGAGGGCGAAGGAGCCGGGCGCGGCGCCCGGCCCCCGCATGGAGTACGGCGGCAGGATGTCGAGCGGGACCGCGCTGAGCCGGGTTCGGATCGCGCGCGCCGCGTAGAGCGTCTTGGTGAGCTCGGTGCAGCCCTCCAGGTACTCCACCAGCGGCGAGATCTCGAACGCCGCCTCGTGGTGGATGGCCCGCAGCCGGCCGTCCGCGTCGGCGCCGATCCGGATCCGCTGGTCGGTCGCGGGCCGCATCGCGGTCGCCAGGAACACCTGGGGACGGGTGAGCGTGACCCGTACGGGCCGGCCGAACAGGCGTGCGGCCATCGCGGCCAGGATCAGCTGCGGGCCGCAGAGTCCCTTGGAGCCGAAGCCGCCGCCGACGTGCTCGGTGCGGACGCGTACCAAATCCGGGCTCAAGGAGAACAGCGTGGCCAGGGTGCGGGCCACGGAGAACGGTCCCTGGTTGGAGTCGATCGCCTCCAGGTGCTCTCCCTCCCACCACGCGGTCGCCGAGTGCGGCTCCATCGCGCTGCAGTGTTCCTCGGGGGTGCGGTAGCGCTCCTCGACCACCACCTGCGACGCGGCGAGCTCCGCCGCCACGTCGCCGACGTCCACGGGCTCGTCGAAGATCGTCACCGCCGGGCGGCTCGCCGGGTGGTCGGCGGAGAAGACCGTGTCGTGCGGCTCCTCGTCGTAGGTCACCGGCAGCGCCTCGGCCGCCGCCCGGGCCTGCTCAAGCGTCTCGGCCACGACGAGCGCGACGGGCCGGCCGGCGAAGGGGATCACCTCGTCCTGCAACAGCTGCAGCTGGCCGTCCGGACCGAAGAAGCCGCCCGCCGCAGGGTCGAGCCGAGGTGCGTTCCGGTGGTCGATCACACCCAGCACGCCGGGCAGGCCCTGGACGGCGGAGACGCCGACGTCCCTGACGCGGCCCCGCGACACGGTGGCCAGGACGACCACGCCGAAGGCCAGGCCCGGCACCGGCACGTCGGCGGCGTAGCGGGCGGCGCCGGTGACCTTGGCACGGCCCTCGACTCGCGGCTGCGCGACCCCTACGGCGTTCGTCATGGCAGGAGCTCCTCAAGGACGGTCTCGATGAGGTTGCCGGCCAGCCTCACCTTGTAGCCGTTGCCGGGCAGCGGTTCGGCGGCGGCCAGTTCGGCGTCGGCGGCTGCCCGGAACGCCTCGGCCGTCAGGGGGCCGTCCAGCAGGAGGGACTCGGCGGTCCTGGCGCGCCACGGCCGGGAGGCGATTCCGCCGAGAGCGATCCGCACCGCGCCGTCGTTCAGGTCCAGCGCCGCCGCGACGGAGACGGTGGCGAAGGCGTAGGACGCGCGCTCGCGGACCTTCCGGTAGCGCGAGCGCGGCGACACCGCGCTGCCGGGCAGGACCACCGCCGTGACCAGCGCTCCCGGCGGCAGCGCCGTCTCGCGGTCCGGCGTGTCCCCGACCGGCGGGTAGAACTCCGCCAACGGGAGCTCCCCGGGGCCGTCGAGCGTCTCGTAACGCACGACCGCGTCGAACGCCAGCATCGCGACCGCCATGTCGGAGGCGTGAGTGGCCACGCAGCTCGGCGTCCAGCCGAGGATGGCGTGGTTGTGGTGCTCCCCGGCGATCGCGGGACAGCCGGTGCCGGGGACCCGCTTGTTGCACACCTGCGCGGCGAAGTAGGCGCATCGGGTCCGCTGCAGCAGGTTGCCGCCCACCGTGGCCATGTTGCGAAGCTGGCCGGACGCTCCCGCCAGCACCGCCTGGCTCAGCGCCGGATAGCGCCGCTGTACCTCGGGGTGGGCGGCGAGGTCGCTGTTGGTCGTCGTGGCGCCGACGACCAGCCCGCCGTCCGGCGCCTCGGCGACGCCGGCGAGCGGCAGCCGCCGTACGTCGACCAGCCTCGTGGGAGCCTCCACCCCCGCCTTCATCAGATCGACGAGATTGGTGCCCCCACCCAGGTACCGGGCGCCGCCGCCGGCCGCGATCAACGCGTCACGGACGTCCGCCGCGCGCTCGTAGGCGAACTCCCTCATCCCGCGATCTCCTTCTCGGCAGCCGTCTCCAGCACGGCCCGGACGATGGACGGGTAAGCGCCGCAGCGGCACAGGTTGCCGCTCATCCGCTCCCGCACCTCCGCCGCGTCCAGCACCGGCGCAGGGCCGTCCGGGGACACGTCGGCGGTGACTGCGCTGGGCCAGCCCGCCGCGTGCTCGGCCAGCATCCCGACAGCCGAGCAGAGCTGCCCGGACGTGCAATATCCACACTGGAAGCCGTCGAGCTCGACGAACGCCCGCTGAAGTGGCAGCAGTTCGCCGTCATCGGCCAGTCCCTCGACGGTCGTGACCTCGGCGCCCTCGGCGGCCACCGCCAACGTCAGGCAGGAGACCAGCCGCCGACCGTCGAGGAGCACGGTGCACGCGCCGCACTGGCCCTGGTCGCAGCCCTTCTTGGGACCGGTGTGGCCGAGGTCCTCGCGCAACGCGTCCAGCAATGTCGTGCGGTTGTCGACGTCCAGCCGGTGCGGCACGCCGTTGACCTGGAGTGAGATCACACTGCGGTGCTGGTCTGTCATCGCCCTTCCTCTCTCGGGGCTACGTAATCAGTTCTGCGGCGGGCGGACGATCCACAAGACTGGCGCGTCCTTGCCCATTCCTGCTTGCACCGCGGGCACTCTCGACGGCGATCAGAGCAGCCAGGACGGCCACCACACCGACCAGCCCGGCCGGCGACGGGAGGACCGAAGTGGCCGGGGTGGCGGCAAGGACGGCGCAGGCCGCGGCCGGTCGACGGCGGCCGAGCGTGTGATGCATCCGGAGCCTGAACAGCAGATGTCCGACGAGGTAGAGCGCGACACCGCCATGGAGCGCGAGCGTGGAGAACACGTCCAAGGGCTCACCCTCACCGGTGTGCGCCACCACCCCCTCGATGCCCAGGGCAGTGAGCAGGACGCCGGCGATGATGGGGAAGTGCCCATAGGTGTAGGCCTCGACGGCCAGGACCACCTGCTCCTTGTCACGTACGCGGCCGAGTCTGCGCGCTGCCGCGCCCGCCACCACGTCGAAGTACAGCCACCACAAGCACACCGCGACGGCGATGCCGAGGACGGCCGCGAGCAGCAGCGCCGCGTTGACGGGCCGTCCCGCGGCCCCGGCACCGACGGCGACGACCGACTCGCCGATGGCCAGGATCAGGAACAACCCGTGCCGCTCGGTCAGGTGCGCCGGGCTGCGCAGCCGCCAGTGGCCGTTCCTGGCCGTGAGATAGATGCCGACCCAGTCCACCACCAGGGCGATCGTGAACAACAGCACCTGCGTCCGGTTGCCCAGCAGCGTCCCGGACACCAGGAGCGCCGCGCCGGCCGTCATGGGCAGCCAGGTGATCGCGATCTGACGGCGCAGCCCGGTGTCACCGTCCGCGGCCACGGCGAAGACCACGAGATGCACCCAGCGCACCACCAGGTACGCGCCCACCAGCACGAAGGCGCCCGGCCCGCCGTCCCACGCCTCCGGGACGGTCAGGCCGACCACGAACATCGCCGCCATCGCGACGACCATCCCGCCCCGCAGCAGACCGCCGTCCGCCCGGGAATGGTTGCCCAGCCAGGTGTAGCCGGACCAGGTGCCCCACAGCAGCGCCAGCATCAGCAGCCCCCGGAACACGCCGTCGGCGTCACGCTCGCGGGCCATGGAGCCGGTGAGCTGCGTGATCGCGAAGACGTAGACGAGGTCGAAGAACAACTCGAAGGGCGTCGCCCGGTGGTCCTCGCCCACCGGCGAAGTCTTCTGCCGCATCTAATCGAGGGCCAGGGCCGGGACACGGGGCCGGCGGCAGAAGTAGACGAACGCGGGCGGCACGTTGGCCCACACCGTCCGGCTGACCACGACCTCGTCGAACAGGCCGCCCAGGGACCGTCGTAACCGCCGGGCCGGCGGCGTCCATCGTGTGTGCGCGTACGCGAACGTGGTGAACGCGCCGTGGGGGGCGAGGGCGCCGGTGAGGGCGTCGAGCAGGTCGTGCTGGCGGTCAGCGGTGAACGCCGCCCAGGGCAGTCCGCTCACGATGACGTCCGCGCGGTGGTGGCCGCGCGCCGCGAGCACCTCGCCCAGGTCCCGGGCGTCGGCCACGGCGACGTCGATCCGCGGATACCGGGTGGCGAGACGCCGCGCGAACCGCTCGTTGACCTCGACGGCCAGGTGACGGCCACGGCCGCCGAGCCGGCGCTGGATCGCCGCGGTGAACGCGCCTGTGCCCGGACCGACCTCGACGACCAGCGGGTCACCGTCACGTGGGACAGGCGAGGTTATCAGGTCGGCCAGCGGCTCGCCGCTCGGCGCGACCGCGCCGACGGTGAAGGGGGCGCGCGCGAACTCGTGCAGGAACGCGGCGCGGTCGTGGGCGCTCACCGGACGGCTCCGGAAGACGTGCCCAGCACCCGGGCGAGCCAGTCGTTCCTGGTACGCCGGGCCGCGATCGAGACCCGAGCCCCGGGGCACAGCGCGTCGAAGCCGTGAAAGCCGCCCGCCCAGACGTGCAGCTCCGCCTGGCCGCCCGCGGCCCAGATCCGGGTGGCGAACGCGACGTCCTCGTCGCGGAACACCTCCGCCGTCCCTGCGTCGACGTAGGTGGTCGGCAGGCCGGACAGGTCGTCGGCGATCGCGGGCGACAGGTAGCCGGACACCTCGCCGCCGCCGATGAGCGACCGCCAGCCGAAGGCGTTCATGTCGCGGGTCCAGACCCCGGGCGCGCCGGAGTACTGGCGGCTGGCGGTGGTGTCGTTGCGATGATCGAGCATGGGACAGATCAGCACCTGCCCGGCGATCGGCGGCCCGCCCCGGTCACGGGCCATCAGGGTGAGCCCGGCGGCCAGGCCACCGCCGGCGCTGACTCCCGCGACGATGATCCGGCTCGGGTCGATGCCCAGCTCGCCGGCGTGCTCGGCGACCCAGAGCAGGCCCTGGTAGCAGTCCTCGACCGGGATCGTGCCGGTGGCCTCCGGCGCCAGCCGATACTCCACGGAGACGACGGCGGCACCGAACAGGTCGAGCCAGTCCAGGGGGATGTCGATCTGCGAGAAGCGGTCTCCCATGACCATGCCACCGCCGTGGACCCAGTAGACGCACGGGGCCGGCGCGTCACTGGTCCGGGCCGAGGTGAAGATCGACATCGGGACCGGGGCGGTGATCTCGCGGTGGCCGGCGGCGCGGCCCCGGAGGAGCGCGTCGACCGGCGTGGACGGTAGCCTGCGCAGCTCGGCGAGCACCTCCGCGTCGAGCTCGGGCATGGGAGGCAGGCCGGCGAGGAACGCGCGTAATTCGGGGTCGAGGCCGGGACGGGGCATGGTGGTCTCCTCGTTCACAGGACGGCCTTGCCGCCGACGGGGATCTCGTCGGCGTACCGCGCCTCGGCGGCCAGCAGCGGCTGGAGGGCCGCGGCGAACGCCTGGGCCTGCCTGGTCGCGAAGAACCGGGCGTGGGCCTCCCGGCTGACCCAGCCCTCGGTGACGTAAACGGTGTCCGGATCGCCGGCCGAACGGCCGACCAGGAAGACGACGCAGTCCTCGTTCGGCAGGGACGGCGCGTCGAGCAGGGCCGCGACCAGGTCGTCGCCCCTGCCCGGCTGCGCGGTCATGGCGGCGTGGAAGCCGTGGCTGATGGTCATGGGATCACTCCTCACGGGTGGTGCCTGTCGCAGCCAACTGTGGGCGCCGCCCGGCCGCCGCCACATCAGTCATCCGACTCCCGCCTCGGACGCCCATCGCGGCCGATGACCTAACCGCCGATGCGGTTAGGTCATTTGACAGATGCGCGGCTCGGGCGCGTGCCCGACCATCGACACGTGACGAGTCCTCCAGAGCCGCCGGCCGTCCTGCGCATGCGGGAGGTCCGGGACCGGGCGCTGTTCGACCCGGACGACGGTGCGGTCACGCCGTCGAACCGGGCCGAGCTGAAAGCGGTCGCGCACCTGCTGAACGTGCTGCTGGCCAGCCTGGTGGTGTCCTCGTTGCAGTACGAGCAGCACGCCCTGCTCGTCCGCGGGCCGTCGCACCGGGCGGTCGCGGAGTTCCTGCACGGCTGCGCCGACCGTGACCGCGCCGGCGCGCGGCTGCTCGCGACCCGCATCGCCCAGCTCGGGTTCGCCGCCGACCACGACCCACGGCACCTCCCGGCGCGCTCGCGCATCATCTTCCAGACGTTCCAGGACGGCGATCAGACCGGCATCGTGACGCAGGACCTGGTGGGGGCGCGGATCCTCGTCCAGTCGTTGCAGGAGGCGGTGCGCTGGGTCGGGGCCGACGACCCCACCACCCGGCGCCTGCTGGAGCGGCTGCTGGAGGAGAAGGAGGCGCAGGCCGACGAGCTCAGCGCGGGCCTTCGGAATCCGGTGCGAGAGCATCCCTGAGCCCGGCGCGGGAGGTGACGCCGAGCTTGGGGAAGATGCGGTAGAGGTGCGCGCCCACCGTCCGGTGCGAGAGGTACAGCCGCTCGGCGATCTGTTTGTTGGTCAGGCCGCTCGCCGCCAGCTCGGCGATCTGCAACTCCTGCGCGGTCAGGGCGGCCGGGCCGCCTGCCGAGGTCTCGGCCGTCCGGTGTCCGGCGGCGTGCAGCTCGATCTGCGCACGCTCGACCCAGGGTCCGGCGGCCATCGCGGCGAAGCCGTCGCGGGCGATGAGCAGATGCCGGCGCGCCTGCGCCGCCGACCTGTCACGACGCAGCCTCTCGCCGAGGACGAGCCGGACGCGGGAGGCGTCCCACAGCCACCGTTCCGCCACGTGGCCCGACAGCAGCGACTCCAGCCGCGCCCTCGTCCCCTCGTCGTCGGACACGAGGAACTCCGCTGCCGCCTGGATCAGCGTCATCCGGGCCGACAACGCGGCCACGTCGGCGGCCTGCATCGCCTCGACGTGCGCCCTGGCTTCGACCATCCGCCCTGTCCGCACGGCCGCCTCGACGAGGTCGAGCATGACCCACGTGCAGTGAGGCACGTACGCGGCGAGGGCGCCGGGCGGGCTCATCGCGGCCGCGTGGTGGAAGGCCGCGCCGAAGTCTCCCTGTCCCAGCGCTGCCAGGGCACGCGGGTGCTGGGCGAACAGCGCCGCGGCTGCCACACCTCGGGGGAGCGCCCAATGGGTGATCTCGTCGGCGAGCGCGTACGCCTCCTCGTAGCGTCCCCGTCCGGCGGCGAGGATCGCCCTGTTGTACAGGAAGTACCACGCGAAGAAGGAGAAACCGCTGGTCTCACAGACCTGCTGACCCTCGCGGGCCAGCTCCTCGGCCTCGTCCCATCGGCCGACGAGGTAGTCGTCCAGGCACAGGTGCATCAGCGCGCCGAGGTGCCGTCGGGGCGCGCCGCCCTCCCGTCCCTGCCGGACCAGCCGCCAGGAGGGCTCGCGGCACTCGCCCAGCCGATCCAGGTAGACCGAGGCCGTGCCGATCCGCATGATGCGCGTTGGGTCGGTCTCGTCCGCGAGGGCGTCGAGGATGATCTGGCTGCTCGCCAGTGCCGACGCCCCCGTGCGGACCGGGTCGGGGAAGGTCCGGCTCGCCAGCGACAGGACGTCCGGCGGTCGTGGCTCCAGCCGGTCCAGCGCGCGGTAGAACGGCTCCCAGTACTCCGAGGCGCTCCCGTACCAGGACAGCAGCATCAACGTGTGCATGGCTTCGACGAGCGCGGGATCCTCGGCCCGGTAGCCGTGCTCCGCGGTCTCGATGGCGCCGACCAGGAGCCGGTGGGCGGTGGCGACGTCGCCGTCTCCGTTGAGCATCAGGAACGCGGCCGCGTTGGCCGCGTGCAGCGAGCCGGTGGAGTCCGGAGCCGCCCGCCGCGCGTCCGTCAGGAGCGTCTTCGCGTCGTCGATGGCCCCGCTCGCCTCCGCGCCGATGTACGCGGCCTCGGAGAGCCGGCGCCCCCGATCCGCGCTCGTCCCGCTCAGCTCGGCCGCCCGGATCAGCGCGGCGACCGCGGCGAACGCGTCACCGCGAAGCATGATGCGATGCGCCGAGTTCTCTAACAGCGCCGCCACCGTCTCGTCCGGGCCGGTGGCGGCCGCGGCGAGGTGCCACGCGCGACGTTCCTGGTCACCCGTCAGCGCACCGGCGAGGGCGACGTGCGCGGTACGGCGTTCCTCATGCGTGGACCCGGCCACGATCGCCGACCTGATCAGCGGGTGCCGGAACGCGATCCGCGCCGTGGCGTCGTCCACGCGTACGAACTGCGCCCGCTCGGCGGGGGCGAGGTCAGCCAGCCCGGCCTCGTCCGGCAGGGCGGCCCTGAGCACTCGGACGTCGCCGGTGCCCTCGAACGCGGCCAGCAGGAGCGTTCTCCGGGTCGGTTCGGGCAGGTCGGCGATCCGCGCGGCGAACATCGCCTGGAGCCGATCGCTGAGCGGGACCACCTCCGAGTGCGTCACCGCCGGATGCGTCGCGCCCAGCAGCGTCGAGGGTAACTCCGTCAGCGCCAGCGGATTGCCCTGTGCCAGGTCGAGCAGCCGTTTCCGGATCCGTACCGGCATGCCTGGGAAGTTGTCGTCGACCAATTGTCCCGCCGCCGCTCGATCCAGGGGCTGGACGACCATCTCGGTCAACCCGCGCGGCGCCGCGGAGCTCACCGCGCCCGTCCTGGCAGAGAACAGCAGCGCGGCGCCGACCCCCTGCAACCGGCGGGCGAGGAAGCCCAGCACGACGGCGCTGGCCCGGTCGATCCACTGGACGTCGTCCACGAGAAGGGCGAGCGGCGTCTCGGCGGCGACCCCCTTGACCAGCAGGAGGGCGGCGTTGCAGACGAGGAGCGCGTCGGTGGGCGCGCCGGCACCGAACCCCAGCGCCACCGACAACGCCTCCCGAAGCTCGGGCGGCAGGCGCCGGAGGTCGGCTTCGACCGGCAGGAACAGCTGGTTGAGGCAGGAGTAGCTGACGTCGGCCTCGAACTCCGACCCGGACGCCCGCAGCACGCGCATGCCCGTCGTGACGGCCAGTTCGGCCGCGGCGGCCAGGAGAGCGGACTTGCCGATACCGGGGTCACCCCACAGCAGCCGCGCGTCGCCATGGCGCCGGGCCGCGTCGAGAAAGGCGGATAGCTCTTCGAGCTCGGCACGGCGGCCGAAGAGTGCGTTGCTGGCCACGGATACCTCGCGCGTCTGTCAGTGCCTCACCGGCTCAGGACGAAGGCTGCTGCGATCATAGCCGTCACTTGATCATCATCGAGGGCCTGCGTCCGCCTCTCTCCTGAGGAAGGCGTGATCGGACAAGGAATCGCGAGCATCGGGCAAGTCCGCGCCGCCTCACGGCCCGTCGATGGACGTGTCGGGACCATGGCCGGTACCGGACAGGTCGGCCGGACCTATGGGCAGGTGCTCCGGCAGGCACCACGGTGGACGGTGAGTCGCGCGAGAGACACCTACGACCGCAACCGCCTGACGGCCTCGGTCGCCAAGGGGCAGACCTCGACCTACACCTACGCCCCTACGGCCGGCTGCGCACCATCCAGGGCAGGGCGGCGGCAAGACCTGGGGCCGGAACGCAGCATCACCAGCCGCATCATCTACGAGCGCGACTTCATCGACCGGCTGGGTGCGCTGCGGCTGATCGAGGAGATGGCCGGCGCGGGCCGGCTGGCGAGGGTGCTGCCCAGCCTGCCGATGAAGCTCTACCTGGTCGACGACCGGTTCGCGCTGTTGATGCTGCACTACGAGTCGCCCGACTCCGCGGCGCTCCTGGTGCACCCCTCCGGGCTGCTGGAGGCGCTGAGCAGGCTGTTCGAGGGGACCTGGGAGCGGGCGCTGCCGATGCGGCTGACCGGTTCGCGCGAGGCGCCGCAGGACGACGAACGGCTGATCGCCCTCCTGCTGACCGGCCTGACCGACGAGGCCGTCGCCCGCCAGCTCGGCATCGGCTACCGCACCGCCCAGCGGCGCATCGACGAGCTCATGGCCAGGCTCGGCGCCCACACCCGCTTCCAGGCCGGCGTACAGGCCGCCCGATCCCATGCCCGCAGCACCCCGGAGGACCCGCACGGCGCGTACGGGCGGCCCGGACTCATGAGCCTTCCTGGCCGGGAACCGCAGGTGAGCCGGTTCCGTTCGCACGGCGGCGAAGGCGTAATCCGGTGAGGGCGGTGGCGAGGGTCAGCGCGCCGGCCGCCACCAGCACCCGCCCGTCGGGCCCGTCTCGCCGCCGGTGTCCGCGCCGCCCGTCGGCATCGCGGCGGGCGTCCTGGTGGGGGACTCGGCGGGGATCTCCGGCTCCGGGGGCGTGCTCGCGGTGTCCGTGGTGCCAGGGCTGGGAGTGGTCTCCGTGTCGTCGCCCGTGCCGGTGACAGTCAGGAGGTACGACGTCAGCGCCCCCTTGTCCCGTGGGTCGCACTCGATCGGGGGTTGTGGCGGCGCTGGTGCTGGTCTGGAGGCGGTCTATGAGATGGGAGGGATGGCTTGCACTGACAAGATCACATCTGAGGAAGGTCGGTGGGCCTGAGCTGGCCTGACCCGGGGTGGGGCCACGGCCTTCTAGGTCAGGAGCGGTGCCATCTGCCATCGCTGGCTCTACATGAGCATGTGGTCAGCGTCTGTGTTTGCGGGTGTTGGGTCATTGCCGCCACAGCATCAGAGGATGAAGGCTGGGACCAGTTTGGGACCACACGCCATGTCGTTCGCGGGACAACATGCAGGTCGGCGAATGTGGAGCTCAGTGCAGGAGTGCGCTTGACGTGCGGGAACACCCACTCCCACGTTCTGGGGGTCAAGGGGTCGCAGGTTCAAATCCTGTCGTACCGACGGTCGCGAAAGGCCGATCGACTTGGGCGTATGCCCAGGTCAATCGGCCTTTTCTCATTCCGCGATCTTGAGAGTGATCTCCTAGGCAACTCGCAGCTGGGGACCACTTGGGGACCACGTCGCCGCCATGTGCGCGCTGAGCGCATTCCCGGCCTCGGCGATGGCGCCGAGGTCTGGTGGAGGTAGCGCTGTGTAGTCGTCAGAGAGTCGTGGCCGGCGATCTTGCGGAGGACGTGGAGGGGAACCCCGGCGTCGGCCATCCACGTCAGTCCGGTGTGGCGGAGATCGTGACGGCGAAGATGTTCGCAGCCGAGCTGGGTGACGACCTCGTCCCAGTGCGTCGCGTCGCGCAGGACCGCGGTGCTGATGCGACCTGTACCGCTTCAAAAGTCGTCGCAGGGTGCTTGACCGGCAGGTCGGGCTGATGCGGCGGTGTGGGCAAGATTGGCTCTTATGTCTGTCCGTCTCCTGTATCTGATCATGATCCGGGTGTTCGGCTGGCTGGCGCTGCGGGGCCGGAGCGAGGCGGCCGAGGACGTCGAGATCATGGTGCTGCGGCATGAGGTGGCGACAGTGCGAAGGCAAGTCACCCGGACGAAGCGGGACTGGGCCGATCGAGCGCTCCTATCCGCGCTGACACGCCTCCTGCCGCCCGGGCTGCGGGCTCACTGGTGCGCCTGACGCGGGAGAATCCGGCCTGGGGGTATCGGCGGGTGCACGGTGAACTCATCGGGATCGGCTACCAGGTCAGCGAAGCGACCGTACGCCGGATCGTTCGCAGCCGGCGGGTCGGCCCGGCTCCGCGAAGCACCGGCACCTCGTGGAGGACCTTTCTGCGGGCTCAGGCGCATGGTTTGCCGGCCGTCGACTTCTTCCCATGTCGACACGGTCTCCTTGATGCGCCCGTACGTGCTGTTCGTGATGGAAGTCGCCACCCGGCGCGTGCACATCCTGGGTGTGACCGCCCACCCGACCGGAGCCTGGACGGTTCAGCAGGCCCGCAACCTGCTCATGGACCTCGCGGACCGGGTCAGATCCTTTCGCTTCCTCATCCGCGACCGAGACGCCAAGTTCACCGGTGCCTTCGACGCGGTCTTCGCCGGCGCGGGCGTGAGGGTGCTGAAGATCCCGTCGCGCACACCGCGGGCGAACTGCTACGCCGAGCGGTGGGTACGCACCGTACGGGCCGAGTGCACCGATCGCATGCTGATCTACAGCGAACGGCATCTGCACTCGGTGCTCGGTGCTCGGTGCTTGGTGAGTACGTCGATCACTACAACGGGCATCGGCCGCACCCGTCCCGCGCGCAGCGGCCACCCGATCACGACGAGCAGACCGCCGTCCCGCTGGAAGGCCGGATCGAACGCCGGAGGGTGCTCGGCGCACTGATCGACGAGTACCACCGAGCCGCGTAGCTGCCCCGGAGAACACCCAGTTCAGGCCCTACGTGAGGAGTTTTGAAGCGGTACAGCATGGCCATGGGCCTTTCCCCTTCGAGCAATGGGCGAGGAGTCGAATCGATTCGGCGAATCGATTCGAAGGGGACGATAAGCGCCCGCCTCGGCGAGGGTCAAGAGCCGGAAACGTCCCGGACATCGTGCCGACAGCGGATCGTCACGTCGGCCTCCGGCTCAAGGTACGCCGGGTGCGCGCGGACGGCCGGTGACGTTCGTGCCGCCGCGAGAGCGGGACGGTCAGGCGCGCGACGGCGCAGGGCCGGTGCTGCCCCGCAACGAGATCGGCGGAGCGACCAGCACGTGGCTGGGGGCGACGGTGGGATCGGCGATGCTCTGGATGAGCAGTTCCATCGCGCGGGCGCCCATCTCGTCGGCCGGGACGTCGGCGGCGGTGAGCGGCGGGTGCAGGCTCTCGGCCCAGTGCGGGGCAGCGACGCCGACGATGGAGAAATGCCCCGGAACCGTCAGGCCCCGCTGGTTCAGCGCCCGGTACATGCCGGGAACGGCGGCCTCGTTGATGGTGGCGATGGCCGTCAGGCCGGGCTGGGCCGCCAGAAGCCGTTCGACGCATCCCTGCCCGGCCTGGGCGTCGTCGGCGCAGCAGACCTGCACGCCTTCGAGACCGCGCGCGGCCACGGCGCGGGCGAACCCGGCCTGGGCGCGATGGCCGGGGCCGTACCCGGCCGCGACGAGCTCGGCGTTGCGGTTGACCAGGGCGATCTTCCTATGGCCGAGGTCGGCCAGGTGGTCGACGCATTTGGCGATCAGTGACTCGTAGTCGATGTCCACCCAGGACATCTCGTCCGGATGGCCGGTGCGGCCGATGCCGACGAAGGGCAGGCTGCTTTGGCGCAGGCGGGTGACCCGGTCGTCCTCAAGGCGGATCTCCATGAGGATGACGCCGTCCACCCGCCGGCCGGTGACGACGCGCTCGAACGAGCGGTCGTGCTCGCCGCCGGACGGCGACAGCAGGACGTCGAGGTCGGCGCGGGCGGCGGCGTCGACCACGCTGGCCACGAAGCCGAGCTGCATGTCGGTCAGGCGGCGGCTGGCGGGCGGGATGGCCAGCCCGATGGTGCGGGTCCGGCCCTCCTTCAGGGCGCGGGCTGCGGCGTTGGGCCGGTAGCCGAGCTCGTCGATGACCGCCTGGATGCGCCGTTTGGTCTCCGGCGAGACCGGACGCTTGCCGGTGAGCGCGTAGGAGACGGTGCTGCGCGACACACCGGCTCTCTGGGCGATCTCCCCGATGTTCACCCGCGCTCCTTCGGTCCCCATGATGACGACCATCGTAGGTCGAATGGGTTCATGGGAGGGCCGGGCGGACGATATCCGAACGTCGGTATGTAGTCGCCTGGCGATCCGGGAAACAGCTCCGACAAGAGCGCCGCACGCCCATTGACTCCCCGGACAGGGCAGCCCTATCTTCAGTCGAATCGATTCGCCGAATCGGTTCGACCCAACGGGGAAGGTCGCGGCACCCCCTCAGCGGAGGTAGATCAATGAGTTCAGCGGCAGGGAGCCGACGTGTCGTCGGCGTGGGCCTGGTGGTCCTGGCCGCCGCGGGCAACATGGCGGCCTGCTCGTCGTCCAGCAGCGGCGGCGACAGCAGTGGTGGTGGCGGCAGCACGAGCAGCGCGAATCAGGCCGCGGGAGGCGGGACCTACACGATCTGGGACCCCTATCCGCAGTACGACGGCAGTTCCCCGTGGGTGAGGCTGCTGGAGACCTGCGGCACCCAGGCGGCCGTGAAGGTTGTGCGCACCGGCCATGACACCAGCGACCTGACCAACAAGGCCCTGCTGGCCGCGCAACAGGGCAACTCGCCCGACGTGCTGATCGTCGACAACCCGGTGGTCTCGACGCTGGCCGAGGCCGGCGTGCTAACCACGACCGAGGAGAACAAGCTCGACGTCTCCTCCGTCGCGCCGAACCTGCTGGCCGCGGGGCAGAGCGGCGGCAAGACCTATGGCATCCCGATCGGGGCCAACACGCTCGCCCTGTACTACAACAAGGACGTCCTGAACAAGGCGGGCGTGGACATCGCCGCGGTGAAGGACTGGACGTCTCTCACCGCGGCCCTGGAGAAGGTGAAGGCGGCCGGGAAGAAGGGCATCACGTTCTCGGCGATCGGCACGGAAGAAGGCAGCTTCCAGTTCCTGCCCTGGTTCTGGGGGTCCGGCGCGAACCTCACCAAGCTCGACTCGCCCGAGAGCGTCTCGGCCGTGACGTTGTGGAGCGACTGGCTGAAGAAGGGCTACGCCCCCAACTCCGTCATCAACAACACCCAGACCACCAGCTGGCAGGAGTTCGCCGGCGGCGACTACGCCTTCGCCGAGAACGGCACCTGGCAGCTGGCCAACGCCGATAAAGCCGGCTTCGCGTACGGCATCATCCCGGTCCCCGCCAAGGACGGCGGCACCGCGCCCGCCCCGACCGGCGGCGAGTTCGTCAGCGTGCCGGTGCAGTCCGACACCGGCCGCTACCCGACCTCCCAGAAGCTGGTCACCTGCCTGACCAGCGGCGACAACTCGCTCACCACGACCACCACCCTGTCCTACATCGCCCCAACCGAGCAGGTGCAGGCCAGGCAGGTCGAGCAGAATTCGCAGCTGAAGGTGTGGGTGGAGGCGGTCAAGGCCGCCAAGGGCCGCACCAGCGACGACCTGGGCACCAAGTACCCGAAGATCTCCGAGCCGATGTGGGGCGCGGTGCAGGCGGCGCTGAGCGGGTCGAAGTCGCCGCAGGAGGCGATGACCGCGGCCCAGTCCGCGGCCACGAGCGCGATCCAGTAGCCGCATGAGCCACGTGACGCAGACATCGGCGGCCCCGAGGGGGCACCTCGCGGCGCGCGGCCGGTCGGGTCAGTGGGCGGCGTGGGCGTTCCTCGCCCCCGTCGTCCTCTACCTGCTGGTCTTCTACGCCTACCCGCTCTACCGCAACGGCGAGCTGAGCCTGCGGAACTACACCGTGCGCTCCTTCGTGCAGGGCGACGCGCCCTTCACCGGGCTCGCAAACTACGCCAAGGTGTTCGCCGACGCGACCTTCGGGCCGGCGCTGTGGCACACGGTGGTCTTCACCCTGGTGTCGCTGGTCTTCCAGTTCACCGTCGGGCTGGCGCTGGCGCTGTTCTTCAGCAAGAGCTTCCGGCTGTCGGCCACGCTACGGGCGCTGTTCCTGGTGCCGTGGCTGTTGCCGCTGATCGTGTCCGCCTCGACCTGGTCGTGGCTGCTCAACAGCGACTCGGGCCTGGTCAACGCCGCGCTGGGCTGGTTCGGGATCGGACCGGTGAACTGGTTGACCTCGCCGGACTGGGCGCTGTGGTCGGTGATCGTCGCCAACGTCTGGATCGGCATCCCGTTCAACCTGGTGGTGCTCTACTCCGGGCTGCAGGCGATCCCTGCGGCCGTGTACGAGGCCGCCGCGCTGGACGGGGCGAACGCCTGGCAGCGGTTCTGGAGCGTGACGTTCCCGCTGCTGCGGCCGGTGTCGGCGATCACCGTCCTGCTCGGGCTGGTCTACACGCTGAAGGTGTTCGACATCATCTGGATCATGACCAAGGGCGGCCCGAGCGGGGCGTCCACCACGTTCGCCACCTGGTCCTACCGGCTGGGCTTCGGCAACCTGGTGCCCTCCTTCGGGCCCGGCGCCGCCGTGGGGAACCTGCTGATCGTGACGGCCTTCGTCTTCGGCTTGGTCTACATCCGCGTGCAGCGACGGCAGGCCCTGGCATGAGGCACGTCAAGACCGTGATCGGGCTGGTGCTGACGGCCGTGATGTTGTTCCCGGTCTACTGGATGATCAACGTGTCGTTCACCCGCGACATCGCGATGCGCAAGAGCCCGCCGGACCTGTTCCCGCTCCACGGCACCCTGGACGGCTACCGCGCCGTGCTCGACCAGCAGTTTCCCTACCTCGGCACCAGTCTGGTCGTCGGGCTGGGCACGGTGACGCTGACCCTGCTGCTGGCCGCGCCCGCCGCGTACTCGCTGGCCAAGCTGCGCCCGCGCGGCGGCGGCGCGCTGAGCTTCGTGCTGCTGATCGCGCAGATGATCCCCGGGATCATCATGGCGATGGGCTTCTACGCCATCTTCCTGTCCACCGGCGTGCTCAACACCGTCCCCGGGCTGATCGTGGCCGACTCCACCCTCGCCGTGCCGTTCGCCGTGCTGATCCTCACCACGTTCATGTCGGGTATCCCCGAGGAACTGCTCCAGGCGGCCCGCGTGGACGGCGCCGGAGTGCTCCGCGCCTTCGTCTCGATCGTGCTGCCGGTCTCCCGCAACTCGATCATCACCGTGTCGTTGTTCGCGTTCCTGTGGGCCTGGTCGGACTTCGTCTTCGCCTCCACCCTCGACCAGGGTGGCGACCACCAGCCGATCACCCTCGGCATCTACCACTACATCGGCAACAACAACCAGGAATGGAACGCTCTCATGGCCACCGCCGTGGTCGCCTCCGTCCCGGCGACCATCCTGCTCGTCATCGCCCAGCGCTACGTCGCCGCGGGCGTCACCGCAGGCGCCGTCAAAGATTGAGAAGGGACCCTCACTTCATGACCGTCGCCGTTCCCGGCCCGGTGTTCTCCCTGCGGGAAATCCCGTTCAGCCACCGCGGATCCTGGTTCTGCTTCTCGCCCGTGGTGGCCGAGAAGACCTACGCCCAGGACGTGCACCTGGTCTCCCACCAGACCGGCATGCACCCCGTCCTGCGGCTGGTCCCCGCCGTGGACGCCGCCGTCACGGCCGCCCCGCACCAGCTCACCTGGAGCGCCGGCGACGGGCTGATCCGCCTGGCCTACGAGGGCGCCGACACCGTACGCGTCCAGGGCCGCGGGCTCGGGCTGCGGGTGCTGGCCGCCGATCCGGTTCTGACGCCGTTCAGCGGGCCGTACTTCTACCAGGATCCCGTTGACGGCTCGTACGTCTTCACCGTCTACCAGACCGGCCGCCGCTATCGGATCACCGTGCTGGCCGGGGACGCCGAGCCGCTCGGCGCGCAGGCCCTCGGCACCGCGGAACGCGGCCTGGCCCTGGACGGCGAGTGGGAGATCGCCGTCGAGGAGTACGAGACCGCCCGCGCCCCCTACTCCTGCGCCGGCGGCACCTTCGACCAGGTGGCCAAGGCCGCCCGCGCCGAGTTCGACACCTTCGCCGACGCGGTCGCGCCCTGGCGCGGCGACGGCACGCCCGCCGCCGAACTGGCCGCCTACGTGTTGTGGTCGGCCACCGTCCGGCCCGCCGGGTTCGTCACCAGGCCCGCTGTGCTGATGTCGAAGCACTGGATGGACAAGGTGTGGAGCTGGGACCACTGCTTCAACGCCATCGCCCTGGCGGGCGGCCTGCCCGAGCTGGCCTGGGACCAGTTCCGGCTGCCCTTCGACCACCAGGATGACGCCGGCGCGCTGCCCGACTCCGTCACCCATTCGGAGATCCTCTACAACTTCGTCAAGCCGCCCGTGCACGGCTGGGCCCTGCGCCGCCTGCCTCCGGCGCCCGACGTCTACCCGCTGCTGGAACGCTGGACCACGTTCTGGCTGACGGCCCGCCGCGCCCCCGGACGCGAGCTGCCGCACTACCAGCACGGCAACGACAGCGGCTGGGACAACGCCACCACCTTCGACCCCGAGCGCGTCGTCGAGACCGCAGACCTGGCCGCCTTCCTCGTGCTCCAGATGCGCGAACTGGCCCGCCTGGCCCCCGACCCCGGCAGGGCGGCGCACTGGTCCGGCGCCGCAGACCGCATGCGGGACGCGCTGCTGGCCGAGCTCTGGACGGGGGAGCGGTTCGTCACCCGTGGCGCCCGTAGCGGACGCACCTGGTCCACCTCCAGCCTGCTCGACCTCATGCCCATCGTGCTCGGCGACGAGCTGCCCGAACCGGTGCACACGGCGCTGGCCGCCCGCATCGAGTCACACCTCACCGCGTACGGACCGGCCACCGAACACCCCGACTCCGAGCACTACCAGGACGACGGCTACTGGCGCGGGCCCATCTGGGCCCCGTCGACCGTGCTCGTCGAGGACGGCCTGCGCCGGGCCGGCCACACCGCCCTGGCCGACGAGATCAGCGCCCGTTTCCGCAGGCTGTGCGAGCAGTCGGGGTTCGCGGAGAACTTCGACGCGCGCACCGGCGAAGGACTGCGCGACCGCGCCTACACCTGGACGGCCGCCGCCTACCTCATCCTCGCGGGCGCCCATGAGCAGCGCGAGCAGCGCGGGCAGCGCGGGCAGCGGCCTGACCCGGCCTTGGGACCCTCCTGATCTCGTGACATCGATTCGAGCCAGGCTCGCCGTCCCGTCGGCGCGGGGACCGGGTGAACATCGCGGAGATCGCCATGCGGGCGGGCGTGTCGCGGAGCACCGTCTAAGCCGCCTGGCTGCCGCCTTGTTCAGGACGGCGGGCCGCCTTGGCGCACAACGCTGCTCCCGCGTACGCGTGTGGGCCTCCGCTGCTCCGCCGCCGAGCGCGAGATCACAGGCTCACGAATCGCTTTCGGGAATGTCGTGCCGGGTAGGTGCCGGCCCGGTGCTGGCCCGCGGAGTCAGATGGGGCGCCACATCCTCGAAATGCTCGGTTCGCTCTCCGGCGATCACTGCCATGAGGGTGCGCGCGGCGTTCATGCCGTAGGCCGGAATGTCCCGGCTCAGTGCGGTGAGCGCCGGCCGGACCACCTGGGAGAGCGGCGAGTCGTCCCAGGCCACGATGGACAGCTCGCCCGGAACGTTCATGTCGAGCTCCTGCGCGACGGACAGGCCGGCCACTGCCATGATGTCGTTGTCGAAGACGATGGCGGTGGGTCGGCGCGGTGAGGTGATGAGCCGGCGGGTGGCGCGTGCGCCCTGCTCCCCGGAGTAGTCGGTGTGCTCGATCGTCCACTCCTCGACCCTGGCCGCCTGGCAGACGGCAGCGAAGGCGTGGTCACGTATCGCGGTGTGGGCCAGCTTGGGCAGGCCGGCGACCCGCGCGACGTGGCGATGTCCTAGGGCGGCCAGGTACTGCACGGTCTCCCGGATGGCGGCGCCGTCGTCGGACCACACCGCGGGGAGGGAGCCCGACACGGACGGGTGGCCGATGGTGACCGCGGGCATGTGCAGCGATTGGACCACGGGGATGCGCGGGTCATCGGCATGGAGGTCCACCAGGATCGCTCCGTCGATGCGGCCCTCGCCCCACCAGCGGCGGTACAACTCGATCTCCTCGGTGTGGTCCCTGGCAACCTGCAACATCAGGGCGTAGGAGTGCATCGACAACGCATCCTCGATGCCGCTGATGAGCTCCATGAAGAAGGGCTCCATGCCGAGGGTGCGCGCGGGCCGGCGAAGGGCCAGGCCGATCGTGCGGGCCTTGGCCCCGTTCAGGGCGCGGGCCGCGCTGTTGGGCCGCCAGCCGATCTCGGTGGCGATGGCCAGGATGCGCGCACGGGTGGCCTCCGACACACCCGGCTGGCCGTTCAGGGCGTAGGAGACCGCCACCTTCGACACTCCGGCGCGCTGCGCGATGTCCGCGATGGTTGGACGCTTCACCGAGGCTCCTTAATTAGTTAAGTAAACCAAGCTGAATTTAGCACGTCGTAATCCCTGGGAAATCCGGCGTTGACAAGGTTGCCATGCCACTCCTACATTAGGCGCAACTTACACGGTTAAGTTAGCACCCCCCACACTCTCAGGAGGACACCGTGAAGAGGCGCCGCACGGCCACGGTGACTGTCGTCGCGCTCGGCCTGCTGGCCGGTGCCTGTGCGACCAGCACTGCACCCAAGCAGGGGCAGGCCCCGGCGGAGGGCCCGGCCAACCTGACGTTCTGGATGACCGGGTCGGAGGACGAGGCCTTGGCCGTCCAGAAGGCCGCGGATCTCTACACCCGGACCCATCCCG
Organism: Nonomuraea sp. NPDC049655; assembly: GCF_044465465.1. Classification (NCBI taxonomy): domain Bacteria; kingdom Bacillati; phylum Actinomycetota; class Actinomycetes; order Streptosporangiales; family Streptosporangiaceae; genus Nonomuraea; species Nonomuraea sp. NPDC049655. The sequence goes on from NZ_JBITLS010000005.1 coordinate 521,076, forward strand.
ACGTGAAGATCAAGGTCTCGGCGCTGAGTTGGGACGACGGCCACGCCAAGGTCCTGGCCGCGGCCACCAGCAAGACCGGCCCGGACATCGTCTCCGGTGGCCTGTCGTGGGGCATCGAGTTCGGAGCCCTCGGAGGCATGATCGATCTGCGCGACCACGGGCTGCCGGAGGCGATCAAGGCCAAGACTCAGCAGGGCGTCTGGGAGTCGATCACCTCGCGCGACGGCGCCGTGTACGGCACGCCGCTCGACATGACGGTGTACCTCACCTACTACCGCACGGATCTGCTGGAGAAGTCCGGCCTCAAGCCGCCGAAGACGTGGGAAGAACTGACCGCGGCCCTGGACAAGCTCAAGGCCGACGGCGTCAAGGTGCCCTACTCGATGGACTGGGGCAACATCGACTGGCTGCAGTACTTCAACTTCCTGCGTCAGGCCGGCGGCACTCTCTACACACCGGACTGCAAGCCCGCGCTCAACAACGACGCCGGCGTCACCGCGCTGACCTATTGGGCCGACCTCTACAAGAAGCACAAGGCGCCCACCCAGACGGCGGAGACCCCGGCGGCACTGGCCAACGGTGTGGCCATGGTGTCCGGTGGAAGCTGGCAGATCAAGGCCATCGACACCGCCCAGCCGAAGATCAAGGACAAGTGGGCCACCGCCCCGCTGCCCGTCGGCCCGGCCGGCGCTGGCGCCTTCATCGGCGGCCGTATCGCCGGCGTCATGTCCTACAGCAAGCACGCCGCCCAGGCCGCCGAATTCCTGAAGTCCCTCTACACCCCGGAGGCGGTCAAGGTGATCACCGACACCGCCGCCACCAGGGGTGTGCTGTGGATCTCGCCGCTCACCGACAACATCGCCAACCTTCCCGTGACGCCGGACCAGGTGGAGGCCATCAAGGCCGCCTTCGCCTCCGGGTACGGCCCGCCGAACTGCCCGGGCTGGGAGACCAGCCAGGCCGAGGTGACCAAGAAGCTGCAGGAGGTCATCTACGGCAAGGCCGAGCCCAAGGCCGCCCTGGACGCCGCCGCGAAGATCATGGAGCAGAACGCCGGCTGATCCGCCCCCGGCCGGTCGTCACCTGGCCCGACCGGCCCGTCCTCACCATCGAAAGGCGATCCGATGGCCACCAAGAGGGGCACTCTCACCTCCGTCGTGATGCTCCTGCCGTTCCTGGCGCTCTTCGCGGGCTTCCTGATCTGGCCGCTGATCAATTCGCTGTACTTGAGCCTCACCAAGTTCAACGGCGTCAGGCCGCCGGAGTTCGTCGGCCTGGCCAACTTCGCGCGCCTGCTGGAGGACGAGCGCTTCCTGCGGGCACTGTCCAACACGCTGGTCTACGTCCTGGCGGCGGTGGCGCTCACCACGACGTTCGCGCTCCTGCTCGCGCTGGCCTTCCGCGGCCAGGGCTGGGGCGACCGAATCATGCGCACCGTCTTCTTCCTGCCTTCCGTGACCTCGACGATCGCGCTGTTCCTGATGTGGCGCTGGATCTTCGCCGCGGAGGACTACGGCCTGGCCAACACGGTGTCCGGCTGGTTCGGCGGCGAACCGGTGGCCTGGCTGGCCACGCCGTCTCTGACGATCCCGATCATGGTGTTGATGGCCGCCTGGTCCGGCATGGGCTACGCGATGGTCATCTTCGTCGCCGGGATCAACACCATCCCGGAGGAGTACTACGAGGCCGCGCGGATCGACGGCGCCACTACCTGGCAGCAGTTCGCCGGCATCACCCTGCCACTGCTGCGCCCGGTCACCACCTACGTCGTGATCACCACGATGATCGCGGCCTTCCAGGTGTTCGAGGCGGTCTACATCGTGTTCCGTTCAGTCAGCAACGTCGGCGGCGTCATGGACTCCGGCCTCATGATCGTCCCCTACCTCTACGACCTGGGCTTCACCAAGTTCCAGCTCGGCTACGCCTCGGCGATCGCCTGGACGCTCTTCCTGGTCATCTTCGCCATCAGCCTGGTGCAACTGCGCCTCGGCCGGACCACGAAGGAGCTGGGATGACGGCCCTGCACCGGGCGGCCAAGCCTCGCACGCGCATCCGCTGGGCCAAGGCGCCGCTCTACCTGCTGGCGTTCACGATGATCGTGCCGTTCTACTGGATGGTGATCACCGCGTTCAAGCCGGTCTTCGAGATCACCCGCAACCCGCCCTCGTTCGTGCCGCAGAACCCGACGACCGTCGGCTTCAGCGACCCGGACTGGAATCCGGCGGCCGACAACCCCGGCCACGTGGCCGGGCTGTTCCAGCGTTTCACCGAGGTGGACCTCGGCTTCTGGCGCTTCGCGATCAACAGCGTGCTCATCGCCACCGTGATCACTGTGCTGGCGCTGCTGGCCGCCTCGCTGGCCGCCTACGTGATCACCAAGCACCGCGTCCCCGGCCGCCGGGTGATCTTCCTGATGATCCTCGGCTCGATGATGATCCCCTGGCAGGCCACGCTCGTCCCCAACTACCTGGTCGTGCGCAACCTCGGCTGGATCGACAGCTATCTCGGCTACGTCGTCCCGGCCATCCCCAAGGCGTTCGTCGTCTTCTTCCTCGTGCAGTACCTCCAGTCGATCCCGAACGACCTCATCGAGGCCGCCAGGATCGACGGCGCGGGGGAGTGGCGCATCTGGTGGCAGGTGGTCATGCCGCTGCTGCGGCCTGCGCTCGCCGCAATGTCGATCTTCGTGATGCTCAACGAGTGGAACAACTTCCTCTGGCCGTTGATCATCGTCGAGAGCGATCAGATGGCCAACCTGCCCGTGGCCCTGGCCAGGCTGAACTCCGCCTTCACCGGCGCCCAGCACATGGGCGTGATCATGACGGCCTCGCTGCTGGCCTCGCTGCCGACCGTCGTGTTCTTCCTGCTGTTCCAGAAGCACTTCACCCGTGGCATCGCGATGTCCGGCCTCAAGGGCTGACACCCGTCTCTAGGAGAAACCACGTTGAGCACTCACCGTCCGCTGCACGACGGCTGGACCCTCTCGGCCGTCTCGGAGGACGTCCGGATCACCGGCGTGCCTGCCGCCGTACCCGGCTGCGTGCACACCGACCTGCTGGCCGCGGGCTTGATCGAGGACCCCTACCTCGACGACAACGAGGATCGGCTGGGGTGGATCGGCCGCACGGACTGGCTTTACCGGACCGAGTTCATCTGGGCCGGCGACGGGCACGAGCACACCGACCTGGTCTGCGCGGGGCTTGACACCGTGGCCACGATCACGCTCAACGGCGTCGAGGTGGGCGGTACGGCCAACCAGCACCGCTCCTACCGCTTCCCGGTGCGGCACCTGCTGGTCGAGGGGGTCAACACGCTCCAGGTGCGGTTCGCATCGCCGTACGGCTACGCCGAGGCGAGACGGGCCGAGCTGGGCGAGCGGCCGGGGGCCTATGCCGAGCCGTACCAGTTCATCAGGAAGATGGCCTGCAACTTCGGCTGGGACTGGGGGCCCACGCTGGTCACCTCGGGCATCTGGCAGCCGATCGGGCTGGAGAGCTGGAGCGGGGCGCGGCTGGCGCAGGTCCGGCCGCTGGTGCACGGCGACGGCCGGGTCGAGGTGCACGTCGTCGTGGCGGGCACGGGCACGGTCTGCGCCGAGGTGGCCGGGGTGACGGTCTCCGCCGAGGTCGCGGGGGCGGGCGTGCTGCGGCTCCAGGTGCCCGAGCCGCGGCTGTGGTGGCCCCGCGGGTACGGCGAGCCGTACCGCTACGACCTGACCGTGCGCCTGGGCGAGCAGGTCGTGCGCAAGCGGATCGGCTTTCGCGACGTGCGCCTCGACCAGACCGGCGGCGCGTTCGCCCTCCAGATCAACGGCACGCCGGTCGCGGTGCGCGGCGTCAACTGGATCCCCGACGACTGCTTCCCCTCCAGGCTGACGCGCGACCGGCTGGCCACCCGGCTGACCCAGGCCGTCGAGGCCAACGTCAACCTGGTGCGGGTCTGGGGCGGCGGCCGCTACGAGAGCGACGACTTCTACGATCTGACCGACGAGCTCGGCCTGCTGGTGTGGCAGGACTTCCCGTTCGCCTGCGCGGCCTACCCGGAGGAGGAGCCGTTCGCGAGCGAGGTGGAGGCCGAGGCGCGCGAGCAGGTGGCGCGGCTCAGCGCCCGGCCGAGCCTGGTGCTGTGGTGCGGCAACAACGAGAACATCGAGGGCCATGAGGACTGGGGCTGGCGGGAGAAGCTGGGCGAGCTGTCGTGGGGCGCCGGGTTCTACTTCGACCTGCTGCCCAAGGTGGTCGCCGAGCTCGACCCGACCCGCCCGTACTGGCCGGGCAGTCCCTACTCGGGCGCTCCGGACCTGCCGCCGAACGACCCGGCGCGCGGCACGATCCACATCTGGGACGTCTGGAACCGCGAGGACTACACCCGCTACGCCACCTACCGGCCGCGCTTCGTCGCCGAGTTCGGCTTCCAGGGGCCGCCCACGTACGCGACGTTGCGCGAGGGGAGCACGCAGGAGCCGCCGGCCGGGCACCAGAAGGCGATCGACGGCGAGCAGAAGTTGCTGCGCGGCCTGGGCGAGCACCTGCCCCAGCCGCGCGACTTCGACGACTGGCACTATCTCACCCAGGTCAACCAGGCGCGCGCGGTCGCCTTCGGCATCGAGCACTTCCGCGCGCAACTGCCCGTCTGCATGGGCACGATCGTTTGGCAGCTCAACGACTGCTGGCCGGTCGTGTCGTGGGCGGCGGTGGACGGCGGCGGGCGGCGCAAGCCGCTGTGGTACGCGTTGCGCCGCGTATACGCCGACCGGTTGCTCACCGTGCGTGAGGGCGAAGTCGTCGTGGTCAACGACTCGGCCGAGGTCTGGTCCGGCGAGCTGGAGCAACACCGGCTGACCTTCGACGGCCGGACGCTGGCCAAGGGCAGTGTCGCTGTCGAGGTGCCGGCGCGGTCCACGGCCATGGTCCCGCTGCTCGGCGGCCCGGACGCCGACCTGGTGGCGATCACCCTGGGTGAGCGGCGTCGGCTGCACTTCTTCGCCGAGGACCTCCGGGCCGGCCTGCCGGTCGCCGCCTACGAGACGCGCGTGACCGCGGAGCCGGACGGGGTGGCGGTCACCGTCACCGCCCGGACCCTGCTGCGGGAACTGGCGCTCTTCCCCGACCGGCTCGACCCGGCGGCCACCGTGGACGAGCAGCTCGTCACGCTCCTGCCCGGCGAGTCGATCACCTTCCGCGTGGCCACCGAACGCGAGCTGGACCCGGCCGCCCTGGTCGGCCACCCGGTCCTGCGCTGCGTCAACGAGGCGAGACCATGACCGTGCCGGCACTGGATCTCGGCGGCACCAAGTTCGCTGCGGCGGCCGTCTCGGCCGATGGCGAGCTGCCGGCCCGCGCTGAGCTGCTGCTCGAACCCGCCGTGCCGGCCGAGCGGACGCTGCTGGACGTGATCGAGGCGATCACTCGGGTCGTGCCCGCCGAGTGCCTCGAAGCGGTCGGCGTGGGCTCGGCCGGGCCACTCGATCCGGCCGCGGGCACCGTCAGCCCGGTTGACATCCCGAGCTGGCGGGACTTCCCGCTCGTCAAGACGGTGGGGGAGACGCTGTCCGAGCGTGCGGTGCGCCTGGCCGGCGATGCCCGGTGCATGGCCCTAGGGGAGTGGTGGCGCGGCGGTTCCGGCACCGCACGCGCGATGCTCGGCTTGGTGGTCTCGACGGGAGTGGGCGGCGGCATCGTCCTGGACGTCCTGCCGTACACCGGGCCGACCGGCAACGCCGGGCACATCGGGCACATCGGCCACCTCGCCGCAGACCCCGGGGGACCGCCCTGCCCGTGTGGCGCGACCGGCTGCGTCGAGATCCACGCCGACGGTCCCAACATGGCAGCCTGGGCCCGCGACCAGGGCTGGGACGGGCGTGACGCCAAGCACCTGACGGCGGACGTGGTGGCTGGGAATGTCATCGCCACCCGGGCCTTCGAGCGCGCGACGAGGGCGCTCGCCAACGGCATCCTCCGCTCAGCCGTCCTGCTCGACCTCGACCACGTCGTCATCGGCGGGGGGCGTGGCCGCCGCAGGGCCGACTCTGTTCGGCCCGCTCAGGCGGGCGGTGGAGGAGTACGCGGATTCGGCTTCCTCCGCCGCCTGCGGGTGGGAGCCCACGCGCCTGGGCCGCGACGCCGGACTGCTCGGGGCCGCCGCTCTCGTCCTGAACCCGCCAAGGAGCACACCATGAAGCCCGCCGCGCTGACGGCGCGGCCGGGAACTGGCAGACCGACGCCGGGACCGTCGCGCCCGCGCGTGAACACGCCACCGACGGCGCCCGCAGCCTGCCTGGAGGTCATGGGAAGTTTTGACACTGTCGTCCGCGCCGGCCTCGCCGTGCGGTCATTTCTGCCGACGAATCAGGCTCGCTGTGATCCGCGCTGGTGAAGAGGCTGAACTCAATGGTGGATATCCTGGAATTATCTTGTCGTGAAGGGATCTGTGCAGGTAGAAGCAGTAGCTGTCTTTCTGGGGAAGCCTCCTTCTCGTGGGTGCATGGGGTCTGGGCCGAGGGCGACGTGTTTCGGGTCGAGCTTAATTTGGATCGGTCCATGATGGCCACCCAAATATCGCGTTGAATTAGCCTGACCTCTTGAAACTTAACTGGTTAAGAATTTCACTGGAGGTATGAACGCCCACCCCCCTGTAGCACGCGGCCCCATCGTGTGGGCCGTGGTCATCGCTCTGGTCGTCGCGGGAGCCGGACTCCTCGCGATTCGGCCCTCCGCGGCCGCCACCGCTCCGCCCGGGTTCGCCTACCGCTGCGGTGTGCACTTCTGTCTGGACGGCAAGACCTTCTTCTTCGCCGGCGCCAACACCTACGACCTCTTCACGTACGGCAGCGCCTCGGGCGACACCGAGACGCAGTACATGGACAAGGCCCGCATCGACGCCCATTTCGCCCGCCTCCAGGCGGACAAGGTGACCGTGCTGCGTACCTGGCTGTTCAACCACGAGAGCTGGCACGGCTTCGAAACGGAGAAGGGCGTCTACAACGAGCAGCAGTTCGCCCTGTTCGACTACGTCATCGAGTCGGCCAAGCGGCACGGCGTCAAGCTGCTGCCCGTCTTCGAGAACTACTGGGAGGCCTACGGCGGCATCGACACCCGGCTCCGGTGGGAGGGCCTGTCCGGCGGGCACCCCGGCCGCGCGGCCTTCTTTGACAAGACGCGCTGCGCCGGCTGCTTCACCTCCTACAAGAACTACGTCAGCTACGTGCTCAACCGGACCAACCACTACAGCGGCGTTAAGTACAAGGACGAGCCGGCCATCGTCGCCTGGGAGCTGATGAACGAGCCGCGCTACCAGGACGTCAGCCCCGAGGAGAACAAGTCCGGCCACACTCTGCGCAAGTGGGTCGACGAGATGGGCGCCTTCATCAAGGGCATCGACGCCAACCACCTGCTCGGCACCGGCCTGGAGGCACACGAGACGCGATTCGGCTTTGGCGGCGACGAGGGCAACCCCTTCGTCTACATCCACCAGTCGCCCTACATCGACTTCACCTCGGCGCACCCCTACCCGACCGAGCAGTGGGCCGATCTGAGCATCGAGGAGACCCAGGCGCTGGTACGCACCTGGATCCGCGAGTCGCACGACGGCATCGGCAAGCCGTTCTACCTGGGTGAGTTCAACGTGCACAACGTGGACCGCACGCTGTGGTGGAATGCGATCTTCCAGACCTTCGAGGCGGAGGGCGGTGACGGGACGGGATTCTGGTGGTATCAAGACCGGCAGATCGACGGCAAGTTCGGCGTCGCCCAGGGCGCTCCCGAACTGGCCGCCTTCCGCGCCCACTCCGACCGCCAGGTCGCCAGGAACGGCCCCGGCCCTTCGCCGACGGTCACCCCGACCGGGAGCCCGTCCCCGACGGTCACCCCGACGTCGAGCCCCACTCCCACGGTGACTCCCACGCCCTCCGCCTGCACGGTCTCGTACGGGCTGTCCGACTGGGGATCGAACTTCAACGCCGAGGTGACGATCCGCAACAACGGCGCCGTTGCGATCAGCGGCTGGACGTTGCGGTTCGCCTTCCCGGCCGCGCAGACGATCAACAGCGTCTGGAACGCCAAGGCCACGCAGTCGGGCCGGCAGGTCACCGTGACCAACGAGTCCTGGACCTCGAACATCGCTGCCGGCGGCACGGTGAGCTTCGGCCTCAATGGTTCCTCGGTCCAGGGCACCAACGGCGTCCCCGAGACCTTCACCCTCAACGCCATCCCCTGTGCGGTGGCGAGGTAGACGTCGGAGATGCTGCCGCTTCCCTGGGTTCTTCACCGTCAACGCGAAGATCCCAGGGAAAGCAGCGTATGACGGGGTGGGTCGCCCAACGGCAGCATGCCATCATGACGACGGAGCTCCTGGCAACCTGCGCGTAATCTGATCGGCGACCATTGGTGCCGCCTCCGCTGCGGCAGTTCGGCGACCTGTCTCGGAGTGAGTGCGGAGGAGTCGGCGGGGTTGTGAAGAGTGCCGGTCAAGCTGCCAGTCAACGAGTGGTTGCATCTTGGGGAAGGAAGCGATCACCGAGTAGGTGGACCACGGTGATCTCATCGAGTCGCCTGGAGGCGAGCGCGACGCTGACGGGCGGGCGTGACCGCGCCATGCCTCAGGCCGAGCGCCACGCCAGCGACAGCCGGGCCGCGACATCGAACCCCGGCCCATCGGCAGGCTCGACGACGACGTGATCGAGAAGCAGGCCACGGCCGGCACCCGCACGCGCGCCGCCACGCGTACCAGGCCGCAACCGCACCCACCGCAGGTCACCAGCCCGGCGAGGCTCAGGTCGGCGCGCCAGCCGTACTCAGCTGTCGTCTCCTCGCGGCCGGGAGCGCGGCGATGGGTCGCCGTTGATTGCCCCTCCTCCGCCGCATGTCGATTGGCCTCGGCCATCTCCTCAAACGAGCTGTACAAGGCAGACCAGCCGGGGCGAGGGTCCGACACCATGTCAGGCGGGCGGTCGAAGCGATCGCGAGACCGACCCGCAGACTGTTGCGGCCCTCGACCGCCAGCCACCCGGCACAGGCCAGATCATCGCCGGTGGCCGGCTCGCCCGAGTGACAACCGAACAGCGGGGCGTCCAGTTCAGCGCGTCCATGCTCGGAGCGGCAGATGACGCGCATGGTGTCGAACTGCTCCGTAAGGCTCCGGGCGATGCGTCGCGCCGGAAGGGGCCCGGGCCGCAGGGAGCCTGACGGTGCTTGAGCGGGTCCACTTTCGCCGGATCCGAGGCGAGGCGCTCAGGAGCGGGAGGGCCGGCGGCCGTCACCCGTGGACGGGGCCGCCACGGCCGGGGTGTCGAACCCGGCCACCAGGCCGCCGGCGGTCACCAGGCCGCCGGCGGTCACCAGGCCCGCGGTCAGGACGACCGCCGTCTGCGGCCGACATGGTTGTTGTTAGGCACGTCGAACTCCGTTCGAGAGGGGTTGGCGCGAATTCTCCGGTAAGCGCTTTCCGTCCCTTTGGTGCGAGTCAAGCACATGCTTCGGCGGCGGGAGAAGGCGCGAGACCTCGAAGGCTGCAAACGCACGCAGCGATCTCGCAGAAGGGCATGCAGGTGTGACATGGCGCGTGGACATGAGGCGCAGGTCACGGACGTTTCCCGGGCTTCAGCCCCTTGCGCGGATGCCGGATTTGTCCGATGTAACTTTCACGGCTGCGGGCTCGTGCGGTCGCCTCTTTACAGGCATGGCGGCGCGTGCTTAACTCTGCCCAACTCTCCGGAAAGCGCTTGCCCACCTGTTTAACCGCTGCGAGCACCAGAAGGAGAGATGACGATGAGACGAGCGACCGCATGGCGGCTCAACACGGCGCTGGCCACAGCGGCCGTCGTGGGCCTGGGCCTGATCGGCGTGGCGCTACCGGCATTCCAGGCGTCGGCCGCCGCGGGCGGCGCCACCGGCTTCGCGACCGGCAACGGCGGCACCACCGGCGGCGCCGGAGGGTCCACGGTACGCGCCACCACGGGCACCGCGATCCACCAGGCCCTGTGCAGCAGAGCCAGCAGCTCCACCCCGATCGTCATCCAGGTCGAGGGCACCATCAACCACGGCAACACGACCAAGGTGTCGGGCCCGAGCTGCAACACCAACAGCGGCCTGATCGAGCTCAAGCAGATCAGCAACGTCACGATCGTCGGGGTCGGCAGCGGCGCCGTCTTCGACCAGCTCGGCATCCACATCCGCGAATCCAGCAACATCATCGTCCAGAACGTGACCGTCAGGAACGTCAAGAAGGCGGGCTCCCCCACCTCCAACGGCGGCGACGCCATCTCCATGGAGAGCGATGTGCGCAACGTCTGGGTCGACCACGTCACCCTGGAGGCCTCGGGCGGCGAGGACGAGGGCTTCGACGGCCTGTTCGACATGAAGGACAACACCCAGTACGTCACCCTGTCGTACAGCGTCCTGCGCAACTCCGGGCGCGGCGGGCTGATCGGGTCGAGTGAGAGCGACCTGTCGAACAGCTACATCACCTTCCATCACAACCTGTACGAGAACATCGACTCCCGTGCGCCGCTGCTGCGCGGCGGCATCGCGCACATGTTCGACAACCACTACGTGAGCCTCAACAAGTCCGGCATCAACTCCCGGGCCGGGGCGCGCGCCAAGGTGGAGAACAACTACTTCGAGGACTCCAAGGACGTCCTCGGCACCTTCTACACTGACGAGCTGGGCTACTGGCAGGTCGCCGGCAATGTCTTCGACAACGTGACCTGGTCCGCGCCCGGCGCCGAGAACCACCCGGCAGGCCCCGACACGCGCTCCACCATCACCGTCTCCATCCCCTACTCCTACAGCCTCGACCCGGCGAACTGCGTGCCGGACGTCGTCCGCCGGACCGCGGGCGCGGGCAAGGGCCTGCAGGTGTCGGACGGCAGCTGCACGCCGACGACCCCGACGGCCACTCCCACCGGCCCCACCGCGACGCCGACGAGCACGCCGACGACCGGCCCCACCCCCGGCGGGACCAACCTCAGCATCGGCGCCGGCTCCGACGGCTCCAGCAAGGCCGACGGCACCAGCTACGCCAACGTCCGCGACGGCGACCTGAGCACGTACTGGTCGCCGAACGGCACGACCGGCGACATCTCGATCAAGTGGAGCTCCGCCAGGACGGTGTCCGCGATCGTCATCCGCGAGGCGTCCGGCTCGTCGGGGACCATCGGGTCCTGGCAGGTCCTCAACGGCGGCACCGGCGCGGTGCTGAAATCCGGCACCGGAGCGGGCGTGATCACGTTCTCCCCGGTCTCGCTGAGCAAGATCACCTTCAGGATCGCCAGCGCGACCGGCGCCCCGAAGGTCGCCGAGTTCGAGACGTACACCGCCTGACCGCCTCCGCCCGTGGGCCCCTGCGCTCACGGGCGCTGCGTGCGATCATGAGGCGTGACGATGGAAGACCCTCTCCGTCTGCTGCGCCGCCTGCGGCTCGGCAGGGAGGAGTACTGCCAGCGCCTCATGACCATGCTGATCCTCGACGGCCCCTATCCGGCGTGGAACAGCCGGAACAGGCCGTCGTCCCGTGGCGTCCGGTTCCTGCGGTCACTCGACGTGTTGTCGTTCGGCGGGGGCGACGAAGGGCGTCCGGACCGCCACATCCGCGCCGACCTCGGCGAGGGTCTGGGCGGGCGGCTCATCCGTACGGGCGACGCCGCGTACATGCGGATGGCGGGAGAGGAGCCCGCGCCCGGCAAGCCCTGGGAGAAGATCACCGCGGAGCGCGAGCCGTACAACCTGTTCGTCCTCGGCATGGTGACGGGCGAGGCCATGAAGCTGGTCGACAGCCACCGGGTGCACGGGATGCTCGCCGCCCGGGGGCAGGTGAGCGGCCCGGTCTCCGAGGGCGGGCTCGACCGCTACACGGTCGCGGTGGACGTGCGGGCGGCACTCGACGGGCTGGACCTCGCCGCGTTCCTGGACGTGTACGACCCGCTGTCGGCCATGCAGGACACCGAGGACGAGTACGAGCGGGTACGGGCCGGCGATCCGGCGGCGCAGGCGCGGCTGCGCGGCAGGCTGATCGAGGAGTTCGGGGAGCGGGCGACGTACGAGCTGTGGATCGACGGCGAGGATCGACGGCGAGGGGCGGCCGGTGCGGGAGCGGCTCACCGCCGTGACGCCTGTGGAGGTCGTGTTCTCCCATTGGGACGCCACGGCGGTGAGCGCTCCACCGGCCGATCAGGTCATGGTCAGGTGAGGTGGATGTAGTCGAGTTCGGCGTAGCCGGTGCCGCCGGTGAAGTACGGGGAGCCCTTGGCCAGGCGGATCACGTTGTAGCCGGCCTTGAGAGTGACCGTGGTGCTGACGGTGGCGCCGAACTGGCCCCAGCCGGCGGTCGGCGGGTAGCTGACCGTGGTCCAGGGGCCGCCGTTGTAGGCGAGGCCCTGGGTGGCGGTGGCGCCGGTGCCGTTGGCGTAGCCGATCGTCATCGTGTACGCCCGCGCCGCCGGCACGTTGACGACGAAGTCGACGTAGCTGTCGGTGCGGGGCGTGCCCGAGTTGTCGATGCGGCCCACGTAGCCGCCGGCGGACGCGCTGGGGGCGGTCAGCCTCTGGGCGCGGAACACCGAGGCGTTCTCGGCCTCGTAGCGCTGCTGGTAGGCGGGCACGCCGGAGGCGGGTTCGACGACGAGCTGGTACGCGCTGCCGGCGACCATGCCGGGCACCGAGACGCTGAGCTGGCCGCCGCTGACCGTGCGGGTCGTGGTGGACAGCGGGGTGGGGGCGGCGACGGCGGTGAAGCGGCCGCTCGCGGGGGTGGACAGGAGCGTGACGCGGACGCTGGAGCCGAGCGCGCCGAGGCCGGTCAGGTTGACGGTGTTGGTGCCGGCCTCGTTGCCGAGGACCACGTTGACGATCTTGCGGGTGGGGTCGTAGGCCGCGAAGCCGTCCAGGCCGGTGGTCGTGGTGGAGGTGGTGGTGACCATGTTCCCGGCCATGTCGCCGTACCACTTGTACAGCCACCAGGTGCCGGTCGGCTGGGTGTTGTTCACGACCAGGCCGTTCATGGTGCCGTACTCGTACCAGAAGGCGCGGTGGGCGGACTCGACGCCGCCGCGTTCGAGCTTGGCGACGTAGCTGGCGATCGACCCCGGTACGTCCACCTCGCCGGTGGTGGCGTACTCGTTGACGGAGATGCGGCGCGGGCTGATGCCGAGCGAGGACTCCAGGTTGCGGTAGTCGGCGATGTCGGCGGCGATCCTGGAAGGGCCGCTCAGCTCGTGCCAGCAGATGATGTCGGGCAGCGTCCCGGTGTCCCTGGCGTGGGTCAGGAACGACTGCATCCAGGAGCGGCTGTAGACGGCGGTGCTCGGGCCGACGATCGGCGTCTGTGCGTCGAGGGCGCGGACCGCCCGGTACGTTCGGGTCCATCCGTCGTTGAAGGAGCCCGCGGCGGCGGTGTTCCAGGTCCAGTCAGGCTCGTTCCAGAGCTCCCAGCCGATCACGTTGGTGACCGTCGTGGCCGACAGGCGGGCGTTGACCATGGTGGTGACCTTGGCCAGCCAGTCGTCCCAGCTCACCCACCTGTAGGGGAAGTCGGGGTAGATGTCGGGCATGCGGATGAACTCGCCCGCTCCGGCGCGCGTGGCCTGCGGGGCGACCAGGAGCGCGTCGCCGCCGGGCGGCTGGCCGTTCGGCTTCTGGCCGACGCCGGGGGCGGGCTGGGTCAGCGAGTTCACCCTGAGCGGTAACAGGGTGGAGTCGGCCGGGCGGGAGTTCTCGGCGAGCCCGTACAGGCCGCCGGCGGCGACGTGGGTGACCGGCCGGAACGGGCGGCCGACGTCGACGGTGAGCGTCGCGCCGGCCGCGGCGGCCGGGGGTGAGACGGCCGCCAGGGTCGCGGCGGCCACCGCGACGGCGAGGGCGACAGCCCTGGTTCTGTGCATCGTTCTGCCTCCTTGTGCTGGTGATGCGAGACGTGGGCAGGACCGGCCCCCGATGCCGTTCGGCCCTTGCCGTGCCCGGCGTCCCGGGGCGGGACGCCGGCCGAGTCATGAGGACGAGGGCAGCCAGACGCGCATGCCGGACGGGCCGCGCCGCGCCCACGAGTGGTACGGCCGCAGCGGCACGTCGAACCCCTCGCCGCCCGAGCCGTCCGGGCCGGTTTCGGCGTCGGGGATGAGCCACGCGGCGTGCGGGCGGGTGGCGGTGTAGGGCCAGCCGGCGTCGGGCCTCGCCGGGGAGCGGCCGGTGACGCGGCCGCCGCGCGGGTCGGGCAGCGGGCCGCCGCGCGTGTCGATCACCAGGGCGTCGAGCAGGGCGGGGTCGGGGAGGTCGTGGGACTCGACGCACAGCACCTCGGGACCGCGCTCGACCGCGACGCACCCGCGTACGGCGTCGACCCGCGGGTCGGGCCAGGTGAACCGGGGACGCATGGGCAGTTCGAGCGTGACGACGTCCCCGGCGCGGAACGCCCGCCGCACGCTCGCCGTGCCCGGGGCGGCCGGGCGGGCGCGGCCGTCGTCGGTGAGTGTGGCGCCTTCGGCCCAGGCGGGGACGCGCAGCGACAGCGTCCAGGGCGCGGCGGCGTCCTCGGTGATACGGACGCGGATCGTGCCGTCGGCCGGGTACCGGGTCTCGACCTCGGCGGCCACCCGCCTGCCGTCCGGCAGGTCCGCGGCGATGACGCAGGGGGCGTACTGGTGGATCTGGAGTCCGTCGTCGTCGGTCGTGGCGAGGTAGCCGTCCAGGGCGGCGAGGGTCCGCGCGACGTTCGTCGGGCAGCAGGAGACGTCGAACCAGGCGGCGCGCACGCCCGACTCGGCGCGCGGGCTGACCCCGCCGTCGTCGGCGGGGCGGCCGGGGGTGCGCTGGTGGAGGGGGTTGGCGTAGAAGAACGCCCGGCCGTCGTCGGCCGGGGACGCGGCGACGACGTTGTAGAGCGTGCGCTCGATCAGGTCCGTGTACCGCACGTCGCCGGTGGCAAGGTGCAGCCGCCAGGACACCATGATCGAGGCGACCCCGGCGCAGGTCTCGCAGTAGGCCCGGTCCGGCGGCAGCTCCCAGTCCTCGCCGAAGCCCTCGTCCTGGTGGCGCGAGCCCATACCGCCGGTGATGTACGTGCGGCGCGCGACCGAGCGGTCCCACTGCCGCCGCACCGCGTCCAGCAGCTCGTCGTCGCCGTGCTCGACCGCGACGTCCACGGCCGCGGCGCTGAGGTAGAGCACCCGTACGGCGTGGCCGCGCCACACGTCGGCCTTCCGGATCGGGACGTCGTCCTGGAAGTAGGCGCGGCCGAGCGGGATGTCGCCGAGCCTGCCGTGACCGCGCCGGTCGAGGAACAGGCGGGCCTGCTCGACGTAGCGTTCCTCGCCGAGCGCGCGGCCGAACTCGGCGAGGCCGACCTCGATCTCCGGGTGACCGCACAGGCCGTCCCTGCCGCCGGGGCCGAACGCGCGGCAGACGTGGTCGGCGGCGCGGCGGGCCAGGCGTACGAGCTCGTCCTCGCCGCGCGTGCGCAGGCGGGCGACGGCGGCCTGGAGCAGGTGGCCGGTGTTGTAGAGCTCGTGGCCGTGTTCGAGGTCGCTGTAGCGCGGCGGCTGGTCGCCGTGGCCGAAGCAGGTGTTGAGGTAGCCGTCCGGGTCCTGGGCGCGGCCGATGCGCGCGGTGAGCCGCTTGAGCGCGCTCTCGGCCCCCTCGTCGCCCGTGCGGAAGCTCTCCCAGGCCAGGGCCTCCATGAGCTTGTAGACCTCGGAGTCGGAGAACGGCCAGCCGGGCCGGTCGGGGGCGGTCGTGCCGTCGGCGACGCGGTCGAAGTTCGCCAGCCAGCCGAGGCGTTCCATCCAGGTCTCGCAGTGGGCCAGGGTCGCCGCGGCGTTCACGGCCTGGCGTCCGCCCCAGAACCCGCCCGTGACGGAGACCTGCGCGAGCCCGAGGGGGCGTACCGGCCCCCGGGACGGGAGCACGGGCACGGGGTGGGCGGCCGTCGGGCCAGGTGTCATGTCGTGTGCCTTTCGCAAGATGACGCTCAGTCCTTCACCGCGCCCGCGGTGACCCCGGCGGCGATGTAGCGCTGCGCGAGGACCAGGAGGAACGCGGCGGGGACGGACGCGATCACGGCGGTCGCCATGATCGAGTTCCATTGGGTGGTGTTGTTGCCGATGTAGCGGAAGATGCCGAGCGTGATCGGGATCGTGTCGCTGTTGCGGTTGAGGGTGGAGGCGAAGATGAAGTCCGACCACGCCCACAGGAACGAGAAGAGCGACACGGTGATCACGGAGTTCCTGCTGAGCGGCAGGATGATGGAGCGGAACGTGCGCCAGGTGCCGGCCCCGTCGATCTCGGCCGCCGACATGAGCTCCTTGGGGATGCCCGCCATGAACGCGCGGAACAGCAGCACCGCGAACGGCACGGCCAGCGTCGAGTCCGCGACGACCAGCCCCGCGACGGTGTTGAGCAGGCCGAGCCTGATGTAGATCGCGTAGAAGCCCATGGCCATCACGACCGCGGGGATCATCTGGGCGACCAGCAGCAGGAAGTCGATGGCGCGGGCGCCGAGCGGGCGCAGCTTGGCCAGCGCGTACCCGGCGGGCAACGCCACGACCAGGGTGAGCGCGACGGTTGCGAGGCCGATGAACAGGCTGGTCGCGAGCGCGGGCAGCTGCTGGCCGAACGCCGCGGCGTACCCCTCGAACGTCGGGTCCCAGGGGAACCAGTGGGGCGGGTCGGCGCGCATGTCGCCGGTCCTGGTGAGCGAGACGTTGACCATCCAGTAGACCGGGAAGAGCATGACGCCCGCCAGGACGACGCCCACGACGGTCTTCCACGCTCTCATGCGGTCTCCTTCCGCAGGCGCACGTGCAGCAGCCCGGCGGCGAACGCGATGAGGATGAGCAGGTTGCCGACCGCCGCCGCAGGGGAGAAGTCGGGCTGCCCGGTGCCGAACGCCTCCCGGTAGGACCAGATGGCGAGCGTCGTGGAGGCGTCGGCCGGCCCGCCCCTCGTCATGATCCAGATGATGTCGACGACCTTCAGCGTGTAGATCAGGCCGAGCAGCAGCGTGATCGCCGACACCGGCCGCAGCAGCGGGAACGTGATGCGGCGGAAGCGCTGCCAGGCGTTGGTGCCGTCCAGGCCGGCGGCCTCGTACAGCTCGGGCGGGATGTTCTGCAGGCCGGCGTACAGGATGACCAGGTTGAACGGGACGCCCAGCCAGATGTTGGCGACCGTGACCGCGAGCAGCGCGGTGTCGGGCGAGGTCAGCCAGTTGATCTGGCCGATCCCGAACGCGCCGAGGAAGGCGTTGACGATGCCGTTGTCGCTGTTCAGCATCCACGACCAGGTGGAGGCCGACACGATCAGCGGCAGCAGCCACGGCACGAGGAACATCGCCCGCAGCACCGCGCTCAGCCGGAAGCTCCGGTGGAAGAAGACCGCGAGCGCGAGGCCGATCGCGTACTGGAAGGCGATGGACACCAGCGTGAACAGCGCGGTGGAGCCGAGGGCCGTCAGGAAGGTGTCGTCGGAGACGATGTCCAGGTAGTTCTTGAGCCCGGTGAACTCCGCGTCGCCCCGTACGAACGCGCGCGGCGTGTAGTCGTGCACGCTGAGCTCGACGTTGCGGTAGAGCGGGTAGGCGTAGAAGAGGGCCAGGTAGACGAGCAGGGGCGTAAGGAAGGCGAGGGCCGTCCAGCGCCGGGCCGGGCTCGGGCGGGAGCGCCGGCGCCCGGCGGCGGAGCGGGCCGCCACCGGGCGGCGGGCCGTGACGACCGCGCCGTTACGAGGTGAGCTCATGAGCGGTCCGGTTCAGCCGCGGACGGCCTGCTCGGCCTTGGCCTGCGCTTCCTTCAGCGCGTCGGCGGGCGAGGCGGAGCCGCTCAGCGCCTTCTGCACCCCGGTCCACATGGCCTCGGAGATCTTCGGGTACGCGGTGCCGAGGTTGTCGCTGGTGCGTCCCTTGGCCGACCGGACGGCCTCGACCCACGGCTTCAGGGCCGGCTCCTTGGCCAGGATCGCCTGCTGGCCCTCGGCTGTGGAGGGGATGTAGTACGCGAAGGTCGTACCCGTTTCGACCAGGCCCTCGGGGGTGGTCATGCATTCGAGGATCTTCTTGGTGGCCGCGTACCGCTTGGTGTCCTTCTGGACGGGGACCGTGATGAACTCGCCGCCGGTCGGTGTCGGGGCGGCGCCGCCGTCCTTGGCCGGGATCTGCACGACGCCCGTCGGGAAGCCCGCCTTCGCGGCGCTGTTCACCTGCCAGGTGCCGTTCTCGGCGAAGCCGAACTCGCCGGTCAGGAACTCCTCCCAGGTGGTGTTCTGGGAGTTGCTGAGCACCGAGTTGGGCGCGATGCCGTCCTTGACCCAGGAGTTCCACAGCTCCAGCGCCTGCACGGCCTGCGCCGAGTCGAGCCGGGTGAGCTGCCCGCCCGCGCCCCAGAACCAGGGCAGGAACTGGAACGATCCCTCCTCGGTGCCGATGGCGGCGAACGTGATCGGCTTCTTGCCCGCGGCCTTGACCTTCTTCAGTGCCGCGTTCAGCGAGGCCCAGTCCTTGATCGAGGCGGGGTCGACCCCAGCCTTGTCCAGGATGTCCTTGTTGTAGTAGAGCGCGAGGGTGTTGGCGCCGATGGGGACGCCGTACGTCTTGCCGTCGAGCTCGCCAGCGGCGATGAGGTTCTTGTCGAACCGGTTCACATCGAGGCCGAAGTCGGCCATCGTGGTCAGGATGCCGGCGTCGGCGAGGGTCGAGACGGCGGGGTTGTCCAGCAGGATGACGTCGGGCGCGTTGCCCTCCTGCCCGGCCAGCAGGGCCTGGTTGGTCAGAGCGGTGGTGTCGTAGGCGGTGCGCTTGACGATGACGCCGGCCTCTTTGGCGCAGGCGTCCACGCGCTTAGCCCAGGCGGAGGCGGCGTCGTGCTGGGGGTAGGGGTCCCACCAGGTGTACGCGCCGCCGACGGCGGTCGTGCCGCCGCCGGGCGGCGTGGAGGCGCAGGCGGCGAGGGCGGACAGGGTCAGAACGGCGGTTCCGAGGACCACCGCCCGCGTGGGAAGCGATGAACGGGTCATTCCGAGATCTCCATTGTTAGCGCTCACATCGAGCGGCGTCGAACGGGTGCTGGGCTGGGGCACGGCCTCAGGGAGCGGCCGGGCGCGGGGGTGCGGTGCTCGCGAGCGAGACCAGTTCGGGCGAGATGAAGCGCACGACGAACGGCTCGCGCCGGGCCGCGGAGGACTCCACCCGGCGGACGAGCTGGCGCACCGCCATCGAGCCGAGGCGGTCGGGCGCGCTCTCGATGAAGGAGTAGGGCAGGGAGAAGGTCGCGGCGAACTCGGCGGAGTAGCGCCCGATGACGGACAGGTCCTCCGGCACCCGCAGGCCGCGCTGGTGGGTGACCGACGGCAGCGCCGCTGCCACCGCCTCGTTGTTGATCAGCAGGCCGGTCGCCGCCGGGTGGGCGTCGAGCAGGCCGTTGAGCAGCCGTCCGACAGCCGGCTGCCGGGACTCGCCATAGACGGCGTGCAGGGTGACGCCGAGCAGGCGGGCCCGTTCGAGCGCCGCGTCGCGCAGCCGCCAAACGTACGCGCCTCCGCGCTCGACCACGTGCTCCGGCTGCGATACCAGGATGAGCTCGCGGTGGCCAAGCCGGTGGAGGTGGTCCACCATGACCCGGCCTGCCTCCTCGAAGTCGAGGTCGAACACGTCGAGGCCGGAGCAGTCGCCGGGCAGGCCGACG
Organism: Nonomuraea sp. NPDC049655; assembly: GCF_044465465.1. Taxonomy (NCBI): domain Bacteria; kingdom Bacillati; phylum Actinomycetota; class Actinomycetes; order Streptosporangiales; family Streptosporangiaceae; genus Nonomuraea; species Nonomuraea sp. NPDC049655. Next base: position 540,736 of record NZ_JBITLS010000005.1, read on the forward strand.
AGCGCACCCGGCTGCGGGGCGGCCCGCAGGATGGGCAGGCGCGCGTCCTCCTGCGCGATGTTCATCAGGACGACGCCGTCGACCATGCGCGAGTCGGTGATCCTGCGCAGCGCCCGCGCACCGTCGGCCTCGGTGACGAGGAGGGTGTCGTAGCCCTGGTCGCGGGCAGTGTCGGTGACGCCCAGGATGTACTGCATCATGGCCGGCGCGAACTCGTCCTCGTGGAACTGCGCGAGCAGGCCGAGCACCTTGGTCTGGGAGGTGGCCAGGGCGCGGGCGCCGGCGTTCGGTGTGTAGGCGAGAGCCTCGGCCGCCGCGAGGACGCGCTGCCGGACCTCGTCGGAGATGGGCCGCTTGCCGGACAGGGCGTAGGACGCCGTGCTGCGGCTCACCCCGGCCTCCCGGGCCACGTCGCCGATCGTCGCCATGCTGCGTCCTCTCGCCTTTGCCGAACCGGCTCCGGTCTCGTCGGGCCGACCACTCGTTTGTCGAACCGGTTCGACGATGAGGTGGCAGCTCGCTCTCTTCGTCTCGCTGTCTCGCCGTCCGTACCGAGGTGAAATTGGTGGTGGAGAAGCAGGCGACCGTGGCGGCAATCCGCTCGTGCCGCCGCATTCGGCGAACCGGTTCAACGATGTGGCACGACTTTGGCTCACCGCTCGCCCGCCGTCAAGTGCTCGCCATCCGGGCGATACCGGATCGTAACCACGATCCGCTGTGAGGCGGCCGGCCTCGGGCACGGCGGGGGAGGCGTCGAAGCGGCGAACCTGGTAGTGGTCCAGGCCGGTCTCGTTCTTGGCGTTGGGGGTCAGGCTGCGCCGGGCCAGCAGCCAACGCTGATAGCCGGGCTCGACCTCGAAACGCACCGACCCCGGTGCCAAGTCATACAGCCGTTCGCCTTTGGCGCCGCGGCCGCAGGAGCGGCGCTTCCACGCCTGGGCGGGAGCCTGGGCGGTGGCGGTGTCGGCGCGATCCCCGTCCCGGTCGGTGCCGACCCATTGGCTCTTGGGCACCGCGACCACGTAGCTGAGGCGGTGTTCTTCCAGGAAACGCCGGAACTTGAAGTCCAGGCCGTGTCCTCCCACGGCGTGGCACGGTCGACGTGGTGCATCTGGTAAAGGTCGACGTGGTCGGTCTGCAGGCGGCGCAGGCTCGCCTCGCAGGCGCGGCGGATGTGGTGGGCCGACAGGTATTTGTCGTTCCGTCCGAGCCCCATCGGCTGGTAGACCTTGGTCGCCAGGACGATCCGGTCCCGGCGGCCGCCCTGGGAGAGCCAGCGGCCGATGATCTCCTCGGAGAGGCCGTACCCCTGGTCCATGTCCGGCCTCTGGGGGCCGCCGTAGACGTCGGCGGTGTCGAAGAAGTTGATGCCCGCCTCCACCGCGGCGTCCATGATCTGGAAGGCGGTTGGGTTCGTCGGTCGCGTCGCCGAAGTTCATCGTGCCCAGGGCGAGCCGGCTGACGCGCAGCCCGCTGCGGCCCAGGTGCTCGTAGTCCATGTCGATCCTCTTCAGGGTGCTTGGCGGGTGGCGGCCGGCGTCGCGGTGTAGTCGGCGTCGGTGACGTGCTCCAGCCAGGCGGTGTCGTCGCCTTCCCACAGGGCCAGGTGGGTCATGAAGTGGCCGGGGGCGGCGCCGTGCCAGTGCTCCTCGCCCGGCGGCGTCCAGATGACGTCGCCCGGATGGGCCTCGATCAGCCGGCCGCCGCGGGACTGGATCAGCGCGACGCCTTCGACGATGAACAGCGTCTGGCCGAGGCCGTGGGAGTGCCAGGCGGTTCGGGCGCCGGGCGCGAACCTGACCATGTTCGCGCGGGATCGGGACGGGTCCTCGCCGCGGTGGATGACGTCGAACCAGACGTCCCCGGTGAACCATTCGGCTGGTCCCTTGGTGGTCGGTGGCTGCTTCAGCAGTTCCATGGTCGTTCCTTCTCGTGGTCGGTGATCTCTTGCGAAGGGATGGGGGCCGTCAGGGGCGCAGCAGGGTCTTGACGGCGCGGCGTTCATCCATCGCCCGGTAGCCGTCGGCGGCGTCCTCCAGCGGGAGTTCGAGGTCGAAGACCTTGCCGGGGTCGATCGCGCGGTTCCAGATCAGGCCGATGAGCTCGGGCAGGAAGCGGCGTACCGGGGCCGGGCCGCCGTGCAGGTGCACGCCGGAGAAGAACAGCTCCTCGCCCGGCAGCTCGACGTCGTGGGAGACGCCGACGTAGCCGACGTGGCCGCCGGGCCGGGTGGAGCGGATGGCCTGCATCATCGACTCCTGGGTGCCGACGGCCTCGATGACCGAGTGCGCGCCGAGCCCGCCGGTCAGCTCCTTGAGCCGGGTGACGCCCTGGTCGCCGCGTTCGGTGACGATGTCGGTGGCGCCGTACTCGACGGCGAGCTTCTGCCGGTCGGCGTGGCGGCTGAAGACGACGATGCGCTCGGCGCCGAGCCGCCCGGCGGCCAGGACGCCGAGCAGCCCCACCGCGCCGTCGCCCACGACGGCGACCGTCTTGCCAGGGCCGGCCTCGGCGGCGACCGCGGCGAACCAGCCGGTGCCCAGCACGTCGGAGGCGGCCAGCAGGCTCGGGACGAGGTCGGCGTCCGGCATGGCGGGGGTGGCGACCAGGGTGCCGTCGGCCAGCGGGATGCGGGCGTACTGGGCCTGGGTGCCGATCGCGCCGATCGGTTCGGCGTGCACGCAGCGGGACTGGTAGCCGGCCCGGCAGATCTCGCAGGTGTTGTCGGAGGCGAAGAACGACCCGACCACGAAGTCCCCGACCTTGATCGTTTCGACCTGGTCGCCGGTCTGCTCGACGACGCCGACGTACTCGTGTCCCATCGGCACCGGCTCGTCTGACTTGTCCACGCCCCGGTAGGGCCACAGGTCAGAGCCGCAGACGCACGTCGCGGTGATGCGGATGACCGCGTCGGTGGGCTGGACGATCCGCGGGTCGGGACGGTCCTCGACGCGCACGTCGCGCGGTCCGTGCAGAACTGCTCCACGCATGAGTGGTGTCTCCTTCGAGTGTTGGGTGACGGCGGCGGATCAGCGGACTCCGTCGAGCGTCGAAGGCCCGACGCCCAAGGTGCCTCGCCGGCCGGTGGCCAGATGTCGCGGCCGAACCGGCGCCGGCAGCGTCCCGCACGGTTCCCCAGCAGAGGAGGCATTTCCCCCGGTAGGTGAGGCATGAACAGGCGAGAGGAACTCTTTCCCGGCATTTAGCCCGGCGTCCGCACGACGTGCTCACCGCGTCGGCGCGGCGGCGAGCTCGGGTTCGGCGGCCGGGGACGGCCGCGCCGTCCGGGCGCGATGCCGGGGGCTGAGAGCGGCGCAGGCCGCCAGCGCGAGCGCGATCGAGACGACGGTGACGATCCCGAGCGGCAGCATGCCGTCCGCCCCGGCCAGGCCGACGAAGGGAGCGGCGACACCGCCGAAGGCGAAGCGGGCCATGCCAAGGAGCGAGGAGGCGGTGCCCGCCATATGCGGGTATCCGGCCAGGGCCAGCGTGGTGGCGGGCGGGGTGGTGGCGGCCACGCCGCTGACCATGATCAGCAGCGAGACGATCACCACGGCCAGCGGCAGCGTCCACAGCCCGGCGGCCAGCAGGCCGAGCGCGCCGAGTGCGCACATGGCCAGGCCCACGGCCAGGGTGCCGCGCACGCTCCACCGCTCGCTGCTACGCCCGGCCAGGTAACCGAAGACCATGAACCCGGCCGAGTTCAGCCCGAAGGCGAGCGCGTACTGCTGCGGCGACAGGCCGTAGACGCCCTGCAGGACGTAGGTGGCCCCGGCCAGGTAGGCGAACAGGGCGGCGTTGACGAACCCCTGCAGCAGCACCGCGCCGGTGAAGACGCGGTCGGCCAGCAGGGTGCGGAAGTCGCGGCCGGTTCGGGCGAACCCACCCGTCGTACGGCTCGTCTGGGGCAGCGTCTCGCGGTAGCCGAAGGCGATGAGCGCCAGGATGAGCGCGCCGATCACCGCCAGGAACGTGAACAGTCCGCGCCAGTCGGTGACCCGGGCCAGCTGGCCGCCCACCAGCGGTCCCACGATGGCGGCCAGGCCGCCGAGCACGGTCATGCGGCCGTAGTAGCGGATGAGCTTCCCGCCGGAGTAGAGGTCACGTCCCGCCGCCTGCGCGATCACGATGCCCGCGCCCCCGGCGAGCCCCTGGACCAGCCGGGCGGCGACGAGCGTCTCGATGCTCGGGCTGAGCGCGCACAGCAGCGAGGTCGCGACGTAGGCGGCCACGCCGACGTACAGAGGCCGGGCGCGGCCGAACCGGTCCGACAGCGGCCCTGCGACGAGCTGCCCCAACGCCAGCCCGATGAGGCAAGCGGTGACGGTCAGTTGCGCCATCGACGTCGCCGCGTTCAGCTCGTCCGTCAACGCGGGCAGAACCGGCAGGTACAGATCCATCGAGATGGGACCGAACACGGTCAACAGGAGCAACAGCGTGGGCAACAGCCGGGAGACCGGCTGCGACGTGGATGGAGATTGATTGAGCACTACTCCAGGTCAAAGGGCCCCGGCGGCAGGGCGGGAGTCTCTGTCAAGGGGTGTACCGACAGGGCATCCCAGACCTTCCAGACCGCCTCTACGCTGGGATTATGGATAACCGCCGCGAAGTCCGCGAGTTTCTCACCTCGCGCCGGGCCAAGGTCACGCCAGAGCAGGCCGGCATCCCGGGCGGCGCCAACCGGCGGGTGCCCGGCTTGCGCCGCACCGAGGTCGCCATTCTCGCCGGGGTCAGCGTCGAGTATTACGCCAAGCTCGAACGCGGCCAGATCGCCGGCGCGTCCGCGTCCGTCCTGGAGGCGATCGCCCGGGCGCTGCACCTGGACGACACCGAGCGCGCCCACCTGTTCGACCTGGCCCGCGCCGCCGACGGCATCCCCGCCTCCGGCCGCCCGCGCCGCCGCGCCACCCGCCAGAGCGCCTCCCGCCCCAGCCTGCACTGGGCGCTGGAGGCCATCACCGACGGCGTCGCGTTCGTCCGCAACCCCCGCCAGGACCTGCTGGCGGCCAACGCCCTCGGCCGCCGCTTCTACGCGCCCGTCATCGGCGACGGCGGACGCACTCCCAACCTGGCCCGCTTCCAGTTCCTCGACCCGTCCTCCCGCGACTTCTACCCCGACTGGGACCTGTTCGCCGAGATGTGCGTCGCGATCATGCGGGCGGAAGCCGGCCGCGACCCGCACGACCGCGCCCTGCAGGACCTGGTCGGCGAGCTTTCCACTCGCAGCGACACGTTCCGCACGCTCTGGGCCGCACACGACGTCCGCACCCACGGAACGGGCACGAAGCGGTTCAACCACCCCGAGGTGGGCGAACTCGTCCTCGCCTACGAGGAACTCGCCATCACCGCCGAACCCGGACTCGTGCTCATCATCTACACCGCCGAACCCGGCTCCCCCTCCGCCGAACGCCTGCGCCTGCTCGCATCCCTGGCCGCCGAGCAGCCGACGAACGCCGGCGACGACGTCGCCGGCGCCCATCCGGGATCGCGCTGAACCCCCGCCCGCCTGACGATCTCCTCGATGTTCCACCGTGCGCCTGCCCTGACGTTCGGCCGCCCTCCTCCTTGGGCGGTTCATCGAATGGGGCCGGGGTGGCAGGCCGACCAGGGGCGAGCCGGCGGGCGGCCCGCCCCTGGTCGGCGGGTCAGCGTTCGGTGAGGCGGATGAAGGTGACGGAGTTGGCGGGGAAGTCGTAGGTGAAGGCGTTGGAGAAGCCGTTCAGGTGGCGTTCAACCGGTTTGATCTTGGTCGGTTCGGTGAGGGAGTTGGCATCGCCCGGAGCGCCGGCCATCGAGGTCACCGTGGCGGACGGGCGAAGGCGGGGACCCTTCAGGGTGACGGTGCTGCGCACGCCGGTCGCCTGAGCGTTGACGACCTTGAGCGTGACGTTGTCGCCGTCTCGCGAGACGACTTGGTAGAGCGGCTCCACGACGGCATTGTCGGCGAACTCGTTGATCTTCTGGCCGTCGAGCCAGGTGGTGATCCTGCGTCCGTTCACCTGGATCTTGATCTGGTAGTCGCGGCCGGTCTCGATGGTGGTCGGGGAGGAGGCGATCTCCGACCTGCCGCCGCCGATGCCCTTCTCGACGGCGGACCGAGTGTTGTTCCAGCCGCCGAGGTTCCACCAGTAATAGGTGTCGCCCACGCCGAACATGACCAGGAATCCCTCGGCGCCGCCGGTCTTGCGGGCCTTGACCTCCATCGTGTAGTTCGACCAGTCAGGTGAGCCGGCGGTGGATCGGGCGTCGGTGACGTCGGCGGTCTGGACGTAGGCGCCGTCCTGCACGGCCCATGCTCCCTGGCCTGGAGTCCACTTCTCGCCCTCGCCGGAGAAGTCGTCCGAGAACAGTGTCGTGCCGTCGGCGGCGGTGACCTTGACGTCGTCGTAGCGGACCTGGGTGCTCCACGAGCCGAGCCCGATGCCGCCCGTGATGTCGGCCGGGGGCCTGGTCGCGCTCTCGAACGTGCTGGGCTGGATCCGGTCGCCGAGGTTCGTGGAGAACAACTTCTGCACGTAGTAGTTCGCCGATCCGAAGACCTGGTCGTTGTCGTACCAGATGAGGTCGGGGAACCAGTTCACGTAGTCCACGTTGGCCAGCAGCGGCGCGTACGACGCCAGCTCCACCACGTCGGAGTTGCGCTCCAACCCGGTCATGTACGACGCCTCCGCCAGGGCGTTGCCGAACGTGTTGCCCTGCGAGGCGTACTCGCCGGCGAACACCTTCGGCCCGTTGCGGTCGTAGGAGTCGTAGCGGTGGTTGTTGGTCAGGAACCAGCCGGGGCTGCTGTAGTAGTGCTCGTCGACCAGGTCGGCCTTCTGGTCGCGGGCGAATTGCCACATTTTGTCGAACCAGGCGCCCTGTGGGGCTTGCCCCGAGTTGCTGATGATCTTAATGGCGGGGTACTTGGCCCTGACCGCGTCGGCGAACTTGGGATAGTTCGTGAAGAACTCGGAGTAGATCTCCTCGTTCCCGAGGCCGATGTAGTCCAGGCCGAACGGCTTCGGGTGCCCGAGCGCGGCCCGCTTGGCGCCCCACTCGGAGGTGACCGGGCCGTTGGCGAACTCGATCAGGTCGAGCGTGTCCTGGACCCACCGGGCCAGCTTGGCCTCGTCGGTCAGCGGCTGGTTCACGTTGCAGCCGTTGACGCCCACCGACAGCACGGGCAGCGGCTCGGCGCCGATGTCCTCGGCGAACTGGAAGTACTCGTAGTAGCCGATGCCGTACGACTGGTTGTAGCCCCAGAAGTTGAAGTTCGTCGGCCGCTCCTCGACCGGGCCGATCGTCTCCTTCCACTGGTAGATGCGCCGCCGGTCCTGCTTGTCGGAGTAGGGGTCGTAGGTGCCGACGTTGGTCACGCAGCCGCCGGGGAAGCGCAGGAAGCCCGGTTTCAACTCCGCGATGGCCTTGGCCAGGTCGGCGCGCATGCCGTGCCCCTTGAAGGTGTCATGCGGGAACAGCGAGACCATGTCCAGATCGGTGCGCCCGCTCGGCGCCTGGACGATCAGGCGACCGGCGTCGGTCGTCGCCGCCGCGGTGAACCACGCTTCGTACTTGGCCCAGCCGCCCGCCTTGACCTGCAGGGCCGCCGTGCCGAGGACCGCGGTGCCGTCCTCGACGGTCACCGTCAGCGTCCCCGCCTCGGTGCGCCTGGCCCAGAACGACAGGTCGTAGCGGGCGCCCCTCTTCAAGGCCAGGCCGCGGTTGAACCCGGCGTTGCTCACCCCGGCCGTGCCGTCTCCCGTGACGTCGAGACGCAGGTAGTTGCGGTTGTTGGCGTTCAGCGGCTGGTCGCCGGTGACCGCGAGGGAGGCGCTCGCGCCGCGTTCCGCCTTGCTCCACGCGGTCAGGCCCGTGTAGGAGGCGTGGTCCTGGTCGTTGAACTCGAACGAGCGGTTCTGGACCAGCTCGGCGTACAGGCCCCCGTCGGCGGCGTGGTTGATGTCCTCGTAGAAGACCCCGTACAGGTTGGGACTGACTTCGGTGCCCTTGGCCTTGGTGTCCACGGTGAGCGCGCCGGACGTGTAGCCCTCGATCGTGAATTTCGTGATCGCCGGGCCGGTGACGAGAGCGCCGTCGCTGACGGAGACGTTCTTGCCGCTGGAGGAGAGCTTGACCTTGCCGCCACCGGCGTCCTTGAGCTGGAAGACCGAGGGGTTCGCGCCCAGCCGCACCTTGTCGCCGGCCTCCAGGTATTTCCCGGACGCGACGTCCTTGAGCGCCAGTCCGCCGTCGCGCGGCTCGGCGGTCATGACAAGGCCGGTCATCGGCGCCCTGTCCGAGGCCCGCACCACGCCCGACTTGCTGACGGACAGGTGGGGCGCGTCGACCGCCTTCAGCGTGAACTGCCCCTGCGGGCTCACCGGCCGTCCCTCGGCGGCCTTGACGGCGAAGTAGTCGAAGTCCGCGCGGATGGGCGTCCCGTTCTGGGCGGACAGGCCGTAGAGGCCGACCTGCTTGATGTCCATCTTCGCGGTGGACCTGCTTGCTTCGATCCACACCGAGCCGTCCCAGTAGGAGGCGACGAACTCGTCGCCGGTCCTGGCCAGCCTGAGGATCTCGCCGGTGGATCCCGGACGGGTCTTGAAGCCGCCGGTGTAGCTCGCGCCGACCTCCGTCCCCGTCTCGATCACGGTGCCGCCGGAGAAGCTGACGTGGGCCAGCCCGGTTCGTACGTAGTTGTCCCAGTCCTGCCAGGCGACCAGGCCCGCGTTCTGATAGTCCAGAGCGACGGGCGCGCTGAGCTTGGTGATCACCTCGAAGTCGCCGGCCGGAACGTCGACGAGGAAGACGTTCTTGGCGCTGTTCCCGCCCCCGTACGTGTCACCGGGGGAGGTGTCCAGATGGAGCGCGCCCCCTGACAGCGACCAGCGGGAGTCGTCGGGAGACAGGACGCTCCACTCCTGCCCCAGGCTGTCGCCGTCGAACTGGTCGACGGCTGCTCCTTGAGGGATGGGATCCGCTGAGGCGGACGCGGGCGGTGGTGCCGCGAGGAGGGTGGCGACGAGCGTGACCGATAACGCGATGCGTTTCATGGTGAAGGCTCCTAAGGGATGTTAGCGCTAACAAACCGGATCCGTGAATGGCTGTGTCGTGCGGTAGGAAGGGGAGCTTCCTGGTCGAGGGCCGTGCGGGAACCGGATGCATCCTTCGACGAAGAGCGTGGTCTCCGGGGCGTCGACAACCAGAGGTGCGCGCACCAGCGTCGCGACGCCCACGTGGCGTACCGGCCGAGGTGCCTTCAGCGACGGCTGTACAGCCGCCCGCGACGGGCGAAGGCGATCCAGATCCCGGAAGCGATCACCACCGCGACGGCGATGATTCCGATCGTGAACGGAGTGCCGTCCGCGTCCTCGCGGTCGGCCAAAGCCGCGGCGCCCGTCGCGCGCGGCGCGGGCGAAGTCGCCGCCACGGGGGTGGCGGCCAGGTCCGCCGCCTTCACCTTCGTCGTCGCGCGCGCCTTGGCCGGCTTGGTCGCGGTCACCGTGACCTTCCAGGTGCCGCTCGGCAGCGGCTCGGGGGAGGTGTAGAGGTTCTGGCCCTCGGAGGAGGAGCGGAGCTGGACGGGGCCGAAGGAGCGGCCGCCGGAGGAGGTCGCCGTCAGTGTCGCCTCGACGACGTCGGTGACGGGATGCCCGTCCTCCTTCCAGGTGACCAGCACGTTGACGTTGTGGCCGCCGTCCCCGGTCACCTCCAGTTTGATCGGTCCGCGATGGGCGGATGCCGCGGGTGCGGTGAGCAGGAGGGCGAGCCCGGCCAGCAGGACGGTCACGGCGTATCGCAGTGCGTTGTTCACGGGGTGTGGTTCCCTTCGGGGTCGTCGCCGGACGATGCCGGCGCGAGCACGTGCCGGCGTCCGATGAAGGCGGTCCCGGCCGGCCGGGATGAAGACCGCGTCGTGGAGCGGGAGGGGGTGAGTGCCCTCGCCTGGCGAGGGCACTCACCGTCTGTCGGCGACGTGCCGGAGCGGCGCTTCATGGCGGCGTCCGGAACGCCGGTCTCGCTCGCCGTCAGGCCGGCGTGCCGCCGTGCCGGACGATCAGGGCGTCGGCGTCCCGGAGGAGGACGGCCCGGACCTGCTCGTCCGAGACGCCCTTCTTGCCGATGACGGCGTCCTTGAACTTCCGGATCTCCTTGATGATCTTGTCATCCTTCTTGCCCTTGTCCTCGGCGTCGCGCACGGTGGCGAGGTTCGTCTGCAACCGGTGCGCCTCCCTGTCCGTCAGCTTGCCGTCCTTCTCGAAACGGTCGATCAGGGCGGCGAGGTCCTGCGTCGAGGTCTCGACGGAGAACGTCACGGATTGCTCGGTCTGGTTGCCCGCGTTGCTGACCGCGGTGACCGTGACCGTGTGCGTGCCCAGGGCCAGCCCGTACAGCGGCTGGAGCGTCCCGGACTCGAACGGCTTGCCGTCGAGCGTGCCGCTCACCGACTTCACGCCGGAGGCGGCGTCGACGACCTGCCAGGCGATCTGCAGGTCCTGGCTGTCGCCGTACTTCTCGCCGTTCGCCACGCCCGAGATCACCACGGCGGGCGCCTTGGTGTCGATCTGGAACGCGGCGGCCTTGACGTCCTCGGCGTTCCCGGCCTTGTCGGACGAGCGGTACTTGAGCTCGTGCCTGCCCTCGCCCGAGACGGTGACCGGCTCGGTGTACGGCGTCCAGTCGCCGCCGTCCACCGCATACTCGGTCTTCTCCACCCCGGCCGTGGCGTCGGTGGCGGTGAGCATCACCGGCACGGCGGCGTCGTGCCACCCGCTGTCGTTCGGCGAGGCGAACTCCGCCTTGGTCATCGGCGCGGTCGCGTCCGCCTTGACCGTGAGGGTCTTGGCGTCCTCGACGTTGCCCGCCTTGTCCGCCGAGCGGTAGGCCAGAGTGTGCGACCCGTCACCGGAGACGACGACAGGAGCGGTGTAGGCGGCCCAGTCGCCGCCGTCGAGCTGGTACTCGGTCTTGGCGACCCCGCTGCCGTTCGCCTCGTCGGCGGCCGACAGCGTGACCGAGACAGGCCCGGTGTACCAGCCGCTCTGCGGCGCGGCCGGGTCGGTGGCCGCGGTCGTCGTGGGCGCCGTCTTGTCGTCGGCGCCCCCGCCACTCTTGACCAGATGGAAGTGGTCGAACTTCGCCGTCGCCGACGCGGTCTGGCTGTTGCCGCCGAAGGCGAACACGCCCACCTTCGCCCGGCTCGCCACGGCGCCGTTCTTCACCGTGGCGCCGATCTCGGTCCAGTCCGTGCCGTTCGCGGAGTAGTACCCGTGGAAGGTGTCGCCCTCCTTCTTCAGCCGCAGCCACCACACGCCGGAGCCGTGCTGGTCGACCTGCGGCTGCGGGTCCTGAACGGCTCCGCCGACCTCGCTGCGCAGCTCGATCCTCGTCGCCGTCGCGCTGTCGGCCACGTAGTCGACCTTGACGTAGTCGTCGTCACCGCCGTAGACCACCAGGCCGCCCTGGTGGTAGGCCTGGTTGAACGCCGATCCGTCGAGCTTGGTCTCCAGCGTCCAGTCGCCCTCGGGCGCGTTCTGCAGGACGAAGTTCTTCGGGCCGCTGTTGTCGGACCCGTAGATGTCTCCCTTCGAGGTGTCGATCTCCAGCTTGCCGCCGGTCACCCGCATCCCGGTGGCGTCGGGACGGACGACCGCGTTCCAGCGGCAGGAGTCGAGCGCGCCGCCGTCGAACTCGTCGTCCGGCGCCGCGCCGGTGGCCGTGTCGTCCGGCGTGATCTGGAACCAGTCGAAGGACGCGTCCACCACCGGGTGGCCGCCGGTCCCGGACAGGGCGAGCAGGCCGATCCTCGGGTTGGTGATGCCGGCGAGCTTCTTCGTCTCCGGCATCGCGGTGAAGGTGACGCCGTCCGCCGAGTAGGAGGCGTTCAGGTTGGTGCCGTCGGTGACGAGGCGCACGTACACGGTGTCGGGGAAGGCGTCGCCGAGGTTGGCCGTGTTGCTCGCGTTCACCTCGTTCGGGGCGCCGTTCTCCTCCCGGATGTACTGGAAGATGCGACCGGCGCGGTCGTTGGTGCCCCGGCCCTCCAGCACGATCTTCGCGTAGTTGTCGTCGTCGCCGTACAGGACCAGGCCGGCCTGCTCGTAGGCGTCGAGGGCCTTCAGCGTGACCTTGGCGGTGGCCGTCCACGCTCCCTGGGGCGCCGGCTGCACGACGATGTTCGTCGCGTCGCCGCCGGTGCCGTAGATGTCGGTGCTCGACGTCGGGATCACGAGGTTGCCGCCGGCGACCTTGAGGTCCTGGTTCTCGCGGATGACCGACCACCGTTGACGGTCGAGCTGGTCGCCGGTGAAGCCGTCCGAACGGCCGGTGAGGCAGACGGTGGTCGCCGAGTCCACCTTGATGGGGATCTGGGCGGTGGCGGAGGCGCCCTTGTCGTCGGTCGCGGTCACCACGGCCGTGTAGGAGCCCGGTGCGCTGTAGGTGTAGCTCGCCTCAGCCGTGGCAGGCTGAGGCGCGCCGTCCGCGCCGAAGTTCCACTTGTAGGTGATCGAGCCGCCTTCGGGGTCGGTGGCCGTCGCCTTGAAGTCGACCTTCAGCGGGGCGGTGCCCGTCGTCGGGGTCGCCGTCGCGGTCACGGTCGGACGCTGGTTGTCGGTCGCGCCCTTGCCGACGAAGTCGACCCAGTTGAAGTTGGCCAGGTAGGCGTCGTTGGCCGCGCTCGCCGGCTTGCGCACGACGAAGTAGAGCGGCCCGCTCGCGGACGGCGGACTGGTCAGGTCGAGCGTGACGTCGGTGAACGTCTGCCAGCCGCCGGTGGGCGTCACCTCGGCCGAGCCCACCAGGGTCCCGGTCTCGGGGTTGCCCGCCCGCACCTGTACGGTCCCGCCCGCGCCGCCCGAGGCGATCCGGAACCGGATCCCGGTGACGTTCGACAGGTTCACCGGGTCGAACGACCACCAGTCACCGTCCTGGACGAACCCGATGTTGAGGTTGCCGCCCTGCGGGTCGGTCGTGGTCTCCGTCTGGACGCCGGCGGCGTCGGTGCCCTTGCCGTCGGCCACCCGGCCGGTCTGCGCGAAGTGCTCGGCCTGCTTGCGCTTGGGCTCCAGGATGACCTGGCCGCGGCCGGTCAGCGGCTTGGCGTCGCCGGCGCCCTTGTCGGCGTAGCTGGCCTCGATCACGTAGAAGAGGTTGTCGGTCTCGCCGTGGCCACTCTGCGAGGTCTGCAGGGTGCCTTCACAGCCCTTGAGCTGGTCGAGCGGGTGGCCATGGCTGTCGTGGCCGAGGATCGCCTGGATCTGGACCTTGTCGCAGTCGATCGCGCCGTCCTCGGCGTCGGTGACGGTGACCTTGAACTTCACCTGGTCGCCGAACTCGAAGAAGGAGCCGTTCGGCGGCACGTCGACGGTCACGACGGGACGGGTGTTGCCCGCGGTGATCGTCACGCTCGCCGTGCCGGTCTTGCCGTCGGAGTTCGTGACGGTCAGGACGACGCCGTACTCGCCTGCCTTGTCGTAGGTGAAGGTGGGGTTGGGGTCGGTGGAGTCGGTGTCGCCGTCGCCGTCGAGGTCCCAGGCGTAGGTGATCGCCTTGTCGTCCGGGTCGCGGCTGCCCTCGCTGGAGAACTTCACGGTCAGCGGCAGCGGCCCGTCGGTCTTGTCCGCCGTGACGCGGGCGATCGGCGGGCGGTTGCCCTTGATGTACTCGATGCGGTAAATGCCGGAGTCGGCGTTGTCACCGCCGAAGCCGGAACCCCACTCGATCATGTACAGCGCGCCGTCGGGGCCGAACTTCATGTCCATCGGCTTCTTGAACTTCAGCGAGCCGAGGATGCGGTTCATCTCGACGAGCTTGGTGCCGTTCTCGTCGAGCTGGAACGACCACACGTTGTCGTTGTTCCACTCGCCGAAGACGGCCTTGCCGTCCCAGTAGGCCGGCCACTTCACGTCCGACTGCAGGTTCGGGTCGAAGCGGTAGACCGGGCCGCCCATCGGCGCGCCGCCGCTCAGCTCCGGGAAGTTCTGCGGGTCGGCCCCGTAGTGGTACCAGATCGTCGCCGGGATGACCGGGGGGAGGTTGGTCAGGCCGTCGTTGTTGGGCGAGTCGTTGACCGGCGCGGCGCAGTTGAACGGCGACCCCGACTTCTTGGTGGCGAAGTCGTAGTCGACGTACGGGGTGTTGTTGCCGACGCAGTACGGCCAGCCGTAGTTGCCCGGCTTGGAGACCAGGTTCCACTCGACCGTGTTCTCCGGGCCCCGCGTGGCGCTCGCCGTGTTGGCGTCGGGGCCGTACTCGCCGAGCATGATGCCGCCCGTCTTCGGGTCGAGCCCCATGCGGAACGGGTTGCGGAAGCCCATGCCGTAGATCTCCGGCTTGGTCTTCGCGGTACCCGGCTGGAACAGGTTGCCGGACGGAACGGTGTAGGTGCCGTCAGCCTCGGGGTGGATGCGCAGCAGCTTGCCGCTCAGGCTGTTGGTGTTGGCCGAGGTGCGCTGGGAGTCCCAGTTGGTGCGGCCGGACTGCTCGTCGAGCGGCGCGTAGCCGTCGGAGGCGAACGGGTTGGTGTTGTCGCCGGTGGCCAGCCACAGGTTGCCGGTCTTGGGGTCCATCACCATGCCGCCGCCGTGGTGGCAGCACTCGGCCCGCTGCACCGGGACGTCGAGGAGCTTCTTCTCGCTCGTCAGGTCCAGGCTGTCACCGTTGACGGTGAACCTGCTCAGCCGGTCGACGTTCTCGCCGCTGGGGGAGTAGTAGAGGTACGCCCAGTGGTTGGTGTCGAAGCCGGGGTCGAGCGCCAGGCCGAGCAGGCCGCTCTCGTTGGCGGTGAAGACGTTCAGCTTCCCGGCGGTGACCGTGCCGCCCGTGGGCTTGATGATCTTCACTTCGCCGAGCCGGTCGATGTAGAAGGCCCGGCCGTCCTTGGCGACGTCCACCATCATCGGGTTGGAGGTGCTGTCGTCGAGCGTGACCTTCTCGAAGCTGGAGCTCTGCGAGGCCGAGCAGTCGGCCTTGATCGCGCCGGCGGCGGTCTGGATGCCGCCGAGAAGCAGCTTCAGGAAGTTCGGCTCGGTGTAGTTCTCCTTGAGGTGGCCGAGCCCCGTGTACCACGAACGGCCGCCGTCGAAGTCCTGGCACCACGTGTTCGGGTGGTCGGCGCCCATCGTGCCGCCGGTGTAGGACTTCTCCTCCAGCGAGGTCAGCACATGGACCGTGTTGCGCGGGTTGGCCTGGTAGTCGTACCACTCGTCGGTACGGGTCCAGGTGGTCGGCAGGTCCTTGGTCGACGGGTGGGCCGGGTCCTCGACCTTGACCGTGGCCTGCTGGATCGCCGGGTGCTGCTTGAAGTACGCCCCGACGAGCTTGCCGTACCAGGCCCAGTTGTACCCGCTGTCGGCGGCGGCGTGGACGCCCACGAACCCGCCGCCCTTCTGGATGTAGCGCTGGAAGGCGTCCTTCTGCTCCTGCGTGCCCAGCGGGTCGCCGGTCGTGGACATGAAGACCACGGCCTGGTACTGCGCCAGGTTCTCATCGGTGAACTGGGCGCCGTCCTCGGTCGTGTCGACCGCGAAGTTGTTGTCCTGGCCGAGCTTCTGCACCGCGGCGATGCCCTCGGGGATCGCGTCGTGCCGGAAGCCGGTCGTCTTCGAGAAGACCAGCACCTTGAAGTCAGGCGCCGCGGCGGCTTCCGTGGCGGCCGACGACGCGGTGACCGTGGCGCTCGCCGGTGCGGCTGAGAAGGTGATGAAGGGAGCGACGAGAGCAAGAGCCGTCGCCGCCGCGATGCGACGTCGCGGACGACGTCGGTCCTGTGGCGGGGCCGCGTGGAGCAGCCTGGCCCACGTTCGATGACGTGGTGACATGGAAACCCTTCCTGACCGGGGGGACGTCAGGCAAGGCGCGCGCCGCCGCGCTTGTTGCCACTTGGTTTTCGAGCGGGTGTTGCGGGGTGCTGGAGGGTGCCGTCTCCAGGTCTGTGGGGTGCTGTCAGTGGACTGCCGGCCGCGGTGGCGAGTCCATGATCGTGGTCGGGTCGTCGATGATCTGGGTGACCACCATGCTCGCGGCGCCCCGGGAGGCGGCGCCGAAGCCGAGCGTGGAGGCGACGAATCGGCACTGGGCGGCGGGAGCGGCCACCACGAGCCGTTGCAGCTGATGTTGCGCGTGCGGCAGCAGCCACTCGGCCAGGGAGGCGAAGTAGCCGCCGATGACGATCACCCGCGGGTTGAACAGGTTGGCCAGGATCGAGCCACCGAGCCCGAGCCATTCGCCGACCTGCGCCACCGCCTTCGTCATCCGTACATCGCCCGAGGCCAGGCCGCGCGCGATGTCGGCCACTCGTTCGCCGGGGTCGGGCATCGGCATGCCGGGCAGCCCGTAGGCGTGCTCCGGCATCGCCGCGCGGACGAGCGCGGCCAGGCCGACCTTGGTCTCCCAGCAGCCGATGCGGCCGCAGCCGCACTGGTCGCCGTTGGGGTCGAGCCGCAGATGACCGACCTCGCCGGAGAACCCGTCCGCGCCGCGCAGGAGCCGGCCCCCGGAGATGATGCCGCCGCCGACCCCGACCTCGCCGGTGAGATAGACCAGGTCGGACGTGCCTGCGGCGACACCCGAGATGTACTCGCCCAGCGCGGCGAGGTTGGCGTCGTTGTCCACCAGCACCGGTACGCTCAGCGGGCCGAGCACGGAGGTCAGCCGCTCGGCCAGCGGCAAATCATGCCAGTAGAGGTTCGGCGCGAACGTCACGACGCCGCGTGCCACGTCGACGAGCCCGGGGACGGCCACCGCTATGCCGGCGGGCGTCGCTCCGGCCCGGCACATCGCCTCCACGGCCTCCTTGGCCACGAGCCCGAGGCGGCGCACCGCACGATCCGGCGTGCTGCCCATCGCGTCGAAGACGACCCGGCGCTCGACCAGGACCCGGCCGCTGAGGTCGGTGCCGTGGACGGCGATGTAGTCGACGTTGATCTCCATGCCCAGGGCGCCGACGTGTGCGCCGTGCAGCGCCACCGCCCGTCGGGGACGCCCGATCGCGCCCACGTGCTCGACGCCGACCTCCCGTACGAGCCGCCGTTCGAGGAGCTCGGCCATGAGGTTGGAGACGGTGGCGCGGTGCAGCCCGGTCGCCTCGGCGATGTCGGCACGGGACAGGGAGGTGTGGTCGCGCAGCTCACGCAGCACCGAGGAGAGGTTCGCCCTGCGCAGCGTGGCGGAGCCGGCCGAGGAAGCGCCCACGTTGGAGGTGCGGGTGAGGTGCCCGTTGGTCACTCGTGTCACCCGCCCTTTGTTTGTATCGGCGATCAATTAATGAGGGTTGTAACACGGAGGTGTCCGGCCACGCACCCCTGCACCGCGTAACGAGTTGGCATCGGTCGTCTTCGCGCAGTTCAGCAGGTCTTCGCCATGTCGTTACCGGACTGTTATGCGAGGTGCAACCGCTTTCCCTCTTGTGCTCTTCATCCGTTGCCCCTTTTAATTCGGCCAGCCATACGTACTAATTGAGTCCTAAGGAGACGCGTGCACCACGGCAGGGCTGACGCCCCAGCGACCGACTCGACGAGTCGGGGCCTGCCCGCGGGAGTTCCCGCGGACCAGACCACCGTGCGACGTTCCAACCTCGCTCTGGTGCTGCGTCACATCAGCGGGCACGGCCCGTGCTCCCGGTCCGCCGTCGCTGTCGAGACCGGGTTGAACAAGACCACCGTCACCAGCTTGGTGAGCGAGCTGCAGGCACGCGGGCTGGTCAAAGAGACTGGCCCGCAGCACGCGGGTTCCGTCGGCCGACCGAGTGTCGCGCTCGTCCTGGACGGCTCGCGGGTCGGCGCCCTGGGCGTGGAAGTCAACGTCGACTACATCGCGGCGATCGCCACCGACCTGGCAGGCAGGGTCCTCATCGACCGGCGGATCAGCTTCGACGCGATGGGATCCGGCCCGGAACGCTCGCTGGACGAGCTGGCCCGCGTGATCGAGAAGACCCTGGCCGACCTCGAACCGCTCGGAGTCACGCCGGCCGGGATCACCGTGGCCGTCCCCGGCCTGGTCGACACAACCGACGGCACCGTCGTCGTCGCCCCGAACCTCGGCTGGCGCGGCGTGAAGGTGGCGGAGCGACTGTCCCACGCCGACATTCCGGGTGACATCCCCATCGGGGTCGACAACGACGCCAACCTCGCGGCCCTGGCCGAGTACACCTTCGGCGTCGCGGCGGGCACCTCCGACCTGGTCTACCTGACCGGCGAGGTCGGCGTCGGCGGCGGCGTCATCTCCGGAGGCCGGTTGCTGGGTGGAGCGGACGGATTCGCCGGGGAGGTCGGGCACGTCGTGGTCGACCCGTCCGGCGAGGCGTGCCGCTGCGGCCTCACCGGCTGCTGGGAGACCAAGGTCGGGCTGGCCGCGCTCGTGCGCATGGCCACCCCCGACCGCGCGTACGGCATGCGCTCCCAGATCGTCCGCGACCCGGAGGAGCGGCTGGCCGAGATCGAGCAGCGGCGCGCCGAAGGAGACCCGAGGGTCGACGCGGCCGTCGCCGAGGTGGGCACGTGGCTCGGCATCGGGGCGGCCATGTTGGTCAACCTCTTCAACCCACGGACGATCGTGCTGGGCGGCTACTTCGCCAGGCTCGCCGACCTGCTCATCCCCGCGGCCGAGCGAGAGCTGGCCCGCCTCGGGATGAGCGGCGCCGCCGGCCGCTGCCGGTTCGTCGCCTCCGACCTCGGCTTCGGCGCCGCCTCGCGAGGAGCGGCCGGCGTCGTCGTCGAACGAGCACTGTCCGACCCCGCGAACATCGAGATCCGACATCCCCAGCCATCGGCATGACCGAACACCTCCGATCCCCCCACTAGACCTCCCGTCCGCCCGATCGCTCCGCCCGCCTCGGCACGCCCCGCCCACATAGGTGCCGCGGCCATGGCGCATGCCGTCAGGCGGACGGGAACCCGCCACCTCTCCCCCCAGAACGTCCCGCCCCGTCTGACCGGCAGTCCGGTGCCGTATCGGCATCGTTCACGCCGACCTCGATGCCGTCGGCGGTGCCAACCGGCGCCGTCAGGCGGGCGGGACCCGACCGCACCATGAATCCAGGGAGGCACCTGTGCCGCGGTCAACATCCGACTCGGCGTCTCTGCTCCACATGCGGGGAATCGTCAAACAGTTCCCCGGTGTCCGCGCCCTGAACGGGGTCGACCTCGACGTACGCGCCGGGGAAGTGCACTGCCTGCTCGGCCAGAACGGCGCAGGGAAGTCCACGCTCATCAAGATCCTGGCCGGGGCGCACCAGCCCGACGAGGGCACCATCACCTTCGCCGGCGAGGAAGCCCGCCTGTCCGGCCCCACCGCCGCGATCCGTCTCGGCATCTCCACGATGTACCAGGAGCTCGACCTGGTGGACGGGCTGAGCGTCACCGAGAACGTCTTCCTCGGCCATGAGCCGGCGAGCTTCGGCTTCTCCCGCAGGTCGGAGGCCGACCGGGCCACGGCCGAGCTGCTCAGGCGGCTGGGGCACGGGGAGATCCGCCCGCGTACCGAGGTGGGCCGGTTGTCCCCGGCGCACAAGCAGATCGTCAGCATGGCGAGGGCGCTGTCGCACTCGACCCGGCTCATCATCATGGACGAGCCGTCGGCCGCCCTGGCCCACGACGAGGTGGACAATCTTTTCCGGGTGATCCGCGACCTCACCTCCCAGGGCGTGGCGGTGATCTACATCTCCCACCGGCTGGAGGAGATCCGCGAGATCGGCGACCGGGTCACCGTGCTGAAGGACGGCCGTACGGTCGCCGTCGGGCTGCCGGCCAAGGAGACGCCCACCTCGCAGATCGTCTCCCTGATGACCGGCCGCAACGTCGAGTACGTCTTCCCGCCCCGCTTCTCGGCCCCGCCCGGCGAGGAGATCTTGCGCGTGGAGAACCTGACGCTGCCCGGCCGCTTCGAGAACGTCTCGTTCACCGTACGGGCGGGGGAGATCGTCGGGCTGGCCGGGCTGGTCGGCTCGGGCCGTAGCGAGATCATCGAGACGATCTACGGCGCGCGCAAGGGCAGCGGCCGGGTCGTCCTCGACGGGCGCACGGTGCGGCCGGGCAGCACCACCCGGGCGGTGCGGATGGGCATGGGCCTGGCCCCCGAGGAGCGCAAGGCGCAGGCGCTGCTGCTGGACCACTCGGTCGCGCAGAACATCACGCTGGCGAGCATGAGCCGCTACACCAAGCCGCGGTGGCTGGGCTGGCTCGACCGCCGCAGCGAGCTCGCCGAGGCCACGAGGCTGTCGCAGGCACTGGACATCCGCCCGCCCGATCCGCTCCGGGCGATCAGGACGTTGTCGGGGGGCAACCAGCAGAAGGCGGTGCTGGGCCGCTGGCTGGCCGAGGACCGCAAGCTGCTGCTGCTGGACGAGCCCACGCGCGGTGTGGACGTCGGCGCCCGCGCCGAGCTGTACGCGCTGGTCCGCAAGCTGGCCGACGACGGCATCGGCGTGCTGCTGGTCTCCAGCGAGGTGCCCGAGGTGCTGGGCCTGGCCGACCGGGTGCTGGTCGTCCGCGAGGGCCGGATCGTCCATGAGGCGCCGGCCGAGGACCTGGACGAGCACCGCGTGCTCGACCTGGTGATGGTCTCCACAGGGTCGGCGTCCGGGGCCGACGAAGCGAATCCCCTAGAAGGAGCGTTCCATGACTGACGTTGATCAGAGCGCGCCGGCCGGCCCGCGCCTGAAAGCCGTGGGGGCGCGCGGCCGCCTCGGCCGGCTCGGCGAGATCCGCCATCTGGGTCTGGTCGCGGCGCTGGTGCTGCTGGCGATCGTGGGCGTGGTGACCAGACCGGAGAACTTCGCCACCCCCTCCAACCTGGTGAGCATCCTGGCGCTGGCCTCGACCATCGGCGTGATCACGGTCGGCTCGACGTTCGTGATCATCGGTGGTGGCATCGACCTGTCGGTCGGGGCGTTGATGGCATTGGCGTCGGTGTGGGCGACAACGCTGGCGACACAGGCGTACGGGCCGGTCGTGATGATCGTGTGCGCGGTGCTGGTCGGCACCGGCGCCGGATTGCTGAACGGATTCCTCATCGCCTACGGGCGGATGGTGCCGTTCATCGCGACGCTGGCCATGATGGTGGCCGCGCGCGGCTTGGCCCAGCGCATGTCCAACCAGCGCACCCAGCTGGTCCAGCCGGACAACTCGCTGATCGTCGACCTGTCGACCACGCGGGTGCTCGGGCTGCCGCTGCTGGTGTACATGTTCGCGCTGGTGGTGCTGGTCGGCTGGCTGGTGCTCAACCGCACGACGTTCGGCCGGCGCACGTACGCGGTGGGCGGCAACCCCGAGGCGGCCCGCCTGGCCGGCATCGACGTACGCAAGCACACGCTGATGTTGTACGCGCTGTCGGGCCTGTGCTGCGGGATCGCCGCCGTGCTGATCATGGCGCGGACCACCACCGGCTCCTCCACCCACGGCGACCTGTACGAGCTGGACGCGATCGCCGCGGTGATCATCGGCGGGACGCTGCTGAGCGGCGGCAAGGGCACGATCATCGGGTCGATCCTCGGTCTGCTGATCTTCACGGTGATCACCAACCTGTTCATCCTGAACGGCCTGAACACCGCCGACCAGCTCGTCGCCAAGGGCGCGATCATCGTCGCCGCCGTGCTCCTGCAGCGGCGAAGTCTCAAATCACCTCTATGACCCACCGAAACCCTTCCGTCCCTGACCCGGGCCCCACCCATCGGAGAAATACATGAGCAAGAACGTCGGCCGTCGAGGGCTGTTCGCGAGCGGCGCCGTCCTCGGCGCGGGCGCCCTCCTCGCGGCCTGCACCAGTAACGAGCCCGCTGCCGTGTCGGCCTCCTCCTCCGCCGCCCCGCAGGCGGCGGCGTCGGCCGGGACGGACAACGACAAGCCGGGCGAGCAGGTCGTCATCGGCTTCTCGGCCCCGGCCGCCGACCACGGCTGGATCGCGGCCATCAGCAAGAACGCGCAGGAGGCGGCCAAGCAGTACTCCGACGTCACGCTGAAGGCGGTCGAGCCGACCAACGACATCAACCAGCAGATCTCGGCGGTGGAGTCGCTGATCCAGGCCAAGGTCAACGCGCTGGTGATCCTGCCCAACGACGGCCAGCAGCTCAACCAGGTCGCCCGGCAGGCGATGGACGCGGGCATCCCGGTGATCAACGTGGACCGGGTCTTCCCCGACAAGCTGTCGTACCGGACCTGGATCGGCGGCGACAACTACGGCATGGGCGTGGCCGCCGGGCACTTCATCGGCAAGACGCTCAAGGACAAGGGGGTGTCGAACCCGGTAATCCTGGAGATCCAGGGCATCGCCACGCTGCCGCTGACCCAGGAGCGCAGCAAGGGCTTCGCCGACGCCCTGCAGATGTACGGGTTCAAGGTGACCGCCAAGCAGGACGCCAAGTTCACCGTCGAGTCGGGCACGCAGGTCGCCGGCAACCTGCTCCAGGCGCACAAGAAGATCGACGCGATCTGGAACCACGACGACGACCAGGGCATCGGCGTGCTGGCTGCGATCAAGGAGGCCGGCCGCGACGAGTTCATCATGGTCGGCGGCGCCGGCTCGGCCAACGCGATGCGCGACATCCAGGCCGATTCCGGCGTGCTGAAGGCCACCGTCACCTACCCCGCGACGATGGCCGCCTCCGCGATCAAGCTCGCCCGCCTGATCGCTCAGGGCAAGGGCATGAGCGACCTGATGGAGAACGAGGTGCCGCAGTCGATCACGCTCGCCTCGCAGACCGTGAGCAAGGACAACGTCGCCAAGTACCTCCCGTCGGGGTTCGAATCATGAGGCCGGTGGCCGGCGTCGGCATGGTCGGGTACGCCTTCATGGGCCGCACCCACTCCCAGGCCTGGCGCAACGTGGACGCGTTCTTCGACCTGCCGCTCCGGCCCGCCATGGTCGCGCTGGCCGGCAGGAACCCCGAGGCGACCGAGCAGGCTGCGGCGAAGCTGGGCTGGGCGCACGCGGAGACCGACTGGAAGCGCGTGCTCGACCGTGACGACGTGCAGATCGTCGACATCTGCACGCCCGGCGACAGCCACGCCGAGATCGCCATCGCGGCGCTGGCCGCGGGCAAGCACGTCATCTGCGAGAAGCCGCTGGCCAACAGCGTCGCCGAGGCCGAGGAGATGGCCGCCGCCGCCCGCGCCGCCGCCGGACGGGGCGTACGGGCGATGGTGGCCTTCAACTACCGCCGCGTCCCGGCCGTCGCGCTCGCCAGACGGTTCGTGGCCGAAGGCAAGCTTGGACAGATCCGGCACGTACGAGCCCAGTACCTGCAGGACTGGATCGTCGACCCGGACTTCCCACTGGTGTGGCGGCTGCAGAAGGACAAGGCCGGATCGGGCGCGCTCGGCGACATCGGCGCCCACATCATCGACACCGCCCAGTACGTCACCGGCGAGCGGCTGACCGGCGTCTCCGCCATGACCGAGACGTTCGTCAAGGAACGCCCGCTGGCCGCCGGGTCGTCCGGCCTGTCGGCCGGCAGCGGCACAGGCAAGGGGTCGGTCACCGTCGACGACGCCGCGCTGTTCAACGGGCGGCTCACCGGCGGCGGCCTGGCCTCCTTCGAGGCCACTCGCTTCGCGACCGGCCGCAAGAACGCGCTGCGCATCGAGATCAACGGATCCCTGGGCAGCCTGGCCTTCGACTTCGAGTCGATGAACGAGCTGTGGTTCCACGACCACACCCTCGACGACGCCGAAGCCGGGTTCCGGCGGGTGCTGGTCACCGAGCCCGGACACCCGTACGCGGGCGCCTGGTGGCCGCCCGGACACGGCCTGGGCTACGAGCACGCCTTCACCCACGAGGTGAAGGACTTCATCGAGGCGATCGCCGCCGGCACCGACCCCGAGCCGTCCTTCGACGACGGGCTGCAGGTGCAGCGGGTGCTGGCGGCCGTCGAGCAGAGCGCGGCTGACGACAGCCGCTTCACCCCTGTGGAGGTTTCATGACCCGGCCCATCACGCTGTTCACCGGGCAGTGGGCGGACCTGCCGTTCGAGGAAGTCTGCCGCCTGGCCTCGGAATGGGGCTACGACGGCCTGGAGATCGCCTGCTGGGGCGACCACTTCGAGGTCGACAAGGCCCTCGCCGACGACTCCTACGTCGAGCGCAGGAAGGAGACCCTGGCCAAGCACAACCTGCGGGTGTGGACGATCTCCAACCACCTCGTCGGCCAGGCCGTCTGCGACAACCCGATCGACGAACGGCACAAGGGCATCCTGCCCGCCCGCATCTGGGGCGACGGCGAGCCAGAAGGCGTACGGCGGCGCGCCGCCGAGGAGATGAAGGACACCGCCCGCGCGGCGGCCAAGCTGGGCGTCAAGACCGTGGTCGGGTTCACCGGCTCGTCGATCTGGCACACCGTGGCCATGTTCCCGCCGGTGCCGCCGTCGATGATCGAGGCCGGGTACCAGGACTTCGCCGACCGGTGGAACCCGATCCTCGACGTCTACGACGAGGTGGGCGTGCGCTTCGCCCACGAGGTGCATCCGAGCGAGATCGCCTACGACTACCACACCACCGTCCGCACGCTGGAGGCCATCGGGCACCGGCCCGCGTTCGGGCTGAACTGGGACCCCTCCCACATGGTGTGGCAGGAGCTGGACCCGGCGGGCTTCATCCTCGACTTCGCCGACCGGATCTACCACGTCGACTGCAAGGACGCCAAGGTGCGCACCGGCAACGGCCGCCGCGGCCGGCTGTCGTCGCACCTGCCCTGGGCCGACCTGCGCCGCGGCTGGGACTTCGTCTCCACCGGCCGGGGCGACGTGCCCTGGGAGGACTGCTTCCGGGCCCTGAACGCGATCGGCTACGACGGCCCGATCTCCGTCGAGTGGGAGGACGCGGGCATGGACCGCCTGGTCGGCGCGCCCGACGCGCTGGCGCTGATCCGCGAGCTCAACGCCATCACCCCGCCCACGGCCGCCTTCGACGCCGCGTTCTCGGCCGAGTAGCGCGCCTCGCCGGGACGGCGGCACCGCCGTCCCGGCTGACCGATCGCGAGAAGAACAGCGAGAGGAAAGCAATGAGAACGGGATTATGGCTGATCGGGGCACGAGGATCGGTCGCGGTCACCAGCATGATCGGCGCACTGGCGATCCGGGCCGGCCTGGCCGCGCCGACCGGATGCGTCCTGGAGACGCCGGAACTGCGCCATGACGCCCTGCCCGGCATCGGGGACCTGGTCTTCGGCGGCCACGACATCTCCTCCACACCCCTGGACAAGAAGGCGGCCGCGCTGGCCGAGGCGGGAGTCGTCCCGGACGGGCTGGCGAGCGCGGTGCAGGACGCGCTGCTCGGCATCGAGCAGGACGTGCGGCCCCTGCCGGTCGCCGCGACGCAGGGCGAGACCGCCCGCGCCATCGCCGCCGACCTCGACCGGTTCCGCGCCGGGCACGACCTGGACCGGGTCGTCGTGATCAACGTCTCCACCACGGAACCGGCGCCGTCACCGCACCTCGCGCACGCCGACCTCGACGCCCTGCGTTCCGCGCTGGACGGTCCGGACCCGGTTCTCCCGCCCAGTGCCCTGGCCGCCTACGCCGCGCTGTCCGCCGGCTGCCCGTACGTCGACTTCACGCCCTCCACCGGCGCCCGCCTGCCCGCGCTCGACGCCCTCGCCCGGGAGAAGGCCCTCCCGTACGGCGGCCACGACGGCAAGACCGGTGAGACGCTGGTCAAGTCGGTGCTCGCCCCGATGTTCGCCCAGCGCAACCTGAAGGTGCGCACCTGGTCCGGGATCAACCTGCTGGGCGGCGGTGACGGCGCGAACCTGGCGGATCCGGCCGCCAACGCGGCCAAGGCCGCCAGCAAGCAGCGTGTGCTCCCCGAGACGCTCGGTTACGTCCCGCAGGGTGACACCCGGATCGACTTCGTCGAGGACCTCGACGACTTCAAGACCGCCTGGGACCTGATCTCCTTCGAGGGCTTCCTCGGCACCCGCATGCGCATGGAGTTCACCTGGCACGGCTGCGACTCCGCCCTGGCCGCGCCGCTCATCCTGGACCTGGCACGGCTGACCGCCGCCGCCCACCGGGCCGGGCGCACGGGCCCGCTCACGGAACTCGCCTTCTTCTTCAAGGACCCCCTCGGAGAGGTGCCTCACGGGCTGGCCGAGCAGTGGCAGTCGTTGCGGGCCGCCGTCGAAGCGTACGCGAGCGCCCCGCGATGACGGCGCCGCGAGACCTGCTGGACCTGGTCCGGGCTCCTGCCGCGCTGTCGGTGCCCGGCGACGTGATCGCCGGGGCGGCCGCCGGTGGGGTGCTCGGCCGCCGTACCGTCGGGCTGGCCTGCGCCTCGGTCTGCCTGTACTGGGCGGGAATGGCGGCCAACGACTGGGCCGACCGGCGTCTCGACGCCGTCGAACGCCCGGAACGTCCCATCCCCTCAGGGCGGGTGCCCGCCGGAGCGGCTCTCGGCGTCGCGGTGGGCCTCACCGCTGCCGGGCTCGCCGTGGCCGGGCTCGCGGGCGGCCGGCGTGCCCTGGCGGTCGCCGGCCCGCTGGCCGCCGCCGTCTGGGCGTACGACGTGGCCGCCAAGGGCACCCGCGCCGGTCCCCTGACCATGGCCCTCTGCCGCACCCTCGACGTCCTCCTCGGCGCCGCCCCCGCCCTTTCCACCAGGCATGTCGCGGACGCGTTGCCTGCCGCGGTCACGGTCGGCGCGCACACGTACCTGCTGACCGCGCTCTCGCGGGCGGAGGTGTCGGGCACCGGTCCGCGCCTGCCTGCGCTCACCCTCTCAGGAACCGTCGCGCTCGCCGCCGTCACCGCCCGCGGCGGCGCGAGCCCCGATCGGGCGGCCGTCACCGTCCGCACCGGCGTGAGCCTCACGCAGCCGGCCCTCGCCGCCTGGTACGCCGCGCAGTTCGGGCTCTCCCAGGCCCGCGCAGTCGCCGACCCCCGCGCGGGCCGGGTGCGCGACGCGGTCAGCGCGGGCATCGTCAGCCTGCCCGCCCTCCAGGCGGCACTCACCGCGCGCGCCGGCGCGGCCCGCGTCGCGCTCGCCCTCTGGGCGGCGGTCCCGCTGGCCCGGCGCCTGGTCAGAAGGATCTCCGCGACATGACGCGATTCGGCTACGGCACCAACGGCTTCGCCAACCACCGCCTGACCGACGCCCTCGACGTCATCGCCGGCCTCGGCTACGAGGGTGTGGCCCTGACGCTCGACCACTGCCACCTCGACCCGTACGCCGACGGCCTGGGACGGCGCGTGGCGAGGGTCGCCGACCGACTGCGCGACCTCGGCCTGGCGGTGGTCGTCGAGACCGGCGCGCGTTACCTGCTCAACCCGCGTCGCAAGCACGCCCCGACCCTGCTGGACGACGACCGCGACCGCCGGGTGGACTTCCTGATCCGCGCCGTCGCCGTCGGCGCGGATCTCGGGGCTGAGGCGGTGTCGTTCTGGTCTGGCGTACGCCCGGCCGGCGTCGACCGGGCCACCGCCTGGGATCGGCTGGTCGACGGCTGCGGGCGGGTTCTCGACGCCGCGCGGCGGGCCGGCGTGCCGCTGGGGTTCGAGCCCGAGCCGGGCATGCTCGTCGAGACGATCGCCGGCTGGCGGACGCTGCACCAGGCGCTCGGCTCCCCGGACGGCTTCGGCATCACCCTGGACATCGGGCACTGCCGCTGCAACGAGCCCCAGCCGGTGCCCGACTGCGTCGCCGCCCTCGCCGGGCACCTGGTCAACGTACAGATCGACGACATGCGGCGCGGCGTGCACGAACACCTGAAGCTCGGCGAAGGGGAGATCGACTTCCCGCCAGTGCTGCGGGCGCTCGCCGACGCGGGCTACCGGGGCCTGGTCGCGGTCGAGCTGCCCCGGCACAGCCACGCCGCGCCCGTCGTGGCCGCGCGTTCGATCGAGTTCCTGCGCGACGCCGAGCGGGCCTCCAACGAAGGAAGGACGGCATGACAGGTCCGGAGCGGCTGCGCGCCGCGCTTCGGGAGACGCTTCGGGAGACGCTGCGGGAGACCTCTCGGGCGGAATGGGTGGACGCCGCGCTCGCCGAGGCGGGCGAGCGGCCCGAGACGATCAGCCGGTCCTTCGCCCAGGCCGGACGGCGGGCCGGGCGCACCCCGCTGCCCGGCGTGCCCGGCTGGACGGCGGACGAGGCCACCCGCGCGCTGCTGCTGGCCGCGCTGCCGCCGGACCGGGCCGGGGCCGGGATCGCCGACCTCTACCACCACGGCGACGCCGACGAGAAGCAGGCCGCGCTCAAGGCCCTGCCGATGCTCGCCGTCGGCGTAGCGGGCCTGCCGCTCCTGCACGACGCCATCCGCACGAACGACGCCCGCCTGCTGGCCGCCGCGCTCGGCCCCTACGCCCGTCACCTCGACCAGGCCGCCTGGCGGCAGGCGGTGCTCAAGTGCGTCTTCATGGGCGTGCCGCTGATCGCCGTGGACGGGCTGGAGGAGCGGGCCGACCTTGAGCTGGCGGAGATGCTGGCCGCGTTCGCCGACGAGCGCGCGGCCGCGGGACGCCCGATGCCCGCCGACGCCGCCGCCCTGCTCGACCGTCTGACCCGCGAGGAGTCCTGATGCGCATCTTCGACCCGCACATCCACATGACGTCCCGCACCACCGACGACTACGCGCGGATGGCCGCCGCCGGCGTCCGGGCCGTCGTGGAGCCCGCCTTCTGGCTGGGCCAGCCGCGCACCGGCCCTGGCTCCTTCACCGACTACTTCGACTCGCTGATCGGCTGGGAGCCGTACCGGGCCGCCCAGTTCGGCGTCGTCCACCACGCGACGATCGCGCTGAACCCCAAGGAGGCCAACGACCCCCGCTGCCGTCCCGTTCTCGACCTGCTGCCGCGTTACCTGGACAAGGACCGGGTCGTCGCGGTCGGTGAGATCGGCTACGACTCGATGACCCCGGAGGAGGACGACGCCTTCGAGCGGCAGCTCGGCCTCGCCGTCGAGCACGACCTGCCGGCGCTCGTGCACACCCCGCACCGCGACAAGGCCGCCGGCACGCGGCGCACGCTGGAGGTCGTCGCCGCCTCCGGCATCGCGCCCGAGCGGGTCGCCGTGGACCACCTCAATGAGGTCACCGTCGAGATGGTCCGCGAGGCCGGATGCTGGACGGGCTTCTCCATCTACCCCGAGACGAAGATGTCGCCGCCCCGCATGGTGGAGATCCTGCGGCGGTACGGCCCCGACCGGATGCTGGTCAACTCCGCCGCCGACTGGGGCGTCTCCGACCCGCTGCTCACGCTGGAGACCGGGAGGGCCATGCTGGCGGCCGGGTTCACCGACGACGACGTCGACCGGGTGTTGTGGCGCAACCCCGTCGAGTTCTACGGCCAGTCGGGACGGCTCGACCTGACTGGCTCCGCCTCGGGCGGGGAAACCTTCGAAGGCAGCTCCATCAAGCGCGGCGGCAGCTGATGCGGCTCCGCCACGCGGGAGGAACCCCGCTGCACCTGTCCTACTGCACCAACGTGCACGCCGCCGAGGACCTCGACGGCATCCTTGCCCAGCTCGACGTCTACGCGGTCCCGATCCGCGCCCGCCTCGGCACGGACGTCCTCGGGCTCGGGCTCTGGCTGGCCGCGCCCGTCGCCGCCGCCCTGGCCGCCGACCCCGCCCTGCGGGCCCGCCTGCGCCGCGAGCTGTCCGTACGGGGGTTGGAGGTGGTCACGCTCAACGGCTTCCCCTACCGCTCCTTCCAGGACCCGGTCGTCAAGCACGCCGTCTACCGTCCCGACTGGACCACCCGGGACCGCCTGACGTACACGCTGGACCTGGCGCTCGTCCTCGCCGACCTGCTTCCCGACGACGCGGCCCGTGGGTCGGTCTCGACGCTGCCGCTCGCCTGGCGCGACCCGTGGGACACCGTGACCGCCGACCGCGCCGCCCGCCGTCTCGATCGGCTCGCCGCCGGCCTGGCCGCGGTCGAGTCCGCCACCGGGCGGCCGGTACGGGTCGGCTTCGAGCCCGAACCCGGCTGCGTCGTGGAGACGACGGCGCAGGCGGTGGCCCGGCTCGCCGACGTCGACCGCGACCGGCTCGGCGTCTGCCTGGACCTGGCCCACCTGGCCTGCGCGTGGGAGGATCCGGCCGACGCGCTGAAAGAGCTGGGCCGCGCCGGCCTGCCCGTCGTCAAGGTCCAGCTCTCCGCCGCCCTGGAGTCCGCCGAGCCCGACGTCCTGCGCGAGTACGCCGAGCCGCGCTTCCTGCACCAGACGCGCAACCCGGCGGGGGAGTCCGCCGACGACCTCGACGAGGCGTTCGAACGGTCGCTGCCCGGACCGTGGCGGGTCCACTACCACGTCCCCCTCCACGTCACGCCGGCCGCGCCGCTGGCCACGACCGTCCCCGTGCTGCGCGCGGCGCTCGCGGAACTCCTCGGCGGGCCGCGGCCGCTCTGCGACCACTTCGACGTGGAGACCTACACCTGGGGGGTGCTGCCGCCCGCGCTGCGTCCGCGGAACCCTGAGCAGCTCGCCGCCGGTATCGCCGGGGAGCTGGACTTCGCCCGTGCCGAGCTGCACAAGCTGGGAGTGACCTCATGACATCGCTGCTGGTCCTGGACGTGGTGGGGCTGACCCCTCGGCTGCTGGCGCACATGCCGCGGCTGCGGGCCGTCGCCGAGGGCGGCTTCCAGGCCGAACTCGGCACCGTCCTGCCCGCCGTCACCTGCTCGGTCCAGTCCACGTTCCTCACCGGCCTGCCGCCCTCCGGCCATGGCGTCGTCGGCAACGGCTGGTACTTCCGCGACCTCGGTGAGGTCCTGCTGTGGCGGCAGCACAACGCGCTCGTCGGCGGGGAGAAGG
Organism: Nonomuraea sp. NPDC049655; assembly: GCF_044465465.1. Lineage (NCBI taxonomy): Bacteria > Bacillati > Actinomycetota > Actinomycetes > Streptosporangiales > Streptosporangiaceae > Nonomuraea > Nonomuraea sp. NPDC049655. The sequence continues at coordinate 571,460 of NZ_JBITLS010000005.1, forward strand.
TGTGGCAGGCCGCCCGCCGCGAGCGGCCCGGCCTCACGGTGGCGAACGTGTGCTGGTGGTACGCGATGGGCGCCGACGTCGACTGGACGGTCACCCCCCGGCCGATCTACTACGCCGACGGCCGCAAGGAGGCCGACTGCTACACCCACCCGCCGGAGCTGCACGACGAGCTCACCGCGGAGCTGGGCACGTTCCCCCTGTTCACCTACTGGGGCCCCGGGGCGGGCCTTGCCTCCTCGGCCTGGATCTGCCGCGCCACCCAGCACGTCATGACCGCGCACGACCCCGACCTGACCCTGGCCTACATCCCGCATCTCGACTACGACCTGCAACGGTACGGCCCGTCCGACCCGCGCGCCGCCGCGGCGGCCGCCGAGCTCGACACAGTGCTGACGCCGTTGCTGGACACCGCCGCGGTGGCGGGCCGGACGGTCGTCGTGCTGTCGGAGTACGGCATCACCGACGTCTCCCGCCCGGTCGACGTCAACCGGACGCTCCGCGCGGAGGGATTCCTGCACGTCCACACCCAGGACGGCATGGAGTACCTGGACCCGTGGACGTCGCGCGCGTTCGCCGTCGCCGACCACCAGGTGGCGCACGTCTACGTGGCCGACCTCGCCGACGTGCCGGCCGTCGCCGAGCTCTGCGCCGCCCTTCCCGGCGTCGCCGAGGTGCTCGACGACGCGGGGAAGAAGGCGTACGGCCTGGACCACCCCCGCTCCGGCGACCTGGTCCTGCTCGCCGAGCCCGAGGCGTGGTTCACCTACTACTACTGGCTCGACGACGCCCGCGCACCCGACTTCGCCCGCCTCGTCGACATCCACCGCAAGCCCGGCTACGACCCGGCCGAGCTCTTCTTCGACCCGGCGAACCCCGGCGCCGCCAAGCGCAGGGCCGGGGTGGCGCTGCTGCGCAAGAAGCTCGGCCTGCGCCACCTCATGAACGTCGTCGGCCTCGACCAGGGCGCCCGCGCCGTACGAGGCTCGCACGGGCTGCTCCCCGCCGATGCCGCCGACGGGCCGGTGCTGCTCTGCTCGGACCCGTCCCCGGGCAAGGACCGGTTCGAGGCGACGGAGGTCAAGGACCTGCTGCTGCGCCTCTGCCGCCTGCCTTGAGCCGGGCCGGATTGTCGAGACACGCCTGCACGACCGAGTTGGCCGCGCCGAGGAGAGGCCCGTCCGAGCCCAGGCGCGAGACGATCACCGCGCCCTGGCCCACGCGGCCCGGATCCATGACCCGGCGGTCCAGCTCCCGCTCCAGGGCGGGCAGCAGCCACGGCAGCAGCGGGGAGTGCCCGCCGCCGAGGATCACCTTCTGCGGATCGAGGAGGTTCACGACGCCGGCGAGGGCGATGCCGAGTGCCTTGCCGGCCTCGCGCAGGGCACGCCGTACCTGCTGGTCGCCCTCGCGGGCGCGTTCCGCCAGAAAGGCGATGCGGCCGCCCGGACCCGGATGCAGGGCCGCGACCCGCGCCAGATCGACGCCGCTCGACCGCAGCAGGGCTTCCTCGCCCGCGTATCGCTCCAGGCAGCCTCGGCCGCCGCAGGCGCACGCCGGGCCTTCGGGGCGTACCGGAACATGGCCGAGTTCCCCCGTGAAGCCGTGCGTCCCGCGCAACAGGCGTCCGTCGATGACGATGGCCGCACCGATGCCGATCTCCGCGGAGACGTGCACGAAGTTGCGGAGGGAAGGGTCGTGCGCCCCGAGCCACAGTTCGGCGAGCGCGCCGTGGTTGGCCTCGTTGTCGACCGTCAGCGGGAGAGCGGGGAGCGAGGGGGCGAGGTCCACGCCTTCCCAGCCCAGGTTGGGGGCGCGTACCACGGACGACGACCCGCGCGCCACCAGGCCGGGCACCGCGACGGCGAGCCCCGCCGGTCGTAGCCCCTGGCCCTCCGCCTCCGCCGAGACCTTCCGGACGAGCCTCGCGAGGTCGCGCAGCACGGGCCCCGGTTCGCGCCCCCGGTTGGCGGCCTCGTACGTGACCCGCGCCCGCACCCGCCCGCTGAGGTCCACCGCGCACACGGCGAGGCGATCGACCCCGATCTCCGCCCCGAGACCCGCCGGTCCCTGGTCGTTGAGCTGCAGCGCGCTGCCGGGACGTCCTACGGTTCCCGGGCGCGACGGTCCCAGCTCCACGAGCAGCCCGTCGCGGATCAGCTCGTCGACGAGCGTCGACACGGCGGCCCGCGTCAAGCCGATGTGGGCCGCGACGGAAGCGCGGGACAGCGGGCCGAGCCGAGCCACGGCGTGCGCGACGAGCGAGAGGTTGCGCCGGCGCATCTCCTGCTGGGTGATGGACGGTGGCTCTGACACCTGGACTCCTCTAGACCGGTCGTCGTGTCTCTCCGGCTCCGTGCCACCGGGGGTGGCGGAGGCGGCTCGTGTGGAGAGACCCGGACTCCGCGGTGCGAAGTGAGAACCGCCAGGTGTCAGGCTACGGCGCGGGCGGCCTCATCCACGCCGCAGCAGTCCTTCCGCCCCGGACATGACCTCGCTGATGCGGTGCGACGCCTCGTCGTCGCACTGGACCGGCTCGTACAGGGCGCCCTCGGCGGTGGCCCAGCCGAGCGCCACCGCCGCCGGGTCGGCGCCGAGCAGCAGCCCGGCGGCCTGCGCGGCGGCTCCCAGGGCGACCAGTTCCCTGGCCTCCGGCACCTGGACGGGACGGCCGCTGAGCCTGCGGACGGTCTCGCGCCAGGCCGTGCCCTTGGCACCGCCGCCGATGAGCAGGATGGGGGCGTCCGGCGGGGCGTCCTCGTCGAGGACCCGGTCCAGGGCGGTGAGCAGGGCGAAGACGGCGCCGTCGTACGCGGCCTGGAGCACCTGCCCGGGTGTCGTGTCGTGGCGCAGCCCGTACAGCAGCCCGGAGGCCAGGGGCAGGTCGGGCGTGCGCTCGCCGTCGAAGAAGGGAAGCAGGACGGCCGAGCCGCCCTGCTCGACCGCCTCGCGGTCACGGCCGAGGAGGCCGGCGATCTTGTCCACGGCCAGCGTGCAGTTGAGCGTGCAGGCGAGCGGCAGCCACGCGTCGCGGGCGTCGGCGAACCCCGAGACGACCCCCGTCGGGTCGGCGGGTCTGCGGACAGTGACGGCATAGACCGTGCCGGAGGTCCCGAGGCTGAGCACCGGCCGCCCCGGACGCAGCCCGAGCCCGAGTGCCGCCGCCATGTTGTCGCCGGTGCCCGCCGCGACCAGCGCGCCGGGCGCCAAGGGCAGGCCAGGCAGGTTCCGTACGGTCCCGGCCGCCGCGCCCTGCGGCAGGAGCCGCGGCAACAGCTCGGGGGAGAGCCCGACGTGCTCCAGGATCTCCTCGTCGTACGTCCCGGAGGCGGCCGCCCACCAGCCGGTGCCCGAGGCGTCGCCGCGGTCGGTCGTGCCCTGCCCGGTGAGCCGTTCGGTCAGGTAGTCGTGGGGGAGGCGGACGGCCGCGGTCGCGCGGACCGCCTCCGGCTCGTTCTCGCGCAGCCAGGCCCACTTCGTGACCGTGAACGACGGCGCGGGAACGCTGCCGGTCCTCTCCGCCCACGCCTGGGGGCCGCCCAGCTCGCCGATGAGCCGGTCGCGCTGGGGGGAGGAGCGGACGTCGTTCCACAGCAGCGCGGGGCGTACCGGCCGGCCGGAGCGGTCCAGCGTGACGAGCCCGTGCTGCTGGCCGGCGATGGAGACGGCGGCGGCCCGCGAGGCGTACGGTCCGCACTGGGCGAGCGCCTCCCGCAGCGCCGCCCACCACTGCTCGGGGTCGCTCTCCTTGCCGTCGCCCGTGGGCCCGCCGCTCATGGTGTGCGGGGCCTGTCCCCGCGCGACCACGGCGCCGGTGGCGGCATCGACGACCAGCGCCTTCGTCGATTGCGTGGAGCTGTCCACGCCGATGACCAGGGGGCCTTCCTGCACGGGTACGGCTGCCGCCATCTGTTCGCCCTCGCGTCCTTCGTCTCGAACCCGGGATGCGGATGAAGGGTTCCCCGGGACGTCTCAATGTACTAATTTGTCAATCGGCATGACAAATGGCAGGGAGGCAGCATGAGTTACACCCCCACCCCGGAGGACCGGTTCAGCTTCGGCCTGTGGACGGTCGGCTGGGAGGGAAGGGACCCCTTCGGTGAGGCCACCCGGCAGGCCCTCGATCCCGCCGAGACCGTGCGACGGCTCGCCGGTCTCGGCGTCTACGGCGTGACGTTCCACGACGACGACCTGATCCCGTTCGGCTCCTCCGACGCCGAGCGCGAAGAGCACATCAAGCGGTTCCGCAAGGCCCTGGACGAGACCGGTCTCGTCGTCCCCATGGCCACGACGAACCTCTTCACCCAGCCCGTCTTCAAGGACGGCGCCTTCACGGCCAACGACCGGGACGTGCGCCGCTACGCGCTGCGCAAGACCATCCGCAACATCGATCTCGCCGCCGAGCTCGGCGCGAAGACGTACGTCGCCTGGGGAGGCCGCGAAGGCGCGGAGAGCGGCGCCGCCAAGGACGTCCGCACCGCGCTGGAGCGGATGAAGGAGGCCTTCGACGTGCTCGGCGCGCACGTCGTCGAGCAGGGCTACGACATGCGCTTCGCCATCGAGCCGAAGCCGAACGAGCCGCGCGGCGACATGATCCTGCCGACCATCGGACACGTCCTGGCCTTCATCGAGCAGCTGGAACGGCCCGACATGTACGGCGTCAACCCCGAGGTCGGCCACGAGCAGATGGCGGGGCTGAACTTCCCGCACGGCATCGCGCAGGCGTTGTGGGCGGGCAAGCTCTTCCACATCGATCTCAACGGCCAGAACGGCATCAAGTACGACCAGGACCTGCGCTTCGGGGCCGGTGACCTGAGGGCCGCCTTCTGGCTGGTGGACCTGCTGGAGACCGGCGGCTACGACGGCCCCCGCCACTTCGACTTCAAGCCGCCGCGGACCGAGGACATCGACGGCGTCTGGGCCTCGGCCGCCGGCTGCATGCGCAACTACCTGATCCTCAAGGAGCGGGCCGCGGCCTTCCGCGCCGACCCGGAGGTGCAGGAGGCCCTGCGTGCCTCACGCCTGGACGAACTCGCGCTGCCGACACTGGGCGAGGGCGAGACCGTGGCCGACTTCCTCGCGGACCGCACCGCCTACGAGGACTTCGACGTGAAGGCCGCCGCGGAGCGCGGAATGGCCTTCGAACGCCTCGACCAGCTCGCCATGGATCACCTGCTGGCGGCGCGCGGCTGAAGACGCTTGACCGCGTCCGGTCGGCTCAAGGCTGGAGTCGACCGGACCCGTCGTCGGCGGCGTACTCGGCGTCGATGTGCTCCGACCAGGTCGATGTGATGTTCCGACGATGTATAGGTGAGATAGGTCTTGGCATTCGTCGAGAGCGGGCCGGTCGGGCGCAGCCGCGCGGGCACCGTCTCGGGGGCGGTCACCGACGTGTACCGCTTCAAAATTCATCGAGTAGGGCTTGAGCTGGGAGTTCTCCGAAGCGGCTATGCGGCTCGGTGGTACTCGTTGATCAGCCCGTCGAGCACCTTCCGGCGTTCGATTCGGCCTTCCAGGGGTACGATGGTCCGCTCCTCGTGATCGGGTGGTCGCTGCGAGCGGGACTGGTGCGGCCGATGGCCGTTGTAGTGAGCGGCATACTCCGTCGGAACCGACTGCAGGTGCCGTTCGCCGTAGATCAGCATGCGGTCGGTACACTCGGCCCGTACAGTGCGCACCGACCGCTCGGCATGGCAGTTCGCCCGCGGCGTGCGCGGTGGGGTCTTCACCACTGTCACGCCCGCGCCAGCGAAAACCGCGTCGAACACCTTGGTGAACTTGGTATCTCGGTCGCGGATGAGGAAGCGGAAGAAACCGATGCGGTCGCCGAGGTCCATGAGCAGGTTACGGGCCTGCTGGACCGTCCACGCTCCGGTCGGGTGGGCGGTCACCCCAAGGGTGCGAACGCGCCGGGTGGCGATCTCCATCACGAACAGCACGTACAGCCGTCTCAAGGAAATCGTGTCGACGTGGAAGAAATCAACGGCCGGCAGGCCTTGCGCCTGGGCGCGCAGGAAGATCCTCCACGAGGTGTCAGCGTCTCGGGGAGCTGGACCGAAGCGCAGACTGCGGAGGATCCGTCGTACGGTCGCCTCACTGACCTGATAGCCGAGCCGGACGAGTTCACCGTGCACCCGGCGGTATCCCCAGTCCCGGATTCTCCTGCGCCAGGCGCGCCACCAGCTCCCGGACCTGGCTTGAGAGTTTCCTTCACGGGCGTGCCAAGGAAACCCCTATTCGCGGGCCATTCGACTTTGACGAGCTCTTTCCCGGGTGCCCTTGCTGCGCTTTCACTGGTGCTGGCCCGGGCGGCGAGCACTTCCGGCGCGAGAACGCCGGCGCGCGCTGTCGTGCCCAGGCCCATCGTGGCAAGTCCAGGCAGAAGGCTGCCGGTGCCCTTGCTGACACCTCCGGTGAAGCTGTCGCCGTCGACAGGGTAGGTCGCGTTGACCCAGCCGTAGTAGTCGCCTTCGCCCCACGTGAACAGCTCCGTCAGGGGATCGAAGAGGATACCGAAGCCCGACATGATGCCGTTGTTCATGCCGTTCACGATGTTTTGCTGCATCGCCGACGGGTTGCTGCTGGTGGTGTAGCTGCCGTCGGGCTTGGCGAGGTGACCATTCCGAGGGAGGTGGGGGTCGACGCGTACGGGATAGGTGACGAGCAATGGACCCTTGATCCTCTTGCGCCTCCGAGTACCAGGCGAGAACATGACCGGGTGGCTCTGGACGGGGCGCGACTGCGAGTGGACCGAATACTGCGGGCCTTCGGCTACCGCCTGTACATGGGGCCGGCGCACGGACGGGGGATGTACGTCGGGCCGATCTCCGGACGCTACGACCCCGGCCGGCCTCCCCCACCAGAGATGGAAGCCCAGCTGCACCCGGCCCACCCGCGCCTGTGCGAACTGCGCGAGCGCTACCGGCGCCTCGACTCACCGCTCACCGACCACACGGTGTGGACCGACGAGCATCGCCGCGACGGCATCGACCTGCGCCACTTCCGCGGCGACAACGCCTACGTCTGGCAGTTGCGGTACATGGGCAGGCGCCCGGCGCGGAAGTATCGCGCGTACGCCGACTACGTCAGAGGCCTGGACCGGCTCGGCCTGCTGGACCGGACCGAGGAGGATGGCGCGTTCGGGTGCTGGGTCTTCGACGACGGCCAGGGGCGGCCCGTCAGCCGTGATCTGCTCGACTCGATCAACGAATTGTATTTTCTCGACCGGACGTGGGGGCTGTTCGACCGGGTCGGCTTCACCGTGGCCGACATCGGTGCCGGTTACGGCAGGCTGGCCGTACGCATGGCGAGCTGCGTACCCGGCCTTCGGCGCTACCTCTGCCTCGACGCGATCCCGGAATCCACCTTTCTCAGCGAGCTCTACGTCCGCTTCCGCGGCAGTGCGGACCGGGTGCTGGTGGTGCCGCTCGACGAGGTCGATCAGTGCCTGGCCCAGAACACGCCTGACCTGGCGGTGGCCGTCCACAGCTTCTCGGAGATGTCCTCCGCGGCCATCGACGCCTGGATCGCGCGGCTGGCCTCTACAGGAGTGAAGCACCTGTTCGTGATCTCCAACGAGGCCGACGAGATCTACGCGGCCGACCCCGGGCGCAGGCGTAACGACGCGATGCCGATCCTCGATCGCCACGGCTACCGGCTCACCGTGGCCGAGCCCATCCTGCGTGATGAAGCGACCCGCCAGGTGGTGGGGAGCGACAACCATTTCCTTCTCTTCGAACTCGGTGAGGCGTGAGCGTGACGGAGTTGATGAAGTTCGAGACGGCCGAGGGAGGCCAGGTGGTCGTCGAGGTGAGCGAGCAGGAGCCGGGCGTGCATCGGGCCGCCAGGTCCGGCGGCGTGGTGGAGGTTCGCCGGCGCTTCGAGGAGGCGCTCACCGATGTCAGGGACGCCGCGCTGTCGGCGCTGGCCGTCTTCCGTGACGGCCGTCTCCAACCGGACGAGGTGGAGATGGAGTTCGGGGTCCGGCTGAACGCCGAAGCGGGCGCGGTGATCGCGAAGACGACGGTGGAGGGTCATCTCGTCGTGAAGCTCACGTGGAGCAGGACTTCGTGAAGATCGCTTTCGCGGTCCGCGCCTATCAGCCCGATCGAGATCCGGTGAGCCGGTACGTGCGCAACATGTGCTCATGGCTGAGGCCCGCCGGTCATCAGACCTACCTCATCACGGACGCGCCGCCGCCGGTGTCGCCCGACGTGGCGGACGTGGTTGTCACGCCCCCGCCCGAGCCCGATCACGACTACTTCGGCGACGACCAGGAATACGCCGACCGGGTGCGCGAGGCCCTGCGCGTGCTGGATTCCGACGTCGGCCTGGATGTCGCGGAGTTCCCCGACCGGGGAGGCCAGGGGCTCGGAGCGATCCGCGCCAAGCGCCTGCTGGGTGAGTTTTCCCGGCTCGTCCTCGCGGTGCGTCTGCACAGATCTCCAGGGATCGCCGTCGTACCAGGAAGCCAGGCCGCCGCCGATTACCGGCACTCGATCCGGAGGTTCGCCGAGGACTACTGCGTACGGCACGCGGATCTGGTGACCGCGCCCTTCGCGGTGGTGGACGGATCCGTCGGGGCACGATCGCGAGTCGCCGTCCGATGTCCGCCTCCCCTCAGCCGGGACGACCTGGCGGAGGTACGGCCGCTGGACGACCGTCCCAAGGACGAGGTGGTCTTCGGCGGGCCGCTCGATCCGTCAGGAGGAGCGGACGTGTTCCTGAGGCTGGCGGACCTGGTCGCCCGAAGATCCGCGACGACGACCTTCACGCTGTACGGCACCGCCGCCGCGCGCCCGCACTTCGGACGGCCGTACCGGGAGCAGTTGGAACGGCTCATCACTCCCGGCCTGCGGGGACGGGTGTCGATCGTCGACGCGTACCCCGTCGCCAGGCCCGCTGTCTGGGAGGGAGCGCGCTGGTGCGTGTTCCCCTCGCGTACCGACGACCTCTCCCTGGAGGGTCTGGAGGCGATGAGCCGCGGCAGCCTGGTGATCGCCGGGGCCGGCAGCGGCCTCGCCGGGATCATCGAACATGGCAGGTCGGGGTTCGTCGTGGACCCCGACGACCTCGTCGGCCTCGAACGGATGGCCGAGCTCATCCTCCGGCCGCCCACCGGGCAGGAGGAGATCGCCGCGCGGGCGGTGGACGCCGTCCGGCGGGCCGCCGATCCGGAAGTGGCTGTTCCACGTGTCCTGTCGGCCTATCGCGGTGCCGCCGGCGGTCGCCCGCCCGCGCCTGTGCAGGTTGGCGGAAATCCACTGGTATCGGTCATCGTCCCTGTCTTCAACCAGGGCCGCCTCGTCGAGGAGACGATCGCCTCCGTCCGGGCGTCCGACTACTCGCCGGTGGAGATCATCGTCGTGGACGACGGCTCCCGCGACGCGGAGACCAGGGCCACGGTCGATGCCCTCGCCGGAGTGACCAAGATCTGCAAACCGAATGGCGGACCTGGGTCCGCCTTCAACGCCGGACTCCGTGAGGCGCGCGGAGAGTTCGTTCTGCCGCTGGACGGGGACGACCTCATCGACCCGGCGTACCTCACGATCGCCGTCCGCGCGTTGCTGACCGACCCGAGCCTGGCGTACCTGACCTGCTACGTGCGCTATTTCGGGATGATGGACCTCGTCCACGCGCCGGTCGGGCACGTCCGCGACCTCATGCACTTCATGGATACGGAGGGCAAACGCAGCAAGGTCTTCCGCCGAGCCGCGCTGGAGGAGGTGGGTGGCTTCGACGAGAACCTCCCGACCCTCGACGACTGGGAGCTGCAGATCAGGCTGGCACGTCATGGCCACACGGGGGATGTCATTCCGCGGGTCCTGTTCTCCTACCGCCGGCACCAGACCTCACTGACATTCGCCTCGCCCGCGGCGAGCTTCGTGGACGAAGCCTGCTACGTCCTGGCCAAGCATGCCGACCTGGTGACCGAGCAGGCGCTGAGCACCGCCCAGCACCTGGTGTACCTGTGGAAGAACGGGATCGAGCTGAGCCGATCGGCGCGCTGGCGAGCACGGGCCGTCGGCGCGTCACCCCCCGATCAGTTACCTGCCGTGCGCAGCTGAAGCAGGTGCACGCCGCCGGACGCCTCGCCGCACGCGATCACCGGCATCCGGTCGTCCACCTTCAGCGTCAGGCAGGCGCTGATGCCACTGTCACCGAAGAAGCGGGCCACCCTGGCCCTGGCGCGGGTGTCCCACAGCGTGACCTCGTCTCCTGATCCGGAGACGAGCAGCCCGCCGCCGGCCGTGCTCGCCACCGCGCGGACGGGCTCTCCCGTGGGCACGAACTCGTCGATCGCGCCTCCGGTGTCGAGATCCCACGTCCGGACGGCGCCATCGCCCCCACCGGTGGCCACTCCGGCGGCGTCGGATCCGAGCAGCGTCATCGCATGGAGTTGGGTCTCGTGAGCCCGAATCTCCCACCGGGCCCGCCCCGTGCCGAGATCCCAGGCGGTCAGGAAGCCGTCGATGCAACCCGCCAGCGCCAGTTCGCCGTCCCGCGCCGGCGACAGGCACAGCACGGGACCACCAGGTCCCCGGCACAACTGGAGGGCGCGGTCGGACGCCACGTCCCATACGCCTACCGTGCCGCCGGCCCCGGCGGTGACGACGCGACGTCCATCGCCGATCGCGCGCAGGAACTGAACGGGCTCGCCCGTGTCCCATTCGCGTACGAGGCCACCGGTTCGCAGGTCCCACAGAGACAGCCGGCCATCGCCGGTGCCCGCCGCCAGGTGACGGCCCAGTGCGCACACCGCTGTCACGGGCTGCTCGCTCGCGTGCCACAAGCGCCGCTCCCGCCCGGTCCTCAGGTCCCAGAGGCGGACGGTCCCGTCACCGCCCGCGGTGACAGCCTGTTCCCCCGTCCCGAGCACGGTCAGATCCTTCACCGGGCCCACATGACCCCGTAGCGTCTGCCGGACGGTCCCCGTCGCCGCGTCCCAGACGCGTACCGTGGAGTCGTCGGAGACCGAGATCACACCGGCGCCGCCCGTACGGACTTCCTTCAGCGCCGCCACCCAGCCGCTGTGCGCCGCGTGCTCGGCGTGCTCGGCGGCTCCGGCCAGGTTCCAGATCCGTAGTGCGCCGTCGGCCGACCCCGACACCGCTCGTCGCCCATCGGCGGTCAGGGCGACCGCGTTGACCCAGCCGGCGTGGCCGCGCAGCGCCGTGGCCTCGCCCCCGCTGGGGAGACTCCATACCCGCAGGATGCCGTCGTCCCCGCCCGAGACAGCCGTACGGCCGTCGGAGCTGACGGCCAGCGCCCCTACCCAGCCGCTGTGGCCGTGCAGGACGGTGTGCGGCGATCCCGATACCAGGTCCCACACGGTGAGCGGCCCGTCCATCGAGCTGACCACGGCATATCTGCCGTCCGGTGCGGCCGCCAACGCCCAGCTCGCCCCGTGCCCGCTGTTCAGGGCGAACGCCCGCCGGCCGTCGTCGAGCCGCCAGATGTGCAGGTTGCCGCTGTCGGTGCCGAACAGCAGGTGGTGCTCGGTGAGCGCCACCGTCGCGGACTGCACCCAGCGCTCACCGCTGTCGAAGTTCGCGACCGGCGTGCCGTCGGCGACCCGCCAGGCGCGCGCCGTGCCGTCTTCGGAGCCCGACGCCACGATCCGGCCGTCGGGCGACAGCCGTATCGACATCACCGCGCCACGGTGACCGCTGAGCACGTGGCGTTGCCTGCCGTCGCGCAGGTCCCAGACCCGTACGGTCCCGTCCGCGGCGCCGGAGACGATCAACCTGGAGTCCGGAGTGATGGCCGTCGTCCAGACCGAGCCGCGGTGCCCTGTCAGCACGTGCTGTTGCGTGCCGTCGGCCAGGTTCCATACCCGCAGCGTGCCGTCGACGCCGCCCGTCACCGCCGTACGGCCGTCCGCCGTCACCGCCACCGACCAGACCGAGCCGTCGTGCCCCCGTAGTGTGTGGACCTCCCGGCCGTCATCCACGTGCCACACCCGCGCCGTGTGGTCGTCGCCGCCGGAGACGGCCACACGACCGTCCGCGGAGAGCGCTATGGTACGGATCCAGCTGGCGTGTCCCACCAAGCTGCCCCCCATCGCCGCCGCTGGAGCGATGAGACCGGCTCCCAGCGGGCGAAGCCGGGAACCGGTCGGCCACGTACGCGCCTGCTCGACCAGTGCGACGACCGCCGGATGCGTGACCCCGGCCAGTCGTCCGACCAGTTGCGCGGACAATTGGCCGGGATCGCGGGCCAAGGCGTGGCTGGACAGCCGGAGCGCGTCACGTACCAGGACGACTCCGGCATCGTCGACACCGGCGAAGTCCGCCAGCAGGTAGGTCACGTCAGTGGCGGCGAGCTTGGCAGACAGCCAGGCCAGGTCCAGCAGCAACATCCGCAGCTCATCTTCCCGCTCGGCGTGTCTCAGGTGGTGGGCGAGATTCTCGAAGAAGTAGCGTTCGACGCTCCCGCCGGCCCGGCCGTCCCGCGTTGACGCCGTGTAGGAATCGAGCAGCCTGGCGTGCAGCGCCGGCACATCGGTGAGCTGCTTGGCCACGTAGTCCGACTGAAGGTCGTGCAGCCTGACGCCGGGACCCTCCACACGGGCCAGGGAGCGCTCGACGAACAGGTCGAGCAGTTCCTCCGTCTCCAGGTCGTCCACGCCTACGGGGGCCCACAGCAGTTCGACGACCTGCGCGGGGACGACACGCCCGGCGAAGACCGCCAGCTCCAGGTAACGCTCTCTGGCGTGCGGCTCCAGTACCAGCACACCGGCCTCGATCGCCTGCAGGAGGTCGGGATGGGGGTAGTGCGGGAAGTTCTGGCGGATCCGGCCGAGGTCGGACTCGCGTAGTCGCCGCAGAACTCCCGGCCAGCGCTCCGGTCTGCCTTCGGCCATGGCACCCGCCATCGCCAGCGCGAGCGGGAGGTTGCCGCACTCCCGTACGACTTCGTCCGCCTCCGGCGGCAGCTCGTCGAGCGAGTGACCTGCCCAGCCCGCCAGCAGAGCCGTCGCCTGCTCGTCCGTGAGCGGACTCACCAGCACGCCGTCGGCCCCGGACGCTCTGGCAAGACCTGCGTCTCTCGTGGTGAACAGCAGGCGGCAACGCGGGCCCAGCACGTCGAAGGCGGCGATCTGCTCGGCGTGCCAGACATTGTCGGCGACGATCAGGCAGCGGCGGTCCGCGAGGGCGCGGCTCAGACCCGCTCTGCCGTACTGGACGTCCACGAAGACGGCTTGGGAGACGCCCAGGGCCGCGGCGAGCTGCGCCTGCCGCTCGGGAAGCGAGGCCTGCGGGCCGAGCTCGACCCAGAGGACGCCGTCCGGGAAGCACCGGCGTACCTGATCGTCCCTGGCGACGGCCGCCGCGAGCACCGACTTGCCGACCCCGCCCATACCGTGAACGGCGATCTTCTGCCCCCCGTCCACGACCCGCTCCGCTTCGGCGAGGACGGCCTGCCGCAGTCGCTCGAAATCCTCCGGCCTGGGCCGGTGATGAGGCGGCGGCCCGGGAACGTTGTACAACGGCCCGGCCGGTACGGCTTCGGGCGAAAGCGCGGCGAGCTCGGGAATCAGCCGCCCGAGCAGAGCGGTGGGTAGCATGAAAGCGATCTTGCGACCTTGCTGGAGATCCTGGGCCACCACCATCCCCACCACGGCCCGGAGCTCCTCGTCGTAGACGGCGCCGCCGCTGAACCCACGCTCCACGGCGGCGCCAGGCGTCTTGATGTCCTCAAGCTGGATCCAGCCGTTGCCCTGCGGCCCGCGGATCCGCCCGGTGGCCCACAACCCGGCACCGTGACCCCGCGGGAATCCGAACGTCCTGAAGGAGTGGCCCCAGACGTCGCCGGGGGCGCGCAGCGGTGCCGGACCGGCCTGCTCGGGCGCCGCGTCCCGCAGCGTCAGCAGGGCGCAGTCGCCCGCGCCGGTCCCGTCGATCGGCGACCACGCCCGTACGTCAGCCGCGACGAGATGGCCGGGTGCCACCAGCGGGAAGTCCACGTACACGGCGGACATCGGCCTGCGGTCCTCGTCCTCGCGCTCGCCCAGCGCGGCGTTCACGACGTGGGCGCAGGTGAGCACGTGACCGGCGGTCACCAGGAAGCCCGCGCCCACGGGCGTCCCGTCCTCGGCGCGTATCGCGGCCAGCGACGCGAAGAGCGCCGCATCGGTGGTGGCGGGCGGTGCCGGCCCCGTCATCCGGGTCCACCTCCGAGCCGCCGGGCCGCACGGTCGTTCCAGTCCGTCGTGCCCGGCTCCCGCCAGCCGTGGCACAGCTCTCCGCCGTCCCCACGGAAGAACAGGTCCAGGCGCCCCGTCCTGCTGGAGATCACCGCAGGACGACTGCCGGCACGGACATGACCGTCGTCCAGAGACTCCCACCGAAGGCCGGCGTCGCCTGTCTCGCCCAGCCATTGCGTGAGATGGCCGATGGCGCCCGAGCGCAGACGGACGAAGACGTCGGCGCGGCGCGGAGCCGCCGACGTCGCGCAGGCGTCGGACGCGATGCCGGCCCCCAGGACCCGGTCGGCGGGCCGGTGCTGCCACAGCTGTGGTTCGAGGCACAACAACGTGTCGTCGCGGCGCGCGTAGGCGAGGAGTCGTCCTGGTACGCGGCCCTCGCCCCTGCAGGGCAGAAGCACGGGATCAGAGGTGCACGCCAGCGGTTCGCATCCGTCAGGAGTGACCGGGGGGCTGGTGTGGAAGGCGCCCCGGCCGGGCTGCCAGGTGGACGTGGTCCACTCGTGCGAACGCTGGCGGGGGAGGGCGTACTGGTAGCGGAGCAGCCCGTCGGCCTGGCCGCGTGCGACCATGTGGATGCCGTAGAGGCTGGTGGTGGCCGCGCTCGGCCGGCCGGCGAAGGACCCGCCGCAGTCTTCCGGCCCCTGCATGCCTGGGCCGCGCGAGTACCAGTAGTGCGCCAGACTCGCCTCCTGGGTCCGTACGAACAGGTCGAACCGCCCTGGCCCCCAGCTGACGACGGTGGGGGCGGCCGTGCTGGCCCCGACCACCCGCCACGGTTGCCAGGCGCCTTCCCACCACGAGTGGAGCAGGTCGCCGCCGCTGTCGCGGATGAAGACGTCCAGCCGCCCTCGGCCCCAGCTGATGACCACGGGCGCTCCGACCGGCGCCGTGGGCAGCTCAGGCAGGATGTCCTGTCCGTTGCCGGCCTCCGTCAGCACGAGGTGCCGGAGGCAGCCGGACGCTTCGACGGCGATGACGTCAGCGCGGTCCAGGCCCCACGAGGCGACGCCGGGTTCGGCCACGATGCCGTCCGTGAGGACCGCGAACGGATGCACTCGCGTCATGCGTCCGACGCTATTGCGCGGCCGGTCCCGTAAGGAAGCCAGTTCTGGAATACCAGCACCGTCCACAGCTCGTAGGTGTGCTCGTCGCTTCCGTCGAGATGGCGTTTCCAGCGAGCGCGTACGGCGCCCGCGTCGATCAGGCCGCCCTCCTCGATGACGGCCCGGTCGAGCAGGGTCTCGGCCCATTCCCGAAGGGCGCCCCTCAGCCAGGCCGCGAGAGGAAGGTTGAATCCACGCTTGGGCTGTTCGCGTGCCCAGCCGGGCAGGTGGCGGCGCAGGGCCCGCCGCAGTACCAGCTTGTTGCCCGCCTCGGTGACCTTGAGATCGAAGGGGATGCGGAAGGCCAGCTCGATCAGACGAGGATCGAGGTAGGGACAGCGCACCTCCAGCCCCGCCGCCATGGTGGCCCGATCCATCTTCACCATGCAGTTGTCGGGCAGCCAGGTAAGCGCGTCGGCGAGAAGCAGCCCGGCCGGCGCGTCGCCGAGGGCCATGGTGCCGAGCGCGTCGGCGAGCCAGGGCGCCGGGTCCGCGGCGCCAAGGAGGGGAATCGCGGGATCGGCCCAGATCCGCCGCTGCGCATGGAGGTCGAAGGCCCGCCGTCCGGACAGTCCGGCCTCCGCCTTCGCGACGCTGTCGCGCAACGCCGCCAGATACGGCGGATAGCCACCGAACAGCTCATCGCTGCCCTCGCCCGACTGCACCGCCTTGACGACCGTGGCGGCCTCCTGGGCCAGCAGCACGGTCGGCAACTGGGCCGGATCGTAGAAGGGCTCGTCGTAGATGCGCGGCATCCTCTCCACGAGCCGCAGTGCCTCCCGGGCCGTGCATACGACATCGACGTGTTCGCTGCCGAGCATTCGCGCGACGGCGTGGGCTGCTGCCCGCTCGTCGAAGTCCGGCTCCTCGAAACCCGCGGTGAACGTGCGCAGCGGGACCGCCGACTCCCGTGCCATCAGCGTGGCGACCGCCGCCGAGTCCACGCCGCCCGACAGGAAGACGCCAACGCGCACGTCGGCCGCAGAACGCAGCGAGACGGAGTCGCGGAGGACCTGATCCAGTTCCTCGGCCAGCTCCTCATGGGAGCCGATCCCGGCACCGCCGGTGGCCGCGATGTCCGGCAGCGACCAGTACCGGCTGATTCGCTCGTCACCGGGCGCGGCCGGTACGCGGAGCGTCAGGAGGCACCCGGGGCGAAGCTTACGAGCCGCGCTGTAGACGCAGTACGGGGCGGGCACGTACCCATGGGCGAAGTACAGCGCCAGCGCACGCCGGTCCAGGTGGGTCCGGAAGGACGGGTGGGCGCGCAACGCCTTGAGTTCCGAGGCGAAGACGAACTGTTCGCCGCACCACCCGTAGTACAGGGGCTTCTCACCGATCCGATCCCTGGCGAGCTGGAGGGTGGCCGTGGCGGGATCCCAGAGAGCCAGTGCGAAGGCGCCGTTGACCCGCTCGAGCGCGGCCGGCAGGCCATGTCTGTCGATCAGCGCGGCGAGCACCTCGCTGTCGGAACGTCCCCGGAAGCGATGGCCGGCGGACTCGAGCTCACGACGCAGTTCGAGGTGGTTGTAGATCTCGCCGTTGCACACGAGGACGGGGGCGTCCGCCCTGGTCCTCATCGGCTGGCGACCCGAGGAGGTGAGATCGACGACGGCGAGCCTGGTGTGCGCGAGCCCGATCCCGGCCCGCGCGTCCACCCAGGCGCCGCGCCCGTCAGGGCCGCGATGACCGAGAGTGTCGCTCATCCGGCCTGTCAGGGCGCTCAACTCCGCGACGTCGAGTTCACCGGCCGGTACGAGCGCTCCAGCAATGCCGCACACCCCGTCACCTCCGGACGATCTTGTCCACGACCGCCAGGGTGCCCTCGCACATCGCGGCCTCCGTCAGCTCGCGGCGTGCCTTGGAGCGGGCCTTGGCCGCCATCGCGGCCATCTCGTCCGGCTCGGACAATGCCTGACTCATCCGCTCGGCCAGTGCGGTCCGGTCGCGGGCGGGGAACAGCAGGCCGAGCCGCCCGCCATCGAGCAGTTCGGGGTTGCTGCTGGCGTCGGAGGCGACGATCGGCAGTCCGGCGCTCATCGCCTCGATCAGCGCTCGTGAGCATCCCTCCCAGTGTGTGGGGAAGACGAAGAGGTCAGCCGCGTGCAACAGCCGCGCCACATCCTGGCGGTGCCCGAGGAGGTGGACGCGCCCGTCGAGTCCGGCCCGCTCGATCAGGGACAGCAGACGTTCGTCCTCGCCTCCCTCTCCCGCCCATACGAAACGTACGTCGTCGGCGGCGGCCGGCAGCTCGGAAATCGCCGCGAGCAGGTCGGCGTGGCCCTTGGGCGCGGCCAGCCGGGCCACGGTGAGGGCGATCCTCGCCGTCGGGGGCATGACGAGTTCCTCGCGTACAGCCCGCCTCACCGCTGCGACCGTACCGGAGTCCGGTTCCTGCCAGTCGCGCGGCAGATCGACGCCGTTCAGTACACAGTCCACCTCGTCAGCCGCTCCGATGCGGAACGCGGTGGCGAGGTGGCGGCGGTTGTCCTGCGATATCGCCACCCACCGCTGCCTGGCTCTCCTGGCCCGCGCTCCGCGCCGCCGATCCTCCTCCGAAACCGGCCATTCAGGCGGCACCAGGCAGAACACCGGTACGGTCGGCAGGCCACGGTCGGCGCAGGCAGTGAGGAATCCCATGCTTGAATCAGGCTCAGGCAGGAAGAGCAGGATCGCGTCGGGGTTCACCGTGTCGAGTACGGGCCCGGCCAGGCCCTCCTGTCGCTGCGCGCTGCCGAGATTCATGCGCCCGTCTACGATCTCGCCCAGTGGCCACGGCAGCACGCTCGCGCCCGCCTCACGGATGTCGTCGGTGAGTGAACGAGTGCCAGGGGTCTGAGGGAAACAGGCCACGACCTCGTCGCCGCCACGGACGGCCGCGCGGATGATGACGAAGGCGTGCTCTTCGCAGCCACCGCGGATCACACCGGGGAAGAACACCAGGAGTCGCATCAAGCGCGATTGTCCGTGGTGGTCGGCCGTCTGTCCAGGGACGGCTCAGGGCCCGGCGTCCGCCTGGCGGCGCACCAGATCGAGCAGGTTCGTACGAGGCACCCAGCCGAGCAGATCGGCGAGCCTGCGGGTGTCGGCGAGGGAGTCGGCAGGCTCGTGGACGGAGGCGGGTACGACGTCGACCACCGGACGGGTGCCGGTAGCCTCCGCCACGGCCGCGATCATCTCGCGCAGGCTGTGCCCCTGCCCTGTACCGATGTTGACGACTCCAGGATGGCCGATCAGGTCGGCCATGACCGCGACGACCTGCCGTACGTCGGTGATGTCCCGGGTGCGATCGAGCGAGCCGTACACCCGCAACGGCCGGTGGGCGCGGGCCGCGGCGAGCCAGAGGTGCAGAGCCATGTCGGGGCGCTGCCCTTCGCCCGCCACGGTGAAGGGCCGCACCACGGTCACCTGCCTCCCCGCGCACAGTCGTTCCAGGGCCGCCTTGCTGAGGGCGTACTCGCCGCGCGGCCTCAGACGGTCGTCCTCGTGACTGGGCCGCCCGCGCCTGGTGCCGCCGTAGACGCTGCTGGAGGACGCGATCAGCATCGGGGTGCCCGGCGAGGTGAGGGCCAGAACGCGTGAGCCTGCGAGCACATTGTCGCGCCACCGGCCGCCGGCTTCGATGACATCCCGTACCCCGGGCCGGCCGGCCAGGTGGAAGACGGAGGTGGCCGCCTTGAAAGCCTCGCGCACCCGTTCATCGTCGCCGAGCAGGTCGGCGACCAGCACGGTAAGCGCGCCATCGGCCCGTTCCGATGACACGGGGCGGCGGTCGATCGCGACGACGTGGTCGCCACGCGCGAGCAGCAGCTCGGTCAGCGCCTTCCCGAGGAAGCCGGCGGCCCCCGTCACGATCGTCGCCACTCACATCCCCTCGCGCGAATTACCACCCACGGACCGGCTACCTGGCCGGGGCGAAGAACGGCTACCCCGCCGCATTCCCCGTGGTACACCGGCCCTGCTCGACTGACCGAGGCCCATCCGCACGTTCCGCACCCTAGCCGCAAACCCGCCGCCTGCCCGCTTCCAGACATTCCGCTTCACAGGCCTACGTCGCGTACATATGCGATGTCCGCATCTTCCCCACCTGACAACTTCGAGGCCCGCAATGACCGACACCAACAGCAGGAGGGCATATCGGGACCGATCACCCGTACTCGGCCGGTGCCACCCACAGCCGCCCGGACAACACGATCGGCCGCCACCGCATCCCCCTGGTAACGGCCCTCTTCCCTCTGACGTGACAGACGCTTCGAACTCGTACCGGCTGAGCCGATGGCTTCACAGGGCATGACCGTTACCGCGCGAGCCTTAGCCTCTGACCTGTGGCTAAGCCCCTCCTCCTCGACAGCGGCTTGATCATTCCGGGCATGACGCACGCGGGCCCTCGCGCCCCTGCGCCTGCCGTTGATCCCGTCCGTGCTGGTCAAGCGGCGTGTGAGGTCTCGTGGAGGACGCCGGCGAGCCTGTCTCGTCGGCGTATGTTCAGATCGATGATTCGTCCGGGTCCGGTGATCGGGTCCGGGGCGGGACGCGGTGGAGCCGCTTGGCTCAGGGCTTGATGTGCCAGGTGCCGGTTGTAGAAGCGTTCGTATTCGCGCAGGGCGTGCCGAAGGTGGCGTTCGTTCCAGATGAGGCGGCGGTCGAGAAGCTCGTGGCGGCAGGACTGCACCCACCGTTCCAAGATGGAGTTCATCTGCGGCATCCGGATGCCGGTGAGCACGGTCTTGATGCCGGCCTCGGTGAGTACCTCGTCCATGATGGCCTTGAACTTCCCATCCCGGTCTCGAAGCAGAGAGCGCGCCCGGCAGCCCGCATCAGCGGAACAGCGGTTGGACCTCGCGCCGGCTGTTCTGCGACACGGTCTTCACGGTCGTCGTCGACGTGGTCGGGCTGACCGGGGCGCCCTTGACGGCGTCGATGTCGACGACGGTCGCCGTACAGGATCCCGATCTCGTCGCCACGTCCCTCACGGCAGGGAGCGCGACGATCACCGGTGCGGCCACCCTCGCCGGTACGACGACCACCGGCACGCTCCTCGCCGGCGACGTCACGGCGAGCAGCCTCACCTCCGCCGGCGCGCTCGACGTCAGCGGGCAGACGGTGCCGGCCGGGGCGGGCACGAGCGCGGCGAACGTCAGCGGGCCGCTCACCGTCGGCGGCGTGGCCACACTGACCGGCGGTCTCGACGTGGTGGGCGGGCAGGTCACCATGCTCGGCATCGTCGCCCCTCCGGGAGGCGGGAACACCCTCACCACCCCGAACGTGATGACCGTGCCCATTCCCGCCGACACCGACTGGTGGTACGACGGCGCCGCCGTCACATTCGGCAGCTCCGAGGGCGAGGAACCGGCCGGCGACAGCTCGATCATCCAGCTGTTCTGGTTCCCCCTCGGAAACGGCTCGATCGCCAACCCCTACGAGATCGTCCCGGCGGACGAGACGACGGAGGTCCCAGGGCCGCCTCTCGCAGACGTCGGCGCCGTGCTCCGGCAACGCGAGACGCGTGCCCGCAACCTCGTCGACAAACTGTCCCGGGCCTTCGGCCACACCCTGGACGACGCCAGCAGGAAGGAACTGGTCACCCTCTTCTCAGAGGGTTGAGCGCGCCGGGGGCCGGGTGGTGCGGAGGCAGCCGACGGGGGGGCGCGCAGGGCTGCGGCCCAGCCGGTCGCGCAGGGGCACCGGGAGTAGCGCGCATTCATCAATGAATGTGATTATTTCGCTCGAATCAATCGCTCTTGACGATAGCCTGGCTGTCATGGCTGACGTGGAACTGCGCCACCTGAGGACGATGGCCGCCATCGCCGAGGAGGGGACGTTCGGCCGGGCGGCGGTTCGCCTCGGCTACACCCAGTCGTCGGTGAGCCAGCAGATCGCCGCGCTGGAGAAGGCCGTCGGCGGGGCCGTCTTCGACCGGCCAGGAGGTCCAAGGCCGGTACGCGCCACTCCTCTCGGCGAGCTGGTCCTGGCCCACGGGCGTGATCTGCTCGCGAGGTCGGAGGCGCTGACCGACGCCGTCGATCGGTTCAAGGCGGGTCACGGCCGGATCGACGTCGGCACCTTCCAGGGCGCGACCCGGTTGATCCTGCCCGCAGTGGTGCGCGGGTTGCTGGGCGAGCACCCCGGCTGCGACGTCAGGCTGTCGGAGGTGGAACCGGAGAACCCGAACATCGGAGATCTCGACCTGTTGTTCCACTACGACCGCATCGACGGCGACGTCGAACACGTCGAGCTGCTGGACGAGCCTCACCTCCTGGTGGCCGCCGCGGGCGCGTTCCCCGACGGTCCGGTACCGGTCGAGCTGCTCGACGACACTCCCATGGTCGCCTGGCCGCCCACCGTCCACCAAAGATGGCTGGAACGGGAGCTCGCCGGCGCGGGCGCCCGGCCGCGGATCGTGTTCCGCACGGCCGGCCACGAAACCGTCGTCTCGATGGTGCGGGTGGGCCTGGGCTCGGCGGTGTTGCCCTGGCTCGCCCTCATGGGGTCGGACGTCTGGTCCGACGACCGGCTCCGTATCCATCGGCTGGAACCGTCGCCCACCTGCACGTGGTACCTGTGTCGGCCGACCGGGCGCATCCGGTCGCCGCTGGCGGCCCGGGCCATCGACCTCGCCGTCGCAGCCGCCGCTGAGCTGGCCGGCCAGATGGAGCACGGTATATCGCTGTAGGCGATCGACTCGATCGAAAATCATAGCTTTTCGCGATGGGGCGGCCAGGCTTAGCGTGCCGGACATGAACGCCAACCAAGATCACCCCGAGCGGCTCCTCGACATCAACGGCATAAAGCTCTGCGTCCAGACGTTCGGCGACCCGGCTGCGCCCGCCCTGCTGCTCATCGGCGGCGCCGAGGCGTCGATGGACTGGTGGGACGACGACTTCTGCGAGCGCCTCGCCGCCGGCGGCCGGCACGTCATCCGGTACGACACCCGGGACACCGGCCGCTCCACGACCTTCCCGCCCGGCGCGCCGCCGTACGGAAACGACGCCCTGTTCGACGACGCCGTCGGCCTGCTCGACGAACTCGGCATCGCGGCCGCCCACATCGTCGGCGTCTCCATGGGCGGCGGAATCGCCCAGCGCCTGGCCGTGCGCCACCCCGGCCGGGTCGCCTCCCTGACGCTCATCGCCACCAGCCCGGGCGGACCCGGCGGCCCCGACCGCCATGACCTGCCGCCGATGAGCGCCGAACTGGCGAAGCGGTTCGCCGAGGACGGCGACCAGACGCCCGACTGGTCCGACCGCGAGGCCGTCATCGCGTACTACACCGACGGCGAGCGCACCTTCGCGGGCACCATTCCCGTCGACGAGGAGCGGATGCGCCGCATCGCCGGCCGCGTCTGGGACCGCAGCCCGTCCCCTGCGTCGGCGCAGAACCACTGGCAGCTCGACGGCGGCGAGCCCGTCCGCGCCCGCCTCGGCGAGATCGCGACGCCCACGCTGGTGTTGCACGGCACCGCGGACCCGCTGCTCCCGTACGGGCACGGCGAGGCGCTGGCGCGGGAGATCCCGGGAGCCCGGCTGGTCCCGCTCGAGGGCATGGGGCACCAGATGCCGCCACCGGAGCTCTGGGACATCGCGATCGCAGAGATCCTTTCGGTCTCCAGCGGAGAGCGCCCGTGAGCCGGCTGCGATCGGCACTATGGCTGCCGCTCTTCGACGAACTCGCCGACCCGCGGGCGGTGGCGAACCTGGCCGCCGACGCGGAGGAGGCCGGGTGGGACGGCTGCTTCGTATGGGATCACCTGTCCTGGCGGGCGCCGGTCCAGCAGGTCGCCGACTCGTGGATCACGCTCGCGGCGGTCGCGACCGCCACCGAGCGGCTGCGGCTCGGTCCGATGGTGGCGACGCTCGCCCGCCGGCGTCCGGCCAAGGTGGCGCGGGAAACCGCGACACTGGACCAGCTGAGCGAGGGCCGCCTCACCCTGGGCGTCGGACTCGGCAGCGATCGGTTCGGCGGCGAGCTGTCCAGGACCGGCGAGCAGCTCGACGACCGGCAGCGGGGGCGGATGCTCGATGAGTCCTTGGCCATCCTGGCCGCCGCGTGGTCCGGAGAGCCGGTGCGCCACCGCGGCGAGCATTACACCGTCGACGACATCACGTTCCTGCCGCAGCCGGTTCAGCGGCCAGGCGTGCCGGTATGGGCCGCCGGATTCCCCGGCAACGTCAAGCCGATCCGCCGCGCCGCCCGGCTCGACGGCTTCTTTCCGATCAACCTGGAACACCCGGACCAGCTCGCCGAGGTCGCCGGCACCCTCACCGAGCTGCGAAACGGCGACATTGCCTCGTACGACATCGCCGTCAGCCTGCCCGCCGGCGTCGACCCGCTGCCGTACGCCGCCGCCGGCGCGACCTGGTGGCTGACGGAGTTCGACCCGGGGGTACGGCTCGACACGGTACGCGGCGTACTCCGCGACGGCCCGGTGAACCCGGGCGACGGCGCCTGAGCCGCTTCACCGGCCTTCCTGATCTCCGACGAGTCGTCCTGCATCAGCGGCGCGGAGATCCCCAGGGACGGCGGGCACACCGCCCACGACGGCGCCGAATCCCTCTCCGACGCCTCCGCTGACCGGCGATTCATCACTCCGCTCCTGGGCAGACCGCATGGTCTGATCGGATGAAGAGGAGAAACGTCGTGAACGGCGAGATGCATCAGGATCGGATGACCCGGCGGTTGTGGCCCGGCGGAGCGGAGGTGGGCGCGGTCGGGCTCGGCTGCATGGGGATGACGTGGGCGTACGGCGACTCCCCGGACGCCGAGGACCCCCGTACCGTCATCGGGCGGGCGTTGGACCTGGGCGTGAACTTCCTCGACACCGCCGACGTGTACGGACCCTTCACCAACGAGGAGACCGTCGGCAGGGCCATCGCCGGACGGCGGGAGGAGGTCGTGCTCGCCACCAAGGGCGGCAACGTCGCGCGGACCACCGAGAACGGCGCCCCCGCCCTGCCTGTGCCGGACGGAAGGCCCGAGCATCTGCGCGCGGCCGTCGACGCCTCGCTCCGGCGGCTGGGCGTGGACCATGTCGACCTGTACTACCTGCACCGCCCGGACCCCGAGGTGCCGGTCGAGGAGAGTGTCGGCGCCCTGGCCGAGATGGTGGCGGCGGGCAAGGCGCTGGCCGTGGGGGTCTCGGAGTTCAGCCTGGAACAGCTCGACCGGGCGCAGGCCGTCCACCCGATCAAGGCCGTGCAGTCGGAGCTGTCCCTGTGGACGAGAGACCACCTGTCCACGTCCCTGGAGTGGTGCGCCCGCCACGACGCCGCCTTCGTCGCCTACTCACCGCTCGGCCGCGGTTTCCTGACCGGCCGCTTCCGTGAGGCCGGCTTCTCCCCGGACGACTACCGCTCCCGCAACCCCCGCTTCCAGGAGGAGAACCTGAAGGCCAACCTGGTCATCGTGAACGCGGTGGAGCGGATCGCCGCACGGCACCAGGCGACCGCGGCCCAGGTCGCCCTCGCCTGGACGCTCGCCCAGGGAGAGCACGTCGTCCCGATTCCGGGGAGCCGGCGTCGCTCACGGGTGGAGGAGAACGCCGCCGCGGCACGCCTCAGGCTCACCCCGGAAGACCTCGCGGATCTGGACGCGTTGCCCGCACCGGCCGGCAGCCGGTACTGACCCGCCGACTCCAGGAGGGGGCGGGCCGAAGTTCCGACACCCTACGTTGTCATCCGCGAGATGGAGTAGTCGGTCGTTGTGGGGCAGGGGATGTCGTACCGGAGCGATGCCACGGTTGGGTATTCGGCGACAACTTGGCGCAGCGACCAGCGAAATGCGACGCGCCCACGTACCCGTACTCGATCACGATTCACGGCCCGTGGAAGTGCCCTGACGATGTGGCATGCCTAGTTGTCGCCGTTCACGGTGGACCGGGCTGGATTCGTGGTCCTTGACTACCGCCCCGCTCGTCGTTCGATTGCAGGCCGGTTGCGTGAATGCCCGGGTGAGGCGGTCGCGTCGGGGCACCTCGATGTCGGCTCGATGTCGGCGTCGACGAGATCGAGCAGCGCCCGCGGAGGGCCGGCCTGCTGCGGGGTCCGATGTGGTCGATGCCCATCGAGTAGGCCTTGTATTCGGCAAGGACCTCACGCAGGCCGCGTTCGAGCATGATGAGGGACCGATCGACCGCGCGACATCTCCCGCCACGTAGACCCTGTCGGTCGCCACGCCGTTGATGTCGAAGGCGCGCCCGCCGGCGTCGCAGCCGACACCCCAGAAGCCGGCCGCCAGTCCGGAGCCCTCCAGCCATTCCACGTCACGGATCGACCCCAGCGAGGCCAGCATCAGGTCGGCCTCGATGGCGGTCCCGTCCGAGAGCCGAGCAGGCCGCACGTGTCCGCCCGCGTCGCCCTCCAGCGACGACACGCCCACCCCCCAGCGCAGGTCCACGCCATGGTCGCGCCGCATCTGCGCGGCGATCTGGCCGATCACTCCGCCGAGCGCGCCGACCAGCGGCGCCGAGCCCCGCTCGGCGACTGTCACCGGGATAGCGAGTTCCCGGCAGATGGAGGCCGCCTCCCGAGCCGATGAACCAGGCGCCGATGACGAGAACCCGCGACGGCCGCGCGGCCGGCGCCTGTTGCAGCCGCGCGGCGTCATCACGCGAGCGCAGCGTGTACATCCCCTCCAGGGCGGCCTCGGCCGGCGCCGCCCCCTTGCGTCAGTGGTGGGCCACCACAACCGCCGCCTCCGCCGCACCTGCGTGAACATCGTCAGCTCCAGAGCACACCCATCGCGGCCATGCGGCACGCTAGGCGGGGCCGTGTGATCGCTCTGGTCAGCGACGCGACTGTCCCTTTCTTTCGTACGTGGTCTGCCCCTGGATGGCGGTAACCCCCGGCCCGCCCTGGATCGCTAACGCCACTGGCCGATCGGATGCCTGCTCACGCCTCAACGCCACCATGATCCCAGGAGGGGCGTCTCGGCCCCCCAACGATCTTCGGGCCTCGATGGCTATGTGGGGGCGGAAACGAGCACGCAGCCGTTGCGGAAGCTGAAATGTCGCCACGGCGGATTAGTGTGCAAACCGTGAGTGATGTGATCGATTGTCACCGTGAGCGTGTGCGCGCCGCCGACCCTCTCGTCGCCGTCGCGGATCTCGGCGAAGACCTGATCGAGGCCGTGAACGCTGTCGGCGCCCCCTCGGTGACCAGAGCCGACCCCGGCGCCCCGTCAGTGCGCTGGGGCCCGCTGACCACCTACTCCCTCCACGCCAGAGTCGCCGACGACAACCCCGCGGACGCCCTCGGCGGCCTCCTCGACCGGTGGATCTCGACCCTCGACGCCGAGCCGGGTTCCGGGCTCGTGGTGAACTGGCCGAGCCGGGATGCCGCGCCCGTGGCGGCACTGGTCAGGCGGGGGTTCGCGCCACGCTCTGTGCTCGGCGTCCGCGTCGGCCCCGCTTCAGCGGGCGGGCACTCGTCTCCAGGTATACGGCGGGCCACGGCGGACGATCTGGATGCCATGTGCCGGCTGTACGTGGAGCTGGTCGACTACGAGGCCCAGTTCGGCTGGTTCTCGGTGCTGCCCTCGACGCCCTCCGCCGCTCGGGCCGAGCTCGAGGAGAAGCTCGCCCGTGACGACGGCTGGTGCTGGCTGGCCGAATCGGACGGTGAAGTCGCCGGCATGCTCGCAGTCCATCACCCCGACCATTCGGGCTGGATCGCGCCCGCCGTGCAGAAGCCTCCGCCCGTGGCGTACGTGGGCTCCTTGTACGCGCGGCCGGTCAGCAGGGGCCGCGGCATCGGCACCGCGCTGACCGCCCACGCCCATGCCGAGGCCGCAGCGGCAGGCGTCGAGACCATACTGGTGCACTACGCGGCCCCGAATCCGCTGTCCGTCCCCTTCTGGTCCCGCCAGGGCTACCGTCCGCTCGTCACGACCTGGGGACGGTTCGCTTAGGCGAGGAAGGCCCTGCGTATCGGCGGCCCGTCTGCAGCCCCACTACTGGTCGACCACGGGAGGAGGAGGCGAGATCCCCGGCGTAAGCCCAGGCTGCGTTGCTTCGGGGGCTGACCTGGGCGGGTGAGGCGCGTTGGCAACCCGTGTGTTCACCGATGAGGAGATCCGCTGTGCCCGCATCATCTCCGGCAGTCTGCGGGCCAGCGCGGACAGCACCGCTCGATCTGCCCACAACAGCCTCGGACGGCCAAGTTGACGGCGCAACACGGCGACCTCGTGCCGCAGCACGAGGATCTCCATGTTCTTGGTCGCGTCGCTACGAGTCAGCAGCGTTAGCCGGCCCACGACGCGGCAGAAGATCAGATAGAAGAGACGGAGCGCCATCGGGCTCCGCTCTTCACCGTCGCCCTTCGGGAGGTTTCACAGCCAATGGGCTGCGGACCATCACCACACTGCCGTAGACGCCGAGGATCAACGCCATTTGCGACCGGGCCATCGGCACCCTGCGCCGCGAACTCCCGGACCGGATGCTGATCCTCAGCGAACGCCATCTGGCCCTCGTGCTCCGCGAGTACCTGAACCCCTACAACGGGCACCGGCCGCACCAGTCCCGGCGCCAACGGCGCCAGACACCGCAACGCGGTCCGCCCGCGACGTGACCGAACTCAATGGCCTGCGATCCATCCGCCGAAGGCTCGTCGTCGCAGGCGTGATGAGCGAATACCTCCACGCCGCTTGATCGCAGCTCAGCCCACGAATCTTAATATTCGGGCGGCACACCTCGCGATGGTCGCACTCGCTGCCCTGATCGTGCAGCAAAACTCCAGCTCATAGTACGAAACCGTATTTCTGAGCGGATACCGTGCTGATGGTGCGGTTCTTCCCGGACGAAAGCGTGCCGTCGGGTGCCTTGAGTTCCAAGGCGCCAACGCGCACAAAAATCACATACGGGACAG
Source organism: Nonomuraea sp. NPDC049655 (assembly GCF_044465465.1). NCBI lineage: Bacteria > Bacillati > Actinomycetota > Actinomycetes > Streptosporangiales > Streptosporangiaceae > Nonomuraea > Nonomuraea sp. NPDC049655. Next base: position 599,632 of record NZ_JBITLS010000005.1, read on the forward strand.
CAGCTCAGCCTTCCGCCGTGACCTGTTCGATCATGTGAGCTTGTACGGCGGCCAGCACGGCGGCGGCGAAGGGCAGGGAGTGATGCGTGGCTCCCCAGCCGATGCCGAACACCACGGAGGCGGGATCGTTGTTGGGGTTGGAGAGGGCCTGGTGCCCACGGATGCGCAGCCGCAATGACCCACGAGCGTCCTCCAGTGCATGCCACTCGACGCCCTCGATCTCGGTGATCGGGTAACGCCGGTCACCTGCCGTGTACTTGGCCGGGGAAGCTCCGGACGCGAACCAGGTGAAGGTGACAGCCTGCCCGTCGAAGGCGGCCTCACCGTCCCATGCCTTGAAACTACGCGGCACCGAAGGACCGGCGATCAGGAACCGCTCAGCCGGACCGCGCTGGGACAGGGCCGCGCGCACCTCGTTGGCATACTGGTCGGCCAGCGTCTTCGTGGCGGCGGGCAGCACCAGCCGGTACGGATCGAGCGACTCCTGGAGCTGCCCCGTTGCCGCGGACATGACCGGATCGGCTCCCTCTCGGGGAACCACCCGCAACGCCACCCTGCCGCGTGCACCAGGCTCCAGCATGACATCGGCCAGCGCGTCGTACGGCACGAACCGCTCTCCGAGCTCCATGCTCAGTTTCGACGCCTTGCCCGGTTCAGGCGTAATGCGCAGCCCACCGTCCTCGAACTCCCACGCGCAACCTCGCCCCTTCAGTACGTCACCCATGCAAGCAAGGATAGGTGCCCGAACACTGGCGGCTACGCAGACGGGCGACCACCGCGACAAGCCGGCCGGGCCTGCGCACGCCGCCGGCCGCCACGTTCAGCGACGATGACTACGGCGACTTCTGCCGGCGCACTTTGGAGGAGCAGGAAGCCCTTTCTCTTGTACTTCAAAGACCTGGCCGCCCCGAACGCAGTTACCGTCACGTCCAGCCGTTACCTAGTAACGGCTTCAGAACGCGAACGGCTACTCCGAACGCGAACCCATCCCCTTGGAGCGGAGCGCGGCCAACCAGCCGGGCACCACTCCGTGTCGTTCTCGCCACGCGGCCGCCCGGTAACGATCCGAACAGTACTGGGCATCCGAACGGCGGACGCAGACCCCGCCACCATGACTTGCCGCACACCGGGCAGGCGACCAGAGGTCCGCGCCGACCGCACCTCCGCGCCGGTGGGCCCTCTGGTCAGACCCCGACCTGCCAGCTCCGCCACAGCAGCGTCGTATTCGGCACGCTGTCGTTCCCGATCTCGCCAGGCGTGCGACCGGCAGGCGTTGGAGCAGAACCTTCTCGAAGACGCGAGCAGCTTCCGGCAATAGACCGCCGCAGCCCTCGCAACGCCGCGTGCCCCGCGAACTCACACCCTCGATGATCCCGGTCTGCTCACGCCCTGTCGCCGCGAAGGGGAACGACCCATGATCACGAGGTCGCAAATGGGCCTGACCGGAGAAAGGATTTCAACTGAGGCAGAATTCGTTGCCCTCGATGTCCTGCATCACGATGACCGACTCGTTTTCCTCATCGGCAGGTAGTAGCCGCTCGCGTTGCGCGCCGAGCGCGATCAGCCGGGCGCATTCGGCCTCGAGTGTGGCCAGGCGCTCGGCGCCCACGAGCCCGGTGCCGACCCGCACGTCAAGGTGCACTCGATTCTTGACGACCTTGCCTTCGGGAACTCGCTGGAAGTAGAGCCGGGGACCCACACCTGAGGGATCGCTGCAGGCGAACCATGAATCGCGCTGCTCAGGCGGCAAAGAGCGGTTGTAGTCGCCCCAACTGGCGAACCCCTCCGGTGGGGGCGGTGCGACATATCCCAGCACCTCGCACCAGAACCGCGCGACGCGCTCAGGTTCCGCACAATCAAAAGCGACTTGAACCTTCTTAACCGACACCATGGGGCAATCCTCCCGTAGCTCGCGCTACACACCGTACCCCACCGCTCACCGGGGCACCGAGCGAGACCTCCGCACAGGTCTCCGAGACTCGCGCCCTGGCCGCCGGCATCTGCGTCGCCGAAGAAGGGAGCCTCTGAAGATCACACAAAAGCTTGAAGACATGCTCTCAAGGACTCTCCCCGGGAGGACCTGCTGCGAAGTGCTCGGGCCGCCGCCAAGGGGGAGAGCGCGCTGTCCCCCTTCGGTGGCGGCACGGCTGATGAACCGGGTCAGAACACCCGCGCCGGCACCGTGGAACTGGCCATCCCCCAGCTGCGCTCGGGCTCCTACTTCCCCGACTGGCTGCTGGGGCGCCGCCGCCGCGCCGAGCAGGCGCTGATCAGCGTGGTGGCCACCGGCTACCTGCTCGGGGTCTCGACCCGGCGGGTGGACAAGCTGGTCGAGCAACTCGGCATCAAACACATCTCCAAAAGCCAGGTCAGCCAGATGGCCAAGATCCTGGACGAGCAGGTCGAAGCCTTCCGCACCCGGGCCTGGACGCCGGCCCCTACACCTTCCTCTGGCTGGACGCGCTGACGCAGAAGGTGCGTGAAGGCGGCCGCATCATCAACGTGCACTGCCCGGTGGCCACCGGCGTCAACGCCGACGGACGGCGGGAGATCCTCGGGCTGGAGGTCACCACCGGCGAGGACGGCGCGGCCTGGCTGTCGTTCCTGCGCGGCCAAGAGCGCGCAGCCGTTCGTGGCCACGCTGGTGCGGACCATCTTCGACCAGCCCGACGCCGCCTCGGTGCGGGCCCAGCACGCCTGGGTGCTGGACGCGCTGAAGGGCAAGCATCCGGCCGCCGCCGAGCACCTGGACGCCGCCCGGGAGGATCTCCTGGCCTTCGCCGCCTTCCCACGCGAGATCTGGACCCAAATCTGGTCGAACTGTGAGGATCTTCTTGTGCCGCCCGGACGAGGTCCTGGCCCGTGGTCTAACTGGCCGTGCTGCCTTTGGATTGATCTGCCGGT